>NZ_JBEZFP010000001.1:0-228265 GCF_040649515.1 Streptodolium elevatio
GTAGACGGTGCGGATCCAGGGGGCGTACATGTCGATCGACCGCAGCGAATACCGCAACTCGTCACGGTTGCGGTAGCGGGCGGAGCCGTTCGCCTCGGCCGCGGGCGTGAGGCCGTTCGCGACGAACATCTTGTTGCGACGTTCGTTCCATGCGGGGTCGTTGCCGTCCACCCACGTGTACACCGCGTCGATCGGGAAATCGATCGAGCTCACCAGGGTCCGTGTGAACGGCTCGGCAGTGGATACGTCGCGGCCCGCCACCTCGAGGAGCGCGGGAGTCAGGGACTCCTTGGGCAGGATGCGGCCCAGTGTCGTCGCGGCAGGGTTCTCAAGATCCCGGCCGTCCTCCGAGTCGCTCCAGAAGGAGACGGTGGTCCCGTACACCCCGGCGAACCGCACGGTGCCGTTGTCGGTCATGACCGGCTGGAAGACCCGGATGCCTGATGGCGCCTTCAGCAGGTTCCACGCCCCCAGGGTCCCGGCCATGGCGGTCTTCATGACGCCGCCACCCGCGTTCAGCGCCGCGACATAGACCGCCTCGTCGGCATATCGCTCGGCAACCGCGTCCAGCACCTGCTGGCGGTACTCCTCCGCAACGCCGACCTGGTGCCGCAGGTTGCCGTCGTTGAAATAGATGTACGGGATCCCGGACTTCTCCAAGACGTCCAGAACCAAATGCAGGTTGCGGTCGATGACATCGGCGGCCGACAGGTGATCGGCGACCAAGCACACCTGCCCGCCATGGCGGCGCAGGTTCGGGTGGAGTGCCTCGATGCGGACCTGGTGCGCCTTGTAGCTGAAGCTGGCGATTCGGCGCGTGCCGTGGGAGGGCACGGCCGCGAGCACGGCGTTTCCTCCCGAGGTGCCTGCCAGGTGCCGCGCGAACCGGTCGGCTTTGGCGTCCGCGCTGCCGGGCAAGGCGGCCTGGGCGGCCACCTCGCCGAAAAGCGATTCCCAAGCCGCCCCTACACGGTCGGGAGAGAGCTCGTCCAACGTCTCCAACGCGGCGGTTCCGAACTGGTTCCGGAGTGCCTCGTCGCCCATCAGGCGGGCGAGCGCGGCGGCGAGCCCGTCAACGTCGTCGAGCGCGACGAGGAAACCGTCGACCCCGTCGCGGATCAGCTCGGCCGGGCCGTTGGGACAGTCGTACGCAACACACGGGAGACCTGCGGCTTTTGCTTCCGTCAACACAAGCGGGAACGCCTCGACCCTGGAGGTCAGCAGGCAGATCGACGCCCTCGCCCACTCCTCGTCCATGCGCGGCGCGTTGCCGAGCAGGTGGACGTTGTCGTTGAGCTCCAACTCGTCGACCAGGTTGCGCAGTTCCGACAGTTTGGGGCCTTCCCCGTAGACGCGCAGAGTCCACTCGGGAAAGGTGTCCGTGAGCTGCCCAAAGGCGCGGATCGCGTGATGGATCTGCTTCTCCGGCACCATTCGTCCGGCCATCGCCACGACCGGGTTGACCCGGGTCGAGCCCGGGCGGAAGCCACCGGGAACCGCGTTGGGGATGGTCGCCAGGTGGGGTGCCAACTCCCCGAACGTCTCGGCAAACCAGGTTCTCGTGGGCTCGGTGAGCGCCACCAGGGCGTCGAGTGCCGGGGCATAGCGCAGCAGCGGTTCCCCGCTGATTCCCCGCAGTTCCGAGACCCGGTGTTCCTGATGCACCGTCTTGACGCGCGAAGGGACCAGTTGCACGGCCAATGCCATGAGCGCGGGCGTGGGCGTCACCACAATGTCGGCGTCGGTTTCCCTGAGCAGACGCTCGAGTTCGAGGTCGGACAGGCGGTTGAAAACCGCCTCCCACGCGGGTTCGACGTAGCGGCTGGGCAAGGCGGCAAGCGAAACACAGTCGTCCGCACCGAGGGAGCGGGCGGCGACAGGTCGGGGCGCCGCCGCGTTCGTGGCGTCGATCAGGTGGCGCAACCGCACGCCGTCGGGTATCGCGAAGAACTGACGGGCGCGCGTCCGGAAGACGCTGACAACCTCGACCTCGTGCCGTGCTGCCATCAGCGCGGCTTGGGTCAGCACGGCGCGCTCCGTGCCACCCATCGTGTCGGCGCTGGTCAGCAGGTACTGAATCTTCACGAGGGAGCTCCGGGGCGGGCGGCGGCGACGAGGGTGCAGCCGATGCGGAATTGGTGGCGGGAACTGTAGTGCGGTCGGACGCGGACCAGAGCCCCGCCCTTGGTGGCGACCAGAAGCTTCCTCATGCGGAAGATGCGCCTGGGCATGCGAACGATGTCGAGTTCCCGGGTCAGAAGCACGCGTTTGCCGTCGCGCAGCCGGGCATGCAATTGCCAGACCCGCTCGCCCGCCCCGGCACCGCTGATCAATGCGTCGAACGGCACCTCGATGGTGACGAGGTGCGATGTGCCGGGTTCGGGCGTGGCTGTGCGGGTGACGCCGTCATGCGTGAACTCCACGGCAGTCGGCCGTGCCCGCGTCAGGCCGACAGCCCGGAATGTCAGAAGTGCCCCGCCGTGCCGAAGCTCGAACCGCACCATCTCGGCCCGAGGCTCCGGGTCGGCGACCGCGATGCGGAGCAGACCGAGAGGACTCAGCCGGATCTGGTTGCGCCGACCGGTCAGACCACTCGCCAGGGGCGTCTGGGTGGGTCCGCCGGCGACCGTCGGGCCGAGCGGCCCCTCGAGGTCGAAGGCGCGCAGGCGCTGCCCTTTCGCGGTGACCAGGACCAGTGCCCGCCATCGGCCGGCGGACAGGTCGACGCCGTCCGCTTGCGGGCCGAGCAGCGTCGTCGCCGCCACCTGGACCTCGTCGGGACTGATCTGCTTCAGGCGCAGCGGTACCCGGTGGTGGCTGCTTCCACGCACCAGGAACAGGGAGGCGGCATCCGCCGCCATCTCTTCCCGGAGCGGAAGAACGGCCTGCAGGTTGAGCGAGTGGCCGTCGAGCACCGACGCGTGCAGTACACGGCCGCGACCCTCCCCCGCGACCGGGTGCACGACCTTGTGGACGACCGCCGATCGCGCTTTGGCCACCTGGGGCCGCACCCGCTTGTCCAACATCTGCTGGGTCTTGACCGGCAGTACATCCAAGGCGATACGAGCCGAGTCTCGTGTCACACGCAGCGCGTGCCGGGGTCTCACCGTGGCCGTCCTCAGGAGGTCGTGCCGCTTCCGAGTGCTCGGCACCCGAAAACGACGGCATGAGGCACCCCGCAATGCGGCGGCGCGCCTGGAGTGCCGCGAAGTTAAATCGCATGGCGCCGACACCGTTTCCCGGCATCAGGCCTGGCCGACCCGCCCAGGTTAACCGGTTCCTTGGCGGCAGCCGGTTCTACGGCCATCAGAGATGGTAAACAACACTGCCCGCGAATCGAAAGTCACGGTGATCGGGTGCGGTCTGCCGGGTAAACGGTCGCCGAGAACAGGAACCACAGGCATGCATGCAAATACGGAGTGTTATTGCACTCCGTTGTTTTGTTGCCATAAGGAGCGAAACGGCGACTCTGAAGACTTTGGTCGCTTTGCGCCCTTGCCTGAGGCCGCCCCCGCCGACCGGCCCTTCGTCCTGGTCGCCACAAGCCCGATTTGTTCGGTGTTGCAGAAACCCTGGCGGTCAGCCGGGGGCCGCCTGGCGTTAACCTGGTCTGATGAGTTGGCTGGTTACCGGTGGCGCCGGGTATATCGGCGCGCATGTCGTGCGCTCGCTGCAGTCCGCGGGGTTCGGCGTGGTTGTGCTGGACGATCTGTCGACCGGGTCGGCGGACCGGGTGCCCGGGGGCGTGCCGCTCGTCGTGGGCTCGGTGCTCGACCGCGCGCTGCTCGACACCGTGTTGGCGACCCACGGCGTCGACGGGGTCGTGCACGTGGCCGGCAAGAAGCGCGTCGACGAGTCGGTGGCCCGCCCGCTCTTCTACTACGAGGAGAACGTCGAGGGCCTGCGCACGCTGCTCGACGCGGTGGTCGCCGCGGGTGTACGCCGCTTCGTGTTCTCCTCGAGCGCGGCCGTCTACGGCATGCCGGACGTCGACTTGGTCGACGAGGACGTCACTTGCCGGCCGATCAACCCGTACGGCGAGAGCAAGCTCGTCGGCGAGTGGCTGATCCGGGCCGCCGCCACCGCACACGGCATCGCGTACGCCTCGCTGCGCTACTTCAACGTGGCCGGCGCGGGCGCCCCCGAGCTGGCCGACACCGGCGTCTTCAACCTGATCCCGATGGTCTTCGAGCGTCTGCGCGGCGGCGCGGCGCCGGTCATTTTCGGCGACGACTACCCGACGCCCGACGGTACGTGCGTCCGCGACTTCATCCACGTGCAGGACCTCGCCGAGGCGCACGCCGCCGCCGCCCGCCGCCTGCTCGCCGACCCGGAGGCGGCCCTGACGCTCAACGTCGGTCGCGGCGAAGGGACATCGGTCCGTGCGATGGTCGACCTGATCCGCGCTGAGACCGGCCACGAGGACGTGGTCGCCGTCGTCCGGCCGCGCCGCCCCGGCGACCCCGCGCGCGTGGTGGCCGCCGCCGACCGCATCCGGCGCGAGCTGGGCTTCGAGGCGAGGTACGGCCTGCACGACATGGTGGCCTCGGCGTGGCACGGTTGGGCACCCCAGCCTGTCACCTGACCCAGCCCCGCATGTGACCCGGCCCGGCGTGTGCCCCGGCCCGGCCCGGCGCGGCGCCCGGTCGCCGAGCCGTGTGCCGCCTCCGGGCCGGTCAGGCGGATGCTGCGATGGCTACCACCACGGCGATGACCGCGATCAGGGCGATCAGCACCAGTACCAGTGTGCGTGAGACCGGTGCCTCCTCGGGAACGTCCGGCGTGCCCACCGGAACCGGGGGCGGCATCGGCCGTGGCGGCGGCATGTTGAACGCGTCCTGACCCGTCACCGCGGCGCGGGCGCACCAGGGGCACGTGGTGAGGTGGAAGCCGTACGTGTGCCGCGGCCGTTCCCCGCAGGTCTCCACGCGCGACCGTTCGCGGTCCAGCGCGCGCAGCCAGTCCTCCGCCGACGGCCGCGATTCGGGCCGGTGCACGCCGGGTCCGAAGGCCTGCCGCGCGAGCGCCAGCAGCGAGGGCGGCAGGACGGTCGGCTCGACCATGTTGCGCGGCGTCGTCACCGCCTCGGGGTGGACGACGTACGAGCAACTCGCCGCGATGTTGTCCTTGATGGTGCTGTCGCTGCTGCTCCCGTGCGGTACGCCCCCGAAGGGGTGGTTGCCGACCGTCAGCAACTGGTAGATCAGCACGGCCAGCGCGAAGTTGTCGGTGTGCGGCGACGCCGGGCCGCCCGCCTGGCGTTCCGGCGCCGAGTAGTCGGCGGTCTGCATGAGTGCCGGGAAGTGCTCGCCGCTCGCCGGGTCGGTGAACGCGATCGAGTCGCAGTCCAGCAGCGTAACGAAGCCGTTGCCGTCGACGACGATGTTGTTGCTGGAGAAGTCGCCGATGACCAGGCCCTCGTGGTGCATGCGTGCGGTCATGAAGGCGAGGTTCCAGCAGACGCCGAGCAGGAACCGCCAGTCGGTCTGCGGCGGGAAGCAGCGCAGCCGCTGCGCGCGGGTGAACAGGCCGATGAGCGGTACGTGTTCGGGTTCGCCGAAGCGCCGCATCGCGTAGCCGAGGAATTCGCCGTCCACGCCGCGCACCACGGCGGTGGGCCAGGCCAGTTCGGGGGGCTGCGAGGTGTTGGTCGGGCGGCCGCCGAGCGGCGTCAGGTTGAGCATCCGCTCGACGCGGCGCTCCTGGTCCGGCCCTTGCGGTTCGCGGTAGAGCTTCACGACGGTGCCGGGGTTGTCGTCGAGGGGGTACACGGCAGCCTGGCCGCCGCCTTTCGGCGCGTCCCGGCTGCTGAGAACCACTTCGTCGTCGCCCACGCGCAGGCGCCGCTCGGTCATGTGCGCACCGCCCGCAGGAGTGTCTTGTCGTCGGCGTTGAGGGCGGTCAGCCGGTCCGAGCGCAGGAGCGCCGCGAGCGCCTCCTCGTCGGCACGGGGGTCGGGCCCGGGGTTGTCGAGGGAGCGGAAGACCGCCGTGGCGAACGACTTGTTCGGGTCGACGGCCCGCCCGCCGAACCACGAGATCGCGGCCTGCGCCAGGCCGTCCGTGGACAGCAGGACCCCGTCCGCGTCCGGGTCGAGCACGCACTCGGTGCGGATCCAGCGGGGTGCCTCACGTGACGTCAGGAACACCGTCTCGTTGCTGTATTCGCTTGCCGACTCGGGCTGCGGCAGCAGGTGGTAGAGCGGGGTGCCGCCGTCCGCGCCGGCGCGCAGGATGGCGAATCCGTCGCCCACGCTGGCGTACCCGATCCAGGTGGGCGCCAGGACGACGACGGTGAGCGTGGTGGCGAAGTCGTCCGGCCGCCCGCCGTTCTCGCCGGTCCGGCGCAGGAACTCGTCGCGCACTTCCAGGAAGGTGTCGCCCAGCAGCGCGTGCGCGGCCTCGCCGTCTGTCGCCGCGCCGCCGGAGCCGTTCGCGAACAACCGTGTGGCGCCTATGCGTTCGGCGAAGTACGCGGTGGCCAGGCGGACCGCGAGGGCGGAGCCGACCTCGGACTGCGGGCGGCTGCCGGCCCCGTCCGCCACCGCGAGCACCACCACGCGGGCGTGCTCGGGTCCGGTCGCGGCCTCGGCCCACGCGTCCTGGCACGGCACGCCCTCGCGGCGGTGCCGGTATCCCTCGACGCTGATGCCGTGCGTACGCCACGAACCGCGCGGCCCCGACCCCAAGCCCGACCCCGGCCCGGGCCCCGGCCCCATCAGGGCTCCCACGCGGAGCGCTGGGTGCGGAACTGGTGGAAGATCTTCTCGAACACCTCGTCGCCCGCGCCCTTTTGCTCGGCGTTCGCACTCGCCGACATCATCGCCAGCAGTTCGCGGAACGGGAACCCCTGCAACTGCGCGTGGAACGCCGGTGCGAGCGCCCGCAGCACGTCGAGGCCCTGCGGGGTGATCCCGCCGACGCCTATCGCGTACAGCCGGAAGTGCCGCTTCTCCTGCTCGGAGGCCAGCACGGGTACCAACCGCTGCCAGGTGTCGGTCAGTTGCCCCTGGGTGTCGGTCGGCAAGCCGTCGGTCATGAGGCAGATCTGCGGCCGGTAGTACTGGAGTCCGGCCTGCCGCAGTTCCTGCTTGCGCGCCGCGACGATCTGCATGGCCAGTTCGACGGCCTCGGTCAGCAGCGTGACGCCGGACGCGACCAGGCTCGGCGCCTGGAACTGGTGGGCGGGGACGAAGGGCGTGCCCGGCTGCCCGGGCGGGATCACATGCGGTCCGCGCCACGCGGCCACCCCGGTGCCGCCGAACGTGATGACCGCGACCTCGACGCTCGCGCTGAGGCTGACGTCGTCGTGCAGTTCCCTCGCCCACTGTCCGAGCGCCTCGTTCAGTGTCGCGATGGGCGTGCCGCCCATGGAACTCGACGTGTCCAGGCACAGCACGAGCGGCAGGCGCTGCGCGTTGTTCTCGAAGTCGATGTCGGCGTACGCGTCTTGCGGCGCCGCCTGCGGTACCTGTCGGAGCACGGTGGCGTCCTGCGGCACCGAGCGTCCCCAGCGGTTGCCGGGCAAAGTACGACCCCCTCAGTTCTTTCCACGTCGCGTCGGCCGGACGGCCAGCAGGGCCCCGGACTCGGCGGCGACGGTGTCGACGGATTCCCCGACGGCCGGCGGCTCTCCGGCGTCCGCCCAGGTGGCTCGGACGAGGCAGCGGTCGAGTTCGACGTACCCCTGCGGGTGGAGGCTCGTCCGCACGGTGGCGGCACGCGTCGGACCAACACCTCTGGCCCCGCCCCGCGACGGCCGCCGTCCGCCCGTCGCCGCGGCGGCGGGACGCGGCGGCGCCGAGGTCCGAGGCGGGGGCGGCGCGGTCGCCGTTGCCGTAACGGTCGCCGCACCCCCCGGGTACGCGTTCACCTCGCCGCCGTAGGCGCGTTGCGCCGCAAGCCGCCGTCGGAAGGGCACCGCCAGGGCGAGTACCACCGCCAGCACGAGGACGGGCAGGGCCAGCGTCCAGGACGGCACTCCTTCGTCACCGCCGTCGGTGCCGCGCGTGGGCAGCATCAGCAGCCCGCCGTTCTCCTGCGCGAGCCGTTCGGCGACCAGGCGTTCGCCCGACACTCCCTCGGCCGGGGCCTTCTCCAGCAGTTCGCACACCGCCTCGCAGCCGCCCGCCGACTTCAGCAACGCGACGGTGCCCGGGTCGAGACGGGCCACCGCGCTGTCGCGGGCGACCACCCGGCCGGCCGGATCGGCGGCCAGGGTGAACAGCAGGCTCCCCCCGACACCGCTGTCCCCGCTCGGCAGCACGACGGCGAACCGGCCTTCGGCGAACGCCTCGCGGGCGTCGCGGACGTCGCCGGCGTCCACACCGACCAGGCCCAGCGGGCGGGTCAGCGTGACCACGACCGCACCCGAGCGCGAGGACCGCGCGGTCTCGGCAAGGCAGCGCAGTGCGGGCTTGTCGAGCTGTGCCGGAGCCCCCGCCGAGCATCCGTCGGGAAGCAGAATCCCCGGCGCACCGGCGGCGTCCCCGGCCGCGGAGGCATGTGAAGCACGTTGACCATACGAGGCGTTCGGGGCGTTCGCGGCGTTCGGGGCGTCCCAGGCGCTCGCGCCCGCCACGCCGGAAAGTGGCAGGGCGAGAAGCAGCGCCGCACTCGCGACCGCGGCGGAACCCCGCCCCCGCGTCCAGGTCATGCGCGCCCCCACCCCATGAGGAATGCCGCATTCTATCGGCGGCCGGTTCACAGCCGGAACAGTTCTTGACAGCGCGTGAACATCACGCGCCCGTGCTCCACCCACCGCGTCGCCAGCGCGTCGAAGTCCGGTTGGGTGAGGCGGCAGGTCAGCGGCATTGTGCAGGTCCCGGCGATGCACGGGTGCGGTCCGCGTACGTCCCACACCGACAACATCGGCACCAACTGCTCGGTGTTCCAGGCGTTCGCCGCCGCGGCCGCGGTGGCCAACTGGTCGCGGCGCAGCGTACGCCCGTTGGTCATGAACGCGACCAGCAGGCTCGACGTCGTCATGAACCGCACCGTCAGCAGCCGTTCGGTCGACGGGATGTCGAACTCCAGGGTCACCGAGACCGTGTCGGCGGTCGTGCGCAGTTGGTGCCGGACCGCCCAACGGTCCAGCAGCACACGCCAGTCCGAACCGAGCATGTGGACCTGCGGTCGGCTGTGCTCAACGTCCGGCACGGGTCATCGCCTCGACGATCATTTCACCGGTCAGCCCGGCGTCCAGCAGGGTTTGCGCGTGCAGGGTGAGACATGAGGCGGTGGGGCCCGGCGTGCCCGCGTTGCCGGACGGCGGCGGCAGTTCGTGCACCCGCAACGTCTCGGCGACGGCGGGGAACGGCCATCCCCCGGCCTGCAGGGCGTGTTCGGCGCTCGACGCCGGGTCCGCGGGCTCGGCGGCCCCCGGCTCGGCGAGGAGTTCCGCGAGCAGGTCGTCCAGGTTCGGCCGGTCGCCGGGTTCCTTGGCCAGGCAGCGCCGGATCAGCTCGCGCAATCCGTCGGGAGCGCCGTCGAGTTCGGGTTCCCCGTGGACGAGCCGGTACAAGTGGCCTTCGCCTCCCGGGAAGGGCTGCTCGCCCGTGGCGGCGAACAGCAGGACGCCGCCGAGGGAGAACAGGTCGCTCGACGGTCCCACCATCATGCCGGTGATCTGTTCCGGTGACATGAACGCCGGGGTACCGAGCACGATCCCGCTGCGCGTGAGCCCGGCGGCCCCGAGCATGCGCGAGATCCCGAAGTCGATGACGCGGGGGCCGTCCGGGGCGAGCAGCACGTTCGAGGGCTTGAGGTCGCGGTGCACGACGCCCGCCGCGTGGATCGCCCGCAGCGCCTCCGCGAGCCCCGCCCCGAGCAGGCGCACCTGCGGCTCGGCGAGCGGGCCGTTCCGGGCGACCTCCTCGGCGAGGGACGGGCCCGGCACGTACACCGTGGCGAGCCACGGCGGGTCCCCGTGGGTGTCCGCGTCGACGACGGCCGCGGTGAAGAGGCTGCCGACCGCCCGCGCGGCGTCGACCTCCCGCTCGAAGCGGTCGCGGAACTCCGGCTCCATGGCCAGCTCCGGCCGCACGACCTTGACGGCCACCATGCGGCCGGTCGGCGAACGGCCCAGGTACACCCACCCCATGCCGCCCGAGCCCAGCCGCCCGACGATCTGGTACGGCCCCACCCGCTGCGGATCGCTCAACGGCGTCCTCACGCTGTCCTCCCCTGCGGCCCGCCGACGCCGTACCGCTTCCGGTGCACCGGTTGCCGGCGTCGGACGGCCGCAAGGGGATTGTCCCGGGAAACGGCTCCTCCCGGTATGCGAACCACGAGACCGTGACCTGGGTCGTGTCCGGGGGCCTTCGGCGTCAGCCCTTCCAGGGCGGGGTGAGCCCCCAGTCCCAGCGCGGCATCGGCGTCTGCGGCAGCGGCGGCGGGTTCGGGCCGGAGTAGATGATCGCCATGCGCGTCCCCCACTCCAGGTAGTACGCCAGGACGCCGCGGAACTCCGGGTCGTCCGGCAGCCCGACCTCGTCGGCGGTGTCGGCGAGCAGCGCGACCCAGCGACGCCGCTGGGTCTCGGTGATGCCCTTGCCGAGGTGCTTGGAAGCCATGTGCGGGTGGCCGCCCAGATCGGTGCTGTAGACCGCGGGGCCGCCGAACACCTCGCCGAGCCACGCCGCGACGTGCTGCGCGTGGTGGGCGTCCATGCCGGCGAACACGGGGGCCAGCACCTCGTCCTCGGCGACCCGCTCGTAGAAGCGGGTGAACAGGCGGTCGAAGGCCTCGGCGCCGCCTGCCCACTCGAACAGCGTGGGATTAGAGCCGCCGGTGCCGACGACGTCCGTCACCTCGTAGTGCCGCATCTCCTGGATGGCCGAGAAGTAGGGCTTGATCTCGGCGAAGAACGCCGGGAAGTGCTCGCCCTTGCGGAAGCCCTCGAGGTGGTCGGGGGCGGAGGTCCAGCGGATGCGCAGTACATAGGAGCCGGGCTCCTCGGTACAGCGCGCCAGTTCGTAGTCCACGCACTGCGGGGCGGCCCGCAGCGATGCGGCGGCCCGGGCGTACGCGGCCTCGAATGCGGCGGCGTCCGGCTCCGGGATGGTGTAGCGGATGTATTCGACGATCATGGTCGCGCCCCTGGGGTCGGGAACCGGATTTCCCGCCCCAACGACACGGCGCCGCCGGATGATTCCCGCCCGCGCGTAGCGGACAGCCGGCGTGCGGCGGCCACCGCGGCCCTACCTGGCGAGACGTCCGTCACAACCGGCGGGAATTCACCCTCCCGACGACTTTCGGACAACAAAGCAGGCGTACGAGGGCTCCGGTCGGCCCACCACACGCCGGCGTACGCCTCCCGCCCCGCCCGCGTCTGTGCAGCTCACGACGCCGCCAACACGTTGGGGCGAAAATCCGGTCGGCGGCCGGACCGACGCCGTGCGCGCCGGTGGTGTGATGACGGCGCATGTCCGAGGTGCCTGATAAATCGTCACTTCACGGACTGTTTCCGGCCTCTGACTGCACGTCATCGATCTGACTAGGATGTTGGCGCCCTGCTGTCCCCGCCCACTCCACGTGGCCGTTCCCGAGGATCCGATGACAGACAGCGTCCCGTCCGCGGTGTTCTGGAGCCTGGTCGCGGTGGCCCTGATCCTGGCGGGAGCGGTGGTCCGGCTCCTGTGGACCGCGGCCGCGCACAGACGCCGAATAGCGGAACTGGCGGGCGGCGTCGAGGCGCGCGACACCTCGTTGCGCACACTCGTCGAGGACCGTCTGCCGCTGCTGGAGAAGAACCACCGGCCGTTCGGCCCCGTGGTCCCCGACCCCCGGCTCGAAGGCACGTCGCACGCGCTGAGCGTGCACCTCATAGAGGAGATGTTCGGCGGCGCCGTGCGCCGTGCGCAGATCCGCGCCGACCAGTCCGCCAAGGCCGCCCTCAAGGGCGCCATGCGGGCGCTGCAGGGCCTCGCCAACGAACAGCAGCTCGCCATCTCGGACATGCAGGACGAGTACGACCACCCCGACATCCTCGGCAGCCTGCTGGAGATCGACCACACCAACGCGCAGTTCGGCCGCCGCGCCCAGGCCATCGCCGTCCTGTGCGGGTCGTGGCCCGGCCGCCAGCGCGAGGCGTCCTCGCTGATGGATGTCGCCCGCGGCGCCAAGTCGCGCATCCGCGACTACCGCCGGGTGCAGGTCCACGAGCAGATCGAGGTGGCGGTCGTCAGCCGCGCGGTCGAGCCCGTGGTGCTCGCGATCGCCGAACTCCTCGACAACGCGACCCGGCACTCGCAGCCGAACACCACCGTCGAGGTCAACATCCAGCCCGCGCACAACGGCGCGTGCGTCGTCGTCGACGACGCGGGCGTGGGCATGAACGACAAGGAAATCGAGGCCGCCGTCCGCTTCATCGGCGGTGACGAGTACATCGACATAACGCGGCTCGGCGACCCGCCGCAGTTCGGGTTCGCGGTCGTGGGCGTGCTGGCGCAGCGGTACGGCTTCAGCGTCTCGGTCGACACCCGCTCGCCCTACGGCGGCGTCCGCGCCGTGCTGTTCCTGCCCAGCGAACTGCTGACCCACCTCGAACCGGAAGACGTGCCGGGGCTGGTACGCGAACTCCGCCCGCCCGTACCGGCACAGGCCCTCCCCGCCGCCCCGCGGCCGACCGCCCCGGAACCCCGCGAGGCCCACGAGGCCCGCCCGGCACACGTGGCCGAGCCGGTCCACGCGGCCGACCCGGTCCACACCGGCCACCCGGTCCACCCGACCGACGCAGCCCGCCGGACCGACGCGGCCCGGTCGGCCGACGCAGCCGGCCCGACCGACGAAGTCCGCCCGGTCCGCGAAGACCGGCAGGCCCACGGGCACGCCGGTCAGCCCGAAGAGCCCATGCCCGTCGACGTCGTCGGCTCGACGGCGGCCGGACTGCCCAAGCGCAGGCGCCGCGACGCCGCCGCACCGGCGGCACGGGCCGCGCGTCCCACCGCCGCCACCGAGGCGGCCGCCGCCGCGGACGCCGTCGCGACGGACACCGCGCGGGGCCGCTCCGTGCACGAAACGGCCGCCCGCATGGGCGCGTTCGCCCGGGGCACCCGCTCCGGCCGGGCCGCGGTGCGCGACGGCGACGAGGGACACGGCGACGATCAGGACAAGGGGATCGCACACTCATGAACGACCACGGTCACAACGACCTGGGCTGGATGCTCGACGAGGCCCTGCGGGTCCCGGAGGCGCGGCACGCGATCCTGCTGTCCGCCGACGGGATGCTGCGCGCCCACTCGCGCGGCATCGACCGCGACGAGGCGGACCGCCAGGCCGCCGCGCTCTCCGGCCTCCAGTCGATCAGCCGCAGCACCTCCGCGTTCGCCGACCCCCGGGAGACCCGGTGGCGGCAGACCCTCGTCGAGTTCGACGGCGGCTATGTGTTCCTGGTCGCCGCCGGAACCGGCGCGTACCTCGCGGTCTCGGCGTCCGAGCATGTCGACATGGAGTCCGTGACGTACGCGATGCAGAAACTGGTCGACCGTCTCGGCAAGGAACTGACCAGTCCGCCCAGGCAAGGCCTCGGAGGCCGCCCATGAGGCGCCGCCGCCCGGGGCCGGCCGGGGACCCGCAGGCGCCGGGACCCGACGGCGGCGCCCCGGGCGGCCGCGGCAAAGGACTGGTCCGGCCGTACGTCGTGACGGACGGGCGCGCGCACCCGAGCCGCAACACGTTCGACCTGGTCACCCTGGTGATCGCGACGGCCGACCGGCCGCTGTCCGGACTCACCCCGGAGAAGCGCCGCCTGGTCGAACTGTGCCGTCCCGGCTCGCTCTCGGTCGCCGAGGTCGCCGGACACCTCGGCCTGCCGGTGAGCGTCACCAAGGTGCTCCTGGCCGACCTGGTCGACGCCGGCCACATCCTCACACGCGCCCCCATCCCCGCGGCCGAGCTTCCCGAGGCCCAGTTGCTTCAGGAGGTGCTTGATGGACTCCGTGCTCGCCTCTGAGCGCGACGCACAGTCCGGCCCCGGAAACGGTGCCGTCTACCTGCGCCCGACCGTCCGAACGTCGGTGAAGCTGCTCGTGGTCGGGCATTTCGCGGTCGGCAAGACGACGTTCGTCGGCACGCTCTCGGAAATCCGGCCGCTGCACACCGAAGAGCGCATGACGCAGGCCGGCGCGCTGGTCGACGACCTGAGCGGGGTGCCCGACAAGACCACCACGACGGTGGCCATGGACTTCGGCCGCCTGACCCTCAACGACCGGCTGGTGCTCTACCTGTTCGGGGCACCCGGGCAGCACCGCTTCACCCGGCTGTGGCAGGACATGGCGACGGGTGCCCTCGGGGCGCTGGTCCTCGCCGACACGCGCCGCCTGGAGCAGTCGTTCGAGGTGATGGGCCTGCTGGAGGACCACGGGCTGCCGTACGCCGTCGCCCTCAACCAGTTCCCCGACTCGCCCCGCTACGCCGACCACGAGATCCGCGAGGCGCTCGACCTGCTGCCCGAGACCCCGTTGGTCACCTGCGACGCCCGCGACCCGCGCTCGTCCACCGAGGCGTTGATCGCCCTTGTCCGCCACCTCCTCACCCTTTCCGGCCAGGAGCCCTTGTCTTGACCACGAACCCCGACAGCGGCACCGCGGAGACCGAATCCGCCGGCCCGCCGCCCGGTTGCCCTGCCCACGGTCTGACCGGAGTCCCGCTCTACGGCGCCGACTTCGCCGACGACCCGGCCTCCGTGTACGCCCGCCTGCGCCGCGACCACGGCCCCGTCGCACCCGTGCTGCTCGACGAGCAGGTGGAGGCGTCGCTGGTGACGTCGTACGACGCCGCGCTGCAACTGCTGCGCAGCCCCGAGACGTTCTCCAAGGACCCGCGCCGCTGGAAGGCCGTCCAGGACGGCCGCATCGCCCCGGACAACCCGGTGCTGCCGATGATGGGCCACCGCCCCAACGCGCTGTTCACGGACGGCGCCGAGCACGCCCGCTACCGGTCGGCGATCACCGACAGCCTCGGCCGCGTCGACCCGGTCGAGTTGCGCGAGTACGTCGAGCGCAGCTCGGACTCGCTGATCGACAGCTTCGGCCCGGAAGGCAAGGCGGACCTGCGCCGCGAGTACGCGCTCGTGGTGCCACTGCTGGTCTTCATGGAGATGTTCGGCTGCCCGCCCGGGACCGCGGAGAAGCTGGTCCGCGGCATGTCCGGCATCTTCGAGATGGTGGACGCGGAGAACGCCAACGCCCTGCTCTTCGAGGGCATGGTCGAACTCGTGGCGCTCAAGCGGGCCGAGCCGGGGCCGGACGTGACCTCGTGGCTCATGGCGCACCCCTCGGGGCTCACCGACGAGGAGCTGATCCACCAGCTGACGCTGCTGATGGGGGCGGGCACCGAACCGCAGCAGAACCTCATCTCGAACAGCCTGCGGCTGCTGCTCTCCGACGACCGCTTCGCGGGCAGCCTGTCCGGCGGCACCATGCCGGTCGACGACGCGCTCGACGAAGTCCTGTGGAGCGACCCGCCGATGGCGAACTACGGCGTGCACTTCCCGGTCCGCGACGTCGACCTGGCGGGCGTACGCCTGCGCGAGGGCGAGCCGGTAGTGGTGAGTTTCGCCGCGGCCAACACCGACCCGGCCCTGGCGTCGCACCGGCGCGGCGGCAACCGCGCGCACCTCGCGTGGAGTGCGGGACCGCACGCGTGCCCCGCCAAGGAGAGCGCCCGGCTGATCGCGGCGGTCGCCATCGAACGCCTGCTGGACCGGGTCCCCGACATCAGGCTGACCGTCCCCGCCGAACAACTGCGCTGGCGCCCCGGTCCGTTCCACCGGGCGCTCGCGGAACTCCCGGTGGTGTTCCCGCCGGTGCACCCGAAGGACGCGACGGCATCCGGCGCCGCGTACCCGGCGCCGGGCGCGACCCCCGCCTCCCCCCGACCGCTTCCTCCGCATCCCGCTTCATCCGAACCACAGCCTGGAGGCAAAGAGTGGCCGAGCAGTCCGGCGCCTACGTCATCGACCCCTTCGGCAGCGACATCCACGGCGAGAACGACGAGCTCCGCGCCCGCGGCCCGGCGACGCTGGTGGCACTCCCTGGCGGTGTGGAGGCGTGGTCGGTGAACAGCCAGGCCCTCATCAGGGACCTGCTGACCGACCCGCGCGTTTCCAAGGACACGCGGCAGCACTGGCCGGCGTGGATCAACGGCGAGATCCCGGCCGACTGGCCGCTGCAGATCTGGGTCTCGGTGCAGAACATGTTCACCGCGTACGGCGGCGACCACAAGCGGCTGCGCACGCTGGTGTCCAAGGCCTTCACGGCCCGGCGCACCGCGGCGATGCAGCCGCGCATCGAGGAGCTGACGCGCGGCCTGCTCGACCGGATCGCGGCCACCCCGGAGGGGGAGACGGCGGATCTGCGGCGGGACTTCGCGTACCCGCTGCCGATCAACGTGATCTGCGAGTTGTTCGGCGTGCCGGAGAGCTCGCAGCCCGAGCTGCACGCCGCGGTGGACACCATCTTCCGGACCACGGCGACGCCGGAGGAGATGCAGGCGTGCCAGGTCAGCATCTACGGCATCCTCACCGCACTCGTCGCGGAGAAGCGCGAGAACCCCGGCGACGACATGACGTCCGGGCTGATCGCGGCGCGTGACGACGACGGCAACGGCGAAGCGGCGGTGCTCAGCGAGGGCGAGCTGATCGACACGCTGCTGCTGGTGCTGTCGGCCGGGCACGAGACCACGGTCAACCTGCTCGACAACGCGATCCACGCGCTGCTGACGCGGCCGGACCAGCTCGCGCTGGTGCGGTCCGGCAAGGCCTCGTGGGACGACGTGATCGAGGAGACGCTGCGGGCCGAGGCGCCGGTGGCGAACCTGCCGCTGCGGTACGCCGTGGAGGACATCGAGATCGGCGGCGGCGTCACGATCCGCAAGGGCGAGGCGATCCTGGTGGCGTACGGCGCGGCGGGCCGCGACCCCGAGGTGCACGGCGACGACGCGGCCGAGTTCGACGTCACGCGCGCGGTCAAGGACCACCTGGCCTTCGGCTTCGGCGCGCACTTCTGCCTGGGCGCGCCGCTGGCCCGCATGGAGGCGCGGATCGCGCTGCCGGCGTTGTTCGAGCGCTTCCCGGACCTGGCCCTCGCGGTCAAGGAGGAGGAGCTGGAGCCGATGGAGTCGTTCATCTCCAACGGCCACAAGGCGCTGCCGGTACACCTGGGCAAGTAGGCTTACCGAGGCGGTTGGGAGCACGGCGAAGCGCCTCGGATTCCCGAGGCGCTTCGCGTTTTTGCCGCGACAGCCGTCCGTCGTGGCGGCGCGCCGGCCCAGCACGCCGCCACGACGTACCGCATGCCAAGGCGCCCGCCTGCCTGCGGGCACCCGGGCAATCACACGGCGCGCCGCCGTGGGGGGCGGGCACGCGCCGTTCCACCGCCGACCCGGCCCGCGCGTCCGACCGGCCCTGTTCCGTCTGCCAACGGCGGGGAGGAGGGACGCGGGGTGCCGGTCGGAGGCCTGCCCGGCGGCCGCACGGTCGGGCCGGGGGCATGGCCGCCGCCCATGGCTGGGGTCGGCGGAGCTGCGCTCGAGCGGGGCATGGGACTCCTCAAAGCGGGGGGCGCTCTGATGCCGCACGGCAGCCGGCCGACCGTCGACCCGCTGTCCAGGATGGGGCCGACGGCCGACCGGCGGCCGATCGGTGGTGACGCGTGCAGTCTCGGATCCGGACCCCGGCAACGCACACCCCCGGGTCGGGGGTTGCATCAGGGTTGCAATGGACCCCCATCCGCGTGCACGATCGCCAGATGTCGAATCCGGAAGCCGGGCCTACCTGCCCCGAGGTGCGCGATCGGACCTAGTCGGGGCACCGGTTCCCTTCCTAGTCTGCCGAGCATGCGATCACGTGTGCTCGGAGCCGTGCGGTACGCCGGCGTGCCCGCCGCCGGGGCGCTGGCGGCCGGCGTCCTCACGGCGTGGGCGGCCGCGCCCGCCCACGCGATCGACAACCGGGCGGTGGCTCCGTACGCCGCGAGCGGCGCACCGGCCAAGGGCTCGACGGCCGGGTGCGCCGACGCACCGCTGCTCGAACCGGGCCGGTACACCGACTCGCTCGCCACCGACCGCGATCTCTTCTACCGCGTCGGCAAACGCGGCGACCAGGTGCTGGAGGTCTCCGCCACGGCCGTACTGGCGCAGAAGGTGTTCGCCGGTTCCGAGCTCTCGGTCGGCGCCGGCTGGGGCGAAGGCGACAAACCCGAGTCGTGGCTCGCGAAGACCGACAACGCATCCGACGGTCTGAACGTCATCAGCGTGGGCGCGCGTTCGAACAGCAAGGCTGTGGGCGGTACTTCGGCCTGCATACGGATCGGCAACGGCATCAGGCCGATGGAGGGCTCGACCGGTCCGTTCAAGGTCGAGGTGGTCGTCGGCCTCGTCGCCCCGGACGCCGTCCCGGGCACAGGCGCGGGTGCCCCCGCCAACGCCGACGACGGGTTCTCCTTCGCCGGGGCCAAGCGCCTCCCGGACTCCGGCGCCACTCGCGGGACCGTCGCGATAGGCGAGTTCCCGTTCTGGCGGGTGGATCTGAGGGCGGGCCAGACGCTGACCGTACGCACGACCCTGGAGGTTCCCGCCGACCTCGCGGCCGGTCCCCAGGCAGGGTGGGCAGCGCACATCTACAACCCGCTGCGACGCGCCGCCAACTGCCCGGCGGAGGCGGGCGGCCCGCGCCGGGCCTCGCTCGCCGCGGGCGCCAACCGCGCCGAACTCCGGTGCGGTCCTTGGACGGTGGAGGCGGACAAGCCCGACTACGAGACGACCTACAACCTGCCGGGGACGTACTACATCGCCGTCGGCGTGACGGACCCGAAGGACACCGCACGCGGGCAGGTCGTGCCGTACGAACTCCGGGCCACCGTCGACGGCGTCGGCTCCGGCCCCGGCCCGCGCGCCAACACCGCCTTCGGTGCGTCGCTCGACGACGACGCGAACGGCACGGACTCGGCGGCCTCGGACGACGGGCGCGACGGCACCGACACGGTGCTGATGGCGACGGCCGCCGGATCGGCGCTCGTGTCGGTGGCGTCCCTCGGCATGCACGTGCGCGCCCGCCGTTCCCTGAACGCGCGGTCCCACAGTCCCGGGCACCCCCTGCCCTCCGGCGCCCCGGGGAAGCCGCGCAAGCCCAGGAAACCCAGGAAGTCCCGGTCCCGGCCGATGCGGCTGCCCGCGGACCTGCTGCCCGGGCAACCGCCCGCGCCCGCGGCCCCGCCCGAAACCGCGCCGCCGCCCGGTCCGCCCGCGACGCCCGGCCCGAAGAAGCGACCGGCTCCGCCTCCGCTCTCCATCCCGCCGAACCACAACGCGCTGGACTCGGTGTGGTCCATCAGCGTCGTGCTGGGCGAGGACCCTGACGACGGCTCCGAGGTGCCGGACACCTCCGGAAGCCACCCGGCGGTCTCCGCCGAACCGCCGCACTGGGACGGGACGTCGCCGGACCCGCGGAACCTGCCTTCGTGGCGCCCGGGACACGACGCCTGACCCCTCGCCGACGCCGAGGGAACCCCCTCTCAGGCCCCTCTGTCCCAAAGCCGCGTGCCCGTGCGCGTGCGCCGGATAGCACCATGGCCCGCCACGGGCCAAGCATGAACTTCACGACCGGTCGAGTGTGTTCGTACGGGCCGGAGGAGAAGGAGGCGGTCAGCTGATGCTCCGCATACGCCCTGTGGTGTTCGCCGGACGGGTCCGGGACGCGTTGAAGCCCGGGCGCGGGCGGACCACGACCGCCGTGGCGCTCGGCGCCGCGGGTTCGCTGATCGCGGGGATGGTCGTCGCGGGCATGGGTGCCGCGGGAGCGAATCCTGACCTGTCCGACATCGGCGCCTGGCTCGCCAGCGACAAGAAGGGCAACGTCGCCCACGTCAACGGCCTCACCGGCCAGGTCGACGGCCGTGTGAAGCTGCCGCGCAACGACGACACCCGGCTCCAGGTGAGCGAGGACGGCAACACGGTCCTGGTGCTCGACGAGAGCACCGGCACGGTGAGCCGCATCGACCCCTCCCAGCTGACCGTGCCGCAGACGTTCGACCACGAGACGCCCGGCCTCAAGCTCGCCTCGGGCGGCGGCAAGGCGTGGCTGGTGGACGCCGCCAACGGCCAGGTCCGGCCCATCGACCCGGTGTCCCTCGCCCCGCTCGGCGCGCCGCTGGACGTCGGCGGCAAGCCGCTCGGCGAGGCGCAGGCCGACCCGGCCGGCACCCTGTGGGTCCCGGTCCCCTCCACCGGACAGCTGGTGCCGGTCACCGGCGACAAGCTCGGTTCGCCGATCAAGGTCGCCGAGCCGAACGGCGCGCTGCTGCTGACCATGGCCTCCGGCCGGCCCGTCGTCACCGACGTCAAGGGCGGCCAGATGCTGATCGTCTCCGGCAACGGCGTCGAGCGCACCGTCAAGCTGCCCGAGGACATGGCGAAGGGAAATCCCGAGAAGCTGCTCGCGCCCGGCCTCAGCGAGGGGCCCGTGGTACCCGTCCTGGCCGCCGACACCGGAACGCTCACGCTGGTCGACATCGACAGCGGTTCGGTCACCGCGGTGCCGCTGACCGTGCCGGCGCACGACTTCGCGCCGCCGCAGGTTCTGGGGGCGAAGGTCTACATCCCGGACCGTTCGGCCGGCTCGCTGTTCGTCTACAACATCGTGCAGGCGAAGTTCGAGGACCAGCTCAAGGTCACCGGCGTCCCCGGCAAGCTCGAGGCGTACGTGCGGGACGGCCTGCTCTGGGTCAACGACCAGGACAGCGCGACCGCCGCCGTCGTCAACGTGCAGGGCCAGCTCCAGCTGATCGGCAAGTACGAGAACACCCCCGGGCCGGGACAGGGTTCGGCCACCGGCTCGACCCCGCCCACCCCGGCCAAGAGCGTGCCCGAAGGCGGCGCCACGTCCTCTCCGGAGGAATCGGCGGCATCGTCGTCCGCGCCGCCCTCCGGGAGCCCGGACGACGAGTCCACGGGCGGGGCGGAAGACCCCTCCGGCGACGGTTCGGGCCTACCGCCGGTGGTGCCGCCCGACGTGCCCCCGGTCGAGCCGCCCGTCGTGCCGCCGGGTCCCGGTGACGACGACGGGGGCGACGACCCGCCCCCGAGCAAGTCCACGCGGCCGGATCCGCCGAAGACCTCCGAGGCACCCAAGCCCTCCAATACGCACAGGCCGCCGGACCCGGATCCCGAGCCGTCCACGACACCTCCCGTGGATCCCCCCAAGCCGCCGGACCCCCCGACGGATCCCCCCAAGCCGCCGGACCCGCCGACGGATTCGCCGAAGCCGCCGGACCCGCCCGCTCCGCCGACCACGCAGGTGCCGACGACCCCGGCCACGAGCGACAAGCCGACCGAGACGCCCAGCAGCAAGCCGCCGACCACCTCGTCGAACCCGAAGCCGCCGACGACCGCCACGAAGCCGCCCACGACCACGACGAAGCCTCCGACGGGCACGACGAAGCCGCCGGCCATGAAGAAGCCCGGCACGCCGGTGGCCACGTCGGGCGCCGGCAAGATCACGCTGATGTTCCAGCCCGCGTCCGGCGCGACACCGTTGCGCTACACCGTCGGTGGGACCAGTGCCGGAATGGGTGTGACCCCCGCGTCCGTCGGTCCCAAGGGCCCGTTCATGTTCACCGTGACCGGCGGGTCGTGCGAGAAGGAGTACCGCTTCTACATCACCGCCGAGTACCCGGGCGGCATCATGAACTCCGGCTGGTCCACGGCCGTGCGCCCGTGCCTGCCGCCCGGCAAGCCGACCAACCTCACCGCGACGAAGTCCGGTGACAAGGCCAAGGTCACGTGGGGCGCGCCGACCAACACGGCGGGCGAGACCATCACGTACACCGGTTCGTGGTCGGTGAAGCCCAGCGCGAAGACCACCCCGAAGGCCGCCGTCCAGGGCGGCGGTTCGGACCAGCTCACGCCCGCGCTGTACGGCGGCCTCGTCGCCGACCCGCCCGCCGTCAACCACCCGACGGTGGCCGACGGCACGGACGTGGCCGCCGCAGCGGCGCCCACAAAGGGCAGTTGGACGACGACGGACCGATCTGTCACGTTGTCCGTCGGCGGCGTCAGCGGCTCGTACACGTTCAAGGTCACCGCCAAGAGCAAGGGTGGTTCCACGGCGTCGGCTCCGGCCACGCTGACCATCACCCTCAACTACGGCAAGGTCAGCAACGTCACGCTCGACGCGCCTCCGGAGCTCCCCGGATCCGCGCCCTACCCCCCGACTCCGTCTCCCTCCGGCCCGGGGGACGGTGACGGCGCGGTGGCTCTCGCCGCTGCCATCGCGCCCAGCCGCCGTCCGGACCACGACACGGCCATGTGATCGCCCGGGCGCGCGGACCGGGTCCCGCGCGGGCGGTGCTTCCTGCCTGACACCGCCCCTGCGGGACCCGGATCCCGGCCACCACTCATCCGACGACCGACCCCGGGCGGGCCCTCGACCAGGTCCACGGACCGGCCCCCCGAAGACCGTTCGCAATCTCGACTCCCACCTCAGGAGTGCCGTGAGCACCATCCCCCACCCGGCGGCCGGGTCCCCGACGGCGCCCCTCGGCCCGCCCTCGTCGTCCCCCGGCCCGTCGCCTGCCGTGCACTTCCACGCGCCGGACGCCCTGCGCCTGTTCCGCGAGTGCTTCCACGCGCTCGCCGACAACGTCGAGCGCGTCGTCATGGGCAAGCGCGATGTCGTCGAACTCGCGCTCACCTGCCTCTTCGCCGAGGGCCACCTGCTCGTCGAGGACGTGCCCGGCACCGGCAAGACGACCCTTGCCCGGGCGCTCGCGGCGTCGCTCGACGCGCAGTGGCAGCGCGTGCAGTTCACTCCGGACCTGCTGCCGTCCGACATCACCGGTGTGTCGATGTTCCGGCAGACCACCAACACCTTCGAGTTCCTGCCGGGGCCGGTGTTCGCCAACATCGTCATCGGCGACGAGATCAACCGGGCGTCGCCCAAGACGCAGTCGGCGCTGCTGGAGGTCATGGAGGAGGGCCGCGTCACCGTCGACGGTGTCGCGCACCCGGTCCCGCGGCCGTTCATGGTGGTCGCGACCCAGAACCCGGTGGACATGTCGGGCACGTACCCGCTTCCCGAGGCGCAGTTGGACCGCTTCCTGATGCGCGTCACCGTCGGCTACCCGGACCACCGCTCCGAAGTGGCGGTGGCTTCGGGAACGGCCGGCGCACCCGCCGTCGAGTCGCTGCCGGCCATCGCCGC
The DNA here is from genome assembly GCF_040649515.1 of Streptodolium elevatio. GTDB lineage: Bacteria > Actinomycetota > Actinomycetes > Streptomycetales > Streptomycetaceae > Yinghuangia > Yinghuangia elevatio. Next base: position 23,200 of record NZ_JBEZFP010000001.1, read on the forward strand.
GGCGCACCACATCGGCGAGTTCATCGAGGTCGCCCGGCAGCGGGTGATGGCGTCGGAGCCCGTCGTCGACTACGCGGTACGCATCGCGCAGGCCACCCGCACGTCCCCGCACACGCGGCTGGGTGCCGGCCCGCGCGGCAGCGTGTCGCTGATCCGCGCGGCCCGCGTGCGCGCCGCGTCGCAGGAGCGCGCGCACCTGCTCCCCGAGGACATCAAGGCGCTCGCCGCCCCGGTCCTGACCCACCGTCTGCTTCTGTCCCCGGACGCCGAGTTGGCGGGTTGGACGGCCGAGTCGGTGCTCGCCGACGTGCTCTCCGCCGTCCCCGCACCCGCACTCGGGGGCATGGCGAAGGCACGCGCATGACCTCGGTGCGGGAGTCCGCGCGGCCGCGGACTCCGGCGGACGACGAGAACGCGGAAGCCGGTGCCCGCCTGAGGTCGGTACGACCCGCCGCCGTCGGCCTGAGCAGCTCCCGTCTGACCCCCTCCGGCCGCGCGGTACTCGGCACCGGGGTCGCGGCGTGCGCCGTGGGCTGGGGCCTTGGCTACGCCGAGGCCCTGGCCCTGGGCGTCGCCGCCCTGGCCGCGGTCGCCTTCGCCCTCGTGTGGACGCATCCCACGCCGTCGGTGCGGGCGCGCCGGGAGATCGTGCCGATCCGCGTGGCCCGTGACGAAACCGCCCAGGGCGTCGTGGTGTTGCACAACACCGGTACGCGCACGCTGCGCGGGATGCGGGCCGAGGACCGCGTCGCCGGCGTCCCCGTCTTCCCCGTCGACCTGCCTCCGGTGCCGCCCGGCGCCGAGGTCCGGGCCCGCTACCGGCTGCCCACCGACCAGCGCGGCAGCGTCGAGGTGGGACCGATGCTGCTGGTCCGCGGCGACCCGCTCGGCCTGGCCCGCCGGGTCCGCGAATGCGGCTCCGCCGAGACGCTGCTCGTGCGGCCGCGTACCGTGCCTCTTCCGGTGCTGCCCGCGGGGCGGACGCACCACCTCGAAGGCCCCACCTCGGACACCGCCGAGGACGGCACGCTGACCTTCCACTCGCTGCGCGAGTACGTGCTCGGCGACGACATGCGGCGCGTGCACTGGCGTTCGTCGGCACGTACCGGCCGCCTGATGGTGCGGCGCATGATCGACGTCAGCCTGCCGACCACGACCGTGGTACTGGACACCGGCCAAGACGCCTACCGGGACGGCGCGTTCGAGACCGCGGTCGACGTCGCCGCGTCCGTCGCGGAGGCCGCGGCGCGGAGCCACTTCCCGGTGCGGCTGCTCACCGGCGGCGGCCTGCTGCCGCTGGGCGACGGCCACGACCCCGGCGCGGACCACGTGCTCGACCGGCTCTCGCTGGTGAGCGCGGAGAGCCGACACACACTTTCGGACGCCCTCGACGTCCTGGAACGCCTTCGCGAGGGCGACACTCTCGTCGTCGTGACCGGCGGCGAACTCCCGCTTCCCGGGGAGAGGTTGGGGCGCATGCGCGGGCGATTCGACCGCATGCTGGTGGTACGCGTCGGGGTCTCCGCCGCCGCGACGACGGCGCTCGGCGTGCCCCAGCTCACCGTCGACCTGCTGGACGACCTGGTCCCGGCCTGGCGCAGGGAGGCGATGCGATGAGCACCACGGCACCACCTCCCACCACCGCGCCCGCCGGCGGTGGCGGCCGCGGGACCGCGCCGGCCCCCTCCTCCGCCGACGCGCAGACTGCCGCGGGCAACCGGGCCGGGAAGCGCACCGGTTCGCCCGGCGGTGCCAAGAAGCGCTCTAAGTCCCGCAAGCCCACGGTGTCCTCGTCGTCCGCACGGGCCGCCCGGGCGCGCCGGCTCTGGTCGCTGGTGCCCGTCGCCGCACTCGCGGCGGTGTCCGGCCTGGCGTACCACCGCGTGTTCGGCATGCGCGAAGTGCTGCCCGTCGTCGGTCTGGCCGCGACCGTCCCGGTCCTGCTGGTGCTGCTGTGGTCGCGCCCGACGGACAAGCACAAGCCGCGTCCGCTGGTCGGCTCCCTCGCGGTCTCGGCGCTCGCGTGGAGCGTGGCGGTGTCCGCCACGCTCTACCGCGACGACGCCCTCGCGCACGCCCTGCCGACACCGGACCTGCTGCGCCGGGCCGGCTCGGACGTTCTGGACGCGCCGCGCGGCATCCTGACCACCGTGCTGCCGGCCCCCGGCGACGCCGCGCTGCTCGTGCTGGTGTCCGCCGGGGTCTGGATCGCCGCCTTCGTCGGCGCCGAACTCGCGCTGCGGGGCACCTCGTCCGCACTGCCCGCGGTTCCCGGCCTGCTGATGCTCGCCGTGCCCGTCGTGCTGTCGACAGGTGCGCCCGGCTCCAACACGGCGGTCCTCGCCGGCGCCGTCGGTGCGGCCGGCCTGCTGCTGGTGTGCCGTGCGCCGGGCCGGCGGTCGCCGGGCCGGATGCTCGCGGTGGGCGTGCCCTGGGTCGCGGTGCTCGCGGTGCTCGCCGGGGTCGTGGCGCCGCAGATGCCCGGTGTGGGTGCCCCGCCGGACCTGCGGGACAAAGTGAGCCCGCCGCCGCCGGTACGCCTGGCCTCGGTCAACCCGCTCGACCGCATCTCGGCCTGGCTCCTGACGCCGGATCAGCCGCTGTTCCGGGTCCTCGGGCCCGCCGAGCCGGACCGCTACTGGCGGCTCACGGTCCTGGACCGCTACGACGGTGTCACGTGGTACCCGGTCAACGGCCTGCGTCCGACCGGCGGCCGGGTGCCCGAGGCGTCCGACGAGGACGCCAAGGCCGCGCATTCCGTGCAACAGATCACGCTCGACAAGCTGGACGGCGTGTGGCTGCCCGCCGCGGACCGGCCCACCCGGGTCGACGTGCCGGGCGACGTGGACCTCGCGGTGGACCCGGACAGCGGGGCCCTGGCGACCGACGCGCAACTGACTCCCGGAATGCACTACAAGGTGGAGTCGAGCGTCCCGGAGTACGACCCGGACCGCATCCAGGAACTGCCCACCGTCTACGACACGGCGAACACCGCGCTGCCGGAGGTGGACGCCGCCGCCGAGCCCATCGAGTCGATCCAGGAGTTCCGCAGGCTCGCGATCGAGGCGACGGCAGGCGCCACCTTCCCGTACCAGCAGGCGCTGCGCCTGGCGAACTGGCTGCGCGAGAAGCACCGTTACGACGTCACGGCGGTGCCCGGCCATTCGTACCGCAACCTCCGGTTCTTCCTGGAGTCGAGCAAGGAGGGCACGTCCGAGCAGTTCGCGGCGGCCTTCGCGGTGCTGGCCCGCTCGATCGGGCTGCCGACCCGTGTGGTCGTGGGCTTCTCGCGGGGCACCGCCGAGCCGGACGGCTCGTGGCGGGTGGACAGCGGGGACGTCGTGGCCTGGCCCGAGGTCGAGTTCGCGGAGGTCGGCTGGGTGCCGTTCTTCCCGACACCGGGTGAGGCCGGCCGGACCGGAGCACCGAAGAACGATCCGGCGGACGCGACGCCGGGCGGCCAGGTGCCTCCCCCCGCGGTGAACCCGCCCGCACCGGCCGAGCCGTCGCGGACCGAGAAGGACGCGGACATCGCCGACCAGGTGCGCCCGGGCGCGTCGGGGCCGGTGCCGTCCACGGGCGGCTCGGGAACACCTTTGTGGTGGTGGGCCGTACCGCTGGCGGTGCTGCTCGCCGCAGCGGGCGGCCAACTCGGCCTCGCGGCGGTGGCCCCCGGGATCGTCCGGCGCCGCCGTCGGCACGGGCCGCCGGACATGCGGTTGTTCGGTGCCTGGCGGCAGATCGGGGACCGGCTTGCCGAGATCGGCATGCCGGCCGGCGGGGCGCTGACGGTACGCGAGGTCGCGGAGTACGGCGAGGCCAAGTTGCCCGCCGAAGTCGGCGAACGCCTGTGGCCGTTGGCCAAGCTGGTCAACGACACTGCCTACGCGGGCCGCGCACCCCTGGCCGAGGAGGCCGACGAGGCCTGGCGTACCTGCACCGAGGTCGAACAGGCGGTCAGCCGCTCGGCCGAACGCCCGCGTCTGCGCACGCGGATGCGGAACCGGCTCGCGCCGCGGCAACTCGTGGCGTCCTTGCGGCGGGAGACAAGGGGATGACTGTGGACACGGGGCGAGAATCAGGGCCCGGTGCGACCTGGCGGCCGCCGGCCGGCATCGGTGCCGGGGTGGCGCTGGGGGTCGGCGAGCAGGGCATCGAGCCGCCCGCGGACTTCGTGCGGCCTGCGCTCAGCCTGCCGGTGTGGTGGGACGACGACGCGGGCGTTTCCGCGCCTGCGATGTCGTTCGAGAAGCCCGCGGCGCCTCCGCCCGTACCGTCCGCCCCGCCCATGGCGCGCGCGGCGTCCGCGGCGCCGGCGGCGGCCCTCGTGGCGGCTCCTTCGGTGCTGCCGCCGGTGGCGCCGACGGATGCGGACCTCGGCCCTCCGGTGCCTTCGGCCGTGCGGCCGGCGGCCGTGCCGGTCCCGGCCGATCCGCTGCCGGGCCCCTTCGAGGAGCGCCACGGAACCGGCGGCATCGGCGGTTTGGACGGCGTCGACGGGGCCGACGGGGATCCCGACTTCGGCTGGAGCTTCGAGCCCGACCCCGAGTTCGGTTGGGAGGAGCCGACCAAGCCGTCGCCGCCGTGGTGGCGGCACCCGATCGCGCTGTTGAGCGCGGCCGTGGTCTTCGTCGGCGTCGCGGGAACGTACGTCATGCTCGGTAGCGAGGAGGAGGAGCCACCGCCACCGCCGCCCAGCGCGGCACCGCAGCCGGCCACCCCCATCTCTCCCGAGGAACTCGCCGCCCACCAGGCCCGGTCGGTGGCCGTCAAGACCGCCGAGGGCCGCCTTCAGGTGACCTGGAAGGTGCCCGACCTGCCCGAGGACGTGGTGGGTTACGCCGTCGTCGCCCAGACACCGACGGGCGAGTTGTTGGACCGCAAGCTCGTCGACCCCGACGAATTGGTGGCGGTGTTCACCGACCGCGCCGCGCTGCCGGGGACCTGCGCCGTGGTCACCACGCTGGTACGCGCGGCACCGAGCCTGATGCTCGCCAAGGGCAACGCGGTGTGCCTGCCGACCGCTTCGGGGTCGCCCGGCGCGGGCGCCGGGACCTCGTCGCCGGGCAGCACCGGCACGCCGCCGCCGGCGGCGCCGGACGCCGGTGCCGACGCGCAGGACGAACCGGCACCGGTGGCCCCCGACGAGGAGTGACCGGCTCGTCGCCACACGAAACGAAGGCGCCGCCCACCCGCAAGGGGCGGGCGGCGCCTTCGTCGTGGGCTCGTGGCCTGGACCGACGGCTCGCGCATCCGGGTATGTCGGACTTCGGAGCCGGGATCAGAGGCCGGGATCAGAAGGCCCGCATCACAGGCCAGGATCACAGGCCGGGATCAGAGGCCAGGGGCCGGACTCGGCTCGGGGAATCAGGGGTTCGGGCTCGGACTCGCCCCGGCCGCCGGTGACGCCGAAGCCGGTGCCGTCCCCGCCGGGCACACCACCAGGAACGGGCCCTCCGAGCTGTCGACGAGGTCCTCGACGGCGAAGATGCCCGTGCCGTTGCCGGTCACCGCGCTCGGCGCGAGCACCTTCTCGGGAAGCGCGTCCACCTTGCCGGTCGCCGTGTGGACGACGGCGAAATCCTTGGTCTCGTTGTCGTCGTCGAGCAGGCGCCCGTACGCGGTGCCCTTGTCGTCCACGGCCGTGAGGTAGACGCCGCGGGCATCGGCGTTCCCCGCGACGCAGACCGCTTTGCGACCGGACAGGTCGACGGCGAACGGACCGCTCACGAGGTAGCGGCCTTGGGGCGACACATGGGTCTCGGCGCTCAGGTCCAATTCGTCGGTCAGCATGCTCGTCGCCTCGGTGCCCGCCGCGCATTCGGCGGAGGCGAGCACCGCGCCGGTGGCGAGGTCGTGGGCGGCGTACAGCGGCGGGGAGTTCTCGTCGGTGCGCCACATCGCGACGACCACGGTCCGGGACAAGCCGACCACCGTGCCCTGCCCGCGGTTCGGGGGTGCGACCTGCGGGCTGCGCCACCGTCCCATGACGCCGAACGCGAATCCCCCGGAGCTCGAGGCCTGTTCGACGAACAGCGGTCCGACCGCCGTGGCGGCCCGGGGCGTGTCGCGCACCATGCAGGTCCAGCTGTCGGCGGGGCAGCCGGCGGCCGGGTGCTCCGCGCTGTACGGCACGTCGGCCGTGGCGCCGGTCATCGGGTCCCACGTCGTGGTGGGCGGCGGCTCCTCGGTCCGCGGCCTCGGCGGCGTGATGAGCACGCCGCCGTCGCCCACCGCGATGCCCACGTCGGCCGCGTCCTCCACGACGTGCTCCAGGTGCTGCGCCGGAGCCTTGTCGGGCCCGTCGCCGACCAGCCTGAACGAGTCGGCGACGACGAGTTGCCGGGCCCTGGAGACCCCGTCGGCGGGCAGCGTGCCCACCCGCACGACCACCGCGTACAGTCCCTGGCCGCCGTCGACGATGCGCACCGTCGGCAGGTCGTCGGTGTCGAGGACCTTGAGCGGCGTGGACGTCCAGGCCACCGTGCCGTCGGTGATCCGCCGGGCGATCACCACGGGGAGGTTGCCGTCCTCCAGGTCGGCGGCGTACAGGTCGACGGTCACGCCCGCGGCCGGCGACACCGCGAACACGCGGTCGGTCTGGTTGGCCGACCATCCGCGCGACGCGTCGAACCCCGCGGGTGCGACGAGTTCGGTCTCCTGTGCGGGCGCCGGGGTGCCGGTGGGGTTGTGGGGCCCGACGACGCCCGGTGCCGGCGAGGCGGAGGGCTCCCCGGTGTCGTCGACGTCGGGACCGGCCGAGGCCATGCACCCGGTGAGCAGGAGGAGAGCGGCGCCGGCCGACCCCAGCCTGACGGCGCGACGCGTCGACCGCCGGCGTCCCCACCGCTCGCGTACCGCGGGTCCTGCGGACATGTCGGCGCTTTCCTTCCTCTGGTGCCTGGTTCGAGTCGGCATGTCGGCGCGAGTCCCGGCAGATCAGCTGTACTCGATGTCGGAGACGAGCCACGGCTTGCCCGGCATCGCCCGCTTCATCGTGACGAACAGCACGTCCTCCTCGGGCACGCCCTTGTAGCCGTCGGCACCGACGGGCCGAGTGGTCACCGACCAAGCGTGGTAGGCCTCCACCTCGGTGTTCGGCGGCTTGCCCATGTCGTCCGCCAACTCCGCCTCCACGACCATCCGGACCTGGTGCTCCTTCCACCGCGGCCACTGCGGGTCCTCACGTACGCCGGGCATGACGCCGCGCATGTCCGCGAGGAACTCCGGGGTGAAGTACACGCCGGCGCGCAGGACCGCGTCGGCCGCCGAGGAGTCGGTCGTGGTGTCCGAGCTGAGCATGGTGATCACGGCGGCCTTGGACACCGCCAGCGGGTCGTTGCCGTCGACCTGTGCGGCGACCGGCACGGATGGGGTGGGCAGCGGTGCCGGGGTCTCACCGCCGTGGTCGTGGTCGTCGTGCATCTCGGTGTAGGTCGGGGTGGCCTCCGTGGACGGCCAGACACTCGGATGGGTGGCCGTGACGCCGGGGGCCGGAAGGCCGGGAGCCGGCGGAGCCGCCCCGGTGCCGTAGGGCCCCACCGGTTCGGGTGCGCCCGAGGACGTCGTGGTCGAGGCCGCGCGTTCCGTCCCTGGCAGTTGTCCGCTGCACGCGACTGCCAGCGCGGCCGTGCATGCCAACACCACTGCCACGGAACGGGTTCGACGTGGGAGGGACCGGTCACCCATAGCTCAGCCCGTTCTGCTTCAGCCATTCCGAGGGACTGATGTCGTCGCCGTAGTTCGGTCCGGTGCGTATCTCAAAGTGCAGGTGTGCGCCGTGGCTGTTGCCGCTGTCTCCGACATACCCGATGATCTGCCCGGCCTTGACCTTTTGGCCCTTCTTGACAATGAATCTCAGCATGTGCGCGTACTGCGAGTACAGTTTCGCCCCGTGCTTCAGGATCACCTGGTTCCCGTAGGAGCCGTTGGTGGTCGCGCTGTAGACCTCACCGTCGGCCACGGCCCTGATCTGGGCGCCGACCGTGGAGCCGTTCTTCATGACCAGGTCGATCCCCGTGTGCCACCCATTGGGGTTGGCGTAGCCCCCGGGTGCGTGATACCCGTTCGTGAGCTTGGCCCCCGTCAGCGGCGCCACCTTCGCGCCGCTTGCACCGTCGCCGCCACCGGGACCGGTGTACCGCACGTAGAACTTGGTCTTGCCCGCGTACCAGCTGATGGGCGCGATCCGCACGTTCAGGCCGGGCTTCGGGGCCTCGATGATCTGCTCGCTGTTGAGCACGATGCCGATGTGGTCGATGCCCTTCATGCTGCCGTCGGGTGAGATGCCGACCAGGTCGCCGGGCATGGCGTCCTTGGCGTCGATCCGGCGCGGGGTTTCGCTCATGATCTGCGCGTTCGCCACGCGCGGCAGCTTCACCCCCAGCTTGCCGAATACGTACTTCACCAGTCCCGAACAGTCGAACCCACCCGGTGAGTTTTTGGTCTTCGGGCTCTCCCCACCCCAGCGGTACGGCACGCCAAGGTGCTTCCTCGCCTCCGCCACGACCCGCGCACCGAAGTCGCCCGCGGGGCCTCCTTGGACGGCAACGCGCAACAGTTCCATGTTCTTCTTGATCGTCTTGACGTACTTCTGGGTCTCCGGGTACGGGGGTATGCCCCGGTAGTACTCCACCGCTCCGGGACCCGAGTTGTACGCGGCGAGAATCAGCGACTGGATGTCCGCACTGCCGTAGTCTTTGACGTACTGGACGATCTCGCAGTCGTAGACCGCCATCGACAAGATTCCGTCGAACGGGTTCCAGATGTCCGCCTTGTTGTCACCACTCCCGTCGGTGCCGTACGCGGCCCACGTGCTGTCGATGAACTGCGCGATGCCCTTCGCCCCTGCCGGGCTCGTCAAGTTCGTCGGCCACTCTTTGGCATCCAGATTTCCGCCGGCGACCTCCTGGTAGATCTGGGCGGCGATCATCTCCGGCGAGATCTCCGGGCACAGTTTGCCGGCGCGCATCACGATGTCGAGATACTGCTCCGGGATCAACGACGTGTTGAGTCCCACCGGCTCCATGTTCACGGTTTCGCCGTCGTCGCCCTTGAAGAGGATCGAACAGCCGGTCGTCATCACCAGGACCATGAGCAGCGCCATTGCGCGCAGGATGCGGACCACGGTCACCCCCGCGAAGCTTCGCGGCCGGCTCCGAGCTCGCTGGCGATCTCAGCGGCGAGCTGCGGAGCGTTCACCACCACCACCGGCGCGGCGGCCGGGGCCTGGCTCTTGGCCGCCGCGGACTTCATGCCTGCGGACGGCGAGTCGAATGCCTTGGTCACCGCCGCGGCCATCTTGTCCAAATGCTTCATCCCGAAGGAGGCCAACGCCGCGGCGTCTTTCCCGAGCAGTCCCGCCTGGGCGTTCACGGGACCCAGGAGGTCGCTCATGCCGCCCCCGCTGCCGACTCGTCAGAGCGCGCCTCCCCGCGACGGCGGACGCTGTAGACCGGGTCGTCCCACATCGCCGGCGGCGAGGCCTCGATCGGCAGCGGCTCCGGCGGACGGTCCGAGTGGCCCTCACGCGGGTCGCACAGGACGAAGGGCCCCCGGTCCGGGTCCATGAGTGCGCGCAGGTGCGGATCGGCGTGGTGCAGCCACCACGTGGACAGGCCCAACGCGGGGTCCTGCTTGAGGTGTTCGAAGGCCCGCCACATCACCGAGAACCTGGCTACCGCCTCGGGGTGCTTCCACCAAGCGGGGCACCACATCGCGACCGACCTGCCGAGGCGGCGGCGCACGATCTGGGCCACATACCTGGTGACGAACTCGTCCAGCGAGGCGAACACCATGTCGGCCTCGGCGTATTCGTCCTCGGCCACCGCGGCCGCTGTGTCGCTCATGTCGTCTTCCCAAGGGGGACCGGGGGCGGGGCGGCCGGCGCCGGGGCAGCCGGCACGGGTGCGGCCGGGGCCGGGTGGCCGGGCTCGTAGCGGGCGATGGACTTCCGGATCGTCGCCGCGTGCGGGCCCTCCCACCACGGGACGGTCTTGACGAGCACCGGCGGGGTTCCGCTGAACTGCACGAACGCGCGACCGCGCGGCATGGAGGCGAGGTCGGCCTCGTTGAGCACCGCCTCGGGCCGGGACGAGCGCGAAATGCCGCGTGGATCGCCCCACTTGTAGGTGATGCTGGTGGTGCCCGGCTCGAATACGCCGGATGCCTTGGACAGGTCGCCGAGGAACTTCATGTCGGCCACACCGCCCCCGTACACGCGTACGTTGGCCGCGCCCCACAGCTTGGACATGCCGTTCTCGCCCCACGCCGCGGCGCCCTGCGCCCAGGACTGGAGGATCGTCATCATGACGATCCCGCGCGATCCGAAGTGCGAGTACTTGTCGGGCAATGCCTTCCACGGGCACACGTTTGCGGCCTCGTCGAGGACGAAGAGCATGGGCAGCGGCAGCCGTCCGCCGGGCGAGCGGATCCCGGTGTTCTCCGCCTCCTCCGCGAGCGCCGCGGTGAGCGCCAGCACGAGAGGGGCCGCGGCCTTGTTCGTCTCCTCGGAGAGCAGGTAGATCGTGTCCGTGGTCTCCGCGAACGTCTTGTAGTCGAACGTGGGCCGGTCCGGGTTGGCGCCCGGCGTCACCCACTCGGTGATGTTCGGTGCCGTCAGGAAGGACATGATCTGCGTCGCGGTGCCGTAGACACCCGCGCGCTGCCGGTCCGGACTGGCCATGTTCGCCTCGACCGCGTCCGCCGAGATGTCGTGTCCGGCTTCCCGCAGGATGCGCGCCGGGGCGTCGTCGTTCGGCCTGGTCAGCCAGGTGTAGACCTGGGTGATCGGCTTGCCGTCCTCGGACGCGGCGAGCAGGAGGTGCGCGATGAGGTCCTCGGCGGCCGGTTCGAAGTACGCGTCGCTACGTGCGTGCGCGGGGCGGTTGATGGAAGAGAACCGACCGGTGATCTTCATGGCGCGGACGATGCTGTTGCCCACGTACGTCATCGGGTCCCAGTACCAGGTCGGCTTCTCCCCGGCCTGCGACTGCGGGTCGAATACCCAGACCTTGCCGCGCTGTTGCCGGGAGATCCGGGTCGCGTCCACGACGTCGCGCTTGTTGGAGGTGACCACCACGGGACCGGGCGCGGCGACGATGTTCGGGATGGCCCGGGTCGCGGTCTTGCCGGTACGCGGACCCCAGATGTCGACGTGCATGTCCTCCCACGACCCCCACAGGTCGCGGTCGTTGCGCACCGCCTTACCGAGGTACACCCCGGGCGGGGCGTCCTCGGGCACGTTGAGCCGCTGGGCGATCCCCGACACGCCCTCCGTGGTGAATCCGCGCAGGTCCCGGTCCTTGGCGAGGAACCTGATGGCACGGTCCACCAGGACCTCGTCGCGGGTGAGGATGCGATAGACGACGTAGGCGACCAGGCCGAACACCACGACCAGAATCAGCGCCAGCGCGATGTAGGCCCCGGTACCCGGCCACTTGTACGTGCCGCGCATCAGGCCCTCGACCATGTGCCAAGGGGACTCGGGCGGAGCCGGCTTGTCCTCGACGACCGAGGTGATCGCGGCGGCGCCCCAGGCGGCGAAGGCCACCACCACGAGGATCACGACGCAGGCGAGGCCGAGCAGCCACTCGTAGAACGGGTTGGGGCCGCGGCGGCGGCGCGTGGCACTCATGCGACGGCCGCCCAGATCGCCCAGGTGACGAAGGGGGCGCCGGCCAGGGCCACCAGGCTCCAGGTCATCGACCCGATGACCTCGCCGAGGGCGTCACCGTGGTTGTACCTCGAGATCCCCACGAACAGGTGCCGCAACAGGCCGAAAAGGCAGAACACCGCGACCAGGGCGACGGCGTAGCCGAGGACGGTCTTCATGGGGCCCACGACACCCGCGGGGGCCTTGTACGCGCCCGACCCGACGATCTGTTTGTCGGCGCACTTTTCGGAGACGGGTCCCTCGACGTACGGGCACTCCGCCTTGGGGGGCGGCGGCTTCTTGCCCGAGTAGCTGAACCACGGATGCTCCCTGTTGCACCGCTCGACGGTCTCCTTGGTCTCCTTCTCGTCGTCGAATTTGATGTGGCTGCAGGGGTTGGCGTTCGGCTCCGTGGGGTCGGGGCACCTCGGGAACAGGTCTGCCGCACCGTCCTTGAGGGTCAGGCACGGGTTGTCCATGTCGACGAGCCGGTGGCTGTTCCCGTTCACGAGACCGGGCGCGCCCTGTCCCCGCAGCCACTCGCCGATGCCGGTCCAGTCGTGCGGACCGAGGCAGTCGAGGTCGGGCTTCCAACGGCGGTCGTCCTCGTCACAGGGCTGGCCGAGGCCGTGCTTGGACCCCGGGGGCCCCGGCTTCTTGTAGTTGTCCGAGTCCTCGTCCCAGTTGACGTAGTAGTCGTTCTCCGAGTGGAGGAATTCGCCGACGTCGGGGCCAGGGCAGTAGTAGGTGAAGGCGAACCCGTTGATGTCCTCGGCGACGTACACGCATTTGGGGTTCTTGTTGTTGCCCTGCGGCAGCAATGCCGGCGCCGCCTGGACGGACTGGGCCGCCGGTGCCGCCTGGACGGTCTGTGCCGCCGCCGCGACCAGGAAGAGCGCGAAGAGCACCGCGACGAGCCGGCGGACCGCGGTCATGTCGCCCACCGGCGGTTGGTGTCGTTGACCTCCCGCTCCGCCGCGGTGAGGTCCACGTGCACGGGGATTCCGGGACGGCCACCCACCTTGACCATGAAGTTGCCGAGGCCGGGCGGCGGCGACTCGTCGCCCTCGCTGCCGTCCCACGCGGGCGGGGTGGACCAGTCGACGATCATCTGCTGTTCGGACGCGGTCATCCCGACCACCTGGGTGAGCAGGGGCATCTCGGCGTTCGGCAGACCGCCGCAGATGACCATGCCGGCGCGTTCGACGAAGCCTTTTGCCTTCATCCGGTCCTCTTCGGTGGGCAGCGCCAGGAGGTCGGACATCGTGTGGGTGATCATGGCGACGCCGACACCGCGCTGGCGGTTGAGTCGTGTCAGCGCGTCGACGCGGTCCACGAGGCCCCGTCCGGCGCGCAGTACGCGCCACAACTCGTCAAGGATCACGAAGTAGTGGCGCTGCGGCTCCAGTCCGGCGTCCGCCAGCGCCTGCGCGGCGGCGACTGCGCCGAACCCGTAGCTCCAACACGCCAGCAGCGCCGCGGCCTGCAACTGCGTCTCGGCGTCGTCGATGCTGCTCACGTCGAAGCAGACCGGCCGGTCACGCTTCATCGGCTCGGTCGTCGGCTTGGAGAACATGTCGCCGAGACGGCCGTCGCCCAGCAGGCTGACGAGCGAGGATTCGAGGTTCTCGGTGACGTCCCGGTAGCGGTTGATGTCTCCGCGGTCGAGCGCGACCGCGCGCAGCGGCTCCGGTGCCTCGCGGAGCATCGCCAACAGGTCGCCGAGTACCGGGACGCCGTCGTACTTGTCGTCGAGCAGCCGCAGCGCGGTGCTCAGCAATGTCTCCTCGCGGTCGGTGACCGGGCTGCCGCGCACGATCGTGATGAGCGACCCGACCGCATTGAGGCGGCGGCCGTGCATGTCGCCGATCAGCGCCCTGCGCGCCTCGCCGGTGAGCCGGTTGACGGCGTCGATGGACTCCCCCGGGTCCAGGACGTTGAGCGAGCCGCGTCCTCGGCCGAGGGTGATGACCTGGCCGTCCAGGGCGTGGATGAGGTCGACGTAGTCGGGCTTGAGGTCGCCGAACACCAGCGGGTGCACCCCGTAGCCGGCGAGCCCGAGGGCCTGGCGGCGCACGATGGTCGACTTGCCCAGGCCCGGCTTGCCGAGCACGAACTCGCTAGGGTTGAGCAGGAGTTTGGCGCGCTGGAACCAGCTGATGGGGTCGCAGCACAGGGTGGCGCCGCTGGTGAGCGTCCGGCCGAGCGGTACGCCGGTGACCGGCGTACCGGACCCCGCGCCGAACGGCCACATGCCGCAGACCTGCACGGTGGTGCCGCGCCATTCCGGCACTGCCTCGACGTAGGAGGCGGCGCCCGCCCCGCGGCCGAGCCAACCCCGGGGCCCCGGTCGGCCGCCGCCGCCGCGGGGTACGCGCTCACGCCGCTCGACCGGTTGCCTGCGCTGCCTGCTCACATCGCCTCCCGCAGTTGCTGGGGCACCTTGAGGTGATTGGGGAGGACAAGCCCCAGGGGCAGCGCGGCGGCGAACGCGGACGCCTGCGAGCCGTAGACGCGCCGCAGTTGGAGTCGCGCGGTGGCCGACAGGTTGTCGATGGCGGCGTTGGCGACTTCGAGGTCCTCGTAGTTGGAGACGGTCGCGGTGACCAGCATCCCGAAGCGCACGAGGCCGGCGCCGGTGGCCTCTTCGCGGGCCGACTGGTCGGCGGCGCTGACCGCGGCCGAGTCGCGGGCCTGGATCATCTTGCCCTGCTGGGCGCGGAACAGGGCGTCCTTGCGGTCGCGTTCGACCAGGCGCGCGGCGGTACCGGCGTCGTGCGGGCGGTAGAGCAGCGTGATGCGCTTGCGGGTGATGTCGGCGTGCGGGGCGACCAGGCGCGTGAGGACGTTGGCGTACACCTCGCCGCGCGGTGCCTCGGACATCGACCAGGTGATCGAGAAGGCGCCGTCGTGCCGGTAGTGGTCCCACGACTCCTGGGAGGCGATGGGCCCCGCCTCGTTCCAGGTGAGCTGGGATCCGCCGGTGGCGCGGGCCTGTTCGATGAGGCCGGCGACGCTCGGGTCGTACGCGACGCGGACCGCCTCGGCCAGTTCCTCGGCACCCATCGGCCGGGCGGGGCCGGCCCCGGTCATTTGCAGGCCGTTCGCCAAGCCCGGTACCCGGGTGCCGAGTTCGAGGGCCATGTCGGCCGCGGTCTTGCGACCGCCCGCGTGGACGCCCGCACCCGAGTAGGTCAGGGCCACGCGCGTCGCCAACTGGGCCGAGCCAACGGGGTACGTCTCGACCACTTCGCGGAGCACGTACTTGGAGAGCTCCGGCGCGTCTCCGGCGATGTTGCCCTCGACCTCGCGGCGCAGGCGCTCACCGGTGTCCGGGGCCGCCTCCACCGTGACGGACGCCGCCACCAGCCGCGGCTCGTGGGCGAGCTGCGACAGCCAGTGGCCCCAGTAGGCCACCCAGGTGTCGATCTGGTCGCTGTCGACCAGGGACGCACCGTCGGCGCTGCACGTCAGCACGACGGTGTGGTGGTTGGTGGCGGGCACGGAGAGGATCGCGAACGGGCGGCCGTAGGCGTCGTGCGCCTCGTGCAGGGTGGACGCCGCGGCCAGCCCGGGAAGCCGGCAGGTGCCGACCGGGATTCGGCCGAGCGGACCGGACCGGTACAGGTGCTGGCCCTTGGACTTGCCGCTGGACCAGGCGGTCCGTGCGGTCATCCACTGCAGTCCGTTGCGGCCGTGGCGGTCGGTCACCAGCATCGGCACCATGCCGATGCCGAGCACCACGGCCAAGCCCACGGCAAGCATCCACGACAGGTACATCACGAGGGCGATCACCAAGAGACCGCCGAACATCACCGCAGTTCCCGCCAGGCCGAGTCGGCCGAGTCCCGGCGAAGTCGGCTGACGCCAGTTCCCGTAAGTACGCGGAGCGCTCTGTGACATACGTGCCTTCTCATCCGTCCGTGAGGACCGTCATTCGTGGGGGTCGAGTGGTGGGACTACGGAGTGCGGAGATCAGTCGTCGGGGAGTTGCGACCCCGCCGGTCCCGAGGGGCCGGGCGCAGGGCCGGACGCGGGACCGGGCGCGGCGCTGGGCTCGGCTTGGGGTTTTGGTCGGGGGACGATCCTGCTGGAGCTCTCCGAACCGGGCGTCCCGTCGCCGTGGTAGGTGACGGAGCCGTCGCCGGAGGTGCTGAACGTGTACGGGGGCGGCTGCGGAACGGTGTCCTGGGACCCGCCCCCGGCACCGGAGGCACCGGAGGCACCCTGACGGTCTGGATAGTCGGGGCGAGGGTTCTGGTCGCTGCCGCCGTTGGTGTCGTTGCTCGTGTCACGGCTGCTGCCGTCGCTGTAGATCACCCGGCTGGCGTTGACCGGCTCGGTGTAGACGTTGCCGCCGCCGATCGAACTGCCGTCAGGGCCCAGGGCCTCCGCGCCCCCACCGTCGTTGAGTGCGGCGAGGTCCGACGCTGCCTGGGCCGCCGCGGCGGTCTGTTCAGGGGTTGGACCGGACTTGCTGCCGCTCGCGCCGCTGTCGGTGCTGTCACCGCTGCCGCTGCCGTTGCCTGATCCCGAGCTGTTGTTATTGGGCTTGTTCTGCTTTCCGCCACCGCTCAGGGGGGAGAGCGGGGTACCACCGCCGCCGCCACCGCCGCCACCGCCACCGCCACCACCGCCACCACCGCCACCACCGCCACCACGGCCGTTGTGGCCGACCGACCCCATGGCATTCGACGCGTTGGCGCGGGCGGGACGCGGGTTTCCGGACCCACGAGCCAGCCCCGTGGCCGGGGAGATGGCGGCCTGGGCGACGTTGAATGCGGTACCGACCGCACGGGCACCGATCGGCCCCACCAGGCTTGCGAGGCTCCGGGCCGACGAACCGCTGCCCGCCAATCCCTCGGCCATGGGAATGGCCAGGCCCATCATCGCAAACGGCAGGAATACCACCAGAATGAGCATGAATATGACGAAGAAGCCGTTCTGTGCCGCCGATTCGGCGGTGTCCTTGTTCGCGTTCAGCAGCTTCATCGGCACCACGAGTCCTATGCCCTGGAACGCGTCCAGGAGTCCGAGGACGACCATCGTGGTGACGCCTCGCCGGAGCATCTCCCGGCCGTAGGCCGAACCCGAGAACGCCGCGATGAACGGCATGGTGCCGACCAAGGCGATGACAACAACGAACTGGAAGAGGTTCTCGAAGTAGAGGACCAGGCTGAGGACGATGATGCAGATGAGGAACGTCGCGTAGATGAAGAAGTTCTCGTCGTCGAAGTTCTGGGCGTAGTCGCGGATCGCGGACTCCATGCTGCGCGCCGCGTCGGGCTGGGTTTCCCCCGGCATTCCCTGGTTGATGGTCCAGTCACGCAATGAGACGCCCATCCGGACCACCGCGTTGTTGAACGTTATGGTCAGGAACAACGTGCCGATGAAGATGATCCCGCCCCACATGCCTTTCGCGGGCGCACTCGCGTCGCCGGACCGCGCGGTCTGCCACAGATGGGTGAGGATGACGAGTGCCAAGACGAAGAGCGCGGGGATTGCCAGCGTCTTCTTCGTGAAGTCGACGGTCTCCTCGGTTCCGGGCACCTCCTTCCCCACGATCGGGTTCGGCGCCGTCATCCACCAGGTGAAGACCGTCTCCGCCGCCCGGTTGAGCTTGTAGGTCGTCCATTCGATGGGCTGCGTGAGGATGTTCGGTTCGTCACCCCGTGCGGTGTACCACTTGTCGCAGTACTCCTGAGCGGGGTCGATGTCCGATCCGAAGATCCCCGGGTGGAAGTTGAGGTCGTCGCACTGCTTGGCCATGGGTGCGACGAAGGCCGGCGCCACGGCGGGTGGGGTGCTGTGGCTCGGGGCGGCGGTGGCGCTGCCGGCAGCGACAGTGAGCCCCAGGACGGCGAGACACGCGGCAAGCAGCACGAGGACCAGCGCACGCGGCTGGACGAGGACCCGAGGGGCACGTGGACGCCAGTCCCCGAACTTCCGGTTGGTACGCGGCGCGACCGGCATGGTCACCATCCCTTCGATTCGGGGCCCCACGGGGTGAACCCGGCAAGGGACTTGAGCGGCTGGACGGCCGACGAACCGGCCCCGTTGGGCTGGATCCGCAGACGCCAGTCACCGTCGATCCATTCGACCGAGTAGATGGTGGCGACCGCCGTACCGCGGTCCACGGACCCACGGGCCACCCGGATCGCCGCGGCATCGGCGGAGAAACTGATCACCTGGTAGCCGGCCACCTGCATGAAGTCGCCAGGGTCCGCGTCCTCGACCTCTTCCGCGCCCTTGGCGGCCGCTCGCTCCGCCAGCCTCTGCATCGCGGCGTCGCGCTCGTGCCCGGGCGCCACCTGGAACTCCAGGACGGGGCGCCAGTCGTCGGCCAGCGAGTAGCGCGCGCTGATCTGCAAAGAGGCGACGATGGCGCCCGCGGGGGTGCGGGCGAAACACCGGGCCACGTCGCCCTCCGCGGCATGCGGCCCGGCTGTGGAGGAGAACGGGATGGCCAAGCCGTGGTACGTGGACCAGGACTGCTCGACCGGCGCGGTGCGGGGCTCGGTCCCGTCCGGCTCGGGCTGCTCGGGGCACGACTCGAGCGGCGGCAGAGGGGGCGGCGGTGCGGGCGCGGCGCCGGTCTGCTGCGGCTGCGCGACGGGCTCGTCGTCGCCGAGGGCGATGGTCATGAGTCCGGTCAGGAGCAGCACGACGAGAAGCGCGGCAGAGGCGATCCTGCGCTTCTGCGCGAAAAAGCCCTCGTCGCGTCCGCCGACGCGCATGCCGGCCCCGCCGGCCGATGCGCCTTCTCGCCCGCCTCGTCTGAACATGCCGTCGCCTCCCCGCCGTTCGTTGGTCGGATCAGGCGACCGCGAACACGATGAACGAAATTCCGCCGGTGGCCAGCGCCAGACACACGAGAATCACGATGATTCCCGCGAACGGCACGGCACTTCCGTCGCGATAGGCGCCGATGGCGTCCGCGAGCGCCCGGAACAACATGAACAGGGCGTAGACGACAAGCAACGCGACCACGAAACCGGCAACCGTGCCGAGTGCCGAGTTCATCTCTTTCGGCAGTTCGGTCTTCTTCGGCGTGATCGGGTCCTTGCCCGCCGGCGCGAGCATGACGTGGATTTGCTGCGCGGCACTCACAAGACGCCCTGTCATGACGACCTCTCCGAATTTCTGCGAGCTGGTTGGGATATCTGCGCCACGAGCTTGACAACCGCCTTGGGCGTGTTGCCCGGATCGGGCGGATGGCCGAGGCGCCAGGGTTCGACCCAGGGGACCGACCACAGCAGGGGTACGCCGCCCGCCACGAGCGTCGTCAGGTCACGAAGAGGCTTGGGCAGCCGGCCTGGGGCATCCGCGACGACCACGAGGCCGAGCACCGCGACATTCGGGACGACCCCCGCGGCCCACTGCCGCACGGCCGACTGTGCGGCGCGCAGGCCCCCGAAGTTCGACCGGCAGACCAGCACCACCCTTGCCGTGCCCTGGCCTTCGGGAACCGGCCAGGCCCGGTCGCCGTCCGCGCTCTGCGGTGCGCAGGCCTGCAGCGAGCCGACACCCGCGCCGCCGTGCACGCCGACCCACCACCACGGTGCGAGGTGCGCGTCGGGGCGGCGGCGCAGCGGCAGTCCGCCGCGCGTCGGCGGCGGCACCGCGCCGCTCGGCGGCGGCTGGGTCCGCAGCGGGCGCGGAGTGTGTTCGACGACCGGCTTCCGCTCGGTGACCGCCGAATCGTCCGCGGGAATCCATGGATTGCCCAAGGCCGGTGTCACCTCGCTTTCCCGATCACACCCGCAACGCCCGGTCCGAAGTCCGAGAACCGGAACGCGCCAAACGTATCCCCGGCCTATTTCGCGTGCTATCCACGGCGCGTGGGACCGGCAATCCCGATTGCGCGAGCGAACGGTTTTCCCAGGCACGGCGAAACCGCTGCCGGGTTCCACAGTGCACAGTCGATTCCGGCATTTCCCCCTGCAAAGCGCCCGGCGGGCCCGGTCCGGTCGATTTGCCCCGGGTGCGTTGCGGCCGATCGCTCCTATGCTCCAAAGGACTTCGTAGGACGCTCTCCTGCGGCGCGCCCGGACGGATTCCGACGCCGCGCCATCCCCCGAGGAGCCAACGCGTGACCGAAACCATGGAAGTACCCGGCTGGCCCGTCGTGACCATCGAGATGTCCGACGCGGACTCCGTCGTCGTCGACGGAGTGCGGATTCCGGTGCCGACCGGTACCGACCCGCGCGTCGTCGCGGTCGAACAGGTCACGAAGACGGCCCAGTTGCTGGGGCGGCCGGTGCGCTGCGAGGCCATCGAGGCGGACGGCACGATCTACCCGCTGATGGTGGCCCCGGACTCGACGGTCACCGAGGCGGGGCCGCGGATCTCTCCGAAGGCGCGCAAGTCGTTCGGCCGCAGGCGCGGTTCGTCGGCGGCGCCGCCCGCTCCCCCGGCGCCGGGGCGCCGGGTTCCGACCGGCGCCGCCCCGCTGCCCCAGCCGGAGCCTCGGCCCGAACCCCGGTCGGATCCTCGTTCGGACCCCCCGATGGCCCCACGGTCGGAGCCCGTGCCGGAGCAGCGGCCGCAGTGGCAGTACGAGGGTGAACCGGAGTCCGTCGCCCCGCCGTTCCACCCGGTGGCACCGCAGGTACAGGCTCCGGCTCAGGCTCCGGTTACGCCGCAGGTGCAGGCCCCGGTGCCACCGCCGGTGCGGGCCGAGCCGCCGGCCCCGATGCCGGTGTCCGAGTCAGCCGCGCCGCCGGCCGCGCCGTCGGCGGCTTCGGCCCCCGCTCCCGCTCCCGCTTCGCCGGCCCCGCCGGTGTCCCAGCCGGCTCCGGTCCCGCCGCTTGCTGCTGCGGTCCCGCCGCCTGCTCCGGTCGCGCCGCCGGCCGCGGTACCGCGGCCGGTTCCGGAGCCGGTGTCCGCCGTACCCGAACCGGTGTCCGCCATACCCGAACCGGCGCCCGCCGCACCGGAACCGCGCCCCGTGCCCGCGGTGCGGCGTGCGACCCCACCGCCCCCGCCCGGCGCGCCGCGTGCGCTGCCGGTCCCCACCCCCGAACAGTCGCAGGTGTTGCGCGGCATCCGGGCCGCTGTCGCGTCGGGGGACATCGACAGCGCCCTGCAGCGTGCACTTGCCTTGGAGGATGCCGTGCGCCAGACCGCCGAAGATCCCGAGCGCCTCATCGCCGCCCGCGAGGTCAGCGCCTACGTGACCATGCTGGCCGGGGAAACCGACCGCGCTGTGGGCCTGTTCGCACGGGCAGCGGTGGACCGGGTCGGCATGGACGGGCTTTCCGACCCGTGGGCGACGCGTCTCGCGAAGAACGCGCACTACTGCTGGCTTCAGGTCGACGACGTCGAACGCGCCTTCGAGGTCGGGCCATTGGTGCTGCGTGCGTACGCCGCGGTGGCCCCGGACGCGGAACCGGAGGCGTCCGCGGCCCGCCACCACCTCGATGCGCTGCGTGCACACGTTGCGGCGAGCTGACGCGGACGCCCGGCGGGGCGCGGTCGTCGCGGCCGACCCGGGTTCAGGACCCGGGCGCCGCGAAGTCCGCACGCCAGGCGCGGCAGGCGGCGACGTACTCGGTCAACTGCCGTTCGGCGAAAGCCTCGGCGGACCAGTTCTCGTCCAGGACGGCGGCTTGCGGTGCCACGTAGGTCCAGGCGTGGCCGCCCCCGACGAGCGGCAGTCGGACCAGGTCGTACAGGTCGTCCTCGTACGCGTCCAGAATGTGCCAGTCCCGCACCGATATTCCGCTCAGCAGTACGCCGTCCGCGCGCGAGTCGGCGGTCGCAAGCGCGGGGTACACCTGGCCCGGCAGGGCCGCCGCGCGCCAACCGTCGACTGCGGCGGGAGCCAGTGCGGGCACGCGGTCAAGCAGGGTCCGCAGCACCTCGGGGAACATCAGGCTCCCGTAGGCGAACAGGCGGTCCGGGTCCACCGACAGGCGGTCCGTCCGGCCAGAGCCTCCGGAG
The DNA here is from genome assembly GCF_040649515.1 of Streptodolium elevatio. Taxonomy (GTDB): domain Bacteria; phylum Actinomycetota; class Actinomycetes; order Streptomycetales; family Streptomycetaceae; genus Yinghuangia; species Yinghuangia elevatio. Next base: position 44,798 of record NZ_JBEZFP010000001.1, read on the forward strand.
CCCCTCGGGTGTGAGGGGGTCCCGATAAGCGGCATGCAGCACCTCCGTGATCACCGTGCCGTCCGCTTCGGCGAGGCGGACGAACCAGTCGAAGCCGGCCGGGTAGGCCCACAGATAGGAACGCAGCCGGGGATCGGCCCCTCGGTCGGCGAGGAGGTCCGCGATATGGCGCTCGGTCCAGTACGGCACGCGGGCGCGGGCATGTGCCGCGCACGCCGCCACGGACGCGCCGGAGTTGATCGCGATGTGCAGTTCGGAGCGTACGAGTTGCAGGTAGTGGTCGAGCCGCACACGCGCGGCCAGCACGTCGTCCTCGGGCACGATGAACAGCGGGAGTGCCTGCGCGAGGCCTTCGAGCAGCACCTGTGTGGGGCCGTGGACCGACAGCAGGCGCACCCACGGCACGTCCTCCGCGGCACAGCGGTGCGCGAACGCGGCGCACTGCATGCCGTGGCCGAGCACCTCGTGCAGCGCGAACTGCCGTACGCCGACCCGGGTGAAACGGGCGTTGCGCGGATTGAGCCGCAACCGCACCCGGCTCCCGGCCCCGTCCAGCCAGTACGCCCAGTACTCGTCGACGTCGACGCTCTGGACGGTGAGTTCGTACGGGGCCTCGGTGCCGACCGCCTTGCGGACGCGCGGCTCCAGTTCGACGGCCGCGGCGCGGATCAGCTGCGACGCGGCGGCGGCGTCGAGCGGTCCCTCGAGCGCGCGCAGCGCGTCGTCGGTCCCGGTGTCCCAGCCGATGCCCAGGCGGTCCAGTTCAGCGCGCGCCAACTCGCCGCGTGCGGTGACGTATTCGGCGGGCCAGCCGGTGGCCGGGCAACCCTGCGTGGCGCGCACGTAGTCGTCCAAAGCAGGGCGTTCGCCCAGACGGTGGCCGAGGAAGGCGAGGTCGGCATGCAGACGGGCGGTGAGGTAGGGCTCGTCGGCCGCCTCGACCCGGGGAGCGAGGGCGGCGAGGCGCCGGTACACCTCCAGCCGGTCGGCGGCCGCCGGGACCGGCGGGAGGCCGGGCGGCGGTGGGGCGCAGTCGAACTCGACCACCCCGGGTCCGCCGCGCTCGACCTCGAGCCGGTGCCAGGAGCGGATGACCGACTCGAGCGCGTCACGCGCCTTCACGGACGACCTCCCAGTGCAGGGTGACGAATTGATTGGGCCGCAACTCCTCGCGCGCCAGGCTGATGTGCGCTTCGGAGCCCTCGTGGGAGAAACGCACGTGTTCGTCGATCACCTGCTTCGCCCCGTCGGGATGTTCCTCGATGGCGCTGCAGTCCACAAGACGTGCGACGCCGTTCTGGCGGACTCCGATGTGCAGTCGCAGCGTGTAGCGCGTGATGGCCTGGCGCCAGTAGTGCGCCTCGGTGAAACGGCCGCCGCGGCACCGGTAGGCGATCTTGGCGGTGCCCATCGGGGGCACCGGGGGCGAGACGCAGCAGGCGAACTTCGCCAGTGTCCCGGCGTCGTGGATGCGTTCGACGGTGACGTGCTGGCGGCTGCCGGGCAGCGTGATGATCTCCAGCGGGCCTTCGCCGTGCTCGAACCACAGTTCGCGGGAGAACCGGGTGAGCGGGCGCTCCGTGAGATTGAGCACATGGTGGTGGTAGGTGAGGTAGACCCAGCCCTCCTTGTCGACCTCGATGTCGATGCCCAGGTCGAGTTCGACGACGCTGTCGGCGAGGCGGGCGCGCAGGCCCGGGGCGACCGGGAGGCCGTCGGCTCCGGGTTCCGTCGCGGCGTCGGCGTCCGCCTCCCAGGGGCGCGGCGCGAGGCCGAGCATTTCGCCGGGTATGCGCAGTCCGTCGGCGACGCGCTCGACGACGTGTTGCTGGCGAACTCGGGCCCGCCCCTTGATGTATTCGCCGACGCGGCTGGGGGTCATCTCGCACAGCCGGGCGAGTCGGCTGAGGCTCATGCCCGCCCGGTCGCGGGCGAGCGCGAATATCGCGCCGACGTCGCGCTCGGCACACGCCTCGCGCATCTGCGGACTGGTCATGAGTGCGTCCGGCAGGGGGCTGTCCCGGCCCGTTCGCGGCATCTGTGCAAAACCCCCAAGCGCCGTCCTCCGCACCACGTCGGGTACGAAGTTACCGGGGAGTTTACCCGGCTCGGATAACCGTCTCGACCTTATAAGCCGCCGTCCGGCTTCGGATACTGCTCAACCGTACGAGGACTGCCCGCTGTTCCCCAGCTTGCGGGACCCTCAGCAACTCCATCACGCGTCTCACGGATTTCCCCTCAGGATCTGCGGTCCTTTCCTGTAGGCGCGCGGCAACGACAGGAGAGACGGTGATCACCGGCAGCACCGACGGCGCGAAGAAGCGCCGGCCACGGCGCTCGGACCGGCCGACGGGAGAAGACATGGGACACGCTCAGCGTCTCGACACTGTGCTGGCACAGGCGTCGACGGTGTTCCTCGGTTCCGCCGCGGAACCGGGCGGCGACGCCGTCTCACCCGTGGCACTCGCCGACTGGGCCGCCCACCGGTATGCCGAGGCGGTCCGCATCGTGAAGGACGCCGAACAGCGCCAGCGGCGCGCGGTATGGGGGCTGCTCTGCGGCGAACAGCCCCTGGCCGCGGCGACGATGGCCGAGGCACTCGACTGCCCCCTCCCCCCGATCACGCGCGTCATGGCCGTCGCGTGCGATCCGGACCGGAGGGACGCCGTGGCGGAACTGCTGCGGCGTACGGCGCCCGAGGGCACCTGGATCGTGCGCGACACAGGCGAAGGGTCGCCGCTCGCGGTCCTGCTTCCGGCCGGGGAGCGGGACTCCGACGACGACGTCGCACGACGTGTCACGCGCGAGTTGGTGCGGACGTACCCGCAGTGCCGGGTCGGGGCCTCACCGCCCGTCGACCTGGCATCCGTACCGACCGCCTTCGGGCAGGCCCGGTACGCGCTCACCGCCGCACGCATAGCGGTCGGCGGTTACGCCCGGTTCCACGCATGGCTCGCCCCGGAGCTCCTCTTGGCCGGTCAGGCCGACGCGTGGGCACGGGAGCAACTCGCGCCGCTCGCGGCACACCGGGCCCGCCGACGCGGCGACCCGGAGGCCGACGAGCTGCTCGAGACCCTGGGTGCCTGGCTGGTGGACCGGCGCGGCGCCGGAACGCGGCTCGGCATCCACCGCAACACCCTCAGCGGTCGGCTGCGCCTCATCGAGGCGCTGCTGGACCGGGACCTGCACCGGATCGGCGACCGTGCGCGGCTCTCGCTCGCGCTTCGGATCGCGGCACTGCCCCGGGACACCCCTCCCGGGACGGGCCCCGTCGGACCGGCGCCCACGGGGGTACGCCTCTCGCTCGACCACCCGGCTCTGGACGGCTGGGCGTTCGCCGGACTGCACCCGCTGGCCGGCGGGTTGTCCGGGCCCGACGCGGGCACGTTGCGCGTCTGGCTGGCGCACGACGCACGGCTGTCGGCGACGGCCGCCGCGTTGGGCCTCACCGTGCCGGGCGCCCGCAAGCGCCTGACCAGGATCGGGAATGTACTCGGCCTCGATCTGTTGCACGGGCCGCACGCCGAGGCGGACCTGTGGCTCGCGCTGCAGGTGGCCGACCGCTCTCGGGACACGCACATGCTCACCGACCGCCTCAAGGCGTCGTGAGCCGCACCACCCAGGCGCGACCGGCGCAGCCGGCGCGAACGGCACCGACCACGCACCACAGCACCGAAGTCACCACATAGACCCACCTTTTGGGCCCGCCCCCGACCTGCGCCCAAACCCCCAGGAACCAGTACGACGTGACCTCCAGGCAGGAGTCCCTCATGCCCGCCACGGCTTACCCCCGCCCCATGCTCGTCGCCGCCACCTCCGGGGCGTCCCCATCAGCGCCGGGCCGACGCGCCGGCATCGCCGGCGAGCGCCCCGCTCCGGTCGCCGACAACGCGCCGCGAGCCGGCGCCCGCGCCACCGCCGTCCCCCCGGGTGCGCGCCCCGGCGCCGTACCCCCGGGCGCCCTCGGCGCGCGCCGGCCGGCCGCGCCGGTACCCGCGCCGCGCGGTTCGGCTCCGGTCCCCGGCCGCCGCGTCCCGCAGCCCGCCGCGCCCGCCGCCGGCCTGCCGCCGCGCGGCCGGGTGCTCTACCAGGGCACCGAGCCGCGCCTCATGCACCACGCGGTCGGCTCGCACGTCATCCCGCACCGCCTGCGCGTTCCCGGCACCGGCGCGGTGCGGGCGAAGCTGCGCGTGCTGCACCGCGGCGAGATCGCCCTCTACCAGATCGGCTACGGCGCGCACGCCGAACTGCGCTTCGACGCCCAGGCCCCGGTCTACCTCGTGCACCTGCTGCACTGCGGCGGCGGCCAGTTGATCGTGGACGGCCGCGAAATGCCGCTCTCCCCGGTCGTCACCGGCCCGGGTCAGGAGGTCGTCGCACGCTGGGCGCCGGACACCACGGCGCTGGTCCTGCGGATACCGCGCCGTGTCGTGGACGCCGCGATCCGGCCGTACGCCGACGACCCGGCGGAGAACACGCCGTTGCGCTTCGACCCGCTGCTGGACAGCGCGAACGACGAGGTGCGGCAGTGGCTTTCGCTGGCGCACAGCTTCGGGTCGATGGTCGACTCCGGTCTGCTGACCCGCTCCCCCGACGCCGCCGCGCACTTCGAGCAGATGCTCGTGCACGGGCTGCTGGCCTGCCAGCCGCACACGCTCAGCGGCGGTACGCTGCGCGGCGGTCCGGTCGGGGCCCCGGTGGCGCTGCGCCGCGCGCTGGCGTTCTGCGAGGAGCACGCGTCCGAGCCGATCTCGGTGGCGGACATCGCGGCGGCGTCGCACATGAGCGTGCGCACGCTCCAGGAGAAGTTCCGCACCCACCTCGGTGTCACACCGCTCGCGCACCTGCGGCACGTGCGCCTCGCCGGGGCGCACGCGGACCTGCTCGCGGTGGCCGAGGGCCGCAGCGACGACACGGTGACCGGCATCGCGCTGCGCTGGGGATTCAGCCACCTGGGCCGCTTCGGCTCGTTGTACCGCGCTGCGTACGGACGCCTCCCGTCGCAGACGACCCGCTCGGGGGACGCGGACGTCTACGCCTTCCAGCCGCGCGCGGCGGGATGAGCCGTGGTCGAGCCGTGCGTCGGCCCGTCCGGCGCGTGGCTCGACCGGTAGGGCACCTGGCGGCCTTCTGCTGACGCAATCGGGTGGTCCGCTTCGTTGACACGGCATGTCAGCGACGGCGGGCCGCCCGTCTGCGTCAGCCTCGTCGCCATGCGCCCGACCAGCCGCAAGACCGGCCGCCGCGTCCGCCGTCGTCGTTCCGCGTCCGCTGTCGCGGCGTGCGCGGCGCTGCTGCTCCTGCTGCCGCAGGCGGCGGCCGAGGCGCGCGCAGAACGGGGTACGCCGGGTTCCGCGGGCCTGGGCGATCCGCTCTTCCCGCTGAGCGGCAACGGCGGCTACACGGTTCTGCACACCACCCTGGACCTGCGGTGGCAGGCACCGCGGACCGCGTTCCCGGCAGTCGCGACGATCGACATGTCCGCCGACCAGGCGCTGTCGCGCTTCAACCTCGACTTCGCCGGCAACACCCTCGGCCGTGTGCTCGTCGACGGCCGACCGGTCACCGCGGTGCGCGACGGCGACGAGCTGGTGGTCACACCGTCCGGCACGCTGCGCCGCGGCCGGGTGTTCCGGGTCCGCGTCGAGTACACCGCGGACCCGACGCTCATGCGGCACCGCGACGACGCGATCGAGGACTACGGCTGGATCCCCACCCCCGACGGGACCGTGGTCTACCCGCAGCCCAACGGCACGCAACTGCTGTTTCCCGCCAACGACCACCCCAGTGTGCGCAGTCCGATGACGGTCAGGATCAGTGCGCCGGACGACGTGCGGGCGGTCGCCGCGGGCACGTTGGCCGAGCGGGTGCCGGACGGGCCGGGCCGCACAAGGTGGACGTACCACTCCCCGACCCCGGTCGCGGGCCAGCTCGTGCAGTTCGCGGTGGGCCGCTATGACGTCCTGGAGTCGGACGGGCCCGGCGGGGTCAGGTTGCGCGACGCGGTGCCGCCCGGCCTCGTCGCCGCGACAGCGGCGAACCGGGCGCTGACGGCCGGGCACCTGGACTGGCTGACCGCGCGGCTGGGCGCGTACCCGTTCGACACCTACGGCCTGCTGGTGGCGGACACCGACCTCGCGGTGGCGCTGGAGACGCAGACGCTGTCGCTGGTGCCGGGCGCCGAACTGACCGGCGACCGGGTGGCGGCCGAGCGGACCATGGTGCACGAACTGGCGCACCACTGGTTCGGAAACGACGTGGGCATCGCCACGTGGTCTGACCTTTGGCTGAGTGAGGGCCACGCGCGGTTCTACGAGCGGCTGTACTCCGAGGAGCACGGCGGCGACCGGTTCGAGGACCGGATGCGCGACGCGTACCGCCAACACGACGTCTGGCGCCGGGACTTCGGCGCCCCCGCCGCGCCGACGGAGCCCGCGCTGTTCAAGCGCATGCGCTACGACGGCTCGGCGCTGGTGCTGTACGCGCTGCGCGAGGAAGTCGGCGAGGCTGTGTTCGCCGACATCGAGCGCAGGTTCTTGTCGTGCTTCCGGGGCCGCGGCGCGAGCACCCGGGACTACGTCGGCGTCGCCTCGACCGCCGCGGGCCGCGATCTGGCCCCGTTCCTGGACGCGTGGCTGTACGGGACGACCACACCTCCGATGCCCGGCCACCCGGACTGGACCACCGATCCGCTACCCCCGGCCGGCACGGCGGCCGCGCGCGTCGCGGGAGACCCGGCGGGAGCCTGACGGCTTGTAGACGGACAGGAACGTGGCGACCACGAGCGCGGTGATCTGCACACCCACGGCGCCGAGTTGCAGCCACTGGAAGGTGGCGATGCCGGACGCGTCGGCACCCGGCGCGCTCTTGTCCTCCAGCGTGCGGACCCACTGCGAGACGGCGCCCGCGCCGATCCCGATGACCAGGAACAGCAGCACGATCTTCACCTGGATCCACAGGTGCTTCCACAGCCCCCACGGGGTCCGCAGGCACAGGACCACCCCGGACACGAGGGCGAGGACGGCGAGTGGGATCCCGGCGGCGTAGACGAGGCTGCGCATCGTCTCGTACGTCATGTGCCGCACCGCGTCGTCGCCGGTGTTCCGGGCCATCAGCCCCAGCATGACCATGACCAGTTCGACGCCGACCAGCCCGACCGCGGTGACGACGTGCGCGGAGTTGACCGCGCGCCGCACGCCCCGCGAGAAGTGCCGCGGATTGCGCCGGGGGGCGGCCTTCGCCGCGGTCCCGGCGGCCGAGGGTGTCACGACGGTGCTCACGATGCCTCCTGGGGACGTCTCCTGCCGACGTCCTCAAGGCTTCCGCGCCGGGGCCGCCGAAACGTCCGGCACCGGAAGGCACTCGTCCTGCTCTCACCGCAGGCGGGGGCGGTCGTCGCGGTACGGGTGCCTACTCCCCCGGGAGTAGGCACGCCCGCGCCGCCTGCGGACCGCCGGGCCGCGGGCCCGGCCCGCGGTTCACCGCGCCGCGGCCGGACGCCACCCGGGGTCGCGGCCGGACAAGGCCAGCGCGCGGTCGAACGCGGAGGCCCCGGCGGGCAGCTCCACGGGGTCGGCGAAGCCCTTGTACTCGCGGTAGGTCTCGGCGTGCTCCTCGACCACGGCAAGGACGATCTCCGCGGTCTCCGGGGCGCACACGATCTCCTGGCCGGACGCCTTGGCGACGTCCCAGCCGTGCACCACGAGTTCCTTGACGATCATCTTGGCGATCTCCGGTGCGGGCATCGCGAAGCCGTCGCCGAGCGAGATCTCGCCCTCCCAGACGGACGGGTCGGCCCACGCGGCGACCGCGCGGTCCAGCTGCGCCGCGTATGCCTCGGCCCAGTCGGGCTCGGCGGTGAAGTCGCGTTCGAGCCACTGCGCCGGAAGGGGCTCGCGTCGCGCACGCTTCTCCAGGCCGTACGCCGTGTAGAGGATCCAGTGGTTCAGCAGGGCACGGGTGTCCATCTCCGTGCAGGGGGTGGGGCCGTCGAGTCGGCCGGGGATGACGCCGCGGGCGATCCGGGCCGCCTCTGCGGCACTTGCGGAAAGGTGTTTGTGCAGGTCCATGGCCTCAGCGTAGGAAATGCGCGGGAGCCGGATCTAGAAGAAACGCGACAGCTACCCTGTCCGCATGACCGAGGGGACGAAGCCGGAGGATATGGGGCGCGGAGTCCTGTACCCCGAACTCATGGCGACCAAGATCCGGCTGGACCGGCACGAGCCGAGCGCGGCCGTCGCCCGCTTCGTCGAGTACTACTGGGTGGTCGCGTGGGACCTGCGCGGCAAGTCCTCACACGAGTCCAAGACGCTCTCCCACCCCAACGTGCACCTGGTGTTCGAGGAGCCGCACCCGTCGGTCTACGGCATCGTGCGCGGGCCGTTCGTGCGCCGCATCAGCGGGCGCGGCCACGTGCTCGGCGCGCGGTTCCGCCCGGGCGCCTTCCGCGCGCTGCTCGACCGGCCCGTAGCCGATCTCGTGGACCGCGTCGTCCCCGCGACCGGGTTGTTCGACGGCGGTGTCCTCGACACCCAGCGGGCGGTGCTGTCCACCGACGACGACGCCGAAATGGTGGCCGCCGCCGAGGACTTCCTGCTCGCCCGGCTCCCCGAGCCGGATCCGGTCGCGGACACCGTGGCCGACATGGTCGCGCGCATCACCGCCGAACCGTCGCTGGTCCGGGTGGACGAGGTGGCCGACCTCCTCGGCGTGCCGGTACGCCGGCTCCAGCGCCTCTTCGCGGAGTACGTCGGCGCCTCCCCCAAGTGGGTGCTGCGCCGGGCCCGGTTGCACGAGGCCGCCGAACGCGCCAAGCAGGGCACCCGTATCGACTGGGCGGCCCTGGCCCTGGACCTCGGCTACTCCGACCAGTCCCACCTGACCCGCGACTTCACCGCGGCCGTCGGCGAGCCCCCGGCCGCGTACGCGAAGTCCTGACGAGGCTCCGGGCCGGCGGTTCAGCCCCGGTGGCCGCGGGCGTGCGGCGGGCGCGAGTCGGCGGTGCCCGGGACGGGGCCGGAGCCGACGGCGGGATCGGGTTCGGCGTCGGGCAGCACGGTCTTGGCGCCCCACGTGTGCAGCCAGTCGGTGAGCGCCGCCTCGAACTCCGGGTCCATGTGGGCGCGAGCGGCCAGGGCCTGGGAGAGCGACTCGGCCCTCACGGGGTCGCGCGGCGACTGCGCCAGGGCGGTCAGGGCCGCGTCCCCGGCGGTTCCGGAGCGGCGGGAAGCCTGGCGTACCAGCGCCCGCAGGGCGACCCACGCGTCGGGGACGTCGCCGCCCCCGGCGCCCGTGGCAACGGCGCCGAGCAAGACCGCCGGTATCGGTTCCACCTCGTACCCCCTGCACTCGTGGGTCGCACCCCTGGTCGACAGGTCCCACGCTACGGTGCGCCCGCCCCCGGCGGGGGAGTGTTCCGGCCACTTGCCGACCTTGCCGACCTTGCCGACAGGGAGGGAGGTCGGGCCGGGGCGGCCCCGGGCGGTCCGGTGCGGCGCCGCCGCCGGGCCGGTCAGGCCGAGCCGGCCGCGTCCTGGTCCGCCGCCGGGACCCCGGTCTCGGCCTCCGGCGCGGCCCACAACGACCGGATATGACCCAGGTGTTCGCGCATCGCGGACTCGACGCGCTCGGTGTCGCCCGCGATGATCAGCTCGAGGATGCCCTCGTGCTCCCGCGCCGACGCGACCAGCGCCCCGCGGGCGGCGAGGTCGTCGAGGCCGTGGAGGCGGGAGCGCTTGCGCAGGTCGCCCACGACGTCGACGAGGCGCCGGTTGCCCGCCAGGCTCAGCAGACCGAGGTGGAACTGCCGGTCGGCCTCCAGGTAGCCGATGAGGTCGTGGGCCTCGGCGGCCCGGACGATCTCGGCGGCGACGGGGCGCAGCGCCTCCAGCGCTTCCCGGTCGGCCGTACCGGCCAGCCGGACCGCCACCGGGACCTCGATCAGCGCCCGGATCTCGGTGTACTCGTCCAGGTCGCGCGCGGACAGCGCGGTGACCCGGAACCCCTTGTTGCGCACGACCTCGATCAGGCCCTCTTTGGCCAGATCGAGCATGGCCTCGCGCACCGGCGTCGCCGAGACGCGGAACTGCGCCGCGAGCGTCGGTGCCGAGTAGATGGTGTCGGGGCGCAGCTCACCCGCGACGAGCGCGGCACGCAGCGCATGGGTCACCTGATCGCGGAGGCTGCGGTGCTCCTGGACCGTGGGCAGGTTCAGCGACCCGCTTCCGGCGGTGGGGGCGAATCCGCCGATGCGGTCGACACTCACGGGCTGTTCCTCCATCCGGGCAGGCTACTGCCACGCGCCTCCGCCCCGTCGGAACGCACGTCGGGCCCGGCCCCCGCCCGGTGGTCGCCGCCGAACCCGGTCGGCACTCGACGTGTCGAGCCAGGCCCAGGTCGTCAACCTGCTCCTGCGGCGGGACCTGGGCACCGCGTTCGTCTTCATCGCCCACGACCTGGCGGTGGTACGGCACTTCTGCGAACGTGTCGCGGTCATGTACCCGGGCCGGATCGTGGAGGTCGCGGACCCGGCGCCACCGCCGCCCAGCAGGTGGCCTGCCACTTCCCGACCCCGTTCGGCGAGGCGGTAGCGTGACGGCTACCGCCTGATTGTCCGGGAATATGCCGCGCCCCGCAGCCGCCGTGCCCCCGCCGCAGACCCGGCGGAGCGCCGCCACCACCGACTGGAGGAACCTGTGACCCAGGACCCGTCCCGGCCCGCCGACTCCGCACCGGCCGACCGCTTCCACACCGGCAGCCACGACCTGCCGGTCTCGGACGCGCTCGCGGCGTTCATGAGCGGCGGTTGGGCGCCCAGTCCGCTGCCCGACCTCACCCTGGCCGAGATCGCGCCGTGGACCGCCAAGCGGCGGGCCCGGCTGTCCGCGCGGTTCCCGGGCGAGCGGCTGGTGGTCCCGTCCGGCGTGCTCAAAGTGCGCAGCAACGACGACGACCACCGCTTCCGCCCGCACACCGCGTACGCGTACCTCACCGGTGAGCAGGAACCCGGCGGCGTGCTGGTGATGGAGCCCGTCGGCGGCACCCACGAGGCCCGGCTCTACCTGCGTCCGCGCTCGCCGCGCGACTCCGGGGAGTTCTTCCGGGACCGTCGGTACGGCGAGTTCTGGGTCGGCCGCCGTCCCACCCTCGACGAGGCGTCCGCGCTGCTCGGCATCGAGACCGTGCACCTGGACCGGCTCCCCGACCTGTTCCGCGGCCCCAACGTGGCCACGCGCGTGCTGTCCGGCGAGGACCCCGCGGTGGACGCGCTCGTGCCGGTGCGCGGGGACACCGAGCAGAACCTCGAACTGGCTTCGTACCTCTCGGAGATGCGTCTCATCAAGGACGAATGGGAGGTCACGCAGCTCCAGTTGGCCGTCGACCACACCGCGTCCGGATTCGAGGACGTCGTGCGCGCACTGCCGCAGGCGCTGCGCCACCCGCGCGGCGAGCGTTGGATCGAGGGGGTCTTCCGGCTGCGCGCCCGCGCCGAGGGCAACGGCACCGGCTACGAGACGATCGCCGCGTCCGGCGCCCACGCGTGCGTGCTGCACTGGATCCGCAACGACGGTGCCCTGGACCGCGACAAGCTCCTGCTGCTGGACGCGGGCGTGGAGACCGACTCGCTCTACACCGCCGACATCACCCGCACGCTGCCGCTGTCCGGGCGGTTCAGCAGCTCGCAACGGGACGTCTACCAGCTGGTGTTGGACGCCCAGCAGGCCGGCATCGACGCGCTGCGGCCGGGGGCCAGCTTCCGGGACTTCCACCAGGCGGCGATGCGGGTGATCGCGACCGGGCTGCACGAGTGGGGCGTCCTGCCGGTGGGCGTCGAGGAGTCGCTGCGCCCGGAGAGCGGGCTGCACCGCCGCTACACGCTGTGCAGCAGCGGCCACATGCTCGGCATGGACGTGCACGACTGCGCCAAGGCGCGCGCCGAGACGTACCTCGACGGCAAGTTGGAGGTGGGGCACGTGCTGACCGTCGAGCCCGGCCTGTACCTCCAGCCCGACGACGAGACACTGCCGCCCGAGCTGCGCGGCATCGGCATCCGGATCGAGGACGACCTGGTGGTCACCGAGGACGGCGCCCGCCTGATGTCCGCCGCGCTGCCGCGCGACCCGGACGCGATCGAGGAATGGATGGGCGGCCTGATGGGCTGAACCCGCTGTCGTCACGCGTGCGCCGGCGGACCCGTGCGTCCGCCGGTGCACGCTGCTTTGTGCCGGTCGCCGCCAATGCACACAGTTGTGGGCATCGATACGGGGTTGTACGTCATCCGCATAGCGCGGCCAAATCCGCGCGGGCGAGACGATGGAATATGCAATCTGGCTCCTCAGCTATGTTCCGTCTCAACCCCGCGGGCTTGAATTGAGTCAGGCAAGAACGCGGACCACCGCGCGGAACACCACACGGACCACAAGCTGAGGAGCCTGAAATGACGGACACCATCCTGGTTCTGGGCGGCAACGGCAAGACCGGCCGCCGCGTCGCCGAGCGCCTCGCGGCCCGCGGCACCGACATCCGGATCGGCTCGCGCAGCGCCGCGATCCCGTTCGACTGGAACGACCCGTCGACATGGAAGGCGGCGGTCGCCGACGTCTCGGCCGTCTACATCACGTACGTGCCGGACCTCGCCGTCCCGGGCGCCCCGGACGCGGTGGCCGCCTTCACCGAGACCGCGGTCGGCGCCGGGGTCCGCCGCCTGGTGCTGCTGTCCGGGCGCGGCGAGGTAGAGGCGCAGAACGCCGAGGAGCGCCTGCGGGTGGTGGCCGAGGGGGCCGGCGCCGAGTGGACGGTCGTGCGGGCCTCGTGGTTCGCCCAGAACTTCAACGAGAACTTCCTGATCGAGCCGATCCTCGCCGGTGAGGTCGCGCTGCCGGTCGGCGACGTGAAGGAGCCCTTCATCGACGTCGAGGACATCGCGGACGTCGCGGTGGCCGCGCTCACCGAGGACGGCCACAGCGGCGAGGTCTACGAGGTCACCGGGCCGCGGCTGATCAGCTTCGCCGAGGCGGTGGCGGAGATCGGGACGGCGACCGGGCGCGAGATCGCGTACGTGACGGTCCCGATGGAGGCCTACGCGACGGTGCTCACCGAGGAGGCCGGCCTTGACGGGGAGACGGTCGGGTTCCTGACCTACCTGTTCACCGAGGTCCTGGACGGCCGCAACGCACACCTGTCGGACGGCGTGCAGCGTGCGCTCGGCCGCGAGCCGCGCGACTTCTCCGACTTCGCCCGGGACGCCGCGGCCACCGGCGTCTGGACCGCCTGACCGCCGAACGATAAGCGACAAGCGACAACCGACGACGACCGACGACCGCGACCGACGACCGCGACCGACGACCGCGACCGATTGCCCGGAGGGCAGCACTATGGACGGAACCCTGTTCGCACTGACGCTGGCCACCGCGCTCGGCAGCATCGCCATGGGCGGCGTGTTCTACGGATTCTCGGTACTGGTGATGCCTGGCCTGGCCCAGGTCCCGGCCAAGGACGCCACGGGCGTGATGCAGGGCATCAACCGCTCGGCGATCACCTTCCGCTTCCTGTCCGTGTTCATGGGCACCACCGTGGCGTCGCTGGGACTCGGGATCTGGGCGCTGGTCGACTGGCACGGCGACTACTCCGGCTTCCTGGTCGCGGGGGCGGCGACGTACCTGGTCGCGGGCTTCATGCTCACCGTCGGTTACCACGTGCCGCGCAACGAGGCACTGGACAAGGTGACCGCCGGCACCCCCGAGGCGGACCGCATGTGGGCGGCGTACCTGGTCGACTGGACGCGCATGAACCACGTGCGCGGCCTGGCCGGCATCGTCGCGGGCGGCCTGCTGATCGCCGGGATCGCGGCCGGCTGACCGAATCGACCCGGGTTAACCTGATCCGGCACGTCGTTCACGAGGGCCCGGACGCCAGTGGCGTCCGGGCCCTCACGGCGCCCTGCGACCGTCCGCCGGAAATTCCTCCGACTTTCTCCGCGCCGCCGGGCAACCCGTATCGCCCCGGCCGTACTCGTGCTGCATGAAGGAGGTGCCGATTGAGCCCGGACGAGGCGGCACAGTTCCACGAGTTCGTCCAGGCACGCTGGGCGCGGCTCGTGCGCACGGCGTACCTGCTGACCGGCGACCACGGCGAGGCCGAGGACCTGGCGCAGAACACCCTGGTGAGGGTGTACGGCGCCTGGCACCGCGTGCAGTCCGCCGACAGCCCCGACGCGTACCTGCGCCGCATGCTCGTCAACGCGAACGCCGCGAGGTTCCGCAAGAAACGCATCACCCAGCTCCTGGGGGCGGAGGCCCCGGAGCGGGGCGAGGCGGACTCCGCGGACCGCATCGGGCAGCGTGACGCGCTCATGCGGGCGCTGGCACAACTGCCGCCGAAGCAGCGCGCCGCCGTGGTCCTGCGCTACTGGGACGACCTGCCGGAGACGGAGGTGGCCGAGATCCTCGGCTGCTCGGTCGGCACGGTCAAGAGCCAGGCGTCGAAGGGCCTCGCGAAGCTGCGCGCGGACCCCGGACTCGACGGGCCGCAATGGCACTCCAGCCCGCACGAGAACTCGGAGGAGCTGGTCCATGACCGGTCGTGACGAAGGACAGTGGATGCGCGAGCGGTTCGAGCTCGGCATCGGGGAACTGCCGGACATCCCGGTACCGCACGAGGCGATCGTGCGCCGCGGACGGGCCCGGCGGCGTACCCGCAACGCCGTGGCGGGCTCGGTCGCCTCGGTGCTGGTGGTCGCCGGGCTCGTGGCCGGCTTCACGCTGCCGGGCGGCGGCGGGAAGCAGACCACCGCCACCGATCCGATCCCACCGTCGACCCCGGCGAGTACGGCACCACCGCAGACGACCCCCGCGCCGCCGAACCCGCTGGGGCTGGGCCGCGTGGCCCTGGCGTCCGGCCCGATGGACGGGCACACCTGGGAACTGACCCGGGTGCGGACGCAGGGCGAGTACGAGGAGGACACCTACGTCCTGCCCGGGGAGCCGACGCGCGCACCGAAGAAGCAGCAGGGCTACTGCGAGACGTTCGAAATCGCGGTCGACGGCCGGACGGTCGGCGATACCGGGCGCCAATGCGGCGACGCCCCGGACTGGGCCGGTGCCGACCGTGTGCCGGGCCAGATCAACTTCCTGACCGTGGAGGTCGACGACAAGCCGGACCACACGGACCTCGGCTTCGGCACGTTGGGCGCCGTCACGTGGGGTTTCGTGTCCCCGGACGTCGACAACGTCCGCGTGACCTTCAAGGACACCGGCGAGACCAAGACGCTGGCGCCGCAGTCGGCCGCCGGCGTGTCCGAGCGGTTCTACTTGCTCACCGTGGAACACAAGACCGGTTACGGGCGGAACGCGGACCTGGTGGCGTACGACGCCGCGGGCAACATCGTCGCCCAGGAACTCAACCGCCAGGTCAGCGCGGACTAGAAGCGCCTTTGTCGGGTGCTCCGGCGGGCCGTCCTCGACGCCCCCGCCGTGGACGGGCCCGCCCACCCGTCGCCGCTCGTCGGACCGACGCCCCTGGCCCCACGAGGAACTGCCGCCCCGGGCCGTCCGTTCGGCGGATATGGGGACCAACACGCGAACAGGACGCAAGGGAACGGGACCCGGCGCGATCACCCCGGACGGCTGCGCGGTCGAGCTCTACACGCGCCTGCCCGCCGGGGCCGAGCCGGACATCATTGCCGCGGCGGTGCCGGCGGGTGCGCGCATCCTCGAACTGGGCTGCGGCGTCGGCCGGATGACGCATCCGCTGGTGGCCCACGGCTTCACCGTGACGGCCGTCGACGAGTCCCGGGAGATGCTCGACCACGTCCGCGGGGCTCGGACCGTCCACAGTTCCATTGAACTCCTGGACCTGGGCCAGCAGTTCGACGCGGTCGTCCTCGCGTCGTTCCTGGTGAACACCGGGGATGCCGACGAGCGGCAGGCCCTGCTGCGCACCTGCGCACGACACCTCGCGCCGGGCGGCCGCGTGCTGCTCCAGCGCGAGGGGCAAGGGTGGCACACGAACCTGCCGAGCGAGCGCGTCGACCCGGCCGGCTTCACCGTGCGCATGGTGTCGTCCGACCCGGTCGGCGACGGGGTGAACTCGATATACGCGGAGTACGAATTCCCCGACGCCACCTGGACCCAGACATTCCTTTCCCGACCGCTGACGGACGATCAGCTGGACGCGGCACTCGCGCAGGAGGGCCTTGCGGTGGACGCGTACCTCACCGACGACCGCACGTGGGTCTGCGCGCGCCGAGCCGCTTAGCCTGCCGCGCTGCGCTCGGCCGCGCCGCGCGGCCGTGGTCCCGGGGCCACCGCCGCGCGGCGCGTACGGGAACCGGCTCGGGGGGAACCGCTCGGGGGAACCGGCTCGGCCTCCGCTCCGTCACATCGGCGCGGGTCGCGGTTTCGGGTTCCTGTCGAAGGAGTGGGCGTGTTGCGCTGGGCCACAGGGCTTTCCATGCGATCGGGCATGTTGGCGGTGGGACTCGCCTTCGCGGTGGGATGCGGGTCGTCCTCGTCGTCCGGCGACGGGCGGCAGTGCACGATGATCGGGTCGCGCGTCGGCGTCGGGCTGGAGATAGCGGCGCAATACGCGGAGCGGACCGCCGCCGCGCACATGCGCGCCTGTGCCGGGGACGTGTGCCGCGAGGGCGACCTGCAGTTGTCTCCGTCCAGTTCCGCCGTCCCGCTCCCGTGCACCGGCGAGGTGTGCGGGGCGCAGGCGACACCCACCGGCGCGAAGAACGGATTCCTCGGCGTCCCGGAGCTGACCGGCGCACCGCTACGGGTGTCGCTGACGCTGAGCGACGCGGCGGGGGCCGAGGTGCTGGTCCGGGAGATCGAGGTGACGCCATCCCAGACGTATCCGAACGGACCCGACTGCGGTCCCGGCGGATTCCAGGCGTCTCTTGCGGTGGGAGCGGACGGGGTGCTCGCGGCGCGCTGAGGCCGTCCGCGCACAATTCGCTTGACTTCAACCGAACTTCAAGTTGCATCGTGAGGGTGAGCGCGGTGCGTACGGCGACCGCGCCCGAACCGACGGGATGTGGCCCATGCACGCTGTGTTGCTCACCGAATTCGGCACGCCCGACGTGCTGCGGCTCACGGAGGTGCCCACCCCGGAGCCCGGCCCGGGCAGCATCCGGGTTCTGGTACGCGCCGCGGGCGTGCAGCCGGCCGACACGATGCTGCGCCGCGGGTTCGGGCCGCCGTCGATGGCGGTCGACCTCCCTCTCGTGCCGGGCAACGAGTTCGCGGGCGTGGTCGACGCGGTCGGCGACGGGGTCACCGAATTCTCCGCCGGGGACGAGGTATTGGGCTGGTCGATGCTGGGGTCGTACGCGGAGGCCGTGGTCGTGCCCGTCGACCAGGTGGTCCGCAAGCCCGCGTCGATGCCCTGGGAGGTCGCGGGCGTGATGTCGGCTTCCGGCCAGACCGCGCACCGTGCGCTGCGCGAACTGCGGGTGGGCCCCGGCGACACCGTGCTGGTGCACGCCGCCGCGGGCGGGGTCGGTACGGCGGCGGTCCAACTGGCCGTCGCCTGGGGCGCCGTGGCCGTGGGCACCGCGAGCGAGGCCAACCACGACTACGTGCGGGCGCTGGGCGCGACCCCGGTGGTGTACGGGGACGGTCTCGCCGCCCGGGTGCGAGCCGCGGCCCCGCAAGGCGTGGACGCGGTGCTGGACGCCGCCGGGCGCGGGGCGCTGGACGCGTCCGTCGAACTGGTCGCCGACCGTTCGCGCATCGGCACGATCATCGACTTCGAGGGCGCGGAGCGCCTCGGTGCCGTGGGCCTGCGCGGCGGCCCCGGGGCCCGCACGACCGCTCGGCTGGGCGAGTTGGTCGACTTGTACGAGAAGGGTGCGCTCGCGGTCCACGTACGGCAGCGGCTGCCGCTCGCCGAGGCGGCGGAGGCGCATCGGATCGTCGAAGCGGGGCACGGTCGCGGGAAGGTCGTGCTCGTCCCCTGAGTCCGGCCGTCGGCGCCGTCCCGACCGCGGCAGCGGCAGCGGACTTCGACGACTTCGCTTGTCGCTTGTCGCTTGTCGCCACTGTCATTGCCATCACAGTCGTCGACGGCGTCACTGAGACCGTCGGCCGTGTGCCGTGCCCGTTTTCCGTCTTCCCACGGGCACGGCGCACGGCCGACTTGCGTTCTCGTGCGCCCACTTCGTCCCACGGTGGCTCGCACGCCCGACAGCAGGTACGTCAGCGGAGGCGCGGCCCGAGCGTCACAGGAACGGCGAGAACGGTTCACCCCCGAGACGCAGGTCGCCGACCGCCTCCAGCATGCGGTCCTGGACGGCGATGTGCTGCGACGCCGTGACGATGTCCCGCAACTGGCGGTCCAGTGGCGTGCGGTCGGTGTAGACGGCGCTCGCCCCGGCCAGGTCGTACAGCGTCTGGACGGCCTCGCGGCAGGCACGGAAGGCGTACCGGCGGGCGAGCGCGCCCGGTCCGCGGTCGGGCGTGCCGCCCGCGGCGAGCGTCGCCCAACTGTCCTCCAGCGTGGTGCGCACGTACGCCCGGGCCGCGCCGACCAGGGTCTCGGCGTGCGCGAAGCCGGCCTGCACGCGCGGGTTGCGGCCCACCTTCTGACGAGTCATCGAGTCGGTCTTGTCGAGCAGCAGATCGCGGGTGGCGTCGAGCGCCGCCCGTCCGATGCCGAGCGCGACCCCCGCCATCTTGGCGACGAGGTGGTCCGCCGTCGCGTACAACGGGTCGGTGCGGAGCGGCGGATCGGTGAACACGAAGGTGTTCCCGCGGGCCACGAAGGCGTCGTGCACCTCGAAGTCGTGTGACCCGGTGCCGCGGAGGCCGGTGGTGTTCCAGGTCTCCACGACCCGCACCGCCGACGTGTCGAGCAGTGCGACACGCCACGAGGGCGTGTCGTCCTCGGCGAGGATGCCGCACAGGACGTGGTCGGCGGCCTGGATGCCGCTCGCCATCGCCCAGCGGCCCGACACGCGGTATCCGCCGGCGACCCGGCGGCCCCGGCCGAGCGGTGGCAGCACGGCGGCGAGCAGCCGGTCGGGCGAGGGGAAGACCGCCCGTACCTGCTCGTCGTCCCAGTGCATCGCGCACAGCCCGGCGTCGATACCGATCGCGGCGCACCAGGCGACCGAGGCGTCGGCGTACGCCAACTCCTCGATCGCGCTCACGATCTGATACGGCGTCATTCCGGGGCCGCCGAGGTGGGTGGGGAACAGCGCGCCGAGGAGCCCGGTGGCGCGCAGGCCGGCGACGACATCGTCGGGTACCCGGCCGGCGGTTTCGATCTCGGATGCGCGCGGTGCCAGCGTCGCGGCGAACTCATGTACCGCTAGCAGAACTTGGTCCGCCGCCCGGGGCGATTCCCGGACCGCGACGGGCGACTCGGCGGCGGCCGCTTCCGCCCTGTTCCGCCGCGCCACCGCGGGCGTCGGTTCCGCCTCGCGGGCCGCTTCCGCCGGTGATCTGGGAGTCGTCGCCACGGTGCCGGGGTCGTCGAGGCCGACCGCACGCCACACCAGCGCCGCGACGTCCTTGTGGTCGCCCGCGACGAGCACGGTGGCGAAGCCGAGTTCGGCGGCGGCCGCGATGTTGGCGGGCGAGTCGTCGACGAAGAGCGTCTCCGCGGCCGAGGTCCCGAGGCCTTCGAGGACGGCGTGGTACATCCGCGGATCGGGCTTGCGGGCGCCGAGTTCGTAGGAGCGCACGATGACCGGGAACAGCTCCGCCCACGGGTGGAGGTCCCACCACAGCGGTTCCAGTTCGCGTACCGCGTTGGTGCACAGGGCGAGCGGCACACCTGCCGCGGCCAGGTCGCGGGCGAGGCCGAGGTACGCGTCGTCGAGCGTGAACGGCGGCGGCAACGGCATGCCCGGTGGCAGAGGTGCCCCGGGCGGCGGCAACGGCGGCATGCCGGCGGGTCCGCCCCCGGGGAAGCCGCCTGGGAATCCGGCCGGTCCACCCGGTCCGCCCGGTCCACCGGCGCCCGGCGGGGGCATCGGCGGCATGGGCATGCCGGGCGGCATCGGAGGCAGCGGCATCCCGCCCGGCACCTCACCGGACATCGCCGCCCGGAACAGGTCGGTGAGGGTGATCTCGCCGCGTTCCAGACGGTGCCACGGGTGGTCGCCGTCGGCGCCGGACGGACCGAAGAAATCCTTGGGCGGCGCCATCGGTCCGCCGGGCGGGTGCGCGAGCACTCCACCGACATCGAAGACGACGGCCTTCACCGCACCGGGCGTCGGGTCCTCTGCCATCAGGCGACCTCGGGGTAGTCGCGCAGCCGCCGCGAGTCGAGCATGCGGTGGTAGCGGATGAAAATGGACGTGGCGATGCCCTCGATGGCGGCGCGCGCCGCGTCGACGGTCTCCGGCGCCGCCGCCCAGGTGTCGAACCGCACGGCGTCGGCCTGCGGGTCGGGTTCCATGGCCGGCTCGTGCGGGCTGCGCTTGAGCGTCAGGTAGGGCAGCGGAAGACCGGTCTTCTCCTCGACGCGCCGGGCGAGCGAGCCGACCGCGTCCGCGTACGTCGCGGTCATCTTCTTCAGGGCGACGACCGTCCAGTAGCGCAGCAGGGGGTCGGTGGTGACGTCGATGTGGTGGGTGACGACGGCGCGCAGGTCGCGGTGCGTCTCGGTGGCGCGGTCGAGGTAGATGAACTCGAGCGTGCGGCTCACCGGCCAGTTGAGCCGGTCGTCGAGGCCGAGCGAGTGCCAGTCGACGTACAGCATCTTCGAGCGCGAACCGAAGCGCGCGGCAAGGCGGTTGACGGCGCGTTCGGCGGGAGTGGCCGGGAACGCGTACGGGACCATGTGCCGGTACACGGTCGGGGTGCCCGTGGTGTCGGTGGCCATGAACAGCAGCGCGAGCCGCAGGCGGGCCGCGCCCTCGTCGAGGTCGTCGACGCGGAAGAAGTCGAGGACGCCGGAGTCCGCGACCTTGTCGGTCTCGTGGCGCAGCGCGGCGACCAGCGGTTGCTGCGTGGGATGCGGGTCGGTGGGCCAGAAGTTGAACGTGTAGCCCTCCGGCCACAGGGCGTCGCCCTGGTAGTCGCCTTCGCGTTCGATGGCCTCGACGTCTGTGGGCGGACTGGCCTGCGTACGGCGGCGGAACGCGAATCCGCCCTGCGACAGGGTCTCCTGGGCGAGTTGCAGCATGTGGCTGTTCTGCTCGTCGATGAGCTCGAAGGCACGTACCGCGAGGCGGATCGCGTCGTCGCGCTGCTCCTGGGTGAGCTCCATGTCGGCGAACACGGCCTCGTGCTCGTCCTCGACGGCGTGGCCGGTCTCGCGTTCGAGGTGGTACTGCCCCCAGTAGATGAGTTCGCGGCCGGTCCTGGCCGTGTAGCGGTCGGCGAGTTGCGAGGTGTGCCGGAACAGGGCGTTGCCGCAGGCTTCGATCGCCTCGACGACGGCGTAGCGTACGGCCGGGTCCTGCGCCTCGATGTAGAGCTTGGTGATCGCGGTGGTGCGGCGGCGCAGTTGCTCGTTGACCTCGCTGCTGAACAGCCAGTGGAAGACCTCCGACGGCTTCCACTCCAGCAGGTCGTCCCAGCCCAGGGTCTTGAAGTCCGCCATGAACAGCCGGGAGTGGGTCATGTCCTCGTCGGCGTGGCCGGTCAGTGCGGCACGCGGGGCGTCGAGCGCGGGCGGCGGCGCACCGCTGCCGCCTGCCGGGCTGCCCCCGGGGCTGCCCGCCGGGCCGGCCCCGGTCGTTGTGCCGGTCGCGCCCGTCCCGCCGATCGTCGTCGAGTCGTAGGCGATGTGGTAGATGTTCAGTTCGCGGAAATACATGATGAAGTTCGTGAAGTACAGCGAGAACCAGAGTTTCTTTTCCGGCTCCGTGTCGTCTTCCTCGACCAGCCACTGGTGCAGTGGATGGTCCTCGATCCGGTTACGCCAGTCATCGATGATCTTCCTTACCTGCTCCATGGCGGGCTTTCTAACAGCGCCCGCCACGCACCAAGAAGAGAAAGTTTGACTCGCACACACAATCTCGACAAACGGCGTCCGAACTTCCGTTTGTTTACGGCGATTTAAACGGCGGACTGGCCTCCGTCGACTGCGAGAACCTGCCCGGTGATGTATGAGGCGGCGGGCGAGGCGAGGAACACCGCGACGGCGGCGACCTCCTCGGGCTGCCCCCAGCGGCGCATCGGCACGATGGCGGCGGTCTGCTCGCGGGCGGCCGGGTGCTCCCAGAAGGGGCGGTTGAGGTCGGTGCAGACCGGGCCCGGACAGATCGCGTTGACGCGTACGCCGACCGCCGCCCACTCGGCGGCCAGGCTCCGGGTGAGCGCGACGATGCCGCCCTTGGCGGTTCCGTACGCGGCCAGGAACGGCACGCCGAGCATGCCCGCAACCGAGGTCATGTTGATCACCGAGGCGCCGTTCCGGGACAGCAACTCCGTTGCCAGGGAACGGCATACGTTCACCGCGGAGTCGACGTTCAGGCGCCAGGTGGCCTCCCAGGCGGCCGGGTCGAGGCCGACCGCCGGACCTGCGGCCGGAACGCCGCCCGCGTTGTTCACGACGGTGTCGACGTGCCCGAGCCCGTCGACCGCGGCCCGGACCGCGGCGGCCACCGCCTCGGCGTCGGTGACGTCGCACGGCAGCACGAGCGCGCGTCGGCCGAGCGCTTTGACCTCGTCGGCGACGACGTCGAGGGCGTCGGCCGAGCGGGCCACGAGCGCGACGTCGGCCCCGGCGGCGGCCAGCGCGAGCGCGGTCGCCTTGCCGATGCCGCGCGACGCACCGGTGACAAACGCCGAACGCCCGTCAAGATCGAACATTCCCATGGCTGTTCCCCCTGCTCCAGGTTTTCGGCCATGATTCCGTGCGGTACGGCACCGGGATGCGGAATCCACCGATACGGATCCGCGGTCCACCATATTTCGGCCATCCGGAGGGGCGATGAAATTCGGACTCACGATGTTCGCGACCGACCTGACAATTAACGTCACCGAGATCGCGGTCGCGGCCGAGGAACGCGGCTTCGCCTCGCTTTTCGTTTCCGAGCACACGCATCTGCCGACGAGCAGGCGCAGCAATCTGCCGATGTTCGACGAACTTCCGGTCGAATACGGACACACGCTTGACCCGCTGATCGCCCTCACCGCGGCCGCGGGCGCGACACGCGGCCTGCGGCTGGGCACCGGCGTGTGCCTGCTCGCGCAGCGCGAACCGATCGTGACCGCGAAGGCCGTGGCGTCGCTCGACCTGCTGTCGGGCGGGCGGTTCGAGTTCGGGGTGGGGTTCGGATGGAACGAGGAAGAGGCGGAGGACCACGGCGTGGTCTGGTCGCACCGACGCGGCGCGGTCCGCGAACGGGTCCTCGCCATGCGGGAGTTGTGGCGAGAGGAGGTGGCTTCGTACGACGGCCGGCACGTCCGGTTCTCGCCCAGCTGGTGTTGGCCGAAACCCCTCCAGGCAGGCGGACCACCGGTGCTGCTCGGCGGCTTCGGCGGGCCGGTCCTTGCGGAGCACGTGGCCGAATACGGGGACGGGTGGCTGCCGGTTGGCAGTTTGAGCGTCGAATACGGTCTGCCGCAGATACGCGCGGCGTGCGAGCGCATCGGGCGGGATCCGGCGGACCTGCGCATCATCCCGTGCGGCGGCTTCCCGCCCACCCCGGCCGAACTCGAGCGCTACCGCGAACTGGGCGTGATCGAGCAAGTCGTCCTGACAGTCCCCCACGCCCCGAGAGACGAGGTCCTGGCCACCCTCGACCACTACGCAAAGACGTTCCTCCCCGACTAGGGAGTGTCTTCAAATTCGCGTCGGATAGCCCGCGGGCCGTGGTGCGTGCGCTCGCAAGGCGCGGGCCGCAGCTCGGCCTGGGTTTGGCCGGGCAAGGTCCGCAACGCGGCGAGCGTGCGTGCCACGGTTCGCGGGCCCGGCGAGAATTTGAAGACACGACCTCGGGTTCACACGGCAGGTGTCGGGCGTGGACCCGCCCGTGCCGCGCCGACCGCGGCAGGGACGGGTCACGGTTCGATGAGGCCTGCGCGAATCGCGTAGCGGGTGAGTTCGAGGCGGTCCTTGAGGCCGAGTTTCTGGAGCATGTTGGCGCGGTGCCTTTCGACGGTCTTGGCACTGATGACGAGCAGGTCGGCGATCTCCTTGGACGTGTGGCCCTCGGCGACGAGCTTGAGGACCTCCTCCTCGCGGTCGGTGATGGCTCGCGGAGGCAACGGGTCGCCGAGCCGCACGCGTTCGAGGTAGTCGCGGACGAGGGTGGTGACCGCACCGGGGTAGATGAAGGGTTCGTCGCGTATCGCGGCGTGGCAGGCGTCGACGAGATCGCGGTCGGCGACCGACTTGAGGACGTAGCCGCTCGCGCCGACTCTGAGCGCCTCGAAGAAGTACTGCTCGTTGTCGTACATCGTCAGGAAGAGGATCCGCAGGTCGGGCCGGAGCCGGGAGAGTTCGCGGGCGGCCTGCAGCCCGGTGGTGCGGGGCATGGCGATGTCGAGGACGGCCAGGTCGATGTCGCCGGCGCGGGCGCGGGCGACCGCCTCGGCGCCGTTGTCGGCCTCGGCGACGACGTGCAGGTCGGGTTCGCTGTCGAGGATGAGCCGGACTCCGCGGCGTACCAGCGCATGGTCGTCCGCGAGCAGGATGCGGGTGGGATCCGGGCGGGCGGGATCCGGGCGGGCGGGATCCGGGCCTGCGGAGGTCATGCCGGTGCGGGTCATGTGGTGCTCCTGGTGTGGACGGGTACCCGCAGGTGCACTTCTGTGCCGCCCGCGGCCCCGGGGCCCACCGCGAGTTCGGCCCCGATCAGCAGCGCGCGTTCGCGCATGCCGCTGATGCCGGTGCCCGCGGCGGCGGAGCCGATGCCCCGGCCGTTGTCGACGACCACGAGTTCGACGGCACCGGCGCCGACGGGCCGCAGGCTGATGACCGCGCGGTCCGCTTCGGCGTGCCGGGCGACGTTGGTGAGGGCTTCCTGCGCGACGCGGTAGACGACGAGCTCGGTCTGCGGATCCAGTGGCGGCAGGTGCGGGGCCAGTTCGCGCCGGACGGTCAGGCCGGGCGTACCGATCTCGGTGGTCAGCGCACGCAGGGCGCTGGCCAGGCCGAGTTCCTCCAGGACGCCGGGGCGCAGGCGGCGGGCGATGCGGCGGATCTCGTCGAGGCCGGTCCGGGTGGTCTCCTGGGCGAGCCGCAGGTCGTCGCGCAGCGGCGGCTCGGCCCGGTCCGCGGTGTGCTTGAGCTGCAGCAGTACGGCGGTGAGGGTCTGCCCGACCTCGTCGTGGAGTTCCTGGGCGACCCGGCGGCGCTCGCCTTCCTGGGCGGAGAGGGCGTTCGCCCTGCTGGCCGCGCGTTCGGTTTCGAGCCGGTCGACCATGGTGTTGAAGGTGCCGATCAGGTGCGCGACTTCACCCGGTCCCGTCACCCGCATGCGGGCTCCGGGGTGCATCGGGTCGACGCCGGTCATCGCGGCGGCCAGCCGCTCCAGCGGGGCCAGGGACATCCGCAGGACGACCGCGTTGGCGCCCAGCATCACCGCGGCGCCGGCGCCGATCACGACGGCCTCGCCGAGGTTCACGGGCGTCGACACCGTCACCGGGCCGAGCAGCAGGAGCGCGGCGAGGGCCAGGACCGTGGCGTTGGGAAGGAAGATCCGCCAGAACAACGACACGACGTTCCCTCGCGCTCCCTGGTGCGGCCGCCGTACGCCGACCGCACTCCGGCCGACTGAGCCGTCCGGACGGCTCAGTCGGTTCCCACCCGCCACAGTCTTGCGAGGTGCCGCGTCGTGCGTCCATCCGGAGTGACACCCATCTGTGTACGTTTCCGCGCACGGCCCGCGCGTGCGCCCTGGGGAGGCGACGAACCCGGGTGGGCTGGTCTCACGGTTTGCCCGCGAGGAACACCAGGAGGCCGGGCGGCGGCCCGCCCCGGTGCACCGGCTCGTTCGGGTGGGGCCGCGCGGGGGCCGGGGTCAGGGCTGGACCGCGAAGACGTGGACCGCCCTGTCGACGATCGTGTAGGCGTGCCGGGTGCCGACCGGGGTGGGCACCGACTCCTCGGCGGTGAGGGCCAGCTCCGGTTCCTTGGCGACCACGTTGCCGGTGCGGGCGTCGAGGGCGACGGGGTTGCCGGAATTGGCCCACAGGATGCCGCCGACGATGCTCACCGGTACGAGGGGGTCGTCGCCTCGGGTCTGCTGCCACAACGTCTGCCCCGAGGCCGTCTCCCAGGCCGTGGACCGGGACTTGTCGCGGTCGGTGGCGAGGACGGCGATCTTGCCTTCCGGGTCCGCGACCGCGAAGAGGGCGCCGGCGGGGCTGGTCGGGCCGGTGCCGGCGGGCTTGCCGGTGACGGGGTCGTACAGCCCGACGACGCGGCCGTCTTCGGAGCCGGCCGCGGCCCAGGAGATGACGATCTTCCCGGCCAGGCTGCCGAGCACCTCCGGGCCGTCCGCGGACGTGTTGCCCGCCGGCTCGGCCCCCGCGGGCCGCACGAGCGTGTCACTGGCCCAGCGGCGTGCGCCGGTGGCGGGGTCGAGGGCGACGAGCGTGCGGCCGTTCGTCTGCGAAGTGTCGCCTGCGCGCTCGTACTTGAACATCGTTCCGGCGGCCATGGCCTTCGATTCGGCACCACCGCCGCCTACGACATAGACCTCGCCTCGTGCGATGGCATAGGAACAGGCGTCGGTGACCGAGCAGTTCATGCGCTGTCCCGCGCCGGTGTCGCCGACGCGCCGGACGCTCAGCGCCTCCTTGCTCCCGCCCTCGGGCGCCAGGATCCAGCCGTCCTGGAGGATCGAGTCGTGCATGCTCAGGCGCTCTTCGCCGCCGCCCAGGCGTTCGCCCCGCTCGTCGTACGCCTCGATCAGCCACGGCTTCTCGGCGGTCGGATCGTCGGCCTTGGTACGGGGCTGCTGCCCGCGCACGATGACGGCGGGCTTGCCGAGCCACGTCTCGCCGCTGACCTCGCCGTACACGTTCAGCGTCTTGCGCACCGTGCCGGTGGCCACGTCGCGCAGCTCCACCGTCTGCTGCCGGAGGCTGTCCGAGGAAGTGCCGTACGCAGGTGTGGCGGACGGCTCGGGGCCGACGACGTTCGCGATGGCGACCGTTCCCTCCCCGAGGGCGAACACCGTCGTGCTGGTGTCCGTCGTGCTCTTGCGCTCGACGGACCACAGGGGCTTGGCCGCCAGCCCGGGCAAATCCGGCCCCTCGTACGCGGGCCCGTCCGCCGCCGCACCGTCCGCCGCACCGGTCCGACCGCTCGCCCCCGGCTCGGGGGTGCCGGGGCCGGCTGACGAATCGCCCGAGGAACTGCACGCCGACAGCGTCAGGAGGGCAGTGACCGCGGCTATTCGGACAAGGTGGCGGCGCACGTGTTCTCCAGGCGTCGGTGATCTTGAGGGCGACTGACAATAGAGGGCACCTCGCCAATACCGCCATCCACTCCGCGCGGACCGCCAAACGCTCTCAGAACGTTGCGCGAGACCTCACCCCGTGGTGCCGCCTGCTCTCCCCGCGGTCCGCGCCCAGGTCGGCTTCCAGGCTTCTCCCTCGACGAGTTGGGGCCGGGTGGCGGTCAGGTGGGCGCGCAGCGCGGCCAGCCCGGGATGGCGGTTGGCGGTGTGCCACAGGAGGAAGTGCGGGTACACGGGGCTCGGGTCGCGGAGCGGGATGCGGCGGAGGTCGTATCCGGCCGGCCAGACGAGCGGGGTGCGATCGCTGAGGAGGGTGGCCACGACCGGGGAGTCCGCGACGGTGTCCAGCAGGCTCTCGACGCCGAAGTCCGGGCCGATGGCGTCGATGGACAGCTCGAAGGTGTCGGCGAGTTCGTCGTAATAGGCGGCCCATTCGGTGCCCGGCACCGCGCCGGGGATCCAGATGCGGTGGCCGACGAGCTGCGCGGGTGCGACGACGCGGGCGCCGGCGAACTCGTGCGCCGGGCCGGTGACGAGTTGCAGGGGCTCGTCGAGGACCGGCGTGGCTTCGACGTCGTCGGGAAGACGGCGTCCCGGGGCGGCGACGGCGCGGAAGGTCGCGTCGATGGCACCGGAGCGCAGGGCGTCGACGGCCTCGTCGACATGGAAGAGCGTCACGACGTCGAGTTCGACGGCGGGGTGGGTGCGGTGGAAGTCGCGCAGCAGGCCCGCGGCCGCCGTCCGGCGGCCGATCACGTCGACACGCAGCGGGCGGCTGCCCGGGCGTACCGATGCGGCGGCGCGTTCCTCGGCCAGCAGCAGGGCGCGGGCGTGCGGGAGGAAGGCCTGTCCGTCGACGGTGAGCCGGGCACCGCGCGGGGTGCGGGTGAACAGGCGTACCCCGAGGCCGTCTTCGAGCGCGGCGATGCGCTTGGAGACGGCCTGCTGGGTGATCGCGAGAGCAACGGCGGCTTCCTGGAACTGCCCCGCGTCTGCGGCGACGACAAAGGTGCGCACTGCTGAGAGATCCACGCCGCTCATCATAGAGACACAACCATTGGTTGTTTCACGGCGGGCTTTTGGTTGTTTGATTCCGGAATTCAGCCTGGTTTTGATGGTCCGGGTCAACGCTTGGTTGAGCTGTCGCCTCCCGGAGATGACGCCGTGCCCGATTCGTTCGTCCACCTGCACAACCACACCGAGTACTCGATGCTGGACGGTGCCCAGCGCCTGGCGCCGATGTTCGCCGAAGTGGCCCGGCAGGGCATGCCCGCGATCGCCATGAGCGACCACGGCAACATGTTCGGCGCGTACGAGTTCGCCCGCGTCGCACGGGACTTCCCGGACGTCAAGCCGGTCATCGGGATCGAGGCGTACGTCGCCCCGTCGTCGCGCTTCTCCCGCACCAGGGAGTTCTGGGGCCCGGGTGGCCGGCGCGCGACGGGCGACGACGGCGAGGGGTCGAAGGACGTCTCGGGCGGCGGACGCTTCACCCACATGACCATGTGGGCGTACGACGCGCGCGGCCTGCGCAACCTGTTCCGGCTCGCCACGCGCGCCAGCTACGAAGGCCAGTTCCCGGCCGGCAAGCCGCGCATGGACCGCGAGCTGATCGCCGAGCGGCAGGACGGCGTCATCGCCACGACCGGCTGCCCGTCCGGCGAGGTCCAGACCCGGCTGCGGCTGGGCCAGTACGCCGAGGCGAGGGCGGCCGCGGCGGCGTACCAGGACATCTTCGGCCGGGAGAACTACTTCCTCGAACTCATGGACCACGGCCTGGACATCGAGCGCGACGTCCGCGACGGCCTGCTGCGCCTGGCCCGTGACCTGGGCATCCCGCTCCTGGCCACCAACGACGCGCACTACGTCACCGAGGACCAGGCCGACGCCCACGACAACCTGCTGTGCATCGGGGTGGGCAAGAACAAGGACGATCCGAAGCGCTTCCGCTTCGCCGGGTCGGGCTACTACCTCAAGACCGCCGCCCAGATGCGCGAGCTGTTCGCCGACCTGCCGCAGGCGTGCGACAACACGCTGCTGGTCGCCGAGCGCGTCGGGGCGTACGACGAAGTCTTCGACCACGTCGACGAGATGCCGCTGTTCCCGGACGTGCCCGAGGGCGTGACGCAGGAGTCGTGGCTCCGCTCCGAGACCGTCAAGGGCCTGGTGATGCGGTACGGCGACCCGCTCCCCCGGCACGTCCTGGACCGCTTCGAGACCGAGATGGCGGTCATCGGCCCGATGGGCTTCAGCGCGTACTTCCTCGTCGTCGCGGACATCTGCCGGTACGCCCGCGAGAACGGCATCCCCCTCGGACCCGGCCGCGGCTCGGCCACCGGCTCCATCGTCGCCTACGCCACGCGCATCACCGAACTGTGCCCGCTGGAACACGGCCTGCTGTTCGAGCGCTTCCTCAATCCCGAGCGCATCAACCCGCCGGACGTCGACCTCGACTTCGACGACCGCAAGCGCGACCGGATGGTCCGCTACGTCACCGAGAAGTACGGCGACGAGTACACCGCCCTCGTGAACACCTTCGGCAGGATCAAGGCGAAGAACGCGATCAAGGACTCGGCGCGCGTGCTGGGCTACCCGTACGCGCACGGCGAGCGGATCACCAAGGCACTCCCGCCCGACCAGAACGGCAAGTCCGCTCCGCTGGCCGCCATCTTCGACGCCGGCCATCCGCGCCACGCCGAAGCCGGCGAGATCCGGCGGCTGTACGAGGCCGACCCGGACGTGCGCAGGGTTGTGGACACGGCCCGCGGCGTGGAGGGCCTCACCCGCGGCACCGGCGTGCACGCGGCCGCGGTCATCCTGTCCAAGACCCGGCTCACCGACCGCATCCCGCTGCACATGCGGGCCTCGGACGGTGCGCGCATCACCGGCTTCGACTACCCCTCGTGCGAGGCGATGGGGCTGGTCAAGATGGACTTCCTGGGGCTGCGCAACCTCGGCGTCATCGACCAGGCCATCGGGAACATCCGGGAGAACCGGGGCGTGCGCCTGGCGACGGTGGCACCGCCGGTGCCGGACCCGGCCACCCTGGTGATCCCGTTGGACGACGCCCGGACGTACCGGCTGCTGGCGGACGGCAACACGCTCGGCGTCTTCCAGCTCGACAGCGGCGGCATGCGCGCCCTGCTCAAGCTGATGGAACCCACCCGGTTCGAGGACATCGCCGCCGCGAACGCCCTGTACCGCCCCGGCCCGATGGCCGCGAACGCGCACACCAACTACGCGCTGCGCCAGAACGGCAAGCAGGAACCGGCGCCCATCCACCCGGAGTTGAAGGATGCGCTCGAACCGATCCTCGGCTCCACCCACCACTTGCTCGTGTACCAGGAGCAGATCATGGCGATCGCACGGCAGTTGGCCGGCTACACGCTCGGCGGTGCCGACATGCTGCGTCGCGCGATGGGCAAGAAGAAGCCGGAGGTGCTGGCCGCGGAGTGGGAGAAGTTCAGCGGCGGCATGCGCGCCAACGGCTACTCCGACGCGGCGGTGCGGGCCGTGTGGGACGTCATGCTGCCGTTCTCCGGGTACGCGTTCAACAAGTCCCACACGGCCGGCTACGGCCTGGTCTCGTACTGGACGGCGTACCTCAAGGCCAACTACCCGGCCGAGTACATGGCCGCGCTGCTCACCTCGGTCGGTGACGACAAGGACAAGATGGGCGTCTACCTGGCCGACGCGCGGCGCCTGGGCGTCAAGGTCCTGTCGCCGGACGTCAACGCGTCCGACGTCGAGTTCACCGCGGTCGGCGACGACGTGCGGTTCGGTCTCACGGCGATCCGCAACGTCGGCGTGCCGGTGGCCGAAGCGGTCATCCGGGGCCGGCGGAAGCGCGGGGCGTACGCCTCCTTCGCCGACTTCCTCGGCAAGGTCGAAGCCGTCGTGTGCAACAAGCGCGCCGTCGACTCACTCGTCAAAGCCGGGGCGTTCGACTCACTCGGGCACACCCGCAAGGCGCTCCACGCCGTGCACGAGGCCGCCGTCGACGCCGTCATCGGCGTCAAACGCCAGGAGGAACACGGGCAGTTCGACCTGTTCGGCGACGGCGGATCCGCGGATCCCGGGGGAAGCGGCGGCGAGCCCCGGGCCGCCGACCGCCCCGCCGCCGTCGGACTCGGTTTCACACTCGGCGACGACGAATGGCCGCGCAGGCAACTCCTCGCCACCGAACGGGAGATGCTCGGCCTGTACGTGTCCGGCCATCCGCTCGACGGGGCCGAGCACATCCTCGCCCGCAACCGCGACACGACCGTCGCGGACCTGCTCGGCTCCGGCCGGTCCGAGGGCTTCGTGCAGCTCGCCGGTCTGGTCACGGCGGTCGACCGCCGCGTCAACAAGGCCGGGAACCCCTGGGCGATCCTCACGCTGGCCGACCACGACGCGTCCGTGGAAGTGCTCTTCTTCCCGAAGACCTACGCGCTCCACGCGCCGGAGTTCGTCGAGGACAACGCGGTCGCCGTCCGTGGCCGGATCAACGAACGGGACGGCACCGTCTCGGTCTTCGGCGAGAGCCTCACACCGCTGGACATCTCCGCCGCGGCACACGGCGGCCGTCCGCCGGTCGTGCTCGCGCTGCACGAACGCCGCATCACGCCCGACCTGGTGGCCCGCCTCAAGTCCGTCCTGCTCGGCCACCCCGGCGACACCGAGGTACGCCTGCGCATGACAAACCGCGACGGCGGCACCACGCTGATGCGCCTGGGCCCGGCGGTCGCCGACACGACGGCGTTCGCCTCGGAGATCAAGGCGCTGCTGGGCGCGGACGCCTGGAGTGTCTGACATTCCGACCGCGCGGACCGCGTGGACCCTGCGAACCGCGCCAACCATGCCAACTGCGTGGACCACGCGCACTGCGCAGACCACGCGAACCATGCAGACCATGCGGATCACGCCGCCCGGGAGGCGCTTCATCCCGCGGTGCCCTCGGTCCCCGCGGCGGCCAGGCCCCGCTGGTGGGAGGCGAGCAGCACCTTCTGGAACTCGCGGGCCGCGCGGGAAGGGGCGACGTCGGCGCGGTGCGCCAGCGCGATGGTGCGCTGCATGCGGCTTTGCGGGGCGAAGGGCGTGACCCTCAGGTCCCGTGCGCGCGAGGCCACCATGCTCGGGACGACGGCGACGCCCAGGCCCGCACGTACGAACCCGAGCACCGCGTCCATCTCGCCGCCCTCGACGGCGAAGGACGGCTCGAAGCCGTCCGCGCGGCATGCCGCGACCGTGAGTTCGCGCAGGTCGTAGCCGTGCCGGAACATCACCAGCGGTTCGTCGCGCAGATCGGCGACGGCGACCGTACGCCCGTCGCCGGGTGCCGGCCCGGCGGCCGACGAGACCACGACCAGGTCCTCGCGCAGCAGCTCCACTGTCGTCAGCACCGGCGAGGGACGCGGCAGCGGAAGGACCACCAAGGCCAAGTCCAGTGCGCCGCGGGCCAGTTCCCGAACGAGGCCGTGCGATCCGCTCTCCTCGATGAGCAGTCGGATGCCCGGGTGCATGTCGTGGAAGGTCCGCAGGATGTCCGGCAGCAGACCGGTGCACAGGCTCGGCGTGGCGCCGAGCCGCACGCGCCCGCGGCGCAGCTGGGCCAGCTCCTGCACCTCCAGGCGGGCGGTGTCGGCGTCCGCGAGGATCCGCTGCGCGAGCGGCAGCAGCGCCTCGCCGGCCTCGGTGAGCGCGATGTTGCCGCGGGCCCGGCTGAACAATTCCGTGCCCAGCTCGGTCTCCAGCGCCCGGATCTGCTGCGAGAGCGAGGGCTGCGACACGTGCACCCGCTCCGCGGCCCGGGTGAAATGCCGCGTCTCGGCCACCGCGACGAAGTACGCCAACTGCTGGAACTGCATGCGGACAGTCTAGCTCCACGATAGGAAGCAGCTATCAAGACGAGCAGGATCATGTCTTGGACCTCTGGTGGATACCGGCCTACCGTCGGCTTCATGGCTCTCGCAACCAGGGACCGACGGCCCCCCACCGCCCGCACGCTGTGGGACTCCTCTGTCGGCAAGAAGACGGTCATGGCCGTGACCGGGCTGATCATGCTCGGGTACCTGGTCGCGCACATGGCGGGCAACCTCAAGATCTTCTTCGGCCCCGACGAGTTCAACGGCTACGGCCACTGGCTGCGGCACATGGGCGAGCCGGTCCTGCACAGCCACTGGGGCCTGTGGATCGTGCGGATCGGGCTGCTCGCGTCGGTGATCCTGCACGCCGTGTGCGCGTACCAGCTCAGCCGCCGCGACCTCAAGGCGCGCCCGGTGCGGTACGCCCACCCGTGCCCCCGCGCGAGCTACGCCACCCGGACCATGCGCTGGGGCGGCGTCATCGTGGCGCTGTTCATCGTCTGGCACATCCTCGACCTGACGACGCTGACCGTGAACGAGAACGCGCAGGCGGGCCATCCGTACGAGAACGTCGTCGCGACCTTCTCCACCTGGTACGGCAACACCGTCTACATCGTCGCCATGCTCGCCGTCGGCCTGCACATCCGGCACGGATTCTGGAGCGCCGCCCAGACGCTCGGCGTCGGCAGCGCCAAGCGCGACCGCGTGCTGAAGGCGACCGCCAACCTCCTCGCGGCGACGCTGACCATCGGCTTCATCTCCGTACCCGTCGCCGTCATGACCGGACTGGTGGACTGACATGAGCACCCACGACGCCCACGACTCCCGCGACCACCACGACGACGCCGGCTACGCCGACTACGCGATCGGGGCACCGATCGCGGACGACAAGGCCCCCGACGGCCCCGTCGCCGACCGCTGGAACCGCCGCCGCTTCGAGGCGAAGCTCGTCAACCCGGCCAACCGGCGCAAGCACACCGTCATCGTCGTCGGCACCGGCCTCGCCGGTGCGTCCGCCGGCGCCACACTCGCCGAACAGGGCTACCGCGTCCTGCAGTTCTGCTTCCAGGACTCGCCGCGGCGGGCGCACTCGATCGCCGCGCAGGGCGGCATCAACGCCGCGAAGAACTACCGCAACGACGGCGACTCCGTGCACCGGCTGTTCTACGACACCGTCAAGGGCGGCGACTTCCGCGCGCGCGAGTCGAACGTCCACCGCCTCGCCGAGATCTCCGTCGAGATCATCGACCAGTGCGTCGCCCAGGGCGTGCCGTTCGCACGCGAGTACGGCGGCCTCCTCGACACCCGCTCCTTCGGCGGCGTCCAGGTCTCCCGGACCTTCTACGCCCGCGGCCAGACCGGGCAGCAACTCCTGCTCGGCGCCTACCAGGCACTCTCCCGGCAGATCGCGGCCGGCACCGTCGAGATGCACCCGCGTACCGAGATGCTCGACCTGGTCGTCATCGACGGCCGGGCGCGCGGCATCGTCGCGCGGGACCTGGTGACCGGCGAGATCGCGACGTACCTGGCGGACGCCGTCGTGCTGGCGTCCGGCGGCTACGGCAACGTCTTCTACCTCTCGACCAACGCGGTGAACTCGAACGCGACGGCGGTGTGGCGGGCGCACCGGCGCGGCGCGTACTTCGCGAACCCCTGCTTCACGCAGATCCACCCCACCTGCATCCCGCGTACCGGCGAGCACCAGTCGAAGCTGACGCTGATGAGCGAGTCGCTGCGCAACGACGGCCGCATCTGGGTGCCCGCCCAACCCGGCGACCGGCGACCGCCCGCGGAGATCCCCGAGGCCGAACGCGACTACTACCTCGAGCGCATGTACCCGTCCTTCGGCAACCTCGTGCCCCGCGACATCGCCTCGCGTGCCGCGAAGAACGTCTGCGACGAAGGACGCGGGGTCGGGCCGGGCGGGCAGGGCGTGTACCTCGATTTCGCCGACGCGATCGCGCGCCTGGGCCGCGACAAGGTCGCGGAGCAGTACGGGAACCTCTTCGAGATGTACGAGCGGATCACCGCCGAGGACCCGTACGAAGTCCCCATGCGCATCTACCCCGCCGTGCACTACACGATGGGCGGCCTGTGGGTCGACTACGACCTCCAGACCACCGTGCCCGGCCTGTTCGCGATCGGCGAGGCCAACTTCTCCGACCACGGCGCCAACCGGCTCGGCGCCTCCGCGCTGATGCAGGGGCTCGCGGACGGCTACTTCGTGCTGCCCGCCTCCGTGAACGACTACCTCGCGCGCACCCCGCACACCGCCCGGCCCGCGGCCGCCGGGCAGGCCGACGCGAACCACCCGGCCGCCGTCGCCGCCCGGCGCGAGACCGAGGACCGGCTGGCCCGGCTCCTCGCCGTCGACGGCGACCGCACGCCCGACTCCTTCCACCGGGAGATCGGCGAACTGATGTGGGAGCACGCCGGCATGGCACGCACCGAGGCCGGGCTGCGCAAGGCGCTCGACCGCATCCCGCAGATCCGCGAGGACTTCTGGCGGCGCGTCAAGGTCCCGGGCACCGGCGCGGAGTTCAACCAGTCGCTGGAGAAGGCGAACCGCGTCGTCGACTACCTCGAACTCGCCGAGCTGATGTGCCTGGACGCCCTGCACCGCAGCGAGTCCTGCGGCGGGCACTTCCGCGAGGAGTCGCAGACCCCCGACGGTGAGGCGGCGCGCAAGGACGACGAGTTCGCGTACGCCGCAGCCTGGGAGTTCACCGGCGCCGGCCGGGCGCCGACCCTGCACAAGGAAGACCTGGTCTTCGAGTACGTCCACCCCACCCAGCGGAGCTACGCATGAAGCTCACCCTGCGCGTCTGGCGGCAGAAGAACGCCGACGCCCCCGGCGCGATGAAGACCTACGAGGTCGACGGCGTCTCCCCGGACATGTCGTTCCTCGAAATGCTCGACACCCTCAATGAGGACCTGATCCTGCGCGGCGACGAGCCGGTGGCCTTCGACCACGACTGCCGCGAAGGCATCTGCGGCGCGTGCAGCCTGGTCATCAACGGCGACGCGCACGGCCCCGAACGCACCACCTCCTGCCAGTTGCACATGCGGTCCTTCCGCGACGGCGACACCATCGACGTCGAACCCTGGCGGGCCGCGGCCTTCCCGGTGGTCCGGGACCTGGTGGTGGACCGCTCGGCGTTCGACCGGATCATCCAGGCCGGCGGCTTCGTCACCGCCCCCACCGGATCGGCGCCCGAGGCCCACGCGACCCCGGTCCCGAAGGCCGACGCCGACCACGCCTTCGAGCACGCGGAGTGCATCGGCTGCGGCGCGTGCGTGGCGGCCTGCCCGAACGGCTCGGCGTCGCTGTTCACTTCGGCGAAGGTCAACCACCTCAACGTCCTGCCGCAGGGCGCGCCCGAACGCGAGACCCGGGTGCTCGACATGGTCGCCCAGATGGACACCGAGGGCTTCGGCGGCTGCACGCTCACCGGAGAGTGCGCGACCGCGTGCCCCAAGGGCATTCCGCTGCCGTCCATCACCGCGATGAACAAGGAGTGGCTGCGCGCGACCCGCAAGGTCAAGCGGTAGACCGCCGTCCCCGCGTAGTCGGTGGTGGCTCGTCCGCCGGCGCGTCGCTTGCGCCCGCGGGGTGCCGGGGTCAGCCGCGCCGCGTGTAGTACGCGGCCGCGGCCATGTAGGACACACCGCCCGCGGCGGCGAGCCAGGTGAACGGGCCGCCGACGTCGCCGCGCGCGAGTTCGACGAGGCAGCCGGCCAGGGTCGCAATGATCATCACGGCTCCCGAGGCCGAAGTCGCCTTGAGGTTGATCAGCCTGCGGCGCTCGTCGTCCTCGCGCCCGCCGAGTTGCGCGGCGATGTCGCTGCGCCGGCCGAGGAAAGTGACGGCCAGGGCGTAGCCGATCACGATGACCGGCATCGCGACGGCCAGGAACACCTTGCCGTTCACCGCCGCGATCACCGCCATGGCGGTGCCGATGAGGCAGGCCGTCGCCAGGACGGACCACCGGCTGTGGGCAGGACTACGT
This sequence comes from Streptodolium elevatio, assembly GCF_040649515.1. Lineage (GTDB taxonomy): Bacteria > Actinomycetota > Actinomycetes > Streptomycetales > Streptomycetaceae > Yinghuangia > Yinghuangia elevatio. The sequence continues at coordinate 82,030 of NZ_JBEZFP010000001.1, forward strand.
GTCGTCGTCGACATGGAAGATCTCCTCCACCGTTGTCCCGAAGTACCGGGCGATACGGATCGCCAGCGGCAGCGACGGGTCGTAGCGGCCTTGCTCGATCGCGTTCACGGTCTGCCGGGAGACCCCCAACACGGCACCGAGCGCCTGTTGGGAGAGCTCCTGGGCGGTCCGCAGCCGCCGGACGTCATTCCGCACACATGGAAAGTACGCTTTACATCATCGGCATGTCAAGGACGCTTTACATCGGCACGACGGCCGCTAAGGGGAGCCGAATCGCCGGGATGGCGACGTCGTCCTCGGCGTGGTCGCAGCACGGCGATCGGGCCTTCGCCCTCGACGAGTGCGTAGCTGCGCAGCCCGGTGCGGAGCCGGCCCGGTGCTCGCGTTCGTACAGCCGGTTGTTCCCGGCGATCTGGCCCGAGGTGGCGGCGCTGTCGTTGCGCCCCCGTTGCCTCGCAATGGCCCTTTACTTCGTGCGCGGCAGGCCCCAGGATCCAGATGTTCCCAATGGGAACTTCCCGAGATCCACCCGGCTCACCTCGGGTTCGAACGCTCCGGAGGCCTCCGTGACGACCGTTTATCCCCGCACCGGCGCCGCCGACCTGCCTCTGCCGGGGTACGACGCCGCCGCCGCGCGGGCCGCCCTCGCCGGGGCCGATCCTCGCGCGATGCTGATGTCGCTGGTGCACGTCACCCACGACGCCGGGGCGCTGGGCGAGTTCGCGGCCGTGTGCGACCCCCGCGCCGACACCGGGGACCTGGTCGAAGCGCTGACGGCACGGCTCGCGGACGTACTGACCGGGGGCGCCGCCACGGTGGACAAGCCGCTGCCCGACGAGCTGTTCCACGCGATGGTGTCGACGTTCGCGCGTGAGGACGTGGGCCCGGAGTTCCTGCCGGTGCTGCGCGACCAGTGCGGCTTCGACGCGCTGGAGGCGCCGGCGCGCGCCGCGCCGCCGGCGCCGACCGGGCGGCACGTCGTGGTGATCGGCGCCGGGCTGACCGGGATCGCGGCGGCCGTACGGCTGGCCGAGGCCGGGCACACGTACCGCGTGTACGAGCGCAACGCCGACGTGGGCGGGGTCTGGCTGGTCAACCGCTATCCGGGCGTCGGCGTCGACACCCCCAGCCACTTCTACTCGTACTCGTTCGCCGTCAACCCCGGCTGGCCCGCCTTCTACTCGTCCGGGCCGATCGTGCTCGACTACCTGCGCAAATGCGCGGACGCGTACGGGGTGCGCGAGCACATCGAGTTCGACACCCAGGTGGTCTCCTGCGCCTGGGACGAGGACGCGCGCAAGTGGACCGTGACGACCCGCCACGCGGACGGCACCGCCGCCGTCGAGACGGCCGACGCGGTGATCGGCGCCATCGGGTTCTTCCAGGACCCGATGTACCCGGACATCCCCGGCCTCGGCGACTTCGCCGGAACCGTGGTGCACACGGCGGCCTGGGATCCCGAGCTGGACCTCACCGGCCGCCGCGTCGCGCTGGTCGGGACCGGCGCCAGCGCCATGCAGACCGCCCCGACGATCGTCGACGACGTGGCCGAACTGACCGTGTTCCAGCGGCAGCCGTCGTGGATCCAGCCGCGCCGCGCCGCCGACCTGGCGGTGCCCGAGGGGACGCTCTGGGCGATGCGCCATGTGCCGGCCTACGCGGAGTGGTTCCGCGCGATGACGTACTGGATGGCTTCGGACGGCAACTTCGCCCACGTCGCCGTCGATCCGGCGTGGACCTCGCCCGAGGTGTCCGTGTCGGCGGCGAACGAGCGGCTGCGGCAGGTGATGATCGCCTACGCCCGCGAGGAACTGGGCGACCGTCCCGACCTGTTGGCGAAGGTCGTGCCGGCGTACCCGCCCTTCGGCAAGCGCATTCTGCGGGACGTCGACTGGTACCGCATGCTGCGGCGCGACCATGTGGAGCTGTGCACGGACCCGATCGAGCGGATCGTGCCGGAGGGCGTCAGGACCGCGGACGGCAACACCGTCGAGGCCGATGTCCTGGTGCTGGCCACGGGGTTCCACCTGCTGCCGATGCTGCGCTCGGTCGCGGTCACCGGCCGCGACGGCGTCGCCCTCGCCGAGGTGTGGGGGGACGAGGACCCGCGTGCGCACCTCGGCGTCACCGTGCCCGGCTTCCCGAACTTCTTCGTGCTCTCCGGCCCCAACTCCAGCCCGGGCCACGGCGCCGGCAACAACTTCATCTCCGAGGTGCAGCTCCACCACGTGCTCGCCTGCCTCGACCTGGTGCGCGAGCGCGGCGCCCGGGCGATCGAACCGACGGCCGAGGCGCACGAGGCGTACAGCCGCGCCGTCGACGCCGCGATGGACAACCTGGTGTGGAGCCACCCGACGGTACGCGGCTACTACCGCAACAGCAGTGGCCGCGTCGTGGTCACGTGCCCGTGGCGGCTGGTCGACTACTGGCACATGCTGCGTACGCCCGACCCCGAGGCCCACCGGCTCCTGACCTGACCGCCGCGCGGGCGGTCAGGCGGCGACGACGACCGACGTACGCGGCAGGTCTGCGGCGGCGACCACCACCGCCTCGCGCAGCGCCGACCCGTGCGGCGCCAGGCTGTAGGGCGCCGACCCGTGCGGCGCCGGCTCGGCCTGCTTGCGGCTCGCGAACACCAGGACGCGCAGCACGACGAACCGCCCGATGCCGGTGAGCCCGCAGGCGGACAGGTACACGGCCTGCTCGACCAGCACACCGGGGTCGGCGAACAGCGCGTGGAGGACCGCCATCGCGGCGGTGGTGACCAGGAGGCCGACCGCGACGGTCCCGGCCGACTTCAGGTGCACACCCCAGCCGCGCTCGGCGCTGCGGAAGGTGACGCGGGCGTGGAGTTCGGTGGTGACGATCGTCGACACGACGGTCACGATCGCGTTGGCGGCGAAGAACGGCATGAGGCCGGTCAGCAGGACCAGAAGGCCACTTGCCGCGAGGGTGACGCCCCCGCCGCAGACGACGAAGCGAATGAAGGCGGCGACGGGGCCGCGGGTGGGGGCGGCGGCCTTGGCGGCGGCGGGTGCGTTCGTCATGGGAAGACGTTCTCGGACCGCGCTGACGGGCCGCGTACGGTGCGCTGACACCCCGCTGTCAGCACCCGGGCCACGCTGACAGCGTGCTGACAGGCGCTGTCCGTGGTGCTGCGGGTGACTCTGTCGGCCAGGGTTGGTGAGGGTTGTCGGTGGGTCGGTGGGTCGGTGGGTCGGTGGGGTCGGCGGGCGTTCCCCCGGAACCTGCCGACAGGCCCGCGAAATCCGTTCGCGGCGGGGCGGCCTGGCCCGGGACACTTTGTCCTCAGAATGAGAACAACACCGTCGAGCGACCGGAGTTCGCGATGGACCGCCCCACCACCACGCTGTGGCGCCCGACCGGCCCCGACGAACTCGCGCTCGTGGCCGCGTCCGACTGGCGTGCCTGGCCGCCCCGCCTGCCCGAGCAGCCGATCTTCTACCCGGTGCCTAACTAGAGTGACTAAGCGGACCACCTAGGGAGCCCTCCTAGTGTCCGCAACGCCGCAGGTCAGCGCACCGACGCAATCGCTGGTCCCTACCTTTGGTATGGAGAACTACGCACTTCGGGGCGTCGCAGCCATCCGCCTGTCCGTCCTCACCGACGAGACCACCAGCCCCGCCCGACAGCTCGAAGCCTGCCAACGCGCCGCCGCAGTACTCGGCATCGACATAGCCAACCGGGTCGTCAGCGACCTTGACGTCAGCGCATCGAAGATCGGTCCCTTCGAGCGTCCTGAGCTCGGTCAATGGCTTCGGAAGGCAGACCAGTTCGAAGCCCTGATCTTCTGGCGTTTCGACCGGGCCATCCGCAGCATGAGCGACATGCGGGACCTGGCCGCATGGGCCAAAACGAACCGCATCATGTTGGTTTTCGCCGAGGGCATCGGCGGGACCGGCATGTTGACCTTCGATTTCCGCAACCCGCTCGACCCCGTCGCCGAACTGATGATGACGCTCTTTGCGTTCGCGGCTCAGGTCGAAGCCACGTCGACCGCCGAGCGCGTCGCCAGCGCACAAGCCGCGATGAGAGCCATGCCGCTGCGATGGGCCGGCGGGCGCATCCCGTTCGGCTACATGGCCGTGCCCTTGGAAGGTGGCACCGGGAAGACGCTCGTACCGGACCCTGATGTCTTCTGGCTTCTCACTCGAATCATCAAAGAGGTGATGTCGGGCGACTCAACATCGGCCATCGCTACCCGGCTGACCGTGGCGGACGTGCTCACGTGGCGCGACTACCTCTCTCACAAGGCGGGACGCCCACCGGCGGCAAGACCGGAACATCCGTCAGGGGCGACAAAGGCCGTGTCGTTGAGCGCTACTCGTGGACGGGCGCCACGATCACCGGGATTCTCCGGTCGCCCGCTTTGCTGGGTTGGAAGACCCACAAGGGACAGGTCGTGCGCGATGCACTGGGTGCACCCGTCATGTTCACAGACACCCCGCTGTTGACCCGCGAAGAGTTCGACGCGATTAACGCCCTACTAGACGAACGCGCGATCCCGGAACGGCGCACCATCCGCCGTGACTCAACGGCGCAGTTGCGGCGCGTGATCGAGTGCGAGGGCTGTGGTCACCGGATGTACCTCACTCGCGCGAACGGACGCCGCACGACAAACCTGTATTACTGCAACCCGAGTGCGCGCGGCGGCTTCTGCCCGAGCGTGGCCAGCGTGCGCGCCGAGTGGGCCGAGGAGTACGTAGAGCGCGAATTCCTGCGACTGGTCGGGCACATCCCCTACCACCGCGTCACGGTCATTCCCGGGTACGACCCGGCGGCGGAGATCGCCGCAACGCTCGCCGAGTACGAGGAACACCAGAACCAGAGGGGGCGGCAGAAGTCGCAGACAGCGCGGGACGCGTGGCAGCGACAGGCTGACGCGCTGGACAACCGGCTCGCCGAGCTTGAATCCACCCTCTCGCGACCCGAGCGACGCGACGTCATCCCGACCGGACGCACCTACGCGGATGACTGGTATGCCGCGGACTCCGATGGGAAGCGGGAGATGCTGATCGAAGCTGGCGCACGGCTCATCGTTCGCAAGGGGCCCAGCAAGCCCACAGAGCTTGACGAGTCGTTGGTTACCTTCATCTTGAACGGCGAGCTGCACCCGATCCTTGACGAAGCAGGTGCCCTCACCCATGCCGAGACGAACGCAGCCGCACCAACAGTGCCCGGTACGCGCCTGCGCCTGGACACGGCAGGCAACCGCACCACCTCTGTAGGGGTATCAGTCGCGGCGTGACCAGCCCGTAGACCCCGGCGAGCCCCGGCATCCGCACGACGGCTGCCGGGGCTTTGCCATGCGAGCACAGCGGCGCGATGACGCAATGACGTTCAGAACGTCATTTCTGGGATGTCTTTAGAGATCTCTTAAAGCAAGCCAGAAACAGGGTTCTGAACGTCATTGCGTCATCGCGCCGGGTCAGGCCATCCCTGGTCGCTACCTCCAGTACGGGGAACGGACACCGTCCGTCAGGCCATCCCTGGTCCCGACCGTATGTAGACCCGGACGTCGTGAATGCGCCGGGCCATGACTGCCGCGACCGACCCAATCGGAGAATACGCATGCTCGAACCACAGCACTTCACAGGCCACGGCGATCAGCGCCGTATCAAGCAGGAACGCCGCGCGGCGGCATGGCGCTACAACCCGGAGATGGAACGCCTTGCCGCGCTCCGGGACAAGGACCCGGCCGCGTACGAGCGGCTGAGCCCGACCGTTCACATGTCGCTCGGCTACTACGACCAGGACAAGGCCGTTGCCCAGCAGTTCGGGCGCGACGTGTCCGCCACCGGCAACCAGGAGGGCTGACCATGACCGACGACATCACCCGCGCCGCCGACAAACTCGCCAAGCTGCGCGCCCAAGCCGACAAGCTCGCTGCGCCCCTCGCGGACGCCGAAGCCGCGCTACTCGCCGCCGAGGTAGCCGAAGCCGCACGCCGAGCGGAGCACACCGCCGAGTACAGCCGCAACGTTGTGCGGACGTACCGGCAGCGCGCTGACGACACTGTCGAATCCGGCGACAAGGCGTTGGGGCGATTCCGCGAACTCCTGGCCGCTGAACCGTGGTTCGCCGCATTCGTGGAGTACCGTGCCGCCCGCTACAAGAAGGGCGTCATCCACACGGCAGCGCAGTCCGCACAGCGGGTACTCGGCGAAGAGGTGACCGTGTCCGACGTGCGTTGGTACGAACCCCCGCTTCTGGACATGGTCGTCCGTCTCGCGGAAGACCAGGCGTCCGCCATCGCCGCCGACTACGCCGAACACCTCGACGCCGAACGCAACGCCTACGTAGAGGGGACCGTCTGACCATGGCCGTTGACGCGCTCGACCCCGGGCCGAACGGCGACTACCCGCACTTCCCCCGTGACGCGTCCGGCCGCCCCGTATGGAGTGACGCCCCTGCCGGGCAGCCGGTCGTGAACGGCGGGGCGCCGATGCCGCGCGGCCGGCGAATGCAGCGGACCGAGAGCGGCGACGTGGTCGAGATCGACGTGACCCCGACCGGCCCCGATGCTGCGCCGATCGACCCGCCGGTCATCCCGCCCCGGAACGCTGGTGATTGAGCCCGGCAACCGGCATGTCAGCCCGTTCTGTTCGGTCTGCGGAGTCGGCGCGGACGTCTCGGCGTACTGGCCACTGACACGGCGCGAGCTGGTCGCCCGGAGCGTATCCCGACCCGATGCCCCGGGCTACCGGCGGTCGTTCTGCACACCGTGTTACACGGTCGCTGCCGAAGCCCGCAGCACCAGACGTACGTAGCAGCCCGCACCGGGCGAGCCTGACCCGCTCGCACCGTGGCGGCAGGGACTCAGTGTGTGGCGCGCACCCTGCCCGAGTACGCCGAGCTGGTCGCCCGGCCGAAACCGGCGGTAGAGGCGGTTCGAGTCCGTCAGTCCCGCGATCTATGACGTTGTCTCCGGTGGGTCGACTAGCCCTTGGTAGGTGAAGACCCGGAGCGGCTTCCCGTCAACGTCTTCGACGGCTCCCGACGCCACATAGCAACACACCCGGTTGTCTCTGGGGTCACCCGCGGATGGTCTCGGGATGGTCAATTCCGCGAAGTCGAGCTGAATCGGGTGGATGTACCCGTCCCGTGGTCCATCACGGAGGATCGCACCGACCTTCGGTCCCTCTCTGACGAAGTCGAAGACCCGCACTGACTCGCCGTCCATCTCCCGCACCTCGTTCGTGGGCGCGTAGTGACAGAACGTGTCACTGTCATCGTTCGCCCCGGGCTCTTTCGGATACGAGAACGCCATGTGCTGAGTCATGTTGAGGCGCATCCCGTCTTTGGGACCACCGCGGCAGAGCACATTGCCGCTGCTCATCGCGACACCTCCTTGCCCCCGTGATCTCAGTATCCGTCCGGTGGGCGGCATGTGCCGCTGGAAGCCCGCGAGAGGTGATGCCCCCTGCCGCGTAGACCCCGCCCCCCGGTGCCCGATCCCGGGCTGTCCCGAGACGACGACGGGCGGGCAGTGCGCGAAGCACCGCAAGGAAGCCGAGCAACGACGCGCACCGACGTCCGATGACCGGTACGCGTCCGCCCGGTGGAAGCGTCGCCGGCGGGCGTTCCTGTACGCGAACCCGTGGTGCGTGCTGTGCGCCCACCCGGCCACGGTCGCGGACCACTTCCCTTCGAGCCGACGGCAGTTGATCGCCGCTGGTGTGGCGGACCCCGACGCGCCCGAGCGGCTGCGGGCGTTGTGCTCGCCGTGCCACAACCGCGAGACCGCGAAGCGTCAGCCCGGCGGATGGGCAGCGGAACGCCGCTCGGCGCGCGAGTCCGGCCAGAGCTGACCAGCTTGACCAGGCGGTGACCCCCTCCCGCCCCAGAGATCAGGCGGCAGGGAGGGGAATTTTCCGCATGGCTCATTGCGCCGTTCTTGCGGACGTCACGTGCATGCCATGTCAGCGAGCTCAGCGCACCACCGCCCCGCCCGGAACCACGTCGTTCCGAGCGGGGCTTTTCGTCGTCTTTGGCTGGATCAGTCGAGAGAGGCCAGCGCCGTCGCGATCAGCGATCGTGCCGCAGCCCCGCGCATCGCGCTCCTGGACTGCCGTTCAAACGCCCGGGCGTACAGCTCAACCTGGCTCGGCTGGGTGAGAGTGGAAGCGGCATCCAAGGTGTCCGCGTGCACCCTGGCGTCATCGAAGATGGTGAAGGTCGGCATCGGCCACACGTTGCGCTGCGCTGAGAACGGGATGATGCCCACGGCGACGTTTTGAAGGTCCATCACTGCCAGCAGGTGGCCCAGTTGCGCGGCCATGGTCTCTACGCTGCACAGCCGGTAGCGCAACACCGACTCTTCTAGGACGAACGAGAATCGACGCGCGCCGTTGCTCAGCACTGTGTTACGCCTCATTCGGGCTGCCACGGCGTCGCGCACATCATCCGGGGTTCCCCGGAAGTTCGCGATAGTCGACAACAGTGCCGTGGCGTAGCCGGGCGTCTGGAGGAAACCGGGGATCACATCGGATACGTAGACTCTGAACACGCCAGTTTGCTGATAGACATCCCCCGCGGACTCTTGCAGACGGCGCAGGCCCGTGCGCTGGAGTTGCCTCCACTGGACATGAGCATCCGCGGATTGTCGGTTTGCTGCTATCAAGTCGGGGACCTGATCGTCAGCCCCACAGGCTCGGCACCACGCCTTGATGTCCGCGTCGGACGGCGGGGTTTTCGCGTTCTCGATCCGCGATGACTTCGACTCCGACCATCGGCATCGGATGGCCAGCTCTCTCCCGGTGATCCCTGCATCCTTCCGGATCTCGCGCAGACGTCCGGCAAGATCTTCGCGAGCCTTTTGGACGCGTGAAGACGGATGCAGGGGCATCGACCGAGCCCGTCAGATCTCGTACAAGCGGTGCGGAATTGCGCGCTCCCAGACCGATTCAAACGCAGCGGCACACAGCTTCACCGTTTCCGGATCTGCCGTGATCTCATCTTCGACCACTGCGCCATCACCCGAGAAGTGATGCACCCGAAGCAGCGCCCCATCAAACAGCCAAAAGTCATTGCCCGGGAGAGCAATACTCGTAGCCTGCCGACGCGGCAGCCATCGGACGTCCTCACCCGCCGTGATGTTGGCGTGAGTCACGTAGTGCTCCCAGCGGACATACTCCGACACGGGCTCGGAGACCACGCGCGCCCTGCGAATGACCACACCCCGAGCCACGGCGTCGGCGATCGTCTGGTCATACGGGTGCCACCACGATGCCCGGTTCTGCCAATCGATCCGATCGCCGCGCTTCCATGCTTCGAACCGATCCGTAGGGGCGTATGAGTCGCGCAACTCCAGATGGACAGCGCTGCGTTCACACCGGCCAAGCAACTCAGCGAAGCTGGGCACGCTCGACGGCATCACACGCCTCCCTGATCTTCGGGATCATCCGAGCCGGAAGCCTAATGATCGCCTCGTCATCAGGCACGGGACCATTCGCGGGGCTGGTCGCCTCGCACTCCGCCTGAGTCTCGGGGCTGGGCTTCCACCCTTGGAACAAGATCTCTTGAGCTTCCGTGTCTGCCCACACGGTGGGGCAGTGGTCCCGGTCAGTGTTGGGGTCGATTCCTACGAACTCTACGGCCATGGCCGGCACCCCCATCTAGGCGCTTGCTCAGACTTGCATGAGCCTTGCTGAACAGCACAGATGACGTCAACAGTGCTATCAGCCATCCCAATTGGCGTGCAAACACATGCAAGTTCGTAGAGCAGTGACTCGACCCCTCCCTACGGTCATTCCAATGACCAGGTCCCGATCCGGGAGGGGCGCATCGTGATCGACCCGGCATCCACACGACTTCCGATCGGGACGCGTGCGCGCCGAGTGCTGGTGATTCGCGCTGTCCGCGCTCCGCATCGGCGGCGAGATGCGTGCAGCTCGCATGCGCTTCGGGATGCGTCATGACTGCTCGTTTCGTAGCCGGCCCCGATGGCGTCTCCGACGAAGCCCCGCGCGCCCTGCCGCGCCCCGTGCAACCGGAGCCAGCCGCGACAGGCCCAATCCGCGTAGGTCAATGGGTTGTCCCTCTGCCCGGGAAGGGCCCTGACGTCCCGGCCGGGCTCGTTGACGAGATCTACGCCTATGCCGAGCTGCGCGGCGAGTCCGTGCTGAAGATCCGCGTAGGCGGCAACGGAGTTCCGTACGTCGCGTTCGCATCCGAGGTCCGCCGAGTCCCGGCGCCGAGCTAACCCACAATCCCCCGTCCGGGCGTTGGGGCAGTGCGAACGGACGGGGTTCCACTCGCAGCACTTCTAGTGAAAGGTGGCCCGATCCATGACCAATCTCATGGTGGACGCCCGACCAGCAGTGCACGTATCCGCCGCTCTCCGTGCGCGGCTGTCTGCACGCATCCAGTCCGAACGCCCGGAGATCGGCGCCGAACTCGCCGACCGCATTGTGTCCGGTACCGCAGTGTTCCTGGCGGTCAGCGCCGCCAACCCCGTGCAACGCATGACGCCGTCCGCGCTGATCGACGTTGGTTGGCACGCATGGGTGCTTCACACCCGCGACTACGCCGAGTTCTGCGCCACGCTCGGGCGTTTCGTTCACCACGTACCCACCGACGAAGCGCGCCCGGCGACAGAAGGTCGTGCGGAGGTCACCCGCACGGCAGACCTGATCAAGTCGGCCGGGTATCCGGTCGATGCGGAATTGTGGGCGGTCGCCGGCGCGGACTGCTCGCAATGTCACGCGGGGTGCAGCGACAGCCCGTGATCCTGCCTCGGCGCCCCGGCTGACACACCCTGCCGACCGGGGCGCCGAGCGCTTTCACCTATCGAAGGAGTGCGAAGCATGCCCCGCCGTGAGCCGTGGGAGGCCCTGCCGGAAGGCGTGCGCCGGGCCGTCGAGCGCCACACTGGACGCGTCCGATCCGCGACCGCCCCGGAGCACGGTCGATTGTCCGAGTTCTCCGCGCGGCTTGAGACCGAGCATGGCCCGGTGTTCTGCAAGGGCGTCCGAACCGATCGGCCGTATGCGTCAGGACACCGCAACGAAGTCGAGCTAGCAGGCTTCCTGCCCGCGGCAGTTGCCCCGCTGATGTTGTGGACGATCGAGCGGGACGGGTGGCTATTACTCGGCTCCGAACTAGCCGCAGGACAGCCGGCGAGCCTCGCCCCCGGATCGCCCGATCTCGCAGCCGTCCGCGGCCTGGTCGTCACCATGGCGCAGGAACTCACCCCCTGTCCGGCCGTCGCACGCGACCTAACCGAGCGGTGGGCGAACGCGCCGAGTTGGTCGGTCCTCTACGTCAACCCGCCCGGCGACCTTGACCCATGGGCGTACGAGAACATCGGCACGTTGGCCACGCTCGAACGTCGTCTTTCGCTGGCTGGCAACACGTTGGCGCACGTCGACTTGAACCCCGGGAACGTGTTGGTGAACGGTGCACACGCGCTCGCGGTCGATTGGGCGTGGGCATCCCGCGGTCCCGTGTGGCTCGATCCGGCGTACCTGGTGACAAGGCTCATCGCACACGGTCACACGCCCAAGGAGGCGGAAGCGTGGGCGAGCACCATCCCCGCGTTTGCCGGCGCGTCCGATGACGACCTGACGCGCTTCGCCGCGCGGCTGTCGGGCATGTGGGAGTTCGTGACACGTACGCCGAAGGCGGGTCCGATGGCGCGGCAGCTTGCCAGCGTGGCACTGAATTGGGCGCGCTACCGGATTGAGGGAGCTGGCTAGGCGCCGACGTCGGCGTCAGGCGGACTCGTTCGCGCCCGCTTTGTCTGTGCTGCTCGCACGATCAAGAACGTAACTGCCGCGCCCAACGACCGTTTCGACGTATCCGGCGTCGCGCAGCCAGCGCACCGCATTGCGCACGGTGTTCCGGGCGACCCCGTACGCCTCGCACAGCTCCTTTTCCGAGGGAATCGGAGCGCCGACGGCAAACACGCCCGCAGTGATGTCCGCGACCAGGTAAGCCGCGATCTGGCGATACGGCGGTGACGGTGAACGGTGGTCAATCTCGCGCGCCATGCCAGAACTCTAGACGTCGAGCCATCCCGCTTGTCCCTATACGTACCTATACAGGACTGAGCAGACATAGACAGACCTATACAGGTTGGCTTACCGTCGAAAACGAAAGGCCCCGGCGACCGCTGGAACGGCCCCGGGGTGTGGCCATCAGCTTTAGGGAGCTGACGACGTGAGCAATCGTATTGCCCGACTCTTCGTATGGATGCTCGACCTCATAGCCCCGCAGAAGTCGACGCGAAAGCATGCGCGACCCGGTGGGCAGACCCATCCGCAGCCGCCCCGCCCCTCAGGTGCCCCGCGTCCTCCGAAGCACCACGCGCCGACGCCCGCCGGACAACACGAACCCACCGTGCCCCCGGCGGACCTCACCCCACTGAACGGCTTTGCCGTCGCCATGGTGCGCCCCTATCTCGTCAGGGCGTGGGAGCGCCGCGAGCTGGCAGAGCAGCAGAAGCGACGCGACGAACTCGAACAGGCAGTGTCCTCGGGTCCGGTTGTCGACTACAGGGTGAGCGGTCGCGCAGCGGGGGTGTTCGCATGAGGCGCCCACCGCTCCGGACATGTCACCTCTGCCGCCGTCAGACCCGCGCTGTGCGCAGGGTTCGGGGCATCGACACCCGCGCCCTGTCCGGCGCCATCTGGGCGCTGTACGTGTGCCGTGATGGCTGCCCCGCCGGCGAGCCCGCCGAGGTCGAGCCCACGTCCCGCCAGACCATCGCCAGCTAACCCCGTCCACCCACGCTTAGTCACTCTTGTTCGTCGTGCTCGACGAGGCGTACGCCATCCGCATCGCGCGCGACTGGAACGTGCCGGCGAGCGGCTCCGGCTACGTCACGCGGTTCGAGGTCGACTCGGAGTTCCTGGGCAGGTACCCGGTCCGGCAGGTCGGCGGCCGGACGATCCTCGAGCTGTGGGTGCCCGCCGAGGAGTTGGCGGAGTTCAACACGCACATCGTCGGCGTCATCGAGGTGGTGCACGAGTTCCACGGCGGCGACGCCGGCAACGGGGAACGCCAGGCCGCGGGCCCCGGGACGGGCGCCGGGGTCAGCGCAGACTGACGAGCGCCTGCACCGGCCAGTGGTCGGACGGGTGCAGGCCGTCCTCGGTGAAGGTGTTGACGCCGGCCCGTGCGATGTCCCAGTGCCGGTCCGCGAGGATCCAGTCGATGCGGCGGCCCGGCACGGGGTCGGTGTAGCCGTTCCACGTGCGCACGTCCTCGCTCAGCCGCTCCTTGGCCGTCGTCCACGCGTCGCGGAAGAGGCCGTCGTCGGTGAGCACCCGGTAGGGCCGTGCCTCGGGGGCGGCGGCGTTGAAGTCGCCGGTCACGAGCACGGGCCGCCGGGCGCGGTGCAGTTTGCGCGTGGTGAGTCTGCGTACGAAGTGCGCGCTGCGCAGCCGGGCGAGCGCAGAGAAGTGGTCGAAGTGCGTGTTGACCACTGCGAACTCGCGGTCCGAGGTGCGGTCGCGGAAGGCCGCCCAGGTGAGCATGCGCGGATGCTGGACGTTGCCCCACGTCCGGGAACCGATCAGCTTCGGGACGGTGGAGAGCCAGAGGTGGTCGTACTCGATCACATCCAGGCGCGTGAAGTCGTAGAAGATCGCGGTGTACTCGGACTTGCTGCCGCCCGAACGGCCGAGACCGATCCAGTCGTACGTCGGCCGCAGCGTCTCCGCGAGATCCCTGATGTGGTGCCACTTGCCCTCTTGGGTGCCGAGCACCGTCGGCTGCTCGTCGCGCAGCAACTGCTCGACGACCGGCCGCCGGTCCGCCCACCGGTGCGGCGGCAGGTCCTCGGGGCCTCGGAGGTTGAGCGACATGATGTGCACGCTGCCCGGCACGGCGGGACCGATGAACGGCATGTCGGGAGTCCTCTCGGCGGTCGCCCACTGATCCTCACACCGATCGGCGCCGCACGCCTGCCGGACGCGCCGCGGTCGCATAGGGTCCGGGAATGCCGATCATCCGAGGAAAATACGAGCTCGACGACGCCCCCACCCGGATCGACAGGGACGCCGTATGGGCGTTTCTGTCCACCTCCGCCTATTGGGGCAAGTGGCGCGAACGCCCACATCTTGAACGCCAGTTGGACGTGTCGTGGCGCGTCGTGGGCGCGTACCGGACCGAGGACGGAGCCATGGTCGGGTTCGCGCGCGCGGTCTCCGACGGCGTGTCGTTCGCGTACCTCGCGGACGTCTACGTGCTGCCGGAGGCGCGCGGGCACGGGCTCGGACAGGAACTGGTGCGCGTGATGGTCGAGGAGGGCGACGGCCGCGACTTCCGCTGGATGCTGCACACCGACGACGCACACGGACTCTACGCGCGGTTCGGCTTCGCCCCGCCGGACCACATGTACCTGGAGCGGCCCGGAAGCCAGGCCGCCCGCGGCCGTTCCGTCAGCTGATCACCGGTGCGCGCACGTGCTCAGCGGAAGACGTCGGTGACGGCGTTGACCCCCGCGTTGACCACGGACTCCACAAGCTGCGACAGCGAGCCCGCCGCCGCGGTGCCGGACAGCATCACGCCGGCCACGAAGGCGAGGATGAGCCCGCCCATCTTGTAACCCTTGTGGGTGACCAGGTAGAAGAGGATGAAGATGATGATGATCGGTACGCCGATCGTCACCCCTTGACCCACCGGCGTGGTGTCCTCGGGTGCGGCGACGACGGCGGCGAGTGGCGTGAACATGGTTCCCCTCCGGTCCAGCGCTGTGGATCCCTGTGTGCGGTGACCTACCCCGGCAGATGGGGCGGCGTACTTGGTGGGACGGTGAAATCTGCGATCGCGATATCCCTTGGCTCACCCGGGAGTCCAGACCGCGCCGAGGACGCCCGCCAGGACCCAGGACCACCGCAGGACGCGGAACGTCGGCCACTTGGCGGTCGCCAGGGTGATCCAGAACCCGATCATCAGCCACAGGAAGAACGCCGCCCTGCCGCTCGCCTCGACGGCGCATTCCTGCACCAGTTGGCCACCGTAGTAGGCGACCGCGAAGCCCGGGATCAGCATGAAGTAATCGACAGCTGTATATCCGGCCGGATTCCAGCCGCCACCGCGCACGGCGGGGATGTCCGGCCTGGTGCCGCCGGCGTTCGGGCCGTCTTCCGCACCGTCCCCGCGGGCCGCGCCGCCCGGCAGGAACTGCCGGGGAAGCCGCCTGCGTTCGCCGGATTTCGCGCCCTGCTTGCCGTCGGTGCCGTCCTGGCGCGCGCCGTTCGACCCCTGGCCGGGCCGACGCGATGTGGTGCGCGCACCGCCGCCGCGCGACGGCGGGGTCCGGCGCTCCGGCGCCGGCCTGCCGCCTCCGGAACCGCCGGACCCTCCCGAACCACCGGTCTGCGGAGCGCCCTTGGGCTTCCAACCGGTACGCGGCGGGGTGGGGGCCGGCGGGGGTTTGGGACGGCCGCGGCCGAGTCGGCCCAGGCGCGTGGACCGGGGCTTCGGGGACCCGGACCCCGGGGAACTCATGACCCTCCGCCCTTCACACCGTGCGGGCAGGGCCGGCAGATCCGGCGGTGCCGTACGGCGGCGAGCACCCACGGCAGCGCGATGGCGATGCCGACCCACTCGCCCTTGGACGCGTTGCCGCGCAGGTGCAGGATCACGGCGGCCACACACGCGGCGCCGAGAATCAGGGCGGTGAGCAACTCCGAGTGGATGATGCTCTTCGCGGCCCAGTTGACCGTGCTCACACGGTTTTTGACGGTGCTCTCGCGGATCGTCTTCCGCCACGGCGAGTCGGCCATTCAGCCACCGCCTCCCGCCCGGTGTCGCGACGCGTCCCTCACCTGAGACATCTTCCGCCCCCGGGTGGTCGTCGCGGTAGGTAGTACGGCACTCGCTCCCATCCCCCCGTGGAATGGGACGCATATTGCACACAAACCGGTATGTTCCAGTTGACCTTGCTCAGTGTGGCCAGCCCGCCAGGCAGCGTCAAGGGGTGCACACACCGGCGCATTCCGTGACCTGCCTGTGCGCCGCAGCGCACCACCCGGACAGCCTAAGGCACCTGACGGGTCGTCAGATGCATGAGTCGACCAAACGACATGCGACACACCTTCTTCCGGACACGCGAACGGGGCCGCGGGCGAGTTGCCCGCGGCCCCGTTGCTTGCGGCTGCCGTGTCGGCGGCTCCCCCGGAGCCGGGCCCGACCAATCAGGTCAGACCCTCTCCGCCGGGATGTTTCCCATCCTGCCCGACCTGAAATCGTCGAACGCCTGGGCGAGTTCGGCGTGGGTGTTCATCACGAACGGGCCGTACCAGGCGATTTCCTCCCGGATCGGCAGGCCGCCGAGGATCACGACCTCCAGGTTGGGCGTATTGCCGTCCTGCTTCGCGTCGGCGCGCAGCTCGATGCTGTCGCCGTCCCCGAACACGGCCGTCTGGCCGCGCCGCAGCGGCCGCTGCTCGGCACCGGCGGTGCCGTTGCCCGCAAGGCTGTAGACGAGGGCGTTGTAGTCCGGCTGCCAGGGCAGTTCGAGCTTGGCGCCCGGGGTGACGGAGGCGTGGATGAGGGTGATGGGCGTGTGCGTGATGCCGGGGCCGTCGAAGCCCGCCACCGAACCCGCGATGAGGCGTACCAGCGCGCCGCCGTCCTCGGTCGTCAGCAGCTTCACCTGGCCGGCCCGGATGTCCTGATAACGCGGGTCGCTCATCTTCTTGCCGGACGGCAGGTTGACCCACAGCTGGATGCCGTGGAACAGGCCGCCGCTCACCACCAGTTCCTCCGGCGGAGCCTCGATGTGCAGCAGGCCCGAGCCGGCGGTCATCCACTGGGTGTCGCCGTCGGTGATCAGACCGCCGCCACCCGCGGAGTCCTGGTGCTGGAACGTTCCGTCGATCAGATAGGTCACGGTCTCGAAGCCCCGGTGCGGGTGCCACGGGGTGCCCTTCGGCTCGCCCGGCGCGTACTCCACCTCGCCCATCTGGTCCATCATGATGAACGGGTCGAGGCGCGCGTGGTCGACGCCCGCGAAGGCGCGGCGGACCGGGAAACCCTCCCCTTCGAGGCCGCTCGGCGCGCTCGCCACCTGGACGACCTTGCGCGGACGGCTGTCGGCGGCGGGCTTGCGCAGGCGCGGCAGGGTCAGCGGGTTCTCCACCGTCACGGCGGGCATGGCGACCTCCTCGGTCTCGGTCTCCGTCCGGGCCGGAACCGGCATCGGACGGCGCTGCGGCCCGGTCTGTCCGGGTCTGCCACGCACAACGTTAGTTGAAGACTCAACATTCCGCTAGTTGATCCTTCAACTTTCTGCCTCCGCGTCGCGGCACGCCGCAGGGCGCAGGGGGCAGGGGGCAGGGCGCACGACAGTCGCCGAAGTCCCGCCGTCGCCGTAGTCGGGGAAGAGTGCGCCCGGCGACGCCGGCGGACGCCCGGGAACATGCGCATTTCCCGCCGCTGTCGCGGGGTAGGGCGTGGCCGGCCGTCGCCTCGGGGGCGCGCGGCCCTTCGGCTCTCGCGGCTCTCGCCAGAGGTCAGACGGCGACGGCGTCGTCGACGGCGCGCTGGGCGGCGTAGCGGGCCAGCGTGGCGTCCACGGACTCGGGGGCGAGGATCCGGTCGAGGGCCATGAAGCCGCAGCCGGCGAGGCCGGCCTGTTCACCGAGCCGGCTCGCGACGATCTTGAGCTCGCGGGTCGCGACCGCGGTGGAGCGGCGGTAGACGACCTCGCGTACGCCCGCCAGCAGCGGGTCGCCCGCGTCGGCGAGGTCGCCGCCGAGCACGACCACCGCGGGATTGAGCACGTTGACGACGCTGGCCAGGACCTCGCCGAGCAGGCGGCCCGACTCGCGGACCAGGCGTACCGCCTCGGGGTGGCCGGCACCCGCGAGGGCGACGACGTCGCGCACCCCGGACACCGAGGCGCCGTGTGCGGCCAGGGTCTCGACGAGGTGCCGCCCGCTCGCCAGCACTTCGAGGCAGTCGACGTTGCCGCACCAGCAGCGCACGCCGTTGCCGCCGGCGACGGGGATGTGGCCGATCTCGCCTGCCGCGCCGAGCGCGCCGCGGTAGACCCGGCCGTCCGAGACGATGCCGGCGCCGATGCCGGTGGACACCTTGACGAAGACGAGGTCCCCCGCGTCGCCGCGGGTCCGGTACTCGCCGAGGGCCATGACGTTCACGTCGTTGTCCACGTACACGGGGACGGGCCAGCGGCGCTGCAGCGCCGGGGCGATGGCGACCCCGTCCCAGCCGGGCAGGCTCGGCGGACCGACCGCGCGGCCGGTGGCCAATTCGACGGTGCCGGGGACGGCGACGCCGATGGCCCGGACCGTGTCCGGGTCGTAGCCCTCTTCCTCCAGCAGGGCGTCGAACCACGCGGGCAGCCGCGACAAGACCGCCTCGGGGCCGCTGCCCGCGGCCATCGCGGTCTCGCGGACGGCCAGGACCGTGCCGGTCAGGTCGCACACCGCGAGCTGACCACGGCTGCTGCCCAGCGACGCGGCGAGCACGAGGCCGCCCGCGGCGTTGAGTTCGAGGCGCATCGGCGGCCGACCGCCGGTGGACACGCGGTCCGCCCGCTCGGCGAGCAGTCCCGCGGCCACCAGGTCGTCGACGCGCGCGGCGACGGCGGAACGGGACAGACCGGTCAGCCGGGCGACATCGGCCCGCGTCTCGGCCTCACCGTCCCGCACAAGCTGCAGGACTTCCCCCGCACTGCTGTGCGGCAGGGGGTTCGCGCGTCGGGCCATACAGACAGTGAACCAGGACCCTTTTACCCCGGTCAAAGACCGAAGTTCACCTCTTCTACGCCCGGGCGTCATTCTTTTGCTTGCCAAGCGGCAAAAGTACCCCTAGTTTGATCCTCGAAAGTTTCCTGAGGGGCAGCGAGATCGTGAACGAGCAGACGACCCACCCGACGGTGGCCGCGGTGACGGAGCGCATAGCCCGTCGCAGTGCCGCCGCGCGGTCGGCGTACCTGGAGAGGGTGGCCGCCGCCGCTTCCCGGCGCCCCGCCCGCACCCAGCTCGGCTGCGCCAACTTCGCGCACGGCTTCGCGGCGTGCTCCGCCGAGGAGAAGCTCACGCTGCGCGGCACCGGCCCGCAGGGTCCGGTACGCCCCAATGTGGCGATCGTCTCGGCGTACAACGACATGCTCTCCGCGCACCAGCCGCTGCGCGACTACCCCGAGCAGCTCAAGCTCGCGGTCGCCGCGGCCGGCGGCGTCGCGCAGTTCGCCGGCGGCGTGCCCGCGATGTGCGACGGCATCACGCAGGGCCGCGCGGGCATGGAGCTGTCCCTCTTCTCCCGCGACGTCGTGGCCATGGCGGCCGCGGTCGCGCTCGCCCACGACATGTTCGACGGCGCGCTGATGCTCGGCGTCTGCGACAAGATCGTGCCCGGCCTGCTGATCGGCGCCCTGTCCTTCGGGCACCTGCCGACCGTGTTCGTGCCGGCCGGTCCGATGTCGTCGGGCCTGCCCAACAAGGAGAAGGCGCGCGTACGCCAGCGCTTCGCCGAGGGCAAGGCCACCCGCGAGGAGCTGCTCGACGCCGAGGCCCAGGCGTACCACGGCATCGGCACCTGCACCTTCTACGGCACCGCGAACACCAACCAGCTCCTCATGGAGGTGCTGGGCCTGCACCTGCCGGGCGCCAGCTTCGTGCACCCCGACCAGCCGCTGCGGGCCGCGCTCACCGACGCCGCGGGCGCGCGCGTCACCGCGACCACCGCGCTCGGCGACCCCGAGACGCTGGTGCGCGACCACACCCCGATCGCCGAGATCGTCGACGAGAAGGCCCTCGTCAACGCCGTCGTCGCCCTTCTGGCGACCGGCGGTTCGACGAACCTGACGCTGCACCTGGTCGCGATCGCGGCGGCCGCGGGCATCCAGCTCACGTGGGACGACTTCGCCGAACTGTCGACCGTGGTGCCGCTGCTGGCCCGCATGTACCCGAACGGTCCGGCGGACATCAATCACTTCCACGCCGCGGGCGGCACCGCGTTCCTGATCGGCACGCTGCTCGACGGCGGCCTGCTGCACCCTGACGTCAAGACCGTCGCGGGTCCGGGCCTCGACCGCTACCGGCAGGAGCCGTTCCTCGAGGACGGCCGCCTCGCCTGGCGCGACGGCCCGGAGAAGAGCCTCGACACCGAGGTGCTGCGGGCGTACGACGACCCGTTCGCCCCCGACGGCGGCCTCCGCATGCTCGACGGCAACCTCGGCCGTGCGGTGTTGAAGGTCTCCGCGGTCGCCCCCGAGCACCACACCGTCACCGCCCCCGCGCGCGTGTTCGACGGACAGGCCGAGTTCACCGCGGCGTTCGAGGCCGGCGAACTCGACCGCGACCTGGTCGCGGTGCTCCGCTACCAGGGCCCGCGCGCCAACGGCATGCCCGAACTGCACAAGCTCATCCCGGCCCTGGGCGTCCTCCAGGACCGCGGCCACGCCGTCGCGCTGGTCACCGACGGACGGCTGTCCGGCGCGTCCGGCAAGATCCCGGCGGCGATCCACTGCACGCCCGAGGCCGCCGCGGGCGGTCCGCTGTCCCGGGTCCGCGACGGCGACGTCGTGACCGTGGACGCGGTCACCGGCGAACTGGCGCTGGCCGTCCCGGCGGACGAGTTCGCGGCACGCGAGGCGACCGGCGGCGCGCCTTCCGACGCCGAATGGGTGGGCACCGGACGCGAGCTGTTCGCCGCGCTGCGCGCCGGCGTCGGCGCCGCCGAACTGGGCGCCGGCACCCTCGGCAGCCCGCTCGACCACGTCGCTGCCGCGCCGGCCGCGCCGAGCGACGGAGGTGTGCGATGACGTACGCCGTACCCCGCCCCTCCGCCGAACGCCCCTGGCTCGTCGCCGACATCGGCGGCACCAACGCCCGCTTCGGCCTCATCACCCGCCCCGGCGGGCGCGCCGAGCGCATCCTCGTACTCCGCGCCGCCGAGCACCCCGACCTGGAGTCGGCCGTCGCGCAGTACCTCTCCGCCGTGGGCGTCACCGACCGCCCGAGCGCGATGTGCGCCGCCGTCGCGGGACCCGTGACCGGCGACCGCTTCCGCTTCACCAACGGCACCTGGTCGCTCTCCGTCGCCGAGACGCGCGCCCGCCTCGGCGTCGAGGAACTGCACCTCATCAACGACTTCGAGGCGCTCGCGCTGTCGCTGCCGCACCTGCGCGAGGACGACGTACTGGTGATCGGCGACCGCCGGCCCGACACCTCGCTGCCGATGGCGGTGCTCGGTCCCGGCACCGGTCTCGGCGTCGCGGGCCTGGTCCCGATCCCCGGCGGCGGCTGGGTGCCGCTGCCCGGCGAGGGCGGCCACATGCTGCTCCGCCCGGGACACGGCGAGGACGCCGAGGCGATCGACGTACTGCGCGGCGAGCGCGGCGGCCTGGGCATGGTGACCGCCGAACACGTGCTGTCCGGCCCCGGCCTCACCCGCCTGTACCGGTACGTCGCCCGCTCCCAGGGCGAGCCCGCCGAGGCGCTCTCCCCCGCCGACATCTCCAGCCGCGCCATCGCGGGCACCGACCACCTGTGCACCTCCACCGTCGAGGCCTTCTGCCGCCTGCTCGGCACCTTCGCGGGCGGCGTCGCACTCACCCTCGGCGCGCGCGGCGGCGTCTTCCTCGCGGGCGGCGTCCTGCCGCGCATCGCCGAACTGCTCGTCAAGAGCGAGTTCCGCGAGGGCTTCGAGACCAACCCGACGATGGCCGCGTACCTGCACCGCATCTCCACGGTGCTGGTGACCGCGCCCTACCCGGCACTCCTCGGCGCCCGCGCCTGGCTCGAGGCCCACAGCGACATCCGAGAGGCGGTGACCGTATGACCTCCCCTGCCTCCTCGGCTGCCACCGCCGCCACGACCGGCCCGCTCGACCTGGCACCCGTCGTACCCGTCGTCATCATCGACGACATCGAATCGGCCGTGCCCCTGGCGCGCGCCCTCGTCGCCGGCGGCCTGCCCGCCGTCGAGGTCACCCTGCGCACCCCCGCCGCGCTCGGCGCCATCGAGCGCATCGCCGCCGAGGTCGAGGGCGCCCGGGTGGGCGCCGGCACCGTCCTCACCCCCGACCAGGCCAAGGCCGCCGCCGACGCGGGCGCGACCTTCCTCGTCACCCCCGGCTGCACCGAGACCCTGTACGCCGCACTGCGCGACACCGGCCTCGACTTCCTCCCGGGCACCTCGACGGTCTCCGAAGTCCTGCGCCTGCGCGAACTGGGCGTACGCGACATGAAGTTCTTCCCGGCGGAAGCCTCGGGCGGCGCCCCGTACCTGAAGTCACTGGCCTCGCCGGTGCCCGACGTACGGTTCTGCCCGACCGGCGGGATCACCCCTGCGAGCGCCCCGTCCTACCTCGCACTGCCCAACGTGGCGTGCGTGGGCGGCTCGTGGATGCTCCCGTCCGACGCCGTCGCCGCCCGCGACTGGCACACAGTGGAAGCGCTGGCCCGGGAAGCCTCCCGCCTGCGCGACAAGACGGCGGGGAGCACCCCCGCCTGACAAAAATCGTCCCCTGGCGCGCTCTGCCCTGAGGTGCGCCAGGGGTACGGACCGCGGAACGAGTCGTATGAGGGTTCGACTCCCCCTGGTAGGCCGTATGAGGGTTCGGCCTACCGACACCGCGATCGGCCCGCTCTTCGGCGAGGAGAGCGGGCCTCTCCGTTTTTTGGGGTCTGTGGTTTGGGGCCCTGGGGGTTCAGGGGGTGGTGGCTCGGGTTTCGGTGGGGGTGCGGCCGTAGGCGGCTCGGTAGGCGCGGCTTAGGTCGCCGGGCTGGCGGAAGCCCCAGCGGGCGGCGATCTCGGCGATGGTGCGGTGCTTCCAGGCGGCGTCGGTGAGGTCCGCGTGGACGCGCTCCAGGCGGCGGCGCTTGATGGATGCGGCCACGGTCTCCGGCTCGGTGCGGAAGAGGTCGTGGAGGGTGCGCACGGAGATGTGGTGCCGGGCGGCGATGGTGGCGGGGGTCAGGCCCGGGTCGCCGAGGTGCAGGTCGATGAAGGCGTGGATGCGGACCCGCAGGGCGGTGGTGCGGGTCTCGGGTGACAGCGTGTCCGGCGCGTCGAGGTGCACGGCGAGGGCGGTGACGGCCAGGTCGGCGGCGATCGCGGCGAGCTTGGCCGACTCGGGGGCACTCGCCGTACGCGCCGCCTGGGGCAGCTGGGCCAGGTACCCGGCGAGCAGCGCGGAGGCGCCGGACCGGGTGCTCAGGGTCTTGCCCAGGAGGCGGTCGGCGCGGCCGTTGCGCAGCGGGAGTTCGGCGCGCGGCAGGCGTACCAGGGTCAGTTCGGTGGGGTGTCCGAGGTCGACGAACTCGCAGGTCAGCGGATGCGAGGTGGAGAAGAGGGCCATGCTGCCGGCACCCACGTCCGCGGTTCCGCGCTCCTGCTCGATGCGGATCGGGTCGTCGGCCGACAGCACCAGGTAGTAGTTCTCCGGGTCGTCGCGGCGGATCTGGAGCGGGGTGCGCACCGCCGTGAGCGGCGAGTTGGTGACGGCCACCACCTGGACCTCGGGCGATCCGACGGCTTCCAGCGAGCCGTGGAAGTGGGAGGCGTGCGGGCTCCGGATGTTCGTCGCCATCAGCTCGCGTTGGCAGACCTCGGCCCACCAGCTCCACCGCTCCGCCGCGGGGACGGAATCGGTGCTGACCAACCTGACCGGTCCGTCGGGAGGCGGCTCCGGGTCGGGGGTGGCGTCGAGGTTGGGCACCGCACGATGCTGGTCGGTTTTCGGACGCGCGGAAAGTAGCCATCCGGCCAAGTTCGGAGCGTCCGCCGGTGCCACGGGGGCGCAACCGGCGCAACCGGCGTGAACGGCGCGGTGCGCAAGGCGGGTACGCAAGCTCGGCGCGTGTGCGGCGGAGACCTTCGGCGGTGCCCTCCGCCGCACACCTATACCGCAGGCGGGCGCTCGAAGCACCGCCGCGGTCATCGAGGCTGCCGGGCAGCCCACTCCGTGGTCACCATCCTCGCGAAGCGGGATCGAACCAGTACGCCAAGGTGGCCATGAGAATTGCCGTCCTCGACCAGGCCCCGACACCGCGGTCCTTGGCGTGATGCTCACTCTGCCTGGACGCACGCGCCGGGTCATGCGCACAGAGCGCGGGGATCATGTGCAACAAGCGCGGAGCGGGCGTACGCCCCGGCGCGCGGGCCCGAAGCCGCGGGCGCTCAGGAGCCTTCCGGCGGGGCGAGGGGGACGAGGGCGCCGGTGAGAATCGCCGTGAGGTGGGCCTCATACTCGGCGCGGGTGAGCTCGCCGGTACGGACGATGGCGTCGGGGCGCGGCGAGACGTCACCGCGGGCGGCGCGCTGGGCGCACAGCAGGCCGACCATCTGGACGGCCAGGAAGGCGCGTTCGCGGTAGGCGTCGGGCGTCGGCGGGTGCAGCGCGGCGATGGCGGCGTCGACGACGGCGAGGACGTCGTCGCCGCCGAGGTAGGGGGCCACCGCGGAGGTGGGGTCGGCGATGAGGCGTACCGAGATCTGCAGGTAGGCGCGATCCGCCGGGGACCCGTACAGCAGTTCGGTGATGGGCAGCACCAGGGCCCGGGCGTAGCCGACCGGGTCGCCGGGAGTCCGGCCGGCCTCGGCGAGCAGGTCGGCGCGGCGGGCGGCGATGACCGGGACGTGCCGGTCGAGGATGGCGCGCAGCAGGCCGTCGCGTCCGCCGAAGTGGTAGTGCACGGCACCGGTGTTGCGCTGCCCCGCGGCCTTGGTGATCTCGCCGAGCGGTACGTCGAGCCCCTTCTCGACGAAGAGGAGCTCGGCGGCGTCGACGAGCGATCGGCGCGTCGGCCCGGAATCGCGTGGCATGTCCGGAGGATAGCGACGCCGTGCCGAGCGATCGTCACCGTGATGCGCCCCCGCCCGGCGGACGCGCCTCGACCTCGTGGATGTGCGCCTCGACCTCGATGCGCCTCGACCGTAGACGTGCCTTGACCGCGGATGTGTCGACCTCGGATGTTTCTTGACCTCGGATGTGCCCTGACCTCGGATGTGCCTTGACCTCGTCGGCGGACCGTATTAAACACAATCTTTAAAACGAGGAGGTCCCTGGCATGCCCACCTACGAGATCGTGATCAAGAACGGCATCGTCGTCGACGGCTCCGGCACCCCGCGCTTCCGCGGCGACGTCGCGGTCAGCGGCGGCCGGATCGCCCGCATCGGCCGCATCCCCGCCGAGGAAGGCGCACGCGTCATCGACGCGACCGGCCTGATCGTCGCGCCCGGCTTCATCGACCTGCACACGCACTACGACGCGCAGGTCTTCTGGGACCCGTACGTGACCACCTCCGGCTGGCACGGCGTCACCTCCGTCGTCACCGGCAACTGCGGCTTCGGCTTCGCCCCCGTGCGCCCCGAGGAGCGCGAGCGCGCGATGTTGTCGATGACCGCCGTCGAGGACATCCCCACCGAGACCCTGCGCCTCGGACTGCCTTGGGACTGGGTCTCGTTCCCGGAGTACTTGGACAGCCTGGAGCGCACCCCCAAGGCCGTGAACGTCCTGCCGTACGTCCCGCTCAACCCCCTCCTCGTCTGGGTCCTCGGCCTGGAGCGCGCCAAGGCCGGCGACAAGCCGACCCCCGAAGAGAACGCCGAGATCGCGCGCATCCTCACCGAGGCCATGGAGGCCGGCGCGGGCGGCTGGTCCGCGCAGTGCCTGGGCCGTCCCGGGCACCCCGAGGACCGCCTCCTGCAGGGCGACTTCGACGGGACACCGATGCCGACCGACGTGATGTGGCCGGAGACGCGCGTGGCGGTCGCCGAGGCACTGGCCCGCCTGGGCCGCGGCTTCATGCAGCTCTCCGGCACCTCGATCACCGAGGAGGAGTTCGAGAGCCTGGTCGAGATCAGCGGACGCCCGCTCATCTGGAACGCGGTCATCGCCAACACCCGCAGCGGCGGACTGTACCGGCGCAAGATCGAGTGGCTCAAGAAGTGCCAGGAGAGGGGCCTGCCGATCTACGGCCAGGCGATGACGACCGACGTACCGGTCCCCTTCAGCTGGCTGTACGGCGGCCTCAGCGTCCGCCCGCCGGTCTCCACCGTGTTCGAGGCCGAGACGGTCGAGGAGAAGATCGCCCTCCTGAACGACCCGCGGATCCGGGCCGAGCTCAGGGAGTTCGACCCGTTCGTGTACCACGCGTACCCGGACATGCGGCTCCACAAGACGTTCACCGAGGAGTACAAGCAATACGAGGGCCTGCGCTTCAAGGAGATCGGCGAGCGCATCGGCCGCGACCCCATCGACATCCTGTGCGACGTCACCGTCGCCGACGGCCTGCGCACCGAGGTGCACACCGGGCAGTTCAACGCGTCGCTCGAAGGGCTGAAGGAACTCGTCGACTACGAGTACCTCATCCCCGGCCTGTCCGACGGCGGCGCGCACCTGAAGACGCTGAGTGCGGGCATGTACGGCACCGAGTACATCGTCGAGTACGTCCGCAAGCACGGCTGGACCAGCCTGGAGCGCGCCCACTGGCGGCTCTCCGCGCTGCCGGCGCACTGCGCGGGCTTCACCGACCGCGGCATCCTGCGCGAAGGCGCCGCGGCGGACATCATCGTGTACGACTACGACCGCCTCGCGTACGGCGACCCGGAGTTCCGCCACGACCTGCCCGCCGGGCAGTTGCGTACGGTCATCTCCGCGACCGGTTACCGCTACATCCTGGTCAACGGCCAGGTGACGGTCGAGGACGACAAAGAGGTCGGCGTGCACTCCGGCGAGTTGCTCCGGCACGGCACCAGCGGGGACACCAGCGCCTGACTGACGCCGCGTCAGCACCGCTGACCGACCTCCCCGCCACACCGGGTCCGCGCCACGACGCCACGTCGTCGGCGCGGGCCCGTCGCGCGCATCACCCACTCATCTACGCCGCAGCCACGGTCGGTTGCCCACCGGCCACAACGCGTCGGCTTTCGGCCGATTCCCCGCTAGGGCCCCAGGTCGGGAACAGATTCGCGCCCGCGCGTGCTGTGTCGTTCAGGGAGCCGGTACGCCGGACGGGAGGTGTCCGTGGTCCACGACGTGATGAGCGTGATGCCCGCGCCGCTGGTCCTCGTGCTGGTCGGCCTCGCGGTCACCGCCGAGTCGGCCCTCCTGTTCGGACTCGTCCTCCCGGGTTCGACCCTCCTCCTGACCCTCGGCCTGGTGACCCGCCTCGGCGAGGTCCCGCTCTCGGCCGCGATACCGGTCGCGATCGCCGCCGCGGTGCTCGGCGGCCAGCTCGCCTACCTGCGCGGACGCCACCACACCGGCAAACCCCGGTCCGCCGGCCCCCTGCACGCGACGATCGAGCGGGCGGAGAGCATGGTGGCGCGCCACGGCGTGTGGTCGATAGCGATCGCCCAGTGGATAGCGGGGCTGCGTACGTTCACTCCGCGCCTCGCCGGCCGCGCCCGCGTCCCGTACCGCGTCTTCGGCCTCACCCAGATCGTCGTGGCGGCCACGTGGGCCGCCTCGTTCGTGTCGCTCGGACACTTCGCCGGGCTCGCGATGCAGCAGCGCATCGGCACGGCCGCGACCATCGCGGGAATCGTGGTCGTCGTCGGCGGACTGGTCGTGTACGCCGTACGCCGCCGCACCACCCGCGCCGCGCCGTCCCCGGCCGCTGCCGCCACGCAGCCATCCGGACCGGCCCCCACTCCATCCCCGGCCCCGGTCGGGATCTCCGCGTCGGCTGCCGCAGCGACCTCCGTCTCGGGCGCCCTCTCGGAGCCCGTCTCGGCCTCCGCGTTGGCCTCCGCCCCCAGCTACGCCCCGCCCCCGCGCGCGCCCGTCCCCTCCCGCGCCCCTGGACGCCTCGAACCCCTGCCTGGAACCTGGCCGGTCGGCCCCTGGATGTGCTTCCCCTGGTGAAATCCGCGCGGTTCGCCCGCCGGTTGGGCAACTCCGCGACGGGTAGCGCCCCTTGGCACGGGGTAAAGCTCCTGGACCGTCGAGGGGAGGCACCTTGTCGAAGAAGACGAGGAAACGGAAGACCCGCCGGAAAAACCGGGCGAACCACGGCAAGCGGCCGGCCTGACACAGGAGCCGACACGGGCACCGCACACGGGCACCACACACAGCACTGAACAGAGGCGCTGACACAGGCACTCAACACGGGCGCTGAGCACGACGCTGAGCACGGCGCCGAGCTAGGGCCCGCACACAGGCACGCGGCGCCGGAGACCGGGCGCCGAAGCCGAGCGCACGCGAACACCAGGTGCCCACACGAGAGTCCCGCACCGCGGACCGCGCGGTGCGGGACGTTTTTCTCGTGGCCGCCGTCCCCCGTCCGTCCCCGCTCAGCAGGGATCGGCGATCTTGTCGACGGTCACGTGCGTGTTGACGGCGGTGTCCGGGACGAACCCGGTCAGGCCGTCAATGGTGACGCGGTCCCAGATGCGGCTGGTGCCGCCCCAACCGACGGACTCGGGCCCGTCGGTGTGGCAGAGGACCTCGACCGTACGCCCGACCGGCAGATCCGCCAGCTTGGGCGAACCGGCGTTCGGCTCGGCGAAGAGCGCGATGCCTTCCGGCTGCGCTATGGACACCTCGCGCGGGGTCGCCGGACGGTCGTCCGGGTTGCCGCGAATCGCTCCGAGGACGACCAGGATCACCACGGCCACGACAATGCCGGGGCCGGTCCAGCCGGGCTGCGGTGTGTGGACGGTGACGGTCGAACCGTTGGGTACTCGTACGTTGCTGGTCTCGAACATGACGGGATCACATCCCCCGATACCGAAGTACAGCCCGCCACGCGCCGCGTGGACGACGGCGGTGGGCCGCTGGCCCTTACCACCGCCAACACCCTTCGATAGCCTGGGAATCTGGCGCGAGTCCCGAGGGCTGCGAAGGCTGCTGTCGGCGATTCGACGGGGAGAGGCGGTGCGCCGACCGTGAATCGGCCTACCGTCTCTCCCCACATACGCGAGCGCCACAGGGGGGAGGTGTCGTTCTGGCACTGACGCGCCCCCGGCGCCCCACCCCTTCCTGCCGGACAAGGTGACCTCGCCCGGCGCGGAGGGGCAATCCCCTGTCGACTTTGTGTCGTTCGTCGACGATTCTGGGGATCCTCCTTATTGCGGCGGCAGTTGCCGCCAACCGTTGCGGACCCTCGTGCCAACGACGCCACGACTCCCGCTGCGGCTGACTTCTCGTGTCCAGTGTTGAGGGAGAAGAAGGCGTGGCAGAGATCATCAGCATCAAATCGGCGTGGCGCCGCAGCAGTTACAGCGGCAACAGCGGGAACTGCATCGAGGCTCGGTCGGACACGTCGGTCTGGGTACGCGACTCCCGACGTCCCCTCGTTGCCCCGCTCGGCTTCCCGGCCGGCGCGTGGTCGGACTTCGTGGCGCGGATACACACAGACTGACCGACCGGACCACGCGAACAGACGCGACCCGAGCGACCCAGACGACCCTGATGACCCAAATGACCCAGGCGACCGAACGAGCCGAACCGCGGGCATGCGCACCCCCGTTGCACCGAAACGCTGCGTGCCGCACATGCCCACACCCCCTCTGTATGCCACTGTGACCGCTACCGCTCTACCACTTAGCGATCCGCCCTAGAGACGAATGCCATATGGCACTTTGACCACGGTTCTATTGCACAACAGCAGCAGCGTTGTGACAAGGGGGAGTTGCCTCAAGTAAGGCGTTCCAGCGCGTCATCGATCAATTTGATGGGATCCACGGCCCCCGCGGCCTCCTCCAACTGCCAGAAGGACTCCAGGTACTCCTGCGGTTTGCGCTCGGTCGGCTCGGAGATGATCATGCTGCCCTCGGCGCCCTCGATGTACAGCACGAGCGAGGCGTCGTCCGGGAATTCGAACACCACATAGCCTCGGCGGTGGCGCGGGTAAAGCCCTTCGCTGAACGGCATGATCTGCAGCGTCAGGTCGGGCCGCTGCGCCATGGTCCGCAGGTGGAGCAACTGGGCGCGCATCACGGCCCGTCCGCCCACCACACGGCGGATGACCGACTCGTCGATGATGAAGTGTGTCTCCGGCGGCGTCTCGCGCTCGAACAACTTCTGTCGTTCCATGCGCAGTTCGATGGCCTTGGGGTTCACCGGGCTGCGCCCGCTCGTGTTGAGCATCGCCTGTTCGGCGTACTCGGGTGTCTGCAGAAGGCCCGGAACAATGGTGATCTCGAAGTTGCGGATCACCGAGGCAACGGTCTCGTAGCCGATGTACGCCGCGTAGTCCCGGTTGATCACATCGGCGAAGCGGTCCCACCACGCGGTGCGGCGCACGTCCTTGGACAGGGCCAACAGCTGTTCCTGGAGCGCGGGTTCGACCCCGTAGTGGTTGAGCAGCACCCGCAGGTCATTGGTGGAGATCCGGTTTCTGCCGCCCTCGATGCGGATCAGCTTGCTGAGCGACCAGTCCATCTCGTCGGCCACCTGCTGTTGCGTGAACCTGCGTTGCTCCCGAAGCCGCCGCAGTTCGGCCCTCAGTCGGCCAAGCGAAACCAGCGGGTCCGGACTCTGGGGCATAGCTGATCCCTGCCTCGGTAGGCACTCAAAGGTGCTGAAGATATGTCAAACACACTTACGGCAATCTGCCTAGTGGCAGTTGGCCAGTCAGCAACGAGCCTAGTACCGCTCGGGCGTTGAATCAGCCGAACACGCCAGCGGGTTCGCCATCCACCCGGACTTCACACGCACGTCATTCCCGCATTGACGTCGCCCGCATCGAGCCGCCGGAGGTGCCTCGGAGACACCCCGGAGGCACCTCGGAGGCACACACCGGGCGCCCGGCAGGCCCGCGGCGGACGCGGAGCGGGCGTACGGCGGAGGCCGGGCAATGCACACAGAGGACACGGGCAGCAATCTGCTTGGTGGCAGTTGGCCAGTCGGCCGGTCGGCGACAAGCCCGGCGCCGACCACCGGACCACCGAACCTGAGACATACTTCCGATCAGGAAAACTTGCGCGCTTTGCCCTATATGTCGATCGATCGGCGTTCAGCCGTACATCCGGCGCATGGCGAAGTTGATCATCTGTTCGATCGCCTTGGCGTCGAACATCACACGGTGCTCGCCGTCCAGGTCGAGGACGAAGCCGTACCCGTTGGGCAGCAGGTCCAGCACCTCGGCACCGGTGACGGTGAAGTGGCGGGACTCCTCGCCCGCGTACCGCTTGAGCTCCTCCAGCGAGGAGAACATCGGGATCACCGGTTCGGGGGTGTTGTGCAGCGCCAGGAAGCCCGGTCGTTCGCCGCGGGGGCAGAAGACCTTGGAGGCTATGAAGACGGACTGGAAGTCCTCGCCGCTCATCAGGCCGGTGGCGAATCCGCGCACGGCGTCGGTCAGGCTCGGGCCCTCTGCCCGTACCTGCGGTTCCTCGGTCGCGTAGCCGTACACGACAACCGAGGTTAGCGCCTCTCCGGCGCTCATTCGGCCGGGTCGGGGATTGCCAAAGTTACCGACGGGTAGAATCATTGGGTTACCAGTCAGTACAGCCAGCCGGAAACGAACAGGCGGAGCCACACCATGGGTCACTACAAGTCGAATCTCCGCGACCTCGAGTTCAACCTCTTCGAGGTGTTCGGCCGCGAGCAGGTCTACGGCAGTGGCCCGTTCGCCGAGATGGACGCCGACACCGCGCGCTCGATCCTCACCGAGGTCGAGCGCCTGGCCGTGGGCGAGCTCGCCGACTCCTTCGCGGACGCCGACCGCAACCCCCCGGTCTTCGACCCCACGACGCACACCGCCACGCTGCCCGAGTCGTTCAAGAAGAGCTACAAGGCCTACATGGACTCCGAGTGGTGGCGCCTCGCGCTGCCCGAGGAGATGGGCGGCACCACGTGCCCGCTCTCGCTGCGCTGGGCCGTCGCCGAACTGGTGCTGGGCGCCAACCCGGCCCTGTGGATGTACGCCGCGGGCCCCGACTTCGCGCACGTCCTGCACGTCCTCGGCACCGACGACCAGAAGAAGGTCGCCGCCCGCATGGTCGAGGGCCAGTGGGGCTCCACCATGGTGCTCACCGAGCCCGACGCGGGCTCCGACGTCGGCGCCGGGCGTACCAAGGCCGTCAAGCAGGACGACGGCACGTGGCACATCGAGGGCGTCAAGCGCTTCATCACATCGGGTGAACACGACCTCTCCGAGAACATCATCCACCTGGTGCTGGCCCGCCCCGAGGGCGCCGGCCCCGGCACCAAGGGCCTCTCGCTGTTCGTCGTGCCCAAGTTCCACTTCGACTGGGACACCGGCGCGCTGGGCGAGCGCAACGGCGCCTTCGTCACCAACGTCGAGCACAAGATGGGCCTCAAGGTCTCCACGACCTGCGAGGTCACCTTCGGCGGCAACGCGAACACCCCGGCCGTCGGCTGGCTGGTCGGCGAGGTGCACAACGGCATCGCGCAGATGTTCAAGATCATCGAGTACGCGCGCATGATGGTCGGCACGAAGGCCATCGCGACCCTCTCCACCGGCTACCTCAACGCGCTCGAGTACGCCAAGGAGCGCGTCCAGGGCTCCGACCTGGCGAAGATGACCGACAAGGCCGCGCCGCGCGTGACCATCACGCACCACCCGGACGTGCGCCGCTCGCTCATGACCCAGAAGGCGTACGCCGAAGGCATGCGCGCCCTGGTCCTCTACACCGCCACGTGGCAGGACCGCATCGCGCGGGCCGAGGCCGAGGGCGGCCGCGACGAGCAGGCCGAGCGGGTCAACGACCTGCTCCTGCCGATCGTCAAGGGCTACGGCTCGGAGAAGTCGTACGAGCAGCTGGCCCAGTCGCTGCAGATCTTCGGCGGCTCGGGCTTCCTCCAGGAGTACCCGATCGAGCAGTACATCCGGGACTCCAAGATCGACACCCTCTACGAGGGCACCACCGCGATCCAGGGCCAGGACTACTTCTTCCGGAAGATCGTCCGCGACCAGGGCCAGGCGCTGACCCAGGTGGCCGGCGAGATCCAGGAGTTCATCGCCTCCGAGGCGGGCGGCGACACGCTGGCCGGCGAGCGGGCGCTGCTCGCCCGCGCGGCCGAGGACGTGCAGGGCATCGTCGGCACGCTGATCACCCAGCTGATGGCGTCCGAGCAGGAGGTCACCTCGATCTACAAGGTGGGGCAGAACACCACCCGCCTGCTCATGGCGTCCGGCGACCTGGTCGTCGCGTGGCTGCTGCTGCGCCAGGCGTCGGTGGCGCTCGCCAAGCTCGACGGTGCGAACGCCCGCGACAAGGCCTTCTACCAGGGCAAGGTCGCGGCGGCGAAGCACTTCGCGCGCAACGTGCTGCCGCTGCTCACGCCGCAGCGCGTGATGGCCGAGGAGACCGACAACTCGCTGATGGAACTGCCGGAGGAGGCGTTCTGATCCGCGTTTTCGCGGTTCGCGTCTGACGGTTTGTCAGCAGGCGGCCCCCCGTACCCTTTCCGTCCCGGGTACGGGGGACCGCCTTTTCGCCTCCCGGCCGTACGGGGGTCACCGGGGCAGGCCACAATCGCCCCTATGACGACCAGCTCGGCGGGTGCTGCGGGTGGGGCAGGGGTGGCGGACCGGACGGGCGGACCCGGGGCGGCGGCGCTGCTGCGCGGGTTCCTGTCGGGTGGGCTGGTCGGCGCGGCCCTCGCGTGCTTCGTCGTGGGGCCGGTGACCGACCGGATGAACCTGCTGGGTGCCGGCGCGGGGCTCATCGCGGCGAACATCCTGCTCCTGGCGATACCCAAGGCGGTACGTCGGCGCTCGGCACCGGCGCGCCCCGGACCGCGGCGCGCGCTGGCCCGGATCGAGAGCCGCCGCGCCCTGTCGTCCGAGTCCGGGGACATCCCGGTCGAGTTCGTGCTGACCGTGGCACCGGACGATGCGTCCGCGTACCGCGCCAAGTTCACCCAGTCCATCAACCTCGTCGACATCCCGGACTACAAGCCGGCCGGGATCGTGGTGGTCGAGTACCGGCCGGACCAGCTGTGGAAGGTCCAGATCGTCACCGAGCCGGACGCCGCGTGGGCGCGCCGGGCCCGGGAGGAGGTGGTGGACTCGGCCCCCGCGTCCACACTCGCCACCATGCCGACCGAGGGGTGCGGGTTCTGCCTGCTCATGCTGGTCGGGCTGCTGCTGGGGGCGGCCGCGGTGGTGTTCGCGTTCCGCGGCGACCTGTTCGACGACGACGGCACGTCAGGCTCCCCCAACGTGACGTCGACCACCACGTCCACCACGTCGAGCACGGTCCGGATCACCGGCGACGTCATGCTGATGCCGGGGCAGATGCGCGGCGCGGCCGAGCAGTTGATCGCCCTGATGGGCACGGACAAGGCGACCGAGCTCAGCATCGACGAGGACTTCATGAGCGTGGCCGCGCCCAAGCCCGCGGACCCGGGCCTCGTCGACTCGTTCCGGTTCCGCGACGGCAAGGTGGAGGCGACGGGTCCGCACGGGACGCGGCGGCCCGACGAGCCGCTGATCGACCTGCGGGCCCTGCCGTACGA
The DNA here is from genome assembly GCF_040649515.1 of Streptodolium elevatio. Classification (GTDB taxonomy): domain Bacteria; phylum Actinomycetota; class Actinomycetes; order Streptomycetales; family Streptomycetaceae; genus Yinghuangia; species Yinghuangia elevatio. Next base: position 116,417 of record NZ_JBEZFP010000001.1, read on the forward strand.
CCGGATGCTGTTCCTGGTCGTCGAGGCCAAGGCCGCACTCGGCCTCACGCCCGAGACGTGGCACATGTCGTTCCACCGCGCGCCCGATACGGGCGAGCTGGAGATCATCGTGACGGTCGGCGACTCGTACGGCGGCGCCTCCCTGCGGGCCGACGCCGAGGGCAACGTGGTCGAGCGCTCGCCGCGCCGCTGACGCCGCTCAGGGCACGGCGAGCGCCCGGTACCGGGTCGCCTCGCAGGCGGGTCAGAGGTCGGAGCCGCCGGTGGCGTCCAGCAGGTGGCCGGTGACCCAGCGGGCCGCGTCGGAGGCGAGGAACGCGACGGTGTCGGCGATGTCGTCCGGCCGGCCGACGCGGCCGAGTGCGGCCCGGCCCGACCAGTACGCCTGGGCCTCGGCGTTGTCGCGCAGCCATTCCGCGTTGATGTCGGTGTCGACGACCCCGGGCGCCACGCCGTTGACCGTGATGCCGCGCGCTCCGAGTTGCTTGGCGAGGGCGAGCGTGAAGACGTCGAGCGCGCCCTTGGTCGCGGCATAGGCGATGGCCTCCGGAAACGCGATGCGCGTCACTCCCGACGACACGTTGACGATCCGGCCGCCGTCGCGCAGCAGCGGGAGGGCGCGCTGCACGATGAAGAACGGCGCCTTGGCGTTGACCGCGAACACCTGGTCGAACTCCGCCGGTTCGACGTGCTCGATGGTCTTGGACAGGCCGATGCCGGCGTTGTTGACGACGATGTCGAGGCCCGACTCCCCGTACTCGCGCAGGCCTTCGGCCAGCCCCTCGAACAAGCGGTCGACGTCGCCCGGTTCGCCGAGGCGCGCGGCGACCGGGAAGGCGCGACCGCCGGCCTCGGTGACGGCGCTCACGGTCTCCTTCGCGGCGCGTTCGTCGCTGCCGTAGTGCACGGCGACCAGGGCGCCGTCCCGGCCCAGGCGCTGGGAGATCGCGCGGCCGATGCCGCGGCTGCCGCCGGTCACGAGGGCGGTCTTGCCACGCAGCGCGGGTGCGGCGGCGGCATCGGCGGCGGCGTGGGTGGCGGTGGTGGCGGTGGTGCTCATGACGGTCTCCCCAAGATTTATGTAGTGCTCGGACCAGAAAGAAACGTAGCACATATGTAGTGGGCGCTAAGCAATTCTTTCGGCGGCGCCGCCGGACGCGTGCGGGCGCGGCCCGGCGTACCCTCGGCTGCGAGCCACAGACGACCTCCCGGACGCCCCGCAGGACGGCCCCAGGACGACAACCGCGGCCTCGCGCCGCGCAACAGGAGCACCATGACTTCCCCGCACGGACAGCCTCTCGGCCACCGGTTCGACCGGGCGCACACCGACGACCTGATCGGGTACATCGCGGCGAGCCCGTCGCCGTACCACGCGGTCGCCAACGCGGCCGAGCGGCTCGAGGCGCTCGGATTCCGCCGCCTCGCCGAGACCGACCGCTGGGAGGGCGGCCCCGGCGGCCGCTACGTCCTGCGCGGCGGCGCGCTCATCGCGTGGTTCGTCCCCGAGGGCGTCTCCGGCCCGACCGGCTTCCGCGTCGTCGGCGGCCACACCGACTCCCCCAACCTGCGGGTCAAGCCGCGCCCCGACACCGGCCGCGCCGGCTGGCGGCAGGTGGCGGTCGAGCTGTACGGCGGCACCCTGCAGAACACCTGGCTCGACCGCGACCTCGGCCTCTCCGGCCGCCTCGCGCTCAAGGACGGCAGCGAGCACCTGGTGTTCGTGGACCGCCCGCTGCTGCGCGTACCGCAGCTCGCGATCCACCTCGACCGCTCGGTCAACGAGGGTATGAGCCTCGACAAGCAGGTCCACATGACGCCCGTGTGGGGCCTCGGGCCGGTCGTCGAGGGCGAACTGATCGAGTACGTCGCCAAGGAGGCCGGCGTCGCGGCGGGCGACGTGGCCGGGTGGGACCTGATGGTCCACGACGTGCAGCCGCCCGCGTACCTGGGCCGCGACCGCGAACTCCTCGCCGCGCCACGCCTCGACAACCTGGTCTCGGTGCACGCGGGCCTCGCGGCGCTGCTCGCCGCGGCGGGGTCCGGCGATCTCGCGCACATCCCGGTGCTCGCGGCGTTCGACCACGAGGAGGTCGGCAGCGCCTCGACCACCGGGGCGGGCGGCCCCCTCCTGGAGAACACGCTGCGGCGCATCATCGGGTCGGAGGGCTGGGACGACCAGGCCCGCGCGTTCGCCGACACGCTGTGCCTGTCGAGCGACGTCGGCCACGCCGTGCACCCGAACTACGCCGAGCGGCACGACCCCGACCACCACCCCGTCCCCAACGGCGGACCGATCCTCAAGGTCAACGCGAACCAGCGGTACGCCACCGACGCCACCGGCCGCGCGGTCTGGGCGGCGGCCTGCGACCGCGCGGGAGTTCCATGGCAGGCGTTCGTGAGCCGCAACTCGATCCCGTGCGGCTCGACGATCGGCCCGATCACCGCCACGCGCCTCGGCGTCGAAACGGTGGACGTCGGCATCGCGATGCTCTCCATGCACTCGGCACGCGAGCTGTGCGGCGCCTCGGACCCGTACCTTCTCGCGTCCGCGATGAACGCGTTCCTGGAGAGCTGAGCCGGTCCAAGCAGGCTCACGCGCGGGAAATCCGGCGGTGCGGCACGGTCCACGCGACCCTGGCGCGCCGCCGGCAGCCGCCGTTCGCCAGGCACAGGTACAGGCAGGACCCGAGGCGTCTCTCGCCCTCTGACGCCTTCCAAGCCACCGCCGTCCACCGGGCCGTCCGCGCACCTCGCCGACCACCGGTGCCGGTCTGGCACGCCGAGAAAGCGGAACCGGGCTCTCACGTCTGCCGCGTTCCGCGCAGGCCGATTCGACAGCCCTCCACGAGGCCGCGCACTCCGTGTTTCAGACGCGCGGGCGGCGCGCGCATGGGTGCCCATGCCGGGGAGGGACGGCGGCGCGACCTCACATCGCCGAGGTCGCGATGGATTTCAAGGACGCCGCCACCCAAAACATTGCCCTGTCGCTCGAAGCCGGGTGGTGCGCGGAGCATCAGTGGTTGGCCGCAACCGGGACCGGGCGCGCGAGGACTTGGCCGTGATCCTGCGAGACCCCGAAGGCCCAAGGCGGCACTGCGGGATGTGGCGACACCCCTCGGGAGCGACCGGGCGCGTGGGTGAAGAGGAATTGGACGCGGTGCCGCTCCCCCACAACCTCCCCGATCCCCGGATCTGGATCGCCGGTGTGCCGTGGCGCCAATCCGGCACCGAGGCCACAGAGCACGGAGATCCGCGGGTGGAGGCGGCTATGACGTCGCGGAGTGGGCCGGCCGGTTCTGCGGCATTCGAACCGCACCACGAGCCGGCAAGGCCCGACGCTTCGCAGCAGACCGCGGATTCCGGCGTGCACCGCGGGCTGCGGATCGGGGCCACTGGGCAGTAGGGCTGGGGGACTTGCGGTGCGCCGGACGCGAGGGCGGGCGGGTCAGTCGGTGGAGGGTTCGGTGTCGGGCGGGGTGATGGTGGCCAGGGAGAGCTGGAGTTCGGGGGCGCCGTCCGGGGTCTGGCGTACCGGGATGCCCCAGTCCTGCTGGTGGATGTGGCATGCGGGGTACTCGACGGGCTTGCCGTCGGGGCCGAGCGCGTCGCAGGACGCGGCCATCGCGGAGACGTGCAGGACGCCTTCGGTGACGGAGTCGTCGAGCAGCAGCGTACGGGCCAGCTCCGTACCCGGTCCCTCGCCCGCGAGCAGGAGGCCCGGCGGGCTGGCGTCCACCAGGAGCCGCGTCGCGGGGCCCTGGCGGTCGTCCAGCTTCTGACCGGGCGGCACGTCGAACACGACGGCGAGGCGCAGGCTGCCCGGGGCGATCTCGACCGGCGGACGCGCCGTGTGGTGCGCCTGCTCGGGCACCGAAAGGGCCTCGTCCGGCACGCGGATGCGGGTCACCCGGTGGCCCGCCGACTCGACGACCATGAGGTAGACGCCGTCGTCGTCGGCGACCACGACGGCGTCGGACGGTTCGCGCAGGCCGGTGGCGAGGGTGGTGACCTCGCGGGCGGCCGGGTCGTACCGGCGCAGCGCGTTGTTGTACGTGTCGGAGACCGCGACCGACCCGTCCGGCAGCACCGTGACACCCAGCGGGTGCTGCAACAGCGCCCGGTCGGCCGGTCCGTCGCGCAGCCCGAAGTCGAACAGCCCCTCGCCGACGGCGGTGGCGATCCGGCCGTCGGTCAGCTCGCGGAGCGCGGACGTCTCGGAGTCGGCGATCCAGAGCGTGTGCCCGTCCGGCGAGATCGCCAGGCCGGAGGGCTGGGCGAACCACGCGCTCTCGACGGCGCCGTCCTCCAGGCCCTCGTTGGTGGTCCCGGCCAGCACGTCGACCGACTCGCCTACCGGGTCGAACTCCCACAGCTGGTGCACGCCCGCCATCGCGACGACGACGCGGCCGCCGAACCACGCGACGTCCCACGGGCTCGACAGGTCCACTTCGCGTGCCGCCCCCGAGGTCCGGCCGCCCTGCCACCACTGCCGCCCGGTGCCGGCGACGGTACGCACGGTCCCGGTCGCCAACGAGACCCCCCGCAGCGCGTGGTTCGCGGTGTCCGCCACCACCACGTCGTACCCGACGTGTGCGGCGACCTCGGCGGGCAGCAGCGCGAGCCCCTGCGGCTCGGCGAGCGACGCGTGCCGCGGTCCGCCGTCCGTCAGCCCGCGATGGCCGTTGCCGATGCGGCGCAGCACGGTGACCCCGTCGTCGGCGAGCTCCACGAGAGAGTGGTGGCCCGAGTCGGACACCAGGAGGGTGCCGGACGGCAGCCGCAGCACCTTGCCGGGGAACCGCAGGTCGGTGCGCGGCGGTTCGGCGGGGACGTACGGTCCGTCCCCGCGGTGCAGCGTGCGCTTGTCCTCGTGCTCGCCCACCAGTTCGGCGACGAGGGCGTCGATCGCGTGGCCGTGGCCTTCACCGGCGAGCTGGGCGACGACGTACCCCTCGGGGTCGATCACCACGAGCGTGGGCCACGCCCGCACGGCGTACTGCCGCCACGTCGCCATTTCGGGGTCGTCCAGGACCGCGTGGCGCACCTCGTGGCGCTCGACGGCGGCGAGCACCGCGCCGTGGTCCGCCTCGTGGGCGAACTTCGGCGAGTGCACGCCGATGACCACCAGCACGTCGCGGTACTTCTCCTCCAGCTCGCGGAGCTCGTCGAGGACGTGCAGGCAGTTGATGCAGCAGAAGGTCCAGAAGTCGAGCAGAACGATCTTGCCGCGCAGTCCGGCGAGGGTGGGGGCCGAGCCCCCGGTGTTGATCCACCCGCCGGCTCCCGCGAGCTCGGGGGCGCGGACACGTACGCGGCGCGGCGTGCTGCTCATGATCTCCAGTCAAACACCTGCGCACCGGTTATCGGCGCAGGACGGACCTAGATTCCGGGTGCCGCGCGCGTCTGATCCTGACGAGGGGGGTGGACGGGCTGAGAGCAGAAGACGAGGCGAACTTCCGGGCGTTGTGGCATCCCGGCGCAAGGCCCTGGTGGGCACCGCCTACTTCCTCATGGGGGACGCCGGAGAAGCCGAGGATCTGGCGCAGCAGTTCCTCACGGACAGCCCGCCCGACCGCCCTTCCGCGGACCCGCCGACGCGCCGGCGGTACGCGGCGCGCGGCGCCGTACGACGGATCAGCCGACCCGGCGGTCCTTGAGCACCGGGAAGTCCGCGCGGGTCTTGGCGACCAGGGCGGTGTCGATCTCGGCGGTCAGCACACGGCCCTCCGGCCCGGCCTCGGCCACGATCTCCCCCCACGGGTCGACGACCACACTGTGCCCGCCCTGGGCCAGGCCGGCCTGGGAGCCCGCGGTGTTGCAGGCGAGCACGAAGACCTGGTTCTCGACCGCCCGCGCGCGGGCCAGCAGGCGCCAGTGCTCGACGCGGCGGGCGGGCCACGCGGCCGGGACGACCAGGACCTCGGCGCCGCGGTCGAGGAGCAGCCGGAACATCTCGGGGAAGCGCAGGTCGTAGCAGGTGGCCAGGCCGAGGGTGCCGAACGGCGTGGCGAGCGTCACGAGGTCGGCGCCCGGTCCCATGAGCGCGGCCTCGCCGCTGTCGAAGCCGAACCGGTGGATCTTGCGGTACGTCGCGCGCAACGCGCCGTCCGGGCCGAACACCAGCGACGTGTTGTAGTGCGCGCCGTCGTCGCCGCGCTCGACGATGCTGCCCCCGTGCAGCCACACACCCGCGTCGCGCGCGGCCTCGGCGAGCGCTTGCGCGGTCGGGCCGTCCAGGGTCTCGGCGTCCTCGTCCCAGCGGGCGTAGTCCCAGCCGCCGGGCAGCCACAGCTCGGGCAGCACGACGAGGTGGTCGTCCGCACGTTCGCGCACCAAGCGCAGCGTCTCGGCGAGGCGGTCGGCCTTCGGCACGGACAGATCGACATCGAGCTGAATCAGGGACACGCGCACGCAGACCACCACATCCCGCTGACCGTTGAACCGGTCCCGTCGCCGGAACCCCTGCCGAACATCCCCGCAAGCGCGGGCCGCTTCGCGCGAACCGGCTGCCCCGGGCTTCCGCGCAGCGTAACGTGCCTGCATGAACGCCCGGTCGCAGACGGGCCGCGACGGGGCGTCCCGACACCCAGAGGTTCGCCGTGAGCAATGAACTCCAGTATCTCGTCGACGCGTGGGAACAGTCCGTACGGTCGCTCTCCGACGTCTGCGCCGGACTGACAGAAGGGCAGTGGAACCGCGCGACGGAGTGCCCGGGCTGGTCGATCCGCGACGTCGTCTCGCACGTCATCGGCGTCGAACTGGAACTGCTGGGCGATCCGCGCCCGATCCACAACCTGCCGAGCGATCTCGCGCACGTGCGCCCGGACGACGAATTCAGCCGCTACTGCGAGATACCCGTGGACGTGCGGCGCTGCCACACCGCCGCGGAGATGACCGGCGAGCTGACGTGGGTGATCGGCCGCCGTCTGCGGATGCTGCGGGACAGCGACTGCGCGCCCGAGACCGAGGTGCGCGGCATGATGGGCCGCAGTACGCCGTACAAGCACCTGCTGCGCTCGCGGACGTTCGACGTGTGGGCGCACGAGCAGGACGTACGCCGCGCGACCGGCCGTCCCGGCAACCTCGACTCGCCCGCCGCGCAGGTGTCGCGCGACTTCCTGCTCGCCCAGCTCCCGCGCGTGGTCGCCGAGGACGCGCGCATAGCCCCCGGACACACGGTGGCATTCGACGTGCACGGGCAGCTGGAGTTCATGCGCACGGTCACCGTCGGGCCGAACGGGCAGGCGGGGATCGGCGAACAGGTCGCGCTGGCCCCCCTGGTGACGCTGTCCACCGACTGGGAGACGTTCGCGCGCCTGATGTGCGGACGGATCCGGCCGGCCACCGCCGACCTGAAGATCGAGGGCGACCGCGTCGCGGCCGAACGGGTGCTGGCGGAGATCGCGGTCACGCTGTAGCGCCCGGCCACCCCGCGGTCGCGCCAAGGCCGAGGCCGTGGCACCGGCGCTGACAGGCCGGAAGGGGCGGGCCGCTCATGTGCGGCCCGCCCCTTCCGTGTTGCGTTCCCGACCCGTGCCGGATCAGCTCCAGGCGATCAGCCGCTCGGGCCGCTCCAGCGCCGCGGCGGTGTCCGCGAGCACCTTGGATCCCAGCTCGCCGTCCACCAGGCGGTGGTCGAACGACAGGGCCAGGGTGGTGACCTGACGCGGCTTCACCTTGCCCTTGTGCACCCAGGGCATCGGGCGGATCGCGCCCACCGCGAGGATCGCGGCCTCCCCGGGGTTGAGGATCGGCGTACCGCCGTCGATGCCGAACACCCCGATGTTGGTGATCGTGACCGTGCCGCCCGACAGATCCGCCGGCTGCGTCTTGCCCGCCCGTGCGGTCGCGGTCAGCTCGCCCAGCGCCCGGGCCAGGCCGACGAGCGAAAGCCCGCCCGCGTCCTTGACGTTCGGCACCAGCAGACCGCGCGGAGTGGCCGCCGCGATGCCCAGGTTGACGTGGTCCTTGAGGACGATCTCCTGGTTCTCCTCGTCCCACGACGCGTTCACATCGGGGTTGCGCCGCACCGCGCCGAGCAGCGCCTTGGCCACCAGCAGCAGCGGGGACACCTTGACGTCGGCGAACTCGGGCAGTTCGCGCAGCTTTCCGACCAGCTTGACGCTGCGTGTGACGTCGACCTGCACCCACTCGGTGACGTGCGGGGCGGTGAACGCGCTGGCCACCATCGCCTGCGCGGTCGCCTTGCGCACGCCCTTGACCGGTACGCGCCGCTCGCCGCCGGCCGCGGCCGGTGCCGACGCGCCGGTCCCCTCCGCCGCCGCGTGCACGTCCTCGCGCGTCACGACGCCGCCGGGGCCGCTCGGCACCAGCGAGCCGAGGTCCACGCCGAGGTCCCGGGCCAGCTTGCGGACCGGGGGCTTGGCGAGCACGAGCACGCTGCCCGGTGCGGATCCCTGCGCGTGGAACGGCGCGGACCCGAGTGCGGCGGGTGCCGGTGCCGCGGGCGCCGCTGCCGGTGCGGCGGCGGGCCGGGTCGGCGGTGCGGCCGGGCGGGCCGGCGCCGGGCCCGAGGGCTTGTTGCGGGGGCGGCGGTGCGCGCTCGCGGTGCGTACGCCGTAGCCGACGAGCACCGCCTCGCGCCCCGCGCCCGGGTTCGCGGCGTCGCCGCCGTTCGCGTCGGCCCCGGACGCGTCACTCCCGGCGGTGTCGCTCCCGTCGGTGTCACCCGCGGCCTCGCCGCTTCCCGGCCCGTCCGCCGGCCCCGCGCCGTCCGCGGCACCCGCCAGCTCGACCGTGATGATCGGCGTACCGACCGGAACCGTGTCCCCCTCGGAGGCCAGCAGTTCGGTCACCACGCCGTCGAAGGGGCACGGGAGCTCCACCACCGCCTTGGCGGTCTCCACCTCGACGATCACCTGCCCGTCCGTGACGGTGTCGCCCACCGCCACCTGCCACGCGACGATGTCCGCCTCGAGAAGGCCCTCGCCGACGTCGGGCATCACGAACTGCCTGCGCTGCGCCATAACGTTGCTCCTCACCACTGCGTCACCAGGCCAGCGAACGGTCGACCGCGTCGAGCACGCGGTCGAGGTCCGGCAGGTACTCCTCCTCGATCCGCGACGGCGGATACGGCGAGTGGTACCCGCCTACCCGCAGGACGGGGGCCTGGAGGTGGTAGAAGCAGCGCTCGGTCACGCGCGCGGCGATCTCCGAGCCCATCCCGAGGAACGTCGGCGCCTCGTGCACGACGACCAGGCGCCCGGTGCGCCGCACCGAGTCCTCGACCGCCGCGAAGTCGACCGGCGAGAGCGAGCGCAGGTCGATCACCTCGAGGTCGCGGCCGTCGTCCGCGGCGGCCGCCGCCGCGGCGTCCAGGCACGTCTGCACCATCGGGCCGTAGGCGACCAGCGTGCAGTCCCGCCCGGACCGCACGACACGTGCGGAGTGCAGGGGGTCGGGCGTCGCGGCCGTGTCGACCTCGGCCTTGGCCCAGTAGCGGCGCTTGGGTTCGAAGAACACGACCGGGTCGTCGGAGCGGATGGACTGCTGGATCATCCAGTACGCGTCGACCGGGTTGGACGGCGAGACCACGCGCAGACCGGCGGTGTGCGCGAAGTACGCCTCGGGGGACTCGCTGTGGTGCTCGACGGCACCGATGCCGCCGCCGTACGGGATGCGCACCACGACCGGCACCTTGACGTGCCCGAGCGCCCGCGCGTGCATCTTGGCGAGCTGCGACACGATCTGGTCGTACGCCGGGTACACGAAGCCGTCGAACTGGATCTCCGCGACCGGCCGGTAGCCGGCCAGCGCGAGCCCGATCGCGGTGCCGAGGATGCCCGACTCGGCCAGCGGCGTGTCGACGACGCGGTCCTCGCCGAAGTCCTTCTGGAGGCCGTCGGTGACCCGGAAGACGCCGCCGAGCTTTCCGACGTCCTCGCCCATGACCAGGGTCTTGGGGTCGTCCTCCAGGGCCCGCCGCAGGCCCGCGTTGATGGCCTGCGCCATCGTCATCTGGGCGGGCTTGCCGCCCGACTGCCCGGCCATCAGTGCCCGCCCTCCTGGTTCCGGTCGTCGCCCTGCTCGGCGAACGACGCGTGGTACGCGGTGAACTCGGCCCGCTCCTCGTCGACCAGCGGGTGGGGTTCGGCGTACGCGTGCTCGAACATCAGCGTCGGCTGCGGGTCCGGCATCGTGCGCACGCCCTGCCGCACGCGCTTGGCCAGTTCGTCGCTCTCCCGCTCCAGGTCGGCGAAGAAGTCCGCGTCGGCGAGGCCGTTCTTGTGCAGGAACGCCTTGAGTCGCTCGATCGGGTCCTTGAGCTTCCACGCCTCCAGCTCGGCGGCGAGCCGGTAGCGGGTGGGATCGTCCGACGTGGTGTGCGCGCCCATCCGGTAGGTGAACGCCTCGATCAGCATCGGTCCTTCGCCGCGCCGGGCCCGCTCCAGCGCGCCGCGCGTGACGGCGAGGCAGGCCAGCACGTCGTTTCCGTCGACGCGTACGCCGGGGAATCCGAATCCGGCGGCGCGCTGATACAGCGGCACGCGCATCTGGCGCTCGGTCGGCTCGGAAATGGCCCATTGGTTGTTCTGGCAGAAGAACACGACCGGGGCATTGAAGACCGCGGCGAAGGTGAACGCCTCGTTCACGTCTCCCTGGCTGGAGGCGCCGTCGCCGAAATACGCGATGACCGCCGCGTCGCCGCCGGAGCGCTGCATGCCCATGGCATATCCGACCGCGTGCAATGCCTGCGAGCCGATCACGATCGTGTACAGGTGGAAGTTATTGCTGTTGGGATCCCACCCGCCGTGGTTCACCCCGCGGAACATGCCCAGCAGGTTGAGCGGGTCCACGCCGCGGCACCAGGCCACGCCGTGCTCGCGGTACGTCGGGAACGCGTAGTCCCGCTCCCCCAGCGCCCGCCCGGAGCCCACCTGGGCCGCCTCCTGGCCGAGCAGCGAGGCCCACAGGCCCAGCTCGCCCTGCCGCTGCAGCGCGGTGGCCTCGGCGTCGAAGCGGCGGACGAGGACGAGGTCGCGGTAGAGCCCGCGGTATTCGTCGTCGGTGAGGTCGATCGACCAGTCGGGGTGCTCCACCCGCTCACCCTCGGGGGTGAGCAGCTGCACCAGCCCCGGCGTCTGACCCGTGTCCATACCCGGCCCTGCCGGATCGGGGAGGACTGCGCCCGTCCCGGGCCCTCCCACATGGTCCACTGCCACGTTCTCTCCTCGGTCTGTCCGGCCCGCGGGATCGCCGTGGACCGAATCCGGCTTGCCGGGTCCGGTTACCGCGCGGGGTGTGCGCGACATACCGGGCCACGACACGGTGGCTTTACATTCCTAGGATGTCCTAGGAATTCCCGGGTAAATCCGGGTTGGCACCTGCGCACAGGCATGCGGCCCCGGAACTGCCGAGGACCGCACACCGGGAACGTTACCCGGCGGTCAGCGCGGCAGATAGCGGCAACCACCCGGAGAACTCCGATCCGCTTTGTCGGACGCCCACAACAACCCCCTCCCGAGCCCCGCCCGAACCCCGCGCGCGAGGCCGATCACCCTGTTCAGAGCCCTGTTCCGGGGCTTTCCGGAGGGCCGGTACCGGCCGAACGCACCAACCCGTGCGAATCTGTACAAATGACTGATGTTGTAACCATTCGGGTGTTTCTCCTCGACGACCATGAAGTCGTACGCCGCGGCGTGTTCGAGCTGCTGTCACTGGAAGCGGACATCGAGGTCGTGGGCGAGGCCGGCACCGCCGCCGAGGCACTCGTCCGCATCCCGGCGACGCGCCCGCAGGTCGCGGTGCTGGACGTACGCCTGCCGGACGGCAGCGGCGTCGAGGTGTGCCGCGAGATCCGCGCCTCGATGCCGGACGTGCGCTGCCTGATGCTCACCTCGTTCTCCGACGACGAGGCGCTGTTCGACGCGATCATGGCCGGCGCCGCCGGGTACGTCCTCAAGGACATCCGCGGCTCGGACCTGGTCGGCGCGGTCCGCGACGTCGCGTCCGGCAAGTCCCTGCTCGACCCGGTGGCCACCGCGCGCGTGCTGGAACGCCTGCGCGGCGGCGGACGGCAGGACGACCGCCTCGCCTCGCTCAGCGAGCAGGAGCGCAAGATCCTCGACCTGATCGGCGAGGGCATGACGAACCGGCAGATCGGCGGGGAACTGCACCTGGCCGAGAAGACGGTGAAGAACTACGTGTCCAGCCTGCTGGCGAAGCTCGGCATGGAGCGGCGCACCCAGGCGGCGGCGTACGTGGCACGCAGCAAGGCCGAGAACCACCACCCGTAGCCGCCCGGGCCGAGGCGTCAGACGGGCGCGCGCCAGGTGACGGTGGTGCCCGTACCGTCCGGCCCCGGGCCGAACTCCGCGGAGCCGCCCAGCGACTCGGCCCGTGCGCGCAGGTTCGCGAGCCCGCTGCGGCGGCCCGTCTCGGGGATGCCGACGCCGTCGTCCGTGACGGCCAGCACCGCTTCGTCCTCGACGACGAGCGACACCTCGACGCGCGACGCCTTGGCGTGCCGCGAGGCGTTGGACAGCGATTCGCGCAGCGCGGCGAGGAGGTTCTCGGCGACGTCGTCGGGGATGCGCGAGTCGACCGGGCCCACGAAGGTCACCGCGGGCTCGAAGCCGAGCGCGCCGCTCGCGGACGAGGCCTCGCGCAGCACGCGGGCGCGGACGCCCGGACCGGCGTCCTCCGGGCCCTGCTGCAGCGCGAAGATGGTGCTGCGCACCTCGCGGATGGTCGCGTCCAACTCGTCGACGGCCTGGTCGACGCGGCGGATCACCTCCGGCACCTTCGCAAGGCGGGCGGCGCCCTGGAGCATCATGCCGGTCGCGAACAGCCGCTGGACCACGAGGTCGTGGAGGTCGCGCGCGATGCGGTCGCGGTCCTGGTAGACCGCCAGCCGCGAGCGGTCGCGCTGCGCGCCGGCGAGCATGAGGGCGACGGCCGCCTGCCCCGCGAACGCCTGGAACATCGCCTGTTCGGTACTGGTGAACGGCACCGCGCCGATGCTGCGGTCGAGTTCGAGCGCACCGAGCACGCGGTCGCCGGCCGCGAGCGGTACGAACAGACCGGGGCCGAACGCGCGCGACTGCTCCAACATGACACGCGGATCCGTGCTCATGTCCGCGATGAACACGCTCTCCCCCGCGTCGATCACCCGGGCGAGCGGCGATCCCCCGGGCACGACGGTGCCGGCCAGCGCGGAGACGTCGTCCCCGTCGGTGATCTCCACGAGATACGAACCGTCGGGCTGCGGCAGGTATATCGCCGAGAAGTCCGCGGACGCGAGGGCCCGCGCGCGGCGCGCGACGACCTGCAGCGCCTCGTCGGGGTCCTCGGTGCCCAGCAGCGTGGTGGTGATGTCGACGGACCCCTGGATCCACTCCTCGCGCTCGCGGGCCTGCTGGTAGAGGCGGGCGTTCCCGATCGCGACGCCGGCGGCCGCGGCGAGGGCGCGTACGACCTGCTTGTCCTCGGCGCTGAAGCCGGACCGGCCGCGTTTCTCGGTGAGGTAGAGATTGCCGAACACCTCGTCGCGCAGGCGGATCGGCACGCCCAGGAACGAGTGCATCGGGGGGTGCCGGGGCGGGAAGCCGTACGACGCCGGGTGCCGGGTCAGGTCGTCGAGGCGGAGCGGCTCGGGATGGTCGATGAGCAGCCCGAGGATGCCGCGCCCGTGTGGGAGGTCCCCGATCTCGGCGGCGGTGGCGTCGTCGAGCCCGACGTGGATGAAGTCGATGAGCCCGCGGGCGGCTCCCTCGGGTCCGAGTACGCCGATGGCGCCGTACTTGGCGTCGACGAGTTCCACGGCCTCCGCGACGATGCGGTGCAGCGTCGCGTGCAGGTCGAGGTCGGCGCCGACGGACACGACCGCTTCCAGGAGCCCTTGCAGGCGGTCGCCGGTGGCGGCGGCGCTCTGCAGGCGCTCGACCACCTCGGCCACCAGGTCGTCGAGCCCGAGCGCGGCCAGTTCCGGGAGCCGCGAGCCCTCGGGGGGCGCGGCACCGAACCCGGGGTCGGGAGTGTCCACCATGGTCAGAGATTAAGTGTCTTTGATGGATATTGAGAGCATATGAGCGGGGTGGCGGAGCGGGACCGCTCAGGACACGACCGCGCGGCTGCGCGCCGGGTCAGGCGGGACGCAGGACGGACTCCGTCGCGGCCTCGCGCTCGCGCAGGACACGGAACGGGCCCTCGGTTTCGGTGAGCTCGGCCCACGTCCCGCGTTGCACGACCCGGCCCGCGTCGAGCACCACGATCTCGTCGACGTGCTCCAGACCGGCGAGCCGGTGCGTGATGAGCACGGTCGTGCGGTCCTCGGTCGCGGCCAGCAGGTCGGCGGTGAGCGCGTCGGCGGTCGCGAGATCCAGGTGTTCGGCCGGTTCGTCGAGGACGACGATGTCGAAGTCGGCCAGCAGCACGCGCGCGAGCGCGAGCCGCCGGCGCTGGCCGCCCGACATGCGCGCGCCGTGCTCCCCGACCATCGTGTCCAGGCCGCGCGGCAGGCTGTCCACCCAGTCGAGCAGCCGGGCGCGGGCGAGGGCGTCGCGGATCGCGGCGTCGTCGCAACCGGGCCTGGCCAGGCGCAGGTTCTCGCGTACGGAGCTGTCGAAGATGTGGGCGTCCTGCGCGCACAGGCCGACCGCCCGGCGTACGGCGTCGCCTTCCAGGTCGGTCAGGGCGGCGGACTCGGGACGCGGGCCGGTCGACGCGGTCAGGCGTACGTCGCCGCCCTCGGGGTCGAGGAAGCGCAGCAGCACGTTGGCGAAGGTCGTCTTGCCGGACCCGCTCGGGCCCACGACCGCGACGCGGCGGCCGGGAGCGAGGTCGAGGTCGACGGCGTCGAGCGCGGCCGGCCCTTCCGGCGTCCAGCGCGCGGTCAGCCCGCGTACGTGCAGGCTGTGCGGGGCGGGCGGGAGCGGCACGGGGTGCGCGGGTTCGTGCACCGGTTCGGGGGCGTCGACGACCTCGAAGACCCTGGCTGCGGCGCGGCGGGAGGATTCCAGGTGGCGTCCGGCCGACGGCAGCACGGCGGTCGCCTCGAAAGCGGCGAGCGGTGTGAGGACGACGAGCGCGAGCAGCACGCCGTCCAGGCGCCCCGCGGCGACGGCCGCGACGCCGACGACCGTGCAGCCCCACACCGTCGCGCCGGTGGCGAGCGCGGCGAGGCCGGCGCCGAGGCCGGCGCCCTGGGCCTGGCGGGCCTCGGTACGGCGCAGCCGATCGTCGGTGCCGCCGAGTGCGGCGAGCCGGGCCGGGGCGGCGCCCGCCGCGATCAGTTCGGGGGCGCCGCGCAGGAGTTCGGTGACGCCGGTGGACAGGTCACCGCGCACGGCGGCGATGCGGCGCTCGGCGCGGCGGGCCACGCGGGCGGCGGTCCACGGGACGACGACGCCCGCGGTCAGGAGTCCGGCGGCGAGCACGGCGCCGGCCTCGGGGAGGAAGGCGCCGGTCACCCCGACGGCGGCGACCCCGACGACGACGGCCACCGCGGCGGGGAGCAGCGCGCGGAGGAAGAAGTCCTGCACGGCGTCGACGTCGGCGACGAGGCGGGAGAGCAGGTCGCCGCGGCGGAAGGCGGGCAGGCCGGCGGGGGCGAGGCGTTCGAGTCGCTCGTACACGGTCACGCGGAGCCGGGCCAGGATGCGGAAGGCGGCGTCGTGGGAGACGAGGCGCTCGGCGTAGCGGAAGACCGCGCGGGAGATGCCGAACGCGCGGACGGACGTGACCGCGACCATCAGCGTGAGGACGGGCGGGTGCTGCGACGCGCGGGAGATCAGCCACGCGGAGGTCGCCATCAGGCCGACCGAGCTGCCGAGGGCGACCGCGCCGAGCAGGACGGCCAGCGCGAGGCGGGAGCGGACGGGACGGGCGAGGGCGAGAAGGCGGCGGAACGTCGACGTGCGGGCACTCCCCAGGCGGCCCACGTGGGCGAGGCCGCCGTCGTCGAGCCCTTCGTCGTTGAGGCTTGCGTCGTCGAGCCCATCGTCGTCGAGGGGGCTTGCGTCGTCGAGGCCGTCGTCCTTGCGGCCTGTGGACGACGGCGCGTCGGTCCGATCATCGGCAGACACCTGGGGATCCGCGGCGGCGCTTTCGGCGCGAACTCCGGTAGACCCCCGGAGTGGGGGCGCGTTGCCCTTGTCGGATGATCCGACCACAGCCTCGATCTGTGGACGACGGCCGTGCGTTTCGGCGGCCACTCCCTTAGACCCCCGGAGTGGGGGCGCGTTTCGGTTGTCGGATGATCCGACCGCGGCACTCTCCAGGCGCACCACGTGGTCCGCCACCGCCAGCAGGGCCGGACGATGCGCCACCAGCAGCACGGTCCGCCCGTACGCGAGCCGCCGTACCGCGTCGACGACCGCCGCCTCGCTCTCCCCGTCCAGGTTCGCGGTCGGCTCGTCCAGCAGCAGCACCGGCCGGTCGGCGAGGAACGCCCGGGCCAGTGCCAGCCGCTGCCGCTGACCGGCGGACAGCCCAGCCCCGTCCTCGCCCAGCTCGGTGTCCAGGCCGCCCGCCACCGCGACGAACTCCTCGGCGTGCGCCGCTCGCAGGGCCTCGCGCAGCGCCGCGTCGTCCGCGTCCGGCGCCGCCATCCGCAGGTTCTCCGCGATGGTCCCCGCGAACAGGTACGGCCGTTGCGGCACCCACGCGATCCGGGACCGCCACGCGTCCGCGTCCAGGTCCGCCAGGTCGATCCCGTCGACGGTGATCCGTCCCGAGTCCGGCGCCACAAAACCCAGCAGCGCGGCCAGAACCGTGGACTTGCCGACCCCGCTCGGCCCGACCAGCGCGGTCGTCTCGCCGGGCCGCAGCACGAACGAGGCGCCCGCGACCGACGGTTCGGTCCGGTCGGGTCTGCGTACGGTCAGGTCCTCGATCCGCACCACCGCGTCCCGCCCGGGCGTCCGGAGCCCGGCCGAGGCGGCCGCGTCGGCCCCGGCCGAGGCGACGTCGGTCGCCGCCGCCCCGTCCGCCCCGGCTCCCGGCACCGGCGTCTCGACGATCGCGAACACCCGTTCCGCCGCCGTCAGTCCCTCCACACTCGCGTGGTACTCGGCACCCACCTGGCGCAGCGGCAGGTACGCCTCCGGCGCCAGGATCAGCACGACCAGCGCCGTGTGCAGGTCCATCTCCCCGTCGACCAGCCGCAGCCCGACCCCCACCGCGACCAGCGCGACCGAGATCGTCGCGAGCAGTTCCAGCGCGAACGACGACAGGAACGCCACCCGCAGCGTCTTGAGCGTCGCCTTGCGGTAGTCGTCGGTGATCTTGCGGATCGACGTGGCCTGCGCCTTCGCGCGCCCGAAGACCTTGAGCGTCGGCAGCCCCGCCACGACGTCGAGGAAGTGCCCGGCCAGGCGCGCGAGTACGTCCCACTGCCGGTCCATGTACTTCTGCGTCGCCATCCCGATCAGCGCCATGAACAGCGGGATCAGCGGCAGCGTGACCACGATCGTGGCGGCCGAGATCCAGTCGCCGGTCACGATCCGCGCGACGACCGCGACCGGGACGACGACGGCGAGCACGAGCTGCGGCAGGTAGCGGGCGAAGTAGCCGTCGAGCGCGTCGATGCCGCGCGTCGCCAGCGTGGTCAGTTCGCCGGTCCGGGCGCCGGTCAGCCAGGCCGGGCCCAGCCGCATCACGTGCGCGAGCAGCTTGCCGCGCAACTGCGACTTGACCGCGGCCGACGTGCGGTGCGCGGCGACCTCGGTGAGCCAGGCCGCCAGTGCCCGCCCGGCCGCGACCAGCGCGAGTGCGATCAGCGGCGTACGCAGCTCCGCGACGCCCTTGCCGTCCTCGAACGCGCCCACGATGAGCGTCGCGAGCAGCCCCGCCTGCACGATGACGAGAGCCGCGCCCACCACCCCGAGGACGACCGTGAGGGCGAGGAACCCCCGGGTGGCTCGGGCGTGGCGCAGCAGGCGCGGGTCTACGGGCTTCATCGTCTCTTCCGTCGTCCGGACCGCTCCGTCGCGGCGGTCCGATTGCTCGTGGTGTGTTCGGGCAGGCCCTCAGCCCGCGCCGTGCGGCACCGTCGTCGGGATGTTCTTGGTGCCGATGCGCTTGCGGAACACCCAGTACGTCCAACCCTGGTAGCACAGCACCACCGGGGTCATGATCGCCGCCACCCAGGTCATGATCTTGAGCGTGTACGGCGTCGACGCGGCGTTCGTCGTCGTCAGGTTGTAGGCGGAGTCGATGCTCGACGGCATGACGTCCGGGAACAGTGCCAGGAACAGCATCGCCACCGCCGCGATGACCGTCACGCCCGACATGGCGAACGTCCAGCCCTCGCGCCCGGTCCGGTTCAGCGCCAGCGCCGCGAGCAGCGCCACGACCGCGACCACCATGGCCACGAGGCTCTTGCCGTTGCCGCTGTCGGCCTGGGTCCAGATCAGGAAGACCAGGGCGAGCACCGCGGTCGCGAGCCCGAGCCTGAAGGCCAGGGCGTTGGCGCGCTCGCGGATGTCGCCGACCGTCTTGAGCCCGACGAAGACCGCGCCGTGGAAGGTGAACAGCACGAGCGTGACCAGGCCGCCCAGCAGCGCGTACGGGTTGAGCAGGTCGAGCAGGTTGCCCACGTACTCCTTGTCGGCGTCGATCTTGACGCCGCGCACGATGTTGGCGAACGCGACGCCCCACAGGAACGCCGGGACCAGCGAGCCCCAGAAGATCGCGTTCTCCCAGTTCCGCTTCCACTTGGCGTCGTCGCGCTTGGCCCGGTACTCGAAGGCGACGCCGCGCAGGATCAGCGCGACCAGGATGATCAGCAGCGGCAGGTAGAAGCCGCTGAAGAGGGTCGCGTACCACTCCGGGAACGCCGCGAACGTGGCGCCGCCGGCGGTGATCAGCCACACCTCGTTGCCGTCCCAGACCGGGCCGATGGTGTTGATGAGCACGCGGCGCTCGGTCTCGTTCCGGGCCAGGCCCTTGGTGAGTATTCCGACGCCGAAGTCGAATCCCTCCAGGAAGAAGTAGCCGACCCACAGGACGGCGATCAGGATGAACCAGACGGTGGTGAGTTCCATCGCAAGCCTCGTTCGAGTTGCTGGGGTCCGGGCCCGCGCTCAGTACGCGAAGGCGAGCGGGCGGTCGGCGTCGTCCTCGGCGTCGTCGCCGGACGCCGAGTCCGGCCCTCCGTCGGGACCGCCGGGTCCGCGCGGCTTCGCCGGTTCGACCTCCGGTGGTCCGGCGACGACGTAGCGCCGCAGCAGGCCCACCTCGACCACCGCGAGCACGCCGTACAGCAGCGTGAAGACGATGAGCGAGGTCAGCACCTCGCCCGTGGAGACGCTGGGGGACACCGCGGACTCGGTCTTCAGCACCCCGAAGACGACCCACGGTTGGCGGCCCATCTCGGTGAAGATCCAGCCGAAGGAGTTGCCGGCGAGCGGGAAGGCGAGCGTCCACAGGCCGGCGCGCCAGATCCACTTGTTGGTCGGCAGCGCACGCTTCTTGCGGGTGAGCCACAGGCCGATCGCGCCGACCGCGAACGACGTCATGCCGAACCCGATCATGAGGCGGAAGCCCCAGTACGTGACGGGGATGTTGGGCCGGTAGTCGCCGGGCCCGTACTTCGCCTCCATCTCGCGCTGGAGGTCGTTGATGCCGGGCAGCTCGGCGTCGAAGTCGCTCTTCGCGAGGAACGACAGCGCGCCGGGCACCTCGATGGCGACCTTGTTGTGGCCCTGGCTCACGTCGCCGTACGCGAAGATCGAGAACGGCGCGGGCTGCTCGGTGTCCCACAGCGCCTCGGCCGAGGCCATCTTCATGGGCTGCTGCTCGTACATGATCTTGCCCTGGAAGTCGCCGGTGACGGCGACGCCGAGGCCCGCGACGACGGCGACCCACAGGCCGAGCCGCAGCGACGGCCGGAAGACCTCGACCTCGTTGCGCTTGCGCAGGTGCCAGCAGCTGATGCCGACGATGAACGCCGCCGCGGTCAGGAAGGCCGCCGTGATGACGTGTGCGAAGGCGCTGACCGCGGTGTTCTGGGTGAGCACCGCGACGATGTCGGTCAGCTCGGCGCGTCCGCTCTCCGGGTTTATCCGGTAGCCGGTCGGGTGCTGCATCCACGAGTTGGCGGCGAGGATGAAGTACGCCGACAGGATCGTGCCGATCGCGGCCGCCCAGATGGTGGCGAGGTGGATCTTCTTCGGCAGGCGGTCCCAGCCGAAGATCCACAGGCCGAGGAAGGTCGATTCGAGGAAGAACGCGACCAGCGCCTCGATCGCGAGCGGTGCGCCGAAGACGTCACCGACGAAGCGGGAGTAGTCCGACCAGTTCATGCCGAACTGGAACTCCTGCACGATGCCGGTGACCAGGCCCATCGCGAAGTTGATCAGGAAGAGCTTGCCCCAGAACTTGGTGGCCCGGAGGTAGTGCTCCTTGCCGGTGCGGTACCAGGCGGTCTGGAGGCAGGCGACGAGTGTCGACAGCCCGATCGTCAGGGGGACGAACAGGAAGTGGTAGACGGTCGTGATGCCGAACTGCCACCTGGCTACGTCCAGCGGATCGAGGGCGAGGTCCACGGACGACCTCCTCCGAAAAGTCGTTCTGGTCGGTATGCACGGGGATGATGCTGATTAGCGGACTGAGTAGGTCTGACTGGGCTTTGCTGCTTTTGACGGGTCTTGATCGATCTTGATGTGACTTGCGCAGTTACTTCGTTTTCTTATGGTGCACGACACATGACCCGGCCTCGGGCCGCCCCCGCCACACCCTCAGTCGTGCGCCGTATCGGGACGAACCCGGAGCTAGCGGCACATCGAGCGATGTGACGAGCAGCACGACTTTGTGCATGCATTCACAAAGTCGGGCTTGTGCATCCGTTCACAAACTCTAGCGAGGGGGTTCCGGGGGCAAACACGGGGGGTCGGTACGCGGCCTTTGCGGCTCGTGTACCGACCCCCCGTGGCGATCTCCGGGCGGCGTGCGCCCGGCTCAGACCAGGCGCGAGGCGACGTCCAGGAACAGGTCGTTCGCCTCCTTCTCCCCGATCGTGACGCGGCAGCCCTCGCCGTCGAACGGGCGCACCGTGACGCCCGCCGCACCGCACGCCGCCGCGAACTCCAGCGTCCGGGCGCCGAGCCGCAGCCAGACGAAGTTGGCCTGCGTCTCCGGCACGGTCCAGCCCTGCGCGCGCAGGGCGTCCACGACCCGGGTGCGCTCGACGACCAGCGCGTCGACGCGCTCCAACAGCGCGTCCTCGGACCGCAGCGACGCGACGGCGGCGTCCTGGGCGAGCTGGCTCACCCCGAACGGCACCGCGGTCTTGCGCAGCGCCTCGGCGACCGGCTCGTGCGCGACGGCGAAGCCCACCCGCAGGCCGGCCAGCCCGTACGCCTTCGAGAACGTGCGCAGCACGGCGACGTTGGGCCGGTCCCGGTACAGCTCGATGCCGTCCGGGATCTCCGGGTCGCGCACGAACTCCTTGTACGCCTCGTCGAGCACCACCAGCACGTCGGACGGCACGCGGTCCAGGAAGCGCACGAGCGCGTCGCGGCGGACCGCGGTCCCGGTCGGGTTGTTGGGGTTGCAGACGAACACCAGCCGGGTCCGCTCGGTGATCGCGGCGGCCATCGCGTCGAGGTCGTGCCCCTCGTCCGGCAGCAGCGGCACCTGCACCGAAGTGGCGCCGGAGATCTGCGTGATGATCGGGTACGCCTCGAACGACCGCCACGCGTAGACCACCTCGTCGCCCGGCCCCGAGGTCGCCTGCAGCAGCGACTGCGCGACGCCGACCGACCCGGTGCCGGTCGCCACGTGCTCGGGCGGCACCCCGAAGCGCTCCGCGAGTTCGGCGGTCAGCTCACCGCAGGACATGTCCGGGTAGCGGTTGAACGACGCCGCGGCCGAGGCCACCTTCTCCAGCACGCCGGGCAGCGGCGGGTAGGGGTTCTCGTTGGACGAGAGCTTGTAGGACGGCGCCCCGGAACCGGCCGCGGCGGGGCGTCCCGGCTTGTACGCGGGCAGAGTGTCGAGCACGCCGCGCAGGCGCGGCCCGCTGCCGGCGGGGTTGTCGTGGGTCACCGTCGTCCTCCACTGGATGGCCGTCGAAGGGATGGTCGAAGGGGCGTCGAAGAGATGCCGAGGGTTCCGCCCGGCCCGCGGAACGCGCCGGGAACCCCCGCCTCACCTTACGTTTCCGACTCCGGCGGGCCCGCCGCCGGGCATACCGGAGCGATGCCGCCCATCCCGGCCCCGTTCGGGCGCCCGCGCAATCGACACCTTCAGGACCAGGTATGCGGAAAATGGTTTCTTCGCAAAAGGAACCCCATGCCCGGCGTCAGAAGACCCGAACGGCCCTACTGTCAATGGCGATGACTGTTGACCAGGGGGCTCCCGGACGGCGGCCCACACGCGTCGGCATCCGGGACGTGGCTGCCGCGGCCGGGGTGTCGATCACGACCGTCTCCGACGCGCTCAACGGCAAGGGCCGACTGCCCGACTCCACCCGCGTGCACGTCCGCGAGGTCGCCGACCGCCTCGGCTACCGGCCCTCCGCGGCGGCGCGCACGCTGCGCACCGGGCGGTCCGGGCTGATCGGCCTCACCACGACGAACCACGCCGCGGAACCGTTCGCGCTGACCGAGTACGGCTGGTTCACCGAACTGGTCCGGGCGGCCACCGGCGCCGCCCTCGACCGGGGCTACGCCCTGGTGGTGCTGCCCACCTCCTCGCGGCACGACGTGTGGAGCAACGTGGCGCTCGACGGGACGATCGTCGTCGACCCGGCCGAGGACGACCCGATGGTCCGCGAACTGCTGCGGCGCGGCGTGCCGGTCGTGACCGGCGGGCACCCCGGCGACAGCACCGTGCACGGCTGGGTCGACATCGACCACGCCCTCGCGATGGAAACGGTCCTCGACCACCTCGCCGAGGCGGGCGCGCGGCGGATCGCGCTGCTCACGTCGCAGGAGGGGACGTACGCGCGGCGGTGCGTCGACGCGTACCGCGCCTGGTGTGCCGAGCGCGGGCGCGAGCCGCTGGTCGAGGCCTACCCGCCGAACACGTCGGGAGCCGCGGGAGCCGCCGCGGGCCGACTGCTCGACCTGCCGGCCGCCGCGCGGCCCGACGCGGTCTACGGCCTGCACGAGGGCTGCGGCGGCGAGTTGCTGGCCGCCGCGCGGGCGCGCGGACTGCGCGTCCCGGAGGACCTCTTGGTGGCGGCGTGCGGCGAGGAGTCGGCGCACGCCGCCGAACCGGGTCTGACCACGCTCAGCCTCCAGCCCAGGGTGGCCGGAAGCAGCGCGGTCGAGCTGCTGGTCGGGGTGATCGAGGAGGACGCGGCACGGGTCGGCCCCCGGGTACCGGCGCAGCGTACGGTGCCCATCCGCCTGTCGGTACGGGCCTCGACACGGCGCGGCGCCACGGGTTCTGACGATTTGTCCGCTTCCTGATCTCGCCCGTACGGCGCAGCGGCTGTCCGCGACACGCACCCGAATACGCGGGACGCGCGATGTCTGGGGGCAGTACCGTTCCCCGATTCGCCCGCGCAAGATACGGTCACGGCACGGCGTCCTCATCAGACGGTGAATCGAACGGTGGAAACAACAGCGAATCGGACGGTGATCGGATGGTGTTCGCACCCCGGGCACCGCAGCCGTACAGCTCCGCAGTGCGTCATGCTTCATGACAGGCGTCACCCCCACTGCGGCCGCTGGGCAGGCGTGGGGGCGCGGAAGAAAGGAATCGTCTCGTGAGCATCGCCTCGGGAGCGCCCGGCACAGGCGGCGCGGTCGACGTCGAGGACGCGCCGCTCTACGTGGTGGGCGACGTGCACGGCCATCTCGACGAGCTCGAGGCGGCCCTGCGCGAGCAGGGCCTCATCGACGAGGAGGCGCGCTGGAGTGGCGGTGCGGCGCGCCTGTGGTTCCTGGGCGACTTCACCGACCGGGGCCCGGACGGCATCGGCGTGGTCGAGCTCGCGATGCGCCTCGCCGAGGAGGCCTCGGCGGACGGCGGCAGCTCGCGCATGCTGCTCGGCAACCACGAGATCCTGCTGCTGGGCGTGTACTTCTTCGGCGACCACCCGGTGCCGGTCGCGGGCGGTGCCACCACCTTCCGGGAGATCTGGCTGCGCAACGGCGGCCTCCAGTGGGACCTGGACCGCTTCACCGACGCGCAGGCGCAGTGGCTCGCGTCGCAGCCCGTCGCCGCGGTGGTGGACGGGTACCTGCTGATCCACTCGGACAGCAACGCGTACCTCGAATACGGCAGCACCATCGAGGACATCGACGGCGAGATCGCCGAAATGCTGCGCGACCCCGAGCCTCTGCCGTGCTGGGACCTGTTCCGCAATCTGACGCGGCGCGGTGCGTTCATGGGCGAGGCGGGGGCGAACGCGGCGGCCGATCTGCTGGGCGAGTTGGGCGGGCGGCACATCGTGCACGGCCACACGCCGATCCCGTACCAGACCGGCGAGGACCCGTCGACCATCAACGGCCCGCGGGTGTACGCCGACGGCCAGGTCATCAACCTCGACGGCGGCATCTACCTCGGCGGGCCGTGCCTGGTCGCCCGGCTGCCGCTGACCGAGCGGCCGCCGGCACCGGCGCCGCCGACCGCCGACGAGGAGACGATCGGCATGGTCTACGACATAGACGAGGACCCCGAGTACGACTGACGCGCCCGACCGCGCGGCCGAGGCTCTTTGCCGACCTTCGCGCCGACCTTCGTGCCGGCCTTCGGATCGCCCTTCGGACCGACCGTCGGCCGCTGGTTGCCCGGCCGTGTGCGATTCGCGTGCAATCCGTCCGCCAGGTGTCGGTCGGAGTGGTGTCAATCCGCGTAGAAGCCGATTCCGACCAAAAGTGCAATCCTGGTCGACAAGAGGGAATTCCCTGGGGCAAAACCACCGTTCCGGGCTCTACCATCGGGATATCCGCTCCGCAACCGCCGGGTAGCGAGGCGGGCGAACGATCGACCCGAGCCGGTCGTCGTACCGGACTCCGACGCGTCGCCTCCCGTGCGTTCGGCGGAACGGGGGGCAGACGCGGGCCCATTCGCGCGGTCGATCTCGGGGGATCCGATGCACAACGACCAGCACCCTCACCCGTTCCACTACGAGGAACACCGGCGGCAGTTCGAGCGGATCGTCGACGACGCGCTGCACCAGGACGACATCGCCAGGGCATTGGCGGAATCGCCGGAGTTGAACGCCGAGCAGTTGCGTACCGCGACGCTCGCCCACGCCGACACGATCGCGGCGAAGACCCCGGTCGAGTACCGGCGCCTCGTCGACAGCGAGGAGCGCTCGAACCCCTCGCAAGGCGAGCAGGCCGCAACTCCCTTTGCCGAGACGGCCGAAGGCGTCGGGTTCTTCGCGCTGGCCACGTCGATCACCATCATCGTGGCGGCGATTTCGGCGGCGGTGTTCCTGGTGGCCTATTACGTGATCAAGGCGACCACCGACCACGACAAGGGCGTCGCACCGGTACGCCTGGTCGGGGTGGCCTCCCTGGTGATCGCGCTCGGCGCGGCGGTGCTGGCCGGTCTCGCGATGCTGCTGCACGCGGGCCGCAACCGGCGAACTCCCGCCGTGGACACGGAAGTCCGACTGGCCCGCGAGGAGTGGCAGGCAGCCGTACTCCATCGGGGGGTGCTCCCCTTCATGTCCACCATGCTCGCCGCGGCGGCGGCCGGCACGGACGCACGTGTCATACCGCTCCAGGCACCGCGCAACGGCAGCTCCCGCCGCACGCGCAAACGCGAGCACGAGCCAGAAGGCGACCAGCCCACCGACGCGGTCCGCTGATCCGCCCACCCGTCCAGCCGTCCAGCCGCCCGGTCCCGAACCCCCAACCCCCGGGCGGCACACGAGCGGTGCCGTGGGAGCGGACTGCGTCAGACCGCGGTGTCGCCGAGTGAGTCGACGTACGTTCGGGCTTGGCGGGCCATCTTCCGCCACAGGGCGAGCGTGGCCGCCTCGTCCGCCTGCGCGGGGAAGGCCACCCACTCGCGCATGGAGCGCGTGCCCATCGTCACGCGTACGGCGGCGCCCTCGTCGACGAGCAGCCGGGCACGGTCCTCGGGGAGCTTCACGATGAGCCCGCCGTCGTGCCCGAGGAATGCGAAGACCTTGCCGTCGACGCGAAGTCCCGGGCTGCGGAACATGGTTCCCGTGTCGATGCCGTACTCGTCCTCGAATCCCGCGGCGATCCTGGCGAACAGGTCCTGGTTCGGCTTCTGGCGACGGGGGCTCATCGGCTGCTCCTCGGGCAGGGCGTTGCTGTTCAGAGGATGCCGGCGGCGCGGGCCGCCTTGATCCAGGACGGGAATTCCGACAGCAGTCGGTCGTACAACTCGGCGTCGGAGACTTTGGCTATGTCGTCGACCGCGAAGAAGCCCACGTTGTCGACGCGGCGGCCGGGCATGGTGTCGAAGCGTTCGAGCACCCCGTAGTTCGCCCGCCCGAGACCCACGAACTGCCAGAAGATCGGCTCCTCGACGGCCGACCGCAGCTCGCTCTCGATCTCGTTGTTGCGGTAGACGCCGCCGTCGGAGAAGAACAACACGAGGGTGGGGTCCTGGGCCGGGGTCTGGCGGACGTACGTGCGGACGTCGGCGATGACCTTCTGCTCCTCGTTCTGGATGCCGACCATGCGCATGTCGACCTGGGCCGCATGCAGCCCCTTCTTGCGCTTGGACGGTCGGCCGAACAGGCTGATCTCCCCGACACGTACGTGGAGCCGCAGCCACTCGGGGAGTTCGCCCAGCACCAGGTCGGGCAGTCGCGCCGAGTGCGAGGCGAAGGTCCATGCCTGCATCTCGCCGTCGTCGTCCAGCAGCGCGGCGACGGCCGCCATCCGCTCCACGACGTCCGTGACGATGCCCTTGTCGTACAGCGGACTCATCGAGCCGGAGGCGTCCAGGACCAGGATGACCCGGGCCCGGACCCCTTCCGCACCGTGCTTGCGGAGGCTGACGGCGACCTGCTCCTTGCGCAGCGAGAGCCGCTTCCGCATGTCGACGGGCAGGCGTTCCTCGCCCTTGGTGAAGCGGACCTGCGAGCCGGCCGCCGCGGGGGCCGGCTGGGTGGGCAGCGGGGGCGGCAGGATCGCCTGGCCGGGTGCCGGACGGGCGGGCGCGGGTGCAGGCGGCGGGACAGGGCGCGTGGCCGCCGGCGGCGGGACAGGGCGCGTGGCCGCGGGCGGCGGATCGTCGACGCTGATCCCGAAGTCGGTTGCCAGTCCCGCGAGTCCGGACGCGTACCCCTGCCCGACCGCGCGGAACTTCCACTGCCCGCCGCGCCGGTACAACTCGCCGCTGACGAACGCGGTCTCCGTCGTCGCCGCCATCTCGAACCGGGCGAGTTCGGCCTGCGTCCCGGCCTCGAAGAGGCGCAGCACCAGCCCGGCCATCTGGCCGAAGGTCCCGCCGTCCGCCGACGCGCACAACACGATCCGCTCGATGCCCGGTTCGACCTTCGCGAGGTTCACCTCGACCGCGTCCCACGCCGCGTCGCCCGCCGTCTGCTTGCCGAGGTGCCGTACCGCGCCCGAGGCGTGCCGCGGTTGGTTGTAGAAGACGAAGTCGTCGTCGTCACGCACCCGTTCGGCCGCGGTCAACAGCAGCGCCGACGCGTCGGCATCCGGCGTGCCCGGCCGCGTGGTCCACGCCAGCACGGCGTGCACCGCCGACGCGGCGACCGGAATGTTCGTGCCCTTGCCCATGGAAGTCGCAGTCACACAGCCAGTGTGCCGACGAATCCGGCGTGCGGCAGGAGTCGGCGACCCGGGCACGGACCGGACAGCCCAAGATATTCCTTGACACGAATATTCGTATTGAAGAATACTTGAGGCATGGACGCACTCCTCACCGCACTGGCCGACCCGGCCCGCTGGCGGCTCGTGACCCTGCTGGCCGAGCGCCCCCGCCCGGTCGGCGTTCTCGCGCAGCTCGCCGACGCGCGGCAGCCGCAGACGACCAAGCACCTCCAGACCCTTGAGCGGGCCGGCGTCGTCACGTCCCAGCGCACCGGGCAGCGGCGCATCTACGCGCTGCAACCGGGCCCCCTGCGGGAGCTGGCGGAAGCCCTCGGGCGGTTGGCCGACACTGCGGACCAGGCGGAGGGCTCGCGGGCGACGTACGAGCGCTACGGGCTCGGCCTCGACGCGGAGCGTCGCGCGGCGGACCGGGCGGGGTGGGCCGACGACCGCTCGTTCCGGTTCCGGCGGTCACTGCCGGGCACCCCGGAGGCGGTCTGGCGGCACCTGACGGAGGCCGCGCTGCTGGCCCGTTGGTGGACACCGGACGACCTGCGCGTCTCGGAGATCGTCTTCGAGGCACGGCCGGGCGGGCGGATCGTCCAGGAGTACCGCGACGCCGAGGACGACGGGACCGACCTGGTCGCCGGGCGGGCGGAGGGCACCGTCGACGAGGTACGCCCCGCCGAGCACCTCGCGTACCGGCTCTCCCCGCTGCTCCCCGACGGGAGCACCGCCTTCACCGCCCACCTCGACCTGCACCTGCGGCCGACCGGCACCGGCACGGAACTCGACGTGCACTTCGGGATCAGCGACAGCGCGGTCGAATCCGCGGACTTCGTCGCGGGCATCGAGATCGGCTACGGCCAGAGCCTCGACAACCTCGCGGCGGTCCTTGCCGCAGAGACGGCCGAAGCGCACCACGGCAACACCGACAAAGGGAGTTTGAAATGACCCAGCAGAGCACCGGCCGCCGCGTCGTCACCAACATGTCGCTCTCCATCGACGGCCGCTACGCCAAGACCGACCCCTTGGACATGAGCTGGGTGATGCCGTACGCCGTCACCGACGTCGCCCGCGACCACCTGGCCAGCCTGTGGGAGCCGGCCACGACCGCACTCCTCGGGCGGGTCAACGCCGAAGGCTTCCTCGGCTTCTGGCCCACCGTGATCGGGGCGGAGGGCGCGGACCCGCGTGACGAGGCCTTCGCGAAGTGGCTCGTCGACACGGACAAGGTCGTCATGTCGTCGACGCTCGACGAGGCACCGTGGGAGCGCACCACGATCGTCGACCGCCCCACCGCCGATGCGGTGGCGGACCTCAAGGCGACCGAGGGCGGCGACATCCTCGTGCTCTCCAGCGCAAGCGTCATCAAGGACCTGCTGGCCGCGGACCTGGTCGACCGCCTGGCGCTCACCGTCTTCCCGATCGTCCTGGGCACCGGCCCCCGACTGTTCGAGGACGGGCTGCCCGCGGGCGAGTGGGAACTGACCCGTGAAGCCGCCGGTGCGCACGGCACGTTGGCCCTCGCCTACGACCGGGTGCGGTGACCGCTCGGGCGGGACCGCGCAACTGCTAACGTCCGAGCGCGTGAACGACAGAGTGTATGTGGGCAACGCGGGCAAGGATGCGGCACTGGACCGGGGTTGGCTCCTCGGGCACTTCAAGGACGTCGACGACCCCCGTCACAGCAAGGACGTTGAGATCAAGTGGGGCGTCCACCCACCTGGCGACGAGCGGGCGCAGTGGGTAGAGGGCGAGGCGCGTACCGCCCTACTCGTGCTGATCAGCGGCCGCTTCCACGTACAACTCCCGGGCCGCACCGTGGTCCTGGAGCAGCAGGGCGACTACGTCGTATGGGGCCGCGGTGTCGACCACTCGTGGTTCGCCGAGGAAGAGTCGGTGGTACTGACGGTGCGATGGCCCTCCCTCCCCGGCTACGCGGTCCCCCGACCCGAGACGCCGTCCCGTATCTGACCACACCGGGCGGTGCCCTCATCTGTAGCCGAGTCCGCTGGGCGCCGTGCGGTGAACACGACGCGTTCGGGCGCCGTGGCCGGGGGCTGGTTGCCTCTTCGGACACGGCGCCCTGTCGGCGCGTCTGCGCCGGTCAGTCGGCGGCGAGGGGGAGGTAGACCCTGCCTCCTTGGGCGGCGAACTCAGCGGACTTGGCCTGCATTCCGGCCAAAGCCTCCGCGTCGTAGGCGCTGTCGACGGCGGACGAACCGTCGCCGTGTTCGTCGCGGATCTGCCGGGAGATCTTCATCGAACAGAACTTCGGACCGCACATGGAGCAGAAGTGCGCGGTCTTGGCGGGCGCCGCCGGGAGCGTCTCGTCGTGGAACGCCCTTGCCGTGTCCGGGTCGAGGGCCAGGTCGAACTGGTCCTGCCAGCGGAACTCGAAGCGGGCGTCGGAGAGCGCGTCGTCCCACTCGTGCGCGGTCGGGTGGCCCTTGGCCAGATCCGCGGCGTGCGCGGCGATCTTGTACGCGATCACGCCCGCCTTCACGTCGTCCCGGTCCGGCAGCCCCAGGTGTTCCTTCGGCGTGACGTAGCAGAGCATCGCGGTGCCCCACATGCCGATCATGGCGGCGCCGATCGCGGACGTGATGTGGTCGTACCCGGGCGCGATGTCCGTGGTGAGCGGGCCGAGCGTGTAGAACGGCGCCTCGTCGCAGATCTCCTGCTGGAGGTCGATGTTCTCCTTGATCTTGTGCATGGGCACGTGGCCCGGCCCCTCGATCATCACCTGCACGTCCATCTCGCGGGCGATGCGGCCGAGTTCGCCGAGCGTGGTCAGCTCGGCGAACTGCGCCTCGTCGTTCGCGTCGTACGTGCTGCCGGGGCGCAGGCCGTCGCCGAGCGAGTAGGTGATGTCGTACTGCCGCAGGATCTCGGTCAGTTCACGGAAGTTGGTGTAGAGGAAGTTCTCCTCGTGGTGCGCGAGGCACCACGCCGCCATGATCGAGCCGCCGCGCGACACGATGCCGGTCTTGCGGCGCGCGGTGAGCGGCACGTACCGCAGCAGTACGCCCGCGTGCACGGTCATGTAGTCGACGCCCTGCTCGGCCTGTTCGATCACGGTGTCGCGGTAGAGCTCCCAGGTCAGCGCCTCGGGCTTGCCGTTGACCTTTTCGAGCGCCTGGTAGAGCGGCACGGTGCCGATCGGGACGGGCGAGTTGCGGACGATCCACTCGCGCGTGGTGTGGATGTCGTCGCCGGTCGAGAGGTCCATGACCGTGTCGGCGCCCCACCGGATCGCCCACACCAGCTTGTCCGTCTCCTCCTCGATCGAGGAAGTGACGGCGGAATTGCCGATGTTGGCGTTCACCTTCACCAGGAAGTCCTTGCCGATGATCATCGGCTCGATCTCCGGGTGGTTGACGTTGGCGGGCAGCACCGCCTTGCCGGACGCGATGGCGTCCCGGACGGCCTCGGCCGGCAGGCCTTCGCGAATCGCCACGTACTCCATTTCGGGCGTGATCTCGCCGCGGCGGGCGTACGCGAGTTGGGTGACCGCCTTGCCGCCGACCGCCCGGCGGGGGCGGACGACCTCGGTGCCGGGCAGCACGCCGAGGGCGGCGATGCGGCCGTCGTACCGCTCGGTGTCGCCGCGCTCGTCGATCCACGCGTCGCGGATGGCGGGGAGGCCGCGCCGTACGTCGACCTCGTAGGCGGGATCGGTGTACGGGCCGGAGGTGTCGTAAAGGCGCACCGTCGAGTCGTTGGTCAGGTGCACCGTGCGGACGGGAACGCGCAGGTCGTCACGCGATCCGATGAGGTACTGCTTGTGGTGCGCGGGCGAGATGGCACCCGTGGTGACGGCGCCCGTGGTCGTGGCACGGGCAGGCTGGGACGCGTTGTGCGTCGACGACATTGAAAGCTCCCTACGCCGGCATTACCCGGTCAGGTTCTGCGGTCGGCGCGGCGTCAACGCCCTCTCAGCCCGGTGCCCCGAGCTCCCGCGTGTATCTGTCGACACATACCCTCGCACACGCCCGCCCGCCGCGACCAGAGGGAGATCCGCACAGCGTTCGGGGCCGTCCCGGCCGGACAATGGGCGCATGGTCGGCTTGCGGGGCAAGGTGACGGGGCGCATCGGCCCCGGTCTGGTGGGCGAAGTCATGGTCCGCGTGCGCGGCGGATCGGAGGCTTTTCTGGCGTACCCGGTGACCCCGGGCGAGAGCTTCGAACCGGGGCAGTTGGTGACCGTCGTCGAATACCAGGCACCCCGCACGGTGTACGTCCAGTCCGCCTTCGGCTGACCCGCGCCCCGATTCCTCGTTGCGGGGTTGAAAGAGCGGTGACCGCCAATCTGGTCTGGCGTAAGTCGTCCTACTCGTCAACGGCCGACAACGGCCGCGTCGAGGTCCCTTCGCTCGCCCGGCATGCAGGTGTCCGCGACAGCAAGGATCGCTGTCGCGGACACCTTTCGCTCTCCCCCTGTGCCTGGGGGCACTTCCTCGAATCCGTCAGATCGTCGCCGTGTCGATGACGAAGCGGTAGCGGACGTCCGAGGCGAGTACGCGGTCGTACGCCTCGTTGATCCGGTCGGCGGAGATGACCTCGATCTCCGCGCCGAGCCCGTGCTCCGCGCAGAAGTCCAGCATCTCCTGGGTCTCCGGGATGCCGCCGACCATCGAGCCCGCCAGCGTCTTGTCGCCGCCGATGATCGAGAACAGGTTGATCGGCGTCGGCTCGGACGGCGCACCGACGTTCACCATCGTGCCGCGCGTCTTCAGCAGCCCCAGGTACGCGTCGAAGTCCATGTTCGCCGAGACGGTGCTGACGATCAGGTCGAACGTCCCCGCGAGCTTCTCGAACGTCTCCGGGTCACCCGTCGCGTGGTAATGCGTCGCACCGAGCTTCAGGCCGTCGTCCTTCTTCCGCAGCGACTGGCTGAGCACCGTGACCTCGGCGCCCATCGCGGCCGCGATCTTGACGCCCATGTGACCGAGGCCGCCGAGACCGACGATCGCGACCTTCTTGCCCGGCCCGGCGCCCCAGCGCTTGAGCGGCGAGTACAGCGTGATGCCCGCGCACAGCAGCGGCGCGGCCGCCTCCAGGCTGATGCCCTCCGGGATCTTCAGCGCGAAGTCCTCGGTGACGACGATGTGCGTGCTGTAGCCGCCGTACGTCGGCTCCCCGTCCGGGCCGATCGGGTACGTCCCGGTCGCACCGTTCAGGCAGAACTGCTCAAGCCCCTCGACGCAGTTCTCGCAGGTCCCGCAGGAGTCCACGAAGCAGCCGACGCCCACGCGGTCGCCGACCTGGTGCCGCGTCACGCCGGCGCCGACCGCCGCGACGAGGCCCGCGATCTCGTGGCCCGGCACCATCGGGAAGGGGGCCTCGCCCCACTCCTCCTTCACCTGGTGGATGTCCGAGTGACAGATCCCGCAGTACTTGATCTCGATCAGGATGTCCCGCTCGCCCAGCGCGCGGCGCGGGATGGTCACGCGCTCCAGCGGAGCCTTTGCGGCGGGGGCGGCGTACGCGGCGACAGTGGTGGTGTCGGTCGTGCTCATGGAGGGGATGTCTCCGGTTCTGTCGGGGTCGTTGGTCCTACTGTTCAAAAGCCTGCCGCTCCCCGGAGGTTCGGCCCAGGGCCCTGTTGGGCCCGGTACCGGTCGAACCACCCTGCGCGGGCCGCCCGTTGGGTGTCAGGCGGTCGCGCGGCGGAAGCGCAGGTACATCTCGCAGCCCAGGCACAGGCCGAAGACCGCGTTGAGGAACGCGGCGAACAGCGCGAACGCCGCCGCCACGATGCCGAGCGCGGTGAGGCCGGCCAGGTAGCCGACCGCCCCCACCACCGCGAACACCAGGCCCACACCCTGGGCGAAGCGCACCGGGCGCGGGTCTTCGCGCTCGGTCGGGGGCGCCAGCCGCGGGGCGACGAGGGCCCGGTAGATCCAGCCGTACGGCGACGCACCCGGTCCGGCGAGGACCGCGACCGCGAACACCACCGCTTGCGCCACCAGCAGCAGGCCGCTGCCGGTGACGAGGACCACCGCCAGCACCACGGAGGTGACGGCGGCGGCGAAGCGGGGTCCACGAGGGTCGAGGCCCATGCCCATGGAAGCAAGTCCTCCGGGTCAGGTGGCGGGCGAGGCCGAGGCGAGTGCGACGGCCGCGAGTGCGTCCGTGCGGCGCGGTACGCCGGTCGCCCGCCGGACCTCGCGACCCGTGGCGTCGAGCACGAGGACGGTCGGCGTACGCGTGATGTCCAGTCGGCGGACCAGCTCGAGATGGTGCTCGGCGTCGATCTCGGCGTGCACGACGCCGTCCAGTTCGCCCGCGACCTGGCCGAGCAGCAGCCGCGTCGTACGGCAGGGCGAGCAGAACGCCGAGGAGAACTGCACGAAGGTCGCCCGGCTGCCGAATTCGGCACCGATCTCGTCGGCGGTGAGCACCGGCCCGGCGGCCTCGTCGCCGGAAGCTGCCCTTCCGGAAGCGGTGCCTCCGGAAGCGGCTCCCGTGGAGGCTGCGGATGAGGTCACGGACCGCATCCTCCCATCCGTGTGCCGTCGCCAGAGGCCTGCCGCGGTTGCGGCAAGCAGCACGGCGGCCACGACGGCCAGACCGACAA
The DNA here is from genome assembly GCF_040649515.1 of Streptodolium elevatio. Lineage (GTDB taxonomy): Bacteria > Actinomycetota > Actinomycetes > Streptomycetales > Streptomycetaceae > Yinghuangia > Yinghuangia elevatio. The sequence continues at coordinate 150,692 of NZ_JBEZFP010000001.1, forward strand.
AGGACATGGGTGGATAAACACGTCGGTGGCCCGGAGGTATTCCCCGGGCCACCGAACAGGGCGCCGGCCCTCGGCCGACCCTCGATGCGACGACAACTCTCAGCGCGGCGATCCTCAGCGCGGCGATCCTCAGCGCGACGGTCCTCAGCGCGACGGTCCTCAGCGCGACGGTCCTCAGTGCGACGATGCCAGCTTCGCCACGACGAGCCCGGCGAGCAGCAGGACCAGGGCGCTCACCCGTGCGAAGTTGAGCGAGTCGTTCTGGATCACGACGCCCAGCACGATCGCGCCGACCGTGCCGATGCCGGTGAACACCGCGTACGACGTCCCGACCGGCAGGTCCCGCATCGCGATCGACAGCAGGAACACGGCCGTGGCCATGAGGCCGAAGCACAGTGCGGTCTGCGGGATCTTGGTGAAGCCCTCGGTCGGCTTGATGCTCTGCGACCAGGCGACCTCGACGGCGCCGGCCAGGAGCAGCCATACCCACGGCATGGTCACGCCTCCTTCGGAATCGTGCGGTCGACGGTGTGGCCGGCGAGCTTCGAGGCGATCTCCCGCACGCCGCGCAGGGCCGCCTCGGCGGACTCCTCGTGCTGTGCCCGGCGCTCGGCGAGTCCGGGATCGACCAGGCTGTTGACCAGTTCCGCGTTGACCACGTCGACACCCTCCTCGGGGTCGATCGCGTAATGCCCGGCGAAGAAGTCCCGCAGGTAGCGCTCCTGGTGGTCGTAGGGCTCGCGAGGCGTCCCGGGCCCGTACGCCCCGCCGCGCGCCGACACGACCACGAACCGCCGCGGCGCCAGCACCATCTTCGGGAAGGTCACCTGGTCGATCCACGCCTTGAGGGCCGCCGGGACGCCGAAGTTGTACATCGGCGTCCCGATCAGCACCACATCCGCCGCGACGACCTCGGCGAGCAGGGGTGCGACGACCGCCCAGGCTTCGCGCTCCTCGTCGGTCCGCACGGCCTCCTCGTACCGGTGGATGTCGGTGATGCCCTCGCGCAGCAGCGTGTCGCAGATGCTCGTCCAGCCCTCGCGGATCGGCGGCGGTGCGTCCGCGGCCAGGTCGCGGTACGTGTACCCGCCGCCCGCGGCACGCCACTCGTCCGCGAAGACCGCCCCCAGGCGGCGGGAGAACGAGGCGCTGCGGGCACTGCTGTCGAGGTGGAGAAGCTGGGACATGGCGGAGACCCCCTGGTCGTGGCGGCGGTCACGGATATGGAAGCCCCGCGACCTAAGCGGACACTATGTCCGCTTGAGCGATGACAGGACCATACCCACAAGCGGACATGCTGTCCACTTCAACATTCGCGTGCTCTAGAGTGCTGGTCATGAGCCGACTGCCCGACCTGCCGCTTGCCGGAGAACCGCAGCCGCGCGAGCGTGCCGACGCCGCCCGCAACCGGGCCCGCGTGCTCGCCGCCGCCGAACGCCTCTTCGCGGAGCGCGACCCGGCGACCGTGACCATGGACGACATCGCGAAAGCCGCGGGCATCGGACGCGGCACCCTCTATCGCCGCTATCCGGACCGCGTGTCGATCGCCCGCGCGCTGCTGGACGAGCACGAACGCGCGCTGCAGGAAAAGCTCATGCGCGGCCCCGCCCCCCTCGGCCCGGAGCCGGAGACGTCACCCGCCGAGCGCCTGGCGGCGTTCTACGCGGCGATGGTCGACATGCTCGAGACGCACGTCCATCTGCTGCTGGGTGCGGAAACGGGTGCGGCGCGGTACACGACGGGGGCGTACGCGTTCTGGCGGCTGCATGTACGCCACCTCGCGCAACAAGCCGGGGCCGAGGACGCCGACACGCTCGCGGACCTCCTCCTCGCCCCGCTGGCCCCGGAGTTGTACCGCTACCAGCGCGACAAGGGCACCCCGATGGAACGCATCAGCGGGGGCCTGGAAGCCCTCGCCTACGCGACCCTGATTCCCCGGAGCTGAGCGGACCACCGCCCCGCTCCGCGCAATTGGCGCGATCTGACGCGTGCGCGTCGTGTGACCGGCGACCGCCTCCGTCCGCATCCGCAGGTGCGGGCTCGGCCGCCGGCGCAGGCGCAGGCCCGAGGGGTCATGTTTCCCGGGCACGGCACAGCCGTTCGACGACGCCCGGATCCCCGGTGAACCATGCCACGGCCACCGCACCTCGCGGAGTGGACGACGCGCGGCGCGGTGTGCCGCCCGGCACCCGTACCCGCACACCTGGGCGGTGGACCTGGCCGCTCATCCGCAACTCACCGGAGAGCAGCATGAATTCCTCGTCGCTCGCGTAGGCGACGCAGGCGGTGCGCGACCATCCGGGCGGGAAGCGTACGAGGGCCGCGGTCGCGGTGGTCACCGAATCGCGGCGCAGCCGGGCGAGGCGTACCGGCGTGTCGGTGAACGGCATGAGGAAGGTGCGCCAACGCAGTTCGGGCCCTCTGCCGCTCACCGACGCACCTCGCTCCCGCGTAGCCGCCGCGCCTACCAACCCCGTGTGCCCGCCCCGTGTGCCCGCAGCGCGCGCGGGGGACGACGCGGCCCCGCTCAGCCGCCGATCGCCTCGACCCCCGCGACCAGGGCCTTGGCGATGACCGTGCGCAGGATGTCGTTCGTGCCTTCCCCGATGGCCATCAACGGGGCGTCGCGGTAGAGGCGTTCGACAACGAACTCCTGCGAGTAGCCGTACCCGCCGTGAATGCGCATGGCGTCGAGGGAGTTGGTCAGCGAGGTCTCCGACGCCAGCAGCTTGGCCATGCCCGATTCCATGTCGATGCGCTTGCCCGCGTCCGCCCGCGACGCCGCCCAGTAGACCAGCAGCCGCGATGCCTGGAGGTTCGTGGCCATGTCCGCCAGCTTGAGCTGGATGGCCTGGAAGGAGCTGATCGGCTGCCCGAACGCGGCGCGTTGCCGCGAATACGCCAGGGCCTCGTCGTACGCCCGCTGCGCGACCCCCACCGCCCGCGCCGCCACGTTGATCCGCCCGGTCTCCAACCCCGACAGCGCCTGCTTCATGCCGACGCCCTCCACGCCGCCCAGCAGCCGGGCCGCAGGCACCCGTACGTTGTCGAGCCGCAACTCGCAGGACTCGGTGCCCTTGTAGCCCAGCTTGGGCAGGTCGCGCAGCACCTCGAAGCCTGGGGTGTCGGTGTCGATCAGCAGCACGCTCATGCCGCGGTGCGCGGGAACCGCCTCGGGGTCGGTCTTCACCAGCACCGGCAGCACCGCGGCGTGCCGCGCGTTGGTGATCCAGGTCTTGGCCCCGTTGACGACATACACGTCGCCGTCGCGGCGGGCGGTGCTGCGGATGCCCTGGAGATCGGTGCCGGCGTCGGGCTCGGTCAGCGCGATGCCCGAACGCCACTCCCCGGTCGCGAGCTTCGGCAGGTACCGCGTCCGCTGCTCCTCTGTGCCGTGGCGCGCGATCATCCAGCACGCGAGCGAGTGGGAGCCGAGGATGCCGGCCACGCCCATCCAGCCCCGCGAGATCTCCTCGAAGACGAGCGCGAAGGAGACCATGTCGACGGCCAGTCCGCCGTACTCCTCGGGAACCGTGAGGCCGAAGAGTCCCAACGACCCCATCGTCTCCACGATTTCGGTCGGGTAGCGGCCGGTACGCTCCCACTCGGCGGCAACCGGGTCGATCTCCTTGTGCACGAAGTCGCGCAGCGTCCGCTGGAAGAGGCGCTGCTCGTCGTTCAGTTCGAAATCCACAGGCACCTCATACGTTCGTGATCGGTCACATCGGGAGATCGGGGTGTGGGTCAGGGCGGAACACCGGCAGGGCCCGACCGTCCGGCAGCGGGCGCCAGTCCACAACCACCGGCATGTCGCAGACGACCGCCTCGGGCGCGCAGCCGACGACCGTGCTCAGCAGGATCGGCCCTTCGTGCAAACGCACCCGGGCTACCACATAAGGGACTTCGATCTCGGGCCGGGGCGCACGGTACGTCACCGTGAACGTGTCGACGCGGCCACGCCCCGTCACCCCTGTGAATTCCAGCAGAGTTTTTCCACAGGCTGTGCACAACGCTCGGGGATAATGCTGGAGACGACCGCAATCCGCGCATCGCTGCACCACAAGCCGCCGCTCCCTGGTCGCGTCCCACCACGGGCCGGTCACCTCGTCGGGCGCCGGAACCTCGTACGCATCGGCCGTCCCCGCCATGCCCACCCGCCTCATCCGTCCCGGCCCAAGAGCACTGTGGCATGAGTCGAGAAAATGCCGCCGGTGCCATGCGCCAGGGCCACCGAAGGATCCGCCACTTGGCGGTCCCCGCACTCGCCGCGGAGCTGCCGCACCGCTTCCACCAGCAACAACAGCCCGTACATGCCCGGATGGTGGTAGGAAAGACCGCCGCCGTTCGTGTTGAACGGGAGCGCCCCGCCGGGCCGCAGCCGGCCGTCCGCGACGAAATCCGGCCCCTCGCCCGGACCGCAGAAGCCCAGCGCCTCCAGGCTCAGCAGCGCGGTGATCGTGAACGAGTCGTAGACCTCCGCGACGTCGACGTCGGCCGGTCCCAGCCCGGCCATGCGGTACGCCCGCGCCGCCGAGTCGAACGACCCCGGCCGCAGCAAGTTATCCACAGCCCCCATGCCCGAGTTGGTGGTGGACTCCCCGTAACCGAGCACCACGACCGGATCGCGGCGCAGGTCACGGGCCCGCTCCAGGGACGTCAGCACCAGGGCGCCCCCGCCGTCCGTCACCAGGCAGCAGTCCAGCGTGCCGAGCGGCGACGAGACCCGGGGCGCCGCGAGCACGTCGTCGATCGTCAGCGGGCCGGCGCCGTACCGGAACGCGGCAGGGTTGAGCAGCGCCCACGCACGGGCGGCGACCGCGACCTCGGCGAGGCAGTCGGGCTTGGCGCCGTACGCGTGCAGGTACTTCTGCGCGACCATCGCGTAGTACGAGATCGGATAGAGCGGCGCGTACGGCGTCTCGAACTGCGCCTCGGGCACGTGCGCGTCGATGTTCCCGCCGAGGCTGCGTGACCGTGCCGAGCGCTGGTTCGACCCGTACGACACGACGACGGTCGAACACTGCCCGGCCTCGATCGCCTGCACCGCCCGCGCGACGTACATCTCGAACGCGCTGCCACCCGCGAACGTCGAGTCCGTCCAGGCGGGTTGCAGCCCCAGATACTCGGCCAGCTGCGTCGCGGAGAACCGTGCGACACCCGCTGTCGCGAGCCCGTCGACCTCCGCGAGCGCGACGCCCGCGTCGGCGAGCGCGCGGGTGATGCCCTGCGTCTGGAGCCCCAGCACGGACAGCCCCGTCGACCCGAGGTCGGACTCGGCGACGCCGACGACGGCCACCGTCATGGCCGCCCCCGCCGCAACTCCAGGGTGGCCCCGGCCGGGGACACCGCCACCCGTGCGTCCGGCCCGACGACCACGACTTCCTGTTGCACCGCCACCAGTTCCCCTTCCACCGCGGTCACCCGTCCGGTGCAGCGCACGCGTTCGCCCGCGAAGACCGGACTGCGGAATCTGAAGTGCAGGCTCGTGATGCGGGCCGAGGGGCCCGTCCAGTCCTGGAGTTGCGCGGCGAGCAGGGCGCCGAGCACCTGGCCGTCGACCATCGGACCGGGCAGCCCGTGCTCGGCGGCGTACGTGTCGTCGTGGTGCATGCGGTGCCAGTCCCACGTGGCACCCGCGTACGCGACCATCGCCACCCGGTCGATCACGCGCTCCAGGGGCGGCATCACGCTGCCCACGACGATCGACGGACCGCTCACGTCGCGGCCTTCGTCGTCCCGGACCCGGTCGTCGCGGAGCCACTCGTCGCGGACCCGGTCGTCGCGGAGTTTCTCGCAGCCTTTTTCGGGCCGGGGAGTTCGGTCCAGATGACCGTCTCCTCGTTCGTCACCAGGAGTTCGCCGCGCTGATTCGAGTAAGTGGCCACCGACGACACGATCACCATCGCGAGCCCCGACGACATGCGCCGCTCCGCAACATCCGTGAGCGTCCAACATGCCGTCACCACATCGTCGGGATGCACAGCCTTGTGGAACGTGTACGCGTTCCCGCCACGCACCTTGCGCGTACCCGGAATATCGATGCCCCACGTGTGGCCCGCGTACCCGTCCGCGTCCGCCGGAAGCCCGGCGTACTGGTTCGTCTCGCACAGCAGCGTCGGCGGCGCCACCACGTCGTCGTAGCCCCACGCCCGTGCGAACTCCCGGTCGGTGTAGAGCGGGTTCGTGTCCCCCACCGCGACCGCGAACATCCGGATCGCCGCCCGGCCCAGTTCCTCCGGTGCCGTGTACGTCGCGGTACGCCCCACCATCGCCCGCAGCTCCGCGACCGGCAGGCTCACCCCGCCACCGCCGTCGGGAGCACCAGGAACTGCGCTCCGGGTCGAGGCAGTTCCGCACAGACCAGGCCGGTGGACGCGGGCCACACGGGGTCCCGGCCGGTTCCGTCGCGCAGCATGCGTTCGCGTACTCCCGCGACGCCCCGGTAGGCCGGAAGCCCGGCAGCGGTGACGTACTCGACCGTCTCGCACAACGCCTCCGGCCCGAGCCCTTCGGCCGCAAGCACCGTGCGCACCGCCTGATAGGCCGCCTCGGCCTGCGCGACGACGTCGTCCGCGGGGGCGGCCTCGCCCGTCCCCGGGTCGCGGCCGTCCAAGCCGGACAGGAAGAGCATGCCGCCCGCGCGGATCGCCGGGGTCCAGCCCATATCCCGCAAGTGGCCCCAGCCGTCGGGGAAGACGGCGCGTGGCGAGTGCACCGAGGCGACGATGTCGAGGGTGACTTGCGCGTGGCCGGCAAGCCCGGCCACGACGACCGTCGACGACGCGGGCGGGAGGCCGTCCGGACCCAGGAGTTCGCGCCGCATGCGCCGCATCTCGTCGACCTCGCCGGGCAGCACGTCCGGCGAGATGTTCTCGCGGACCGCGACCACCGATCCGAGCCCGAGGCCCGCCTTGCCCAGCCAGTCGGCTGCGGTCTCGACGCACCGCCGGTACTGGTCCACGGGTTTCTCGCCGGACGGGCCGAGCGGCGGCGCGGTCGGCACGTAGACCTCCCCCTCGGGCGAGACTCGCAGTATCCGGTCGGCTATCGGCGTGGCGCCGCCCCCGCCGGTCACCGCACGCACCTCGATCTCCACGAGCGCGTCCCGGCGCAGCAGGGCATCCACCACCACGGTCGACGCGGGCGGCAGGTGCTCGCCGAAGACCTCGCGGCGTACCGCCTCGGCCTCGACGTAGTCGGCGAGACCCGCGGCGGTGAAGTTCTCCACGACGCGCGTGACGTCGGCGAACCCGAGGCCGACCGCGCCGAGGATGGCGGCGATCTTCGCGTACGCGGTCCGCACCTGGTCCTTCATGCCGCCCTTGACGACGATGCGGCCCGCTCCCGGGTCGTACTCGGACGCGGAGTGCCCGGACAGCACCGCCTCGGTACGCCCGTCCGGCAGCGTGCGCGCCAGGCCGAGCGAAAAGGTGTAACCGTCGTAGCGGAACCAGGGGAACTCCGCGGGGCGGACGGCCTCGTAGGTCATCGCACGGTCTCCTTCCCGGCCACGACCTTGGCGGTGAGGTCGAGGAGCGGTCCGAGGGCGCGTACCGTACCCAACGAGCGGAGTTGCGCGGCCAGTTGCTCGGAGTCGGCGGTCATACCGCCGACGTTCGCGTGGAACTTCGCCATGAGGGTGTCCTCGGAGATCGATGTCGTCGCCGGCTCCTCGACGCGCAATTGGCGGCCGCTCCTGAAGCGCACGGTCAGCCGCCCCGGCTCGCTCGCGGCCGGCCCGCTGCCGCGGGTGTGGGCGAACCGGACGCGCTGGGCCAGCACGCTCAGTTGCGAGCGGCGCGTACAGCCCTCCGAGTACGTGTCCACGCCGACCGAGCCGTCCGTCAGCATGGCGGCGAGCGTCCAGGCGAGCGAGAACTTCGCCTCGTAGACGGTCCGGGGGAACGCTTTGTCCGGCGCGCACACCAGCGCCATCGTCTCCTTGGGCACGGTGACCTTGATGGTCTCGATGTCGGCCGCGGTGACACCTGCCGCGGCCATCTGCGTCACTACGCGCTCGCCCGCGTTGAGCGTCGCGTGGATGAGCTGGCAGCACGGGTACGGCTTGGGCGTGATGCCCAGCAGTTCCCAGCGTTCGCCGAGCCCGCCGAGGACGTGGTGCTGCTGCACCGTGCGGTCGGTCAGTGCCCGGTACAGGCCGAACTCCCCCTCGAACACCGATTCCGGGCCGCTGGCACCGGCTGCCGCGAGCTTCGCCGCGAGGATGCCGTTGGATGCCGCCATGCCGGGGTGCAGTTGCTTGGTGGACGCTCCCGTGTTCAGGAACTCCAGCAGTCCGCCCGCCGAACTCCCCGCGATACCGAGCGCGTTCACGGTGCGACGCACGTCCAGTCGCATGAGCCGCGCGCTCGTCAGCGCGGCGGCGAACACCCCGGCGACGCCGGTCGCGTGCAGCCCGCGCGCGTGGAACACATGGGGCACCGCCGCCGCGATGCGGCAGACCGTCTCCATCCCGGCGACGGCCGCGAGCAGCACCTCCGAGCCCGAGGAACGCATCTCCTGGCCGACCGCGAACGCCGCAGGCAGCACCGGTGCGGTGGCGTGTACGAGGCCGCCGGCGTGCGTGTCGTCGAAGTCCAGGGCGTGCACCAGCGTGCCGTTGGCGAGCGCGGCCGCCGGCGCGGAGATACGCGGGCCGGAGGAACCGATGACGGAGGCCTTGCGCGGTCCGCCGAGCGCGGTGGCGACGGCGAGCGCGGGTTCCGCCGCGCCCAGCCGGACGGCGGCGATGGCGGTGCCGACGCCGTCGAGGAGTTCGCGGCACGCGGCGTCGCGTACCTCGTCGGGCGTGTTGTCCTCGCCGAGTCCCAGTGCCCACAGCGTGAGGTGCGTCGCGGTGGTCACGCCGCCACCTCCGCGACGGCAACGGGTCCGGCGACCGGTCCGGCGACCGGCGCGGCGAAGGTGTGCGGGTCTCGTCCGCCCGTGCCCGTGCGGGCGTTCTCGGGCGGCACGGCCGCACTGCTGTGCCGCGGCAAGGCCGCGGCGTTCTCCTGCGGCCGAGCCGCGTTCATGAGCACTCCCGGGACAGTTCGGCGATCAGGGCGATGACGCGTTCCTGGGCGGCGCGGATCTCCGGTGCGGACAGACCGTGGGTCGGCGGGGTCAACTTGACCGTGTCGGCGAGGCCCTCGTACGCGAGCACCCGGTCGCGCACCTCGGCCAGAGGCCCGGTGAGCGTCAGGGCGTCGGTCATGCGGGCGGGCACCGCGCCGGCGAGCCCGTCGGCGCCGGCCCCCGCCCGGAACCGGTCCACGACCGCGGCCTGTTCGGCGCCGAGGCCGTGGAAGTCGAACAGGTCTGCGTACGTCCGCACCGACGCGTAGAACCCCACCAGCCCCGCCGCACGACCGCGGGCGGTGTCCCGGTCCCGGTCGATCGAGCAGCAGGCCGACACCACGACGTCGAAGTCCGCGCGCTCGCGCCCGCTCTGCCGCAGCCCCTCGTCGACGCGCGGCAGCAGGCGGTCCTTGAGATACGCGGGCGAGCACAGTTCGTGGGAGATCCAGCCGTCGCCGACGCGCGCGGCGCAGCGGGTCATCGCGGGACCGACGCCCGCCAGGTAGACGGGGATGCGCGGGCGGCGTACCGGGAACGGGCGCTGGTACCCGCGGATGCGCAGCCGTGCCAAGTCCCCGCCGGCATGGATCGGTTCCCCTGTCGTGCACTGCTCGGTGAACGCGCGGATGCACGCGACCGTCTCGGCCAGGCGCCGCACCGGGTGCTCGAAGTCGACGCCGTGCCAGTCCTCGTTGAGCCGCCGCACGCCGCTGCCGAGTCCGAGGATGAAGCGCCCGTCGGTGAGTTCGTCGAGGTCGAGCGCCTCCAGCGCGGTGGTCGTCGGCGAGCGGGCGAACGCCAGGGCGATCCCGGTGCCGATGTGCGCGGTGTCGGTGGCCTCGGCGATCGCCGCGGCGGCGATGGTCGCGCTGCGGTGCAGTTCGGGCACCCACAGGACTTTCGCACCGGCGTCCTCGGCGGCCGCGGCGGCATCGCGCAGTTCGCCCAGGGTCTCGCCCCAGGGGCCGTACGTGATGCGCAGCCGGGTCACCGGACGAACCTCCGTCGTGCGAGCGGGAGTCACCTTGTGGCGCGGAGCGGCCCACGGTTTCAGTTGTGCCCGGGACGGGTCCCGGTGCCGCCGCCCGTGTACCGCGGACCCCGGTACCGCCCCGGTCTTCGCCGTTCCGTTTCGGGTTCTACCCAGTCGGGCGGAGGATCACCGCACGATGCCCTGGGCACGTGCGGCGGCGAGCCACTGCGGGAACTCGCCGAGCAGGCGGTCGTACAGCTCCGCGTCGCTCACCGCGTCGAAGTCGTCGACGCGGAAGAAGCCCGCGTTGTCGACGATGCGGCCGGGCATCGTGTCGAAGCGCTCCAAGATGCCGTACTCGGCGCGGCCGAGGCCGACGAACTGCCAGAAGATCGGGAGGTGTGCGGCCCGGGTCAGCAGCTCGGAGATCTGGCGGCTGCGGTTGACGCCGCCGTCCGAGTAGAAGATCACCAGCACGGGGTCGCCGGGCTGCGCCGAGTAGAAGTCCATGATGTCGCGGATGACCAGCGGCTCGTTGTTGCCGCCGCGCACCCCGGACAGGTGGTCCGGGTAGCGCTCGCCGCCGCCCGGCAGCGGCGGCAACTGGCCGTGCCGCGACGAGATGTAGACGTTGGCGTCGATCCAGCGGGCCAGGTCCGGCAGCCGCAGCGACGGCAGCCGCGCGAAGTCGTCGGCGAAGATCCACGCGTCGAGGGCGCCGTCGACGTCGAGCTTGGCGGCCACCGGCGCCATGCGCTCCATGAGGCGGCCGACCGTGCCGCCGCCGTACAACTGCCGCATCGAGCCCGACCGGTCCAGCACCACCGCGACCCGCGCCCGGACGCCGGTGATGCCCTTCTTCTCCAGCGTGACGCGCACCGTCTCCTTGCGGAGCGACACCAACGAGCCCATCGTGGGCGGCAGTCCGGCCGTGTCCGGGTCGGTCGCCGGGTTCGGCAGGCGCATGGTCGTGTCGTCGGCGTACGCGGGCGCGACCCAGCCGCCCGCGGGCGCGGGCGGCGTGACCGGCAGCACCCCCGGAGGCGCGGTCGGCTGGGCGGGCGGGGCCGCGGCCGGGGGAACGTGGAAGCCGGGCGCCGCGGGCGCCGGCACCCCGAACGCGGGGGCTGGAGCCGGAGTCGGAGCCGGAACGGGGGCGGGGGCAGGCGCGGGTACCGGGGCGGCCTGCTGTGCTGCCGCGTCGGCGTCGTCCTCGGCGATCGTCACGCCGTAGTCCGACGCGAGACCGGCCAGGCCCGAGTCGTAGCCCTGTCCGATGGCCCGCAGCTTCCAGCCGCCCTGGCGGCGGTAGATCTCGCCGAGCACGAGCACCGTCTCGGTGCCGCGGGCCTCGACCGGGTACGTCGCGAGCTGCGTGCCCGACGCGTCCACCAGGTCGAGGGCGAGTCCGGTGACCGAGCCGAACGTCCCCGCGTGCACCGAGGCCGCCACCACGACGCGGTCGATGGTGTCCGGGAGGTCGGCGGGGCGTACCGCGAGGTACTCCGTGCCCGCCCGTCCGACGTGGTGGGCCACGGCACCGCCCGCCGCCTGCGGCTGGTTGTAGAAGACGAAGTCGTCGTCGGAGCGCACGCGTCCGGCCGCGGTGACGAGGAGCGCGGAGGCGTCCACGGCGGAGCCGCCGTAGCCGTGCGCGCCCGCGGCCCAGCGGACCACGAGGGTGAGGTCCCCCGCGGGGACGGGAACGTTGGCACCGGCGATGAGGGTCGTCATGGACAGAAGTGTTACCGCCTTGGGGCCTCTGCCGCCGCCAGGGTCCGGAATTCAGACGTCCGGATGAAGCCGAATCGGCGGTGACGGGCTGTCGGACCGGACATGACGGGCCGTCAGGAGACCCGGCGCTCGTTGATGAGCGTGCGCTTGGTGCAGACGCCGTCCTCAAACCACTGCCATACGCGCGAGCGCTTCGTCCCGGTTTCGTCGAGTTGGATCATCTCGTAGAAGAACCCGTTGGGGTCGTCCTTGCGCGTCCAGGTCAGGCAGATCGTGCGCTCGTCGACCTCCCAGGCCCGGCCGTTGATGCGGTCGGTGTCGAACCAGATGTTGCGGTCCTTGTAGGCGGCCGGAAAGTGGTTGACCTCCGTCCGGCCGTCGGGCCAGGTGTACGTGTTCACCTGGTAGTACGGCCATTCGCCGTCCGCCGGGAACGTGCAGGCGAGGTGCGTCGCGTGCCGGTCGGTCACGTTGCCTTCGGCGTCGACCCAGATGTACTCGCCTTCCCACTCACCCTCGTGGCGGGCGAGCAGCGGCATCTCGTCCTTGATGGACATCCGTACCCTCTCGTTGTCGACAGTGGCCAGGCGCGTCGGTGCGCCAGGACGTCAGTGCGCCAAGGCGTCGGTGCGCCAGTACGTGCGTGCCAGTACGTGCGTGCTCAGTCGTCGGTGTCCCACCACCACGGGTCGTCGACCGGGCCGCGGTTGACCAGGAACGCCTGGCGGCGCAGGAACCGGCGGATCGACGCCGCCCCCATGCGCGACGCGCCGAGGCCGGAGAAGCCGAACGACTGCTTCTCGCCTTCGTGGACGAACGCCGTCAGGCCCGCGTCGTTGATGCTGACCGCGCCGGAACGCAGGCGGCGGGCGACGGCAAGGGCAGATTCCTCGTCGGCGGCGAACACGGCGGCGGACAGGCCGTACTGCGAGTCGTCGGCCAGCCGGACCGCGTCGTCCGCGTCGTGGAACGGCATCAGCGGTATGACCGGCCCGAACGTCTCCTCGGTCATCACGCGCATCCCATGGTGCACGGCGGTGAGCACAGTCGGCCGACACCACAGACCGCCGCCCAACTCCTCGACCTCACCGCCGGTCAACGCGACCGCGCCCTGGGCGTACGCGTCGTCGAGATGCGCGCGGACCACCTCCGCCTGCGCGGGGTCGATGATCGGGCCGAGTTGGCCGCTGTCCAGGTCCGGCCACGCGAGGCCCACCTTGGCCGCGCGGTCGGACAGCAGGCCGGTGAACTCGTCGAAGACCTTGCGGTGCACGTAGACGCGTTCGATCGACAGGCACGACTGCCCGGTGTTCGCGGTCGCGCCCCACAGGACCGCCGAGGCCGCCCGGGCGAGGTCGGCACCCTGCATGACGATCGCCGGGTCCTTGCCGCCGAGTTCGAGGTAGGCGGGGATGAACGCGCGGGCGGCCTGCTCCGCGACCGCACGGCCGGTCGGCACCGATCCGGTGAAGCACACCGCGTCGACCCGGTCGACCAGGGCCGCGCCCACCTCGGGGCCGCCCTCGACCAGGCCGACGACGGCGGCGAGTTCCGGGACGGCGTCGAGAGTGCGCCGCAGCGGCCCGAGGAACCGCGGGGTGACCTCGCTGGGCTTGACGACCGCCGCGCAGCCCGCGGCCAGCGCGGGGAGCAGGTCGATCGTGCCGAGCAGGAGCGGGAAGTTCCACGGGCTGATGACGCCGACGAGGGGGTACGGGCGGGCGCCGGAACGTACCGCGATCCAGGGGAGGGAGGTCGTCGTGTCGCCGTCGCCGACGACGCTGCCCGTGCCCCGGCCCGTGCCGATGCCGGTGCCGATGGGCGAGTCGTGGTCGGTGATCGCGGCGGTCCAGCGGGCGATGCCGCTCAGCAGGACCTGGACCTCCATGACGGACTCGGTGCGGCGTCCGGTGTCGTGCAGCAACGCGGCCACCATGTCGTCCTGCCGTGCCGCGATTTCGCGGGACCAGCGGCGGAGCGCGTCGGCACGGCCGGCGGGGCCCAATGCCTCCCATGCGGGCTGGGCGGCCCGCAGGCGGGCGACTTCGGCGTCCAGGCCCTCGGGGGTGGGCGGGCACAGTGCGCGCTCGTCCTGGCCCGTACGCGGGTTCCGTACGCGCAACTCCGCGTCGCGGGCGAACCCGGCGGCGGAACCGCGGGCGGCGCTGCCCTTGGGACTGTTGGCCGGGCTGCCGGTCATGTGATCACTCCCGCCTTCACAAGGCGTTCCAGCGTCTCGGCCTGCCGACGCGCGAACCACGCGCGGTCCGGAGGCGTGCCCTCCGCGAGGCCGTTGGGCCGCTCGCCCTCGGCGCGCGCGAATTCCTCCGCCCACAGGCCCGGTTTGCCGCGGGCCAGCAGGTTGCCCATGCCCGGCCGTCGGCGGGCCCGCCGCAGTGCCGCGAGGTCGAGTTCGGCGTTGGCCACCATGCTCTCGCCGGGACCGGCCTCGGCGAGCACGATTCCGTTGAAGTCGACGATCTGCGACATCGCGTCGGTGGACGCGCCGGGGATCGCGGTGCCGGTGATCCCCGCGGTGTTCGCCGAGACGACGTACGCGAGGTTCTCCGACGCTCGCGCGAGCCGTGCGACGGCCTTGGCGGTCGGCCGCGGGCTGCCGGCCTCCGAGGTGCTGTGGCACAGGACTTCCGCCCCGCGCAGGACGAGTGCGCGGGTGAGTTCCGGGTAGAGGATCTCCTCGGACGCGATCGCGGCCAGGTTGCCCAGCTCGGTGCGGGCCACCGGCAGGACGGCGTCGATGCCGTGGACGTCGAGGTAGCGGTCCCACACGTCGTACGGCGTGGGCGCGAACATCGAGTGCAGGCGGCGGTAGCGCAACACGACGTCGCCGGACGGCGCAATGAGGAAGCACGCCTGGAAGTAGAGGCCGGGGAAGTGCGGATCGGTCTCGTACGCGTTGCCGGCCAGGTGCACGCGGAGGTCGCGCGCGATCGCGCCCAATGCCTCGTACTCCGGGCCGTCCGGGTCGAGTGCGGCCTTGGCGGCCCAGGCGGGGACGGCGTCGCCCATGGGGAAGCCGGTGAACAGGTACTCGGGTAATACGACGAGGCGTACGTCGGGGCCTATGAACGCGACGCTTGCCGCCGTCTCGGCGCGTACCCGCGCGATGCCCCGGGAGATCGCCGCGCGCGCCTCGTCGGGGGCCAGCGCGTTGACCGCGTCGCAGCGCGATTGCAGTGCCAGGGCCCGGTAGTGCGGACCACCCGGCACGCCGCCGGTGTCGTCGTCGCCGGTGTCGCGGCGGATGTCGCCGCCGTGCGTCTCCATCGCGCCCCCGGGAACCTCTGGATTTACGGAACACCGTTTCGCAAGCCGGAATCTACCAGCGGCAACTGCCCCTGTACACGAGACCGTTCCCCGCCACGCGGGGCAACATCCGGGGCGGTGACGATTCCTGACGATCAGTGACGTGATCGATATCACGCATGACATCCATCAGAAGACGAATGACTCTCCCAAGGATGTGGAAACCGACCGAACATGAGCGAGAACGGTCCAGCGCGTGGCGGACCCGGCCCCGAGGGGTCGGACGGGCCGCCGTCGCGTGACGCGCACGGCACTCCGAACGGTCACGACGCGCTGGAGTGGCGCGAGCGGGACCACGAGCGTGCGCGCCTTCTCCTGGAGCGGGCCGGCGACATAGCGCGCCGGATCGAGCGCGTCTGCGGCAACGCCGCCGACCGCCCGCTGCCCGCGGGAGGACACAAGGGCCGCTGAACCGCTCCCCGTTCCCCCTCCGCCGGGACGCCCCGGACGCAGGACGGCAAGGACGCTGGGACGGCAGGAAGCCGGCCGACAGGAAGCTGGGTCGGCAGGACAGCAGGACAGCCCGAAGGGCCCCGCACCGGAAGTCGGTGCGGGGCCCTTCGGTTTGCCTCGGTTCGCCGCCAGGTCGCAGCGACACGCGTCACGCATCTCCCGTGACCGGCAACTGGTGACCGGACTACCGGTCGCGATGCCGGTCGGCCCGGAGCCCGCCGAATCCGGGCCGGTCCAGGTCGGCGGTCAGCGCAGGGCGAGCTTCTGGCCCGGGAAGATCAGGTCCGGGTTGGCGCCCACGACGGTCTGGTTCTTGGTGTACAGCGCCTGCCAGCCGCCCGCGACGTCGTGGGCCGCGGCGATCTGGCTCAGGGTGTCACCGGACTGCACGAGGTACTCACCGGCCGCCGGCGCCGCGGACGGCTTCGCGGGGGCCTGGACCGGCACGCTCTGCGGCGCGACCGTGGTCGGCTTGGTCGCCGGCTTGGTCGGGGTCGACGGCTTGGTCGGCGTCTTGGTCGGCGTCTTGGTCGACGGCTTGCTCGGCGCCTGCTGCGTCGAGGGCTTCGTCGGCGTCTTCGGCGCGGTCTTGGTCGTCGGCTTGGTGTTGGACGTGCCGGAGAGGTCCGGGCTGCCACCACCCTTGGTCAGACCGGCCTTCTTGCTGCACACCGGCCATGCACCCGGGCCCTGCCCCGCGAGAACCTTCTCGGCGATGCGGATCTGCTCGGCCTTGGACGCCTGATGCGCCATGCCGGAGCCGCCGTACGCGCGCCAGGTGCTCGCCGAGAACTGCAGGCCACCGTAGTAGCCGTTGCCCGTGTTGATGGACCAGTTGCCACCACTCTCACACTGGGCGACCTTGTCCCACGTGCTGACACTCGCGGCCGAGGCGGAACCGGCGGTCGCGACGCCCACGAGGGGGGCGGCGACCACGGCACCGGCGACGACGGCGGTGCGCATGCGGCGCTGGGTGCGTCCCATGCCGCGGTGGGTGTTGTCGCTACGGAAAGCGTGACGGAGAGACATACATTCCTCTCGGAATTCCCGTGGGGCGATACGACGGCCGCGGTCCGAAGACCGCTGCCGCACCGGGGGTGCCGGCGCGTCCCCACCTTGCGGCGAGCACGTTCCGGCAATCGCTGGTTCCGCGTCCCTCCCAGGCGCGGATCCCGGCGTCAACGAGCGAGCCGGGAACCCACAGGGTGCGATTTGCACATGGCCGAGACCATAAGCAGGTTATCGGGTCGTAATCAACCTCCTCCGATGTTTATGCAGGTCAGCCCGCGTTTTTCCGAAGCAGTCGGCAGCGTGTTTTTACGTGCCACGAGTTTGCGCAAGTGAAACCTGGGGCACGATTCGTCCGATTTGCGGGTGGGACATCGACAGCGCGCAGTGCATCACTCACCCTGCGCAATGGTATGACTGTATGTGTTCGTTCGGACACGCCGACAGAGTGCCGCACGCGGCCCGGCGAACGACGCTAAAGTCCGTTTATGTCCGTGTTGTGATTGCCGCGTGACCGACATCACACATTGCTGCCGCTTGTTGTTCTCACAAAGAGGCACTAATGATTCCGCGCGCCCGCGCACTACCGTCCTGGGCTGCGCAGATTCATCAGACGAATGCAGGAACGCGGGCTTCCGCAATCCCGCGCGAAGGATTCCGTACGCCCCTCGGAATCTGTGACTCACGACACTTTCCGAGGAATGGCCGATCTTCGCGGCGGCGACGTCTCCCCTATATAGGGACGATCACCCGGTCTTCTTCGCGGCGCCCCGCGCAGGGGCCTTGGACGCCGACTTCGCCGTCTTCCGGCCCGACGAGCCGGCCGTCGACTTCGCCGCCGACTTCGCGGTCGACTTGGCCGTCGAGCTGCCGCTGCCCTTGGCCGTCGACTTGGCGGCCGTCTTCTTCGCCGAACCCGACCCCGAACCCCCGGACGTGGACGTGCTCGCCTTCGCACCGGAGGACCGCGACGACGCCGTCTTGGCGGCGGCTCGCTTCGACACCGTCTTCTTCGCGTCCGCGTCCTTCGCACTCGGCTTCGAACTCGGCTCCGAGCGCGGCGCCTTGCGCGACCCCTGCGCCGCCTCGACGCTCTGCCGCAGCGCCGCCATCAGGTCGATGACCTTGCCGCCGCCGCGGTCCTCGGCCGACTCCGGCTCCGCCGACGGCTCGGCGCCCTCCAACTTCGCGGTCACCAACTCCTCGACCGCCGCCTGGTATTCGTCGTGGAACTCCTCGAGGTCCGCACTGCCCAAGGCGCCGATGAGGGTGTCCGCCATGTCGAGTTCGGCGTCCGTGACCCGGACCCGCTCGGTGGGGGCGACGCCCTCGGTGGAGTTGACCTCGTCCGGCCAGTAGAGCTGGTGCAGCACGAGCACGTCGTCCTGTACGCGTACCAGGGCCAGGGTCTCGTGCCCGCGCATGGCCAGCTTCGCCACCGCCGCCTTCTCGGAGCGGCGCAGGGCCTCGCGCATGAGGACGTACGGCTTGGCCCCGGACGTGTCCGGCGACAGGTAATAGGGCTTTCCGAGGCGCAGCGGGTCGACGTCGTCCGCGGCCAGGAACCCGTGGACCTCGATGGTCCGGGCGGTCGGCAGCGGCAGCTCGGACAGGTCGTCGTCGGTCACCACCGCGACCCGCCCGTCCGACGCCGTGTAGCCGCGCACGATGTCGCCCTGGCTCAGCTCCTCGCCGTCCAGCTCGCACACCTTGCGGTACCGGACGCGGCCCTGGTCGGACTGGTGCATCTGGTGGAACTTCACAGAGTGCTCGCTGCCGATGGCCGAGACGACTTTGACGGGGATGCTCACCAGCCCGAAGCTGATCGCCCCTTTCCAGATGGCACGCACGGCTGCTCCGTTCCTCGGTCCCGGGAGTAGCCTTGATTATCCCATTTGTCGTCTTTGTCGCGCTGCCCGGCGGAGGTCACCGTGCCCATCACCCTGGTCGAGGGCCGCCGCCTCAGCCTGTCGAACCTCGACAAGGTCCTGTATCCGGAGACCGGCACCACCAAGGGCGAACTGGTGCACTACTACACCTCCGTCGCCTCGGCGCTGCTGCCGCACCTGCGTGATCGGCCGGTCTCCTTCGTCCGCTACCCGGACGGGCCCGGCGGCCAGATCTTCGTCACCAAGCACCTGCCGCCCGGTACACCCACCTGGGTGCACACCACGGAGACGCCCAGCAAGTCCAAGGAGTCGATCCGCCAGGTCGTCGTCCAGGACCTGCCGACCCTCGTGTGGGCGGCCAACCTGGTCGCCGAGCTGCACACCCCCCAGTGGCGCGAGGACGAGCCCGGGATGGCCGACCGCCTCGTCGTCGACCTCGACCCGGGGGCGCCCGCCGACATCCTGGCCTGCCGCGACGCGGCGCTGCTGCTGCGCGAGCGGCTCGCGGCGGACGGGCTGACCGCGTACGCGAAGACCTCCGGCTCCAAGGGGCTGCATCTGCTGGTGCCCATCACGCCGACGCCGTCCGCGCAGGTGACCGCGTACGCCAAGGGCCTGGCCCAGGAGCTCGCCGACGCGCACCCGGGGCTGGTCGTCACGACGATGGCGAAGAAGGAGCGTCCGGGCCATGTGTTCGTCGACTTCTCGCAGAACGCGGCCGCCAAGACGACTGCTTCCCCTTATACAGTGCGCGCCCGGCCGACGCCGACCGTTTCGGCGCCGGTCACCTGGGAGGAGTTGAAGGCCGCCGGGGACGCCGCCGAACTCTCCTTCACCATCGACGACATGCCCGCCCGCATGGACGAACACGGCGACCTGCTGGCGCCGTTGCTCAACCCGCGGAGGGCGGGGAACATCCCGGGGCCGGGGGCTGCGGGGGCATCGGGGGCTTCGGGGGCTTCGGGGGCGTCTGACGAGCGTGGGCGGGCGGGGGTGGCGAGGCGTACGCCCGCACGAGCTGCGTCCGATGGGGGTTCCGGGGGTTCTTCCGGCGCGGCGAGCCCCTCGCGCGCCGCAGGTTCGTCGGTCTCTCCGGCCTCCACTCGTCCGCTCGACCCCCCGCTTCAGGTGATGCGCCCCAAGGCGGTCCGCGAGGTCCCGGCCGAGGACGCGCTGCCGGGCGGCACGCAGTACTCCATCAAGCTGGACGGCTGGCGGGCCCTCGCGTTCGCGCGCGGCGACGCACCGGCCGTCCTCCAGTCCCGCTCCGGTCGCGACCTGGCACCCGACTTCCCGGGCATCGCGGCGGCGGTCGCCGGTCTGCCCGAAGGCGTGGTGCTGGACGGCGAGTTGTGCGCGTGGCACGAGGGGCGGTTCGCGTTCGGGCAGCTCGTACGCTCGGCGCGGGCCCGGGCGCGCGACGCCGTACAGGTCTCGTACGTCGCCTTCGACCTCCTCGCGGTGCCGGAACGCGACGTACGGGCCCTGCCGTTGTGCGAGCGCTGGGACCTCCTGCACACGCTGCTCGCCGAGGCCGAGCCGCCGCTGCAGATCGTGATGGCCACCAACGACCGTGCGGAGGCGCTGAGTTGGCGGGAGGTGCTGGCGCCGACCGGGGTGGAGGGGCTGGTCGCCAAGGGGCTGGACACCGCGTACCGTCCGCAACTCCGGCGCGGCTGGCTCAAGATCCGCGACGCGGACACCGTCGACGCCACCGTCATCGGCCTCACCGGGACCCCGCGCCGCCCGCGGGCACTTCTCACGCGCCTCACCGACGGCACCGAGGCCCTCACCTCACCGCAACTCGACGCCCGCCAGGCCACCGAGGTCGCGGCAGCCGCCGCGCACCGCACGCACGAGGCCGTCGACCACCCCGAACACGGACGCATCCACCCCACCGACCCGCTCCCAGCCGAGGTGCTCCGCGACCCGGGTCGTACCCCGTACGTCCGCTTCATCCGTCTCCGCGGAGACTGACCGAGCACCTGGTGGATGTCTCCCAGTGCTCCCAACTCCACTAATGGGAGAGTGCCCAGGCGGGCGACCGCCTGGGCACTCTTTCTCTTCTGCGCGCTGTTTACCGGTACGCGCTGTTCCGATTTCGTTGAAATCAGCCGCCGTGTTCCCAGCCGGTCGCCAGGTGGGCCCAGGATTCGTTCTTGTAGATACCGACGTCCGCGACGAGCTTCACCGCCCGGTTCTTTCCGTAGCGGTAGACGGGGCCGGCGTAGTAGCTGAAGTTCCCGTAGTTCGTGGTCCACGTGGAGCCCTCGCTGATCAGCTTGATGCCGGTCCAGGTCGGGTGCCCGTAGAAGTTGTTGCGGTCCGCGATGTTCTGCTTGAACGTGTAGGCGCAGTTGTTGCCGTTGGCCGGGTTGTACGCGAGCACGGCCTGCCCGAGCTGGAAGACGGTCCCGCTCACGGACCGGTACGAGACCGGGTACGTGTCCACCCACTTGTAACCGCTGCCGCAGATGGCCGTGACGCTGTTCGACGGCGCCGCATGCGCGGTGCCCGCACCCATGACCCCAATTCCGGCGGTCATCGCAACAATGGTGCCGGCGGTCAGCGTACGCCGAAGTGCCGAGTTCATTTCATTCCTCGTCTCTGCGGAGTCCGGGGACGTACGGACGAATTCGACTCCGCCGGCGCAACAGTAAGCGGGCCCGAAAAAACCGGTCAATGATCGCCGAATGATCACCATGGAAATGGTCGATTAACTTCCGATCAACAACAGATGCGTTCGCGCGTTCCGGACAATGACAGTTTCCGCGCTCCGGAATGACGCACCGTGATCACGAGCGGGCGCTCTCGTATGCTCGTTCCATGCAGCTGGGTGACTGGGCCTACCGCCTCGCCGAGGACACGCTCGCCGAACCACTGCCGCGCCGCTGGGCACACTCCCAAGGCGTCGCCCGACGCGCCGAATTGCTCGGACCCGTCCTCGGCAAGGACGCCGAACTCCTGTACGCAGCAGCCGTATTGCACGACATCGGCTACGCACCCGCACTGATCGCGACCGGCTTCCACCCCTTGGACGGCGCCCGGTACCTACGCGACATCGCACACGCCGACACCCGCGTGACCCGCCTCGTCGCGCACCACTCCTGCGCCCTCGTAGAGGCCGAAGAGCGGGGACTCGCACGGGACTTGGCCGACGAGTTCGAGATCGAGGAGCTGTCCCTCGTCGACGCGCTCATCTACTGCGACATGACCACCACACCGGACGGCGAACCCACCACAGCCGACGCGCGCATAGCGGAGATCCTGAGCCGCTACGGCAACGACAGCATCGTCGGCCGCTTCATCCACCGCGCCCACCCCGACCTCCAAGCCGCCACAGCCCGCACCCACCACCGCCTCTCCCCCTGACCGAACACGCGCCCCCAACAGCCGAAAAACGCAGCCCCCCCGCCCCACACAACTTCGCCCCCACGCCCTCTTGCGTAATCACTCGGGGACACGCTGTCATCAGATGGACCCGCGCCAAACCACCGAGGGAGTGCCATGCGTCTTCGCTTCGTCGGCACCACATCCAAGGACGGCGACTGCCCGACCCTGTACGAGACCGACACCGGGGACTTCGTCGTCCAGGGTGAGCGGCTCACCGACCCGGAAGCCTTGGAGCAGCTGCGGGATGTCAAGGACAGCGAGACGTTCGTCGTCGTCCCCCGCGAACTGCTCGCACGTTTCGCACCCAAGGAGTGACGTGCCCGAACTGATCACCGGGCCGGGCATCACCGAGTTCTTTCGCCACGGCTTCGAACACACGGCGTGGCGCCTGGAGTCCAGGCGCGCGTACGGCGTGGCGTCCGAGACGGAAGCGCTCCAGGCATTCATGCGCGGCGAGGACGTGTCGGATCCCGGACGGCCCTGGCTGGGCATGGTCCGTGAGCAGGTGAAGCAGGGGAAACGAATCGAACGTGTACGCGTCGTCGACGAGCCGCCCACCGACTACCAGCGGTTCCTGCTGGCCGATGTCGAGGACAGCATTGCCGCAGGCGAGGACATCCGGTTCCTTTGGCGCAGCGACGCCGAGACGGCCGGCCTTCCGTCACGGGACTTCTGGGTGTTCGACTCCCGACTGCTCGGCCGCTTCCATTTCGACGGCGACCGGTCGCTCGGAATGGAGCTGTTCGACGGTGAGTCCGCGGTCCTCGCGGCGTGCCAAATTCGTGATGCGGCATGGCACTTCGCAGCCCCGTACACGCTGTTTCAGTCCCAGGTAGCGTCACGCATGTGAGCACCGACCACCAACATGCGCGCGCATCGCTCGGTGCGCGGCTGCGGGAGCTGCGCACCGACGCGGGTCTGACCGGCCGGGAGGTCGCCCGCCGTCTGGACTGGCCGCCTTCGAAGGTGTCGAAGCTGGAGACCGGCAGGCAGACTCCGAGCACTGGCGACCTGGAAGCTTGGGCCCGCATCGTGGAGAGGCCCGACGCCGCTCACGAACTGTGCGCCCTACTGCGCAGTTTCGAGACCCGGTACCGCACGTGGAAGCGACAGCTCGCCACCGGCCACCGGGCGCGCCAGGAGGCCGGTGTCATCGAGATGCAGCGCACCCGCACGCTCCGTGGGTTCGAGAGCGGCATCATTCCCGGCATCTTCCAGACCGCGGACTACGCACGGAATGTCCTGACCCGCTACGCCGAGCTGCGCGGCACTCCGCGCGACATCGAGCCTGCCGTCAACGCGCGCATGAAACGCCAAGAGGCGTTGTACGCACCCGGGCGCCGGATCCATGCCTTGCTCTGGGAAGGCGCGTTGCGCGTCCTGGTGTGCCCGCCCGACGTCCTCGCGGGACAACTCGACCGGCTGAGCGGTGTCCTGGGCCTGAGCAACGTCTCGCTCGGCGTCATCCCGTTCGAGGCGCCTCTGGGCGTGGCGCCGGGCGACGGCTTCTGGATCTACGACCACCGGCTCGTGATCTCCGAGACCTGGCACGCCGAGATGTGGCTCGACGACCACGACAGCATCACGTTGTTCACCACCATCTGGGACTCGCTCAGCTCGGCCGCGGTCCACGGGCAGAAGGCGCAACGTCTCATCGCACGAGCGCACGCCGCTCTGCGTACCGGCTGAGCAACGCCGAGACTTCTTCGACGAGCTTCGAGAAATCCCGAGAAGCACCCGCGTTCGCCACAGTCACACGCTCCTACCGTCGACTGATGGCGAGCGACACCACACCCGGACGGCAAACGTGCGTCGGCCCGAGCGGCGATCCTGAGCGGCCCGTCGCGGTCCGGCTCCTCGCGGGCGGCGCCCCCGAACACCTCAGCCGCGAGGACGCGTGGCGACTTTGGCATCAGCTGCAAGCCGAGCTCGTCCGCACATTGCCGTATCCGCCGCCGTACCCGCCCACCCGATAAGTCGGCGCCGACCCACCGCGCGCCAACGAGGGCAAGGCGATACCCATGTTCATGACCCGGTTCCGCTTCTGGGACTACGGCGGCGTGATCGTCGAGATCCCCGTCGACGAACCCGACGACACCGTTCCACCCACCCACTTCAAGGACGTCCCGGCGCATTGGCCCCGATCAACCGTCCGAAGATCACCCACCCCGGCCGCCGACCGGCACCCCGCACAACCTCCCGGCTAGGACCAGGATGCGAGGGCGCCAACTGCTCGGTCTGAAGCGGCTGTTTGTGCCGTACGCGATCCGCCCGACCCATGTCGGGCAGCTGCGGGGCGGGGGGTGCGGGAATGAGTCGACCCCTGCCTGTTGTGCCAGGTCAGGGGTCGGCTCTGGTTCTGCTGTGCGGAGGGCGTGGGATTCGAACCCACGAACTGGGTCACCCCAGTTAGCGGTTTTCAAGACCGCCGCCATCGGCCGCTAGGCGAGCCCTCCAGGCCCGCGGTCCTTGGGGGTTGCGGGCCTGGACAGTCTCTCATGGGCGGGCGATGCGATCACCGGGGATTCGGGGTCGGCGCGTCAGCCGGACTGGTCGCCTTCGCGCTGGCCGAGGGTGACCTCGGTGGTGGCCTCCTTGCCGTCGCGCTGGTAGGTGAGCTTGACCTTTTCGCCCGGCTTGTGGCTCCAGATCTCGCTGAAGAGTTCCTCGTAGCTGGTCACCGGGTGGTCGTCGAGCTTGGTGATGACGTCGCCGGCCTTGAGGCCGGCCTTGTCGGCGGGGCCGCCGGGGGTGACCGGGGCCTGGCCCTGGACGGTGTTGGGGCGGATGCGGGCGCCGACGCCGGTGTACTCGGGGTCGGGGATGACGCCGACCTGGGCGTACACCGGCTTGCCGGTCTGGATCAGGGTGTCGGCGACCCACTTGGCCTGGTTGATCGGGATGGCGAAGCCCAGGCCGATGCTGCCGGCCTGCTGGCCGCCGAACGGGTCGGAGCCGCTGCCGGCCGAGCGGATGGCGGAGTTCACGCCGATGACGCGGCCCTGCGCGTCGAGGAGGGGGCCGCCGGAGTTGCCGGGGTTTATCGACGCGTCGGTCTGCAGCGCGTTCATGTACGAGGTCTGCTGCTGGTCGCCGGAGGCCACCGGGCGGTTCTTGGCGCTGACGATGCCGGTGGTGACGGTGCCGTCCAGGCCGTACGGCGAGCCGATGGCCAGGACCGCGTCGCCCACCGCGACGTTGGCGCTGTCGCCGAGCGGGAGCGGCTTGAGGTTCTGGACGCCGTCGACCTTCACGACCGCCAGGTCGTAGCCCTCCGCGCGGCCGACGATCTTGCCCGGCACGGTCGTTCCGTCGGAGAACGTCACGGTGAGCTCGCCGCCGTCGGCGGCGAGGGAGACGACGTGGTTGTTGGTGAGGATGTGGCCCTGGTCGTCCATGACGAACCCGGCGCCGGTGCCCTCCTGGGCGGTGCGGCCGGTGCCGCTCTTGGTCTTGATGGTCACGGTGCCGGGGAGTGCCTTGGCCGCTATCCCGGCGACCGACTCGGGCGCGCGGTTGAGCGAGGCCGGGTCGACCGGGCCGTTGGTGGAATTGACGCTGGACGACGCCTTGTTGTCGTCGCGGTCGGCCACCCAGGCGCCGATGCCGCCGCCGATGCCGCCCGCGAGGAGTGCGGTGAGGACGGCGGTGGCCACCAGCGGGTTCGGCCGGCGTCGGCGCCGGGCCGGGACAGGTGCGCCGAAGCCCGGGTAGCCGGGGTACGGCGCCGCGGGGAAGCCATACGGCGGGGTGCCGGGCGGGGCTCCCGGGGGCGCGGTCGCGGCGCCGACCGCGGTGTCACCCATACCGGCGGCCGCCCCCTCGTGGGGCGCGGGCATGCCGAACGCGGCGGCGGCGACGGATTCGGCCCCGGCCTGAGGTGCGGCCTGGTGTGCCGGTGCCTCCGGCTGCGCGGCGGGAGTGTCCTGGGGCAGGCCCACCGGGGCCTTCGAGGGCTCCGGGCCGGCCGCCGCGGCGCCCGATGCGGCGGCGGGGAAGGCCGGGGGCTCGGACGGCTCGGCAGGCTGCCGGGCGGACGGCTCCGCGGCGGAGGCGGACGGCTCGGGCGCGCCCGCCGGCGCGGCGGGGTCGGGCCCCTGCTCCACCGGGTCCGGGCGATGTGCCTCGCCCGGGGGTACGCCAGGGTTCTCGCCCGGGAATTCGCGATCGCTCATGCGGCCACCTCGCCACGTTCGGCGCCGCGTCCGCGAAGCCCGCCCCCCACATTGGTTCGCACGGTGAGCTCGCTCACGCGGCACCTCCACTCATCGGAAACTCGGCACGACCAGGGTTGCCGATGACCTGTCGGAACACGGTTAACACGTAGGCCGGATCGGTGCGGGACTCTTTATCCCGGGATTATCCGGCAGTGCGCGCGAGCGTGCCCGGCGACGCGTCCGAACGGACACGCCGCCGCGGGGCGAATGCGGGCGGACCGGCCTGAACACCCCTCGTACCAGCCCCGTCGGGGCCGCGGTCCGCGGCTGGGCCGATCAGCCGAACACCCCGATCAACCGAACACCGATCAACCGAGGAACCGATCAGTCGAAGAGCTGCTGCATGAAGCTCTTGCGGCCGTGGCGCCCGTGTCCGTAGTAGCCGCCGTGGCCGCCGCGGCGGTGGCCGTAGTAGCCCTGCTGGTGGCCACGCCGGCCGTGGCCGTAGTACGCGTGCCCGCCCTGCCCGTGCGGCGCCGCCGCCGGGTAGGGGGCCGGCACCGGGGCGACGTACCCGGGGGCGGCGGGCGGCGGCGGGGCCTGCTGCGGGTAGCCCTGCTGGGGGTACGGCTGCTGCGGGTACTGCTGCTGGGTCCAGCTCTTCTCGGCGTTCATGATGTGCTCCAGCTCGCCGTGGTCGAGGAAGATCCCCCGGCACTGGGTGCACTGGTCGACCGTCACACCGGCACGCTGGTAGGTCTGCATCATTCCGCGGCAGCGCGGACAGGTCAGGTTAGTCATGTCCGCAAACGTACTCGCGGATCGCCGCTGTGGTACCCCACCTCTGGGAGGAGATCGCGGCTGCGCGTACTCTGCCCTGCAAACCAATCGCGGGAGCTCGGACGAACCGGGCTGAGAGGGCGGCTGGAAGCGACGCTTCCCGGGCCGCCGACCGCTCGAACCTGACCGGGTAATGCCGGCGTAGGGAGAAGAGGAGAGCCATGTCGGCTCCTGCCGCCACCGAACCGCGTCCGAATTCGGGTGGTATATCCGGCCCGCCGGAAGCACCGCTCGTCCTCGACACGGACCCGCCGAAGCCCCTCGGCTTCCGCGACCAGTTCTCCTTCTGGGCCAACCTCGGCGTCAGCCTCATCGGCTTCAGCGGCGCCGCGGCGTTCCTCCAGCCGTACGGCTACCCGCAGTTGTCGCTGATCGCCGCCTCCCTGGCCATCGCGATCGGCACTGTCGTCGGCACCGCGATGGTCGCCGTGTCCGGCCTGCCCGGCGCGGCGACCGGCGCGCCGGCGATGGCGCTGCTGCGCGGGCTGTTCGGGACGAAGCTGTCGTACCTGCCCACCGGCATGAACATCGTGCAGTGCGTCGGCTGGGGCGTGTTCGAACTGACCGTCATCGCGATGGGCATCGAGAAACTGACCGACGGCAAGGGCCCGCACTGGCTGTACGTCGTGATCGCCGGCGTCGTCACCACCGCGATGTCGCTGCGCCCCCTCGGCATGCTGCGCATCCTGCGCCGCTACGTCACCATCGCCGTCGGCGTCGCGATGCTCTACTTCACCGTGCAACTGGTGCGCGCGGGCGTACCCGACCTCACCGAGGGCTCTTGGAAGGGCTTCCTCCCCGTCGTCGACGCGTCGGTGGCGCTCGCGGTCTCGTGGGTCCCGCTCGCGTCCGACTACACGCGCCATTCGCGCGACGGGAAGACCGCGTTCTGGGGCGCGCTCGGCGGCTACTCGACCACCGGCATCTGGTGCAGCCTCCTCGGCATCCTCGCGCTCGCGCAGACGAAGCCCGACCAGGACGTGTTCGACACCCTGCTCGGCATCTCCGCGGGTTGGCTGTTCTTCGCCGTGCTGGTGGTCCGCGAGGTCGACCAGAGCTTCGCCAACGTGTACTCGACGGCCATGTCGATCCAGAACCTCGTGCCGCGCCTCGACCGGCGCTTCATCTGCGTTGCGGTCGGCGCGCTCGTCACCGGGTTCGCGATGCTCATCGACGACTTCTCGAAGTACGAGAGCTTCCTCTACCTGATCGGCTCCGTCTTCGTGCCGCTCCTCGGCGTCACGGCCGTCGACTGGTTCCTCGGCCGCGGGCGCACCGCGTGGAACCTCGGCCAGGACGCCCCCGCGCGCTGGGCGATGCTCGTGCCGTGGGTGCTCGGTTTCGCGGTGTACCAGCTGATCAACCCGGGATCGATCGGTTGGTGGGCGCGTTTCTGGACAGATGTCCAGGACACCCTGAACGTGCACCCGCAGAGTTGGACTTCGGCCACGCTGTTCGCCTTCGCCGCGTCGGCGCTGGGCACGCTTGCCCTGGTCCGGCTGGACAGGGCCCGGACAGCGGGCCGCAAGACCCGCTGACCGGATGGCCGAAAAGGTGACCACCACGCGTCGACGGGTGGTCACCTGCTGTTGGGGACGAAGTGGCACGATGGCGAGGTGACCGCTCATTCCGCGGCGACCGTGCACGTGGTCGCGCACCGTGGCTCGTCCGAGGACGTACCCGAACACACGCTCGCCGCCTATGTGAAGGCGATCGACGACGGCGCCGACGCCCTGGAGTGCGACGTACGCCTCACCGCCGACGGCCACCTGGTCTGCGTGCACGACCGCCGCGTCAACCGCACCTCCAACGGACGCGGCCTCGTCTCGACGCTCGAGCTCGCGGACCTGTCGACGCTCGACTTCGGCTCGTGGAAGGCCGGCGGCCTGCACGGCAACGACCCCGAGGCCCCGGAGTGGGACCGCAAGTCGGTCCTGACCCTGGACCGGCTGCTGCAACTGGTCGTCGACGCCGACCGCCCGGTGCAGCTGGCCATCGAGACCAAGCACCCCACGCGGTACGCCGGTCTCGTCGAGCGCCGCCTCGTCGAACTCCTGGAGCGCTTCGGCCTCGCCCGGCCGCCGGACGACGGCCCCTCGCCGGTCCGCGTCATGAGCTTCAGCCAGATGTCGCTGCGGCGCATGCGCTACCTGGCCCCGCGCCTGCCCGCGGTGTTCCTGATGGAGCGCGTGCCGCTGCGCTTCCGGGACGGCACGCTGCCCAAGGGCGTGCGCATCGCGGGCCCCAGCATCGAGATCGTGCGCGCCCACCCGCGTTTCGTGGCCCGCCTGCACCGGGCCGGTCACCGCGTCCACGTCTGGACCGTCGACCGGCCCGAGGACGTGGAGCTCTGCCTGCGCCTCGGCGTCGACGCGATCATCACCAACCGGCCCGGCAGCGTCATCGCGCAGGTGACCGGCGGCTGAGCCGCCGACCCGGGGGCGCAAAAGCCGCTTCGCGCGCCAACTGACCTTCCGGGCACGGGAATCCGTACCAGAGTGTGTCGGGTGGCGGCGCGGATCGCGGCCTGCCCGGTGGTGGCATCGGTAACAACTCCTCATCAGGACCGGCCACCCCCTCAGCTTCCTCCGCCCATAGGGGGTAGAAATGGGGGCGTACGCCGGTGCCCGGCGCCGACACCCACGGCGCGGGGGCGGGGCCCGGCGTGGCGGGGGGACCGTCCCGGATCGCGCGGGCGGATGACGAGACTGTTTCCGATCGACGCACACCGGGCATCCCATGCCCGACGTGTGGGTGAGAAGGAGGTCCGGGGGTGGCAATGGTCGTGGCCCGTGGGGTGCCCGATTCAGAGGCTGTACTCGTCCCGCACGCCTCCGTCGGCGTCGGTGCCGCCCGGCACCGTCTGATCGCCGACCTCACCGATCGCGGACTGCCCGCAGTTCTCGTCGACGACGCCGCTCTGGTGCTGTCCGAACTGCTGAGCAACGCGCTCAAGCACGCGCACGCCCTGCCGTCCGGCAGTGTGCGGGCCGCGTGGGCGGTGCGTCCGGACGATCTGCTGGCCATCGAGGTGACGGACGGCGGCGGCCCGACCCGCCCGCGACAGGCGAGCCCGTCGCTGACCGCGCGCGGCGGACGCGGCCTGTCGATCATCGACGCGCTGGCGGCGGACTGGGGGGTGCGCGGCTCGGTCGACGAGGTCACCGTGTGGGCCCTCCTGCCGACCTGCCGCGAAGAGGCCGAGGAACCGGCGGAGAACTGGGAGTTCGACTTCGACGCCGCCGAGCCGCTGTAACGCGCGGCGGATCCCGCCGGTGCCCGCGCGGTGCCGGGGGTGAGGCGCCCGACGTCGCGGAATGGGCTATATGCCGGGAGCGGACTACGCTCGGCGGTCGTCAATCGTCTATCACGCGATCCGCGACCGGGAGAGATCTCAGCATGGGCAAGAAGGCCGCGCGGAAGGGCCAGCACAGCACGAAGACGACCACCGCCACGGACACGGTTCCGGTGGTCGGCGGGCGTGAACCCTGTCCTTGCGGCTCGGGCCGCCGCTACAAGGCGTGCCACGGTCGGGAGGCGGCCACCGCCGCCGAGACCCTGGTGCACCGGCCCTTCGAGGGACTGGCCGACGAGTGCGACTGGGTCGCGCTGCGGGAGCTGGTTCCGGCCGCGACGGCGCAGCTGAAGCTGGCCGCCGGGGTCGACGACGCGGACCGCTCGGTCACGCTCGCGACCGTCCTGCCGATGGCGTGGCCGGCGCTGCGCCGCGACAACGGCTCGGTGCTCATCGGCCTCCAGACGCACACCAGTTCCGGCGACGTCAGCCGCGACCTGGCCGACGCCCTGGAGCGCGCGCTGGCCGCCGAGGACGGTACGCCGGTCACTCCCGGCCCGCTGCCGGGCCCCGGGCCGCGCCTGCAGGACCTGCTCGACGTCTCGGCGCCGCTCGCGGTGACCGTGCACGAGGGCTTCGACTTCTGGGTCGAGGACGCCGAGGCCGCCACCGGCGACGTCGCGGCCTCGCTGGAGCGCGCGAACGCGGCGGCGACGCCGACCGCGCGCCTCACGTCGGTGGACGCGGCGTACTGGTGCAGCATGCGTGAGAAGAATCACCTGCGCTGGGTCATGCCGCACCCGGAGGAGGAGCTGCTCGACGCGATCGCCCGGCTGCACGCCGCCGAGTCGTCGTCGCTCGGCGAGGGCACCCGCTTCGTCGGGTCCTTCCGCGCGCACGGCCTGCTGGTCCCGGTCTGGGATCTGCCGGGCGGGATGACCGCCGACGACGTCGAGAAGCCCGCCGCGGACTTCGGCGTACGTTTGGCCGAATCCCTCGCAGACACAACGCCTCTGACTACTCGTCAGCGCAGCGCGCGGAACGGCCTCCTGAACCGCCAGATCACCCTGAACTGATGCCCCGCGGCCGCCGCGTGGACCACGCCGAGTGGTCCGCGCGGCGGCTTCCTTGATACCGGCAACTGTCGGCAAGAAGCGGGCTGGGAACCGGCGATCTGCGGGCCGTCAAGTCGGGATTCCCCGTGAAGGGAGCCCCGCCACACATTGGACTAGGTCCAATTACGCCCCGGACTTGGGTACTGGGAAGTTGCCTGTTACCTTTGATCCAGCCCGGCCGCTGATGCATCCCCCGTCTTCAGCGGCCGGGCCCTTTTCTTGTTCGGGTACCGGCCCGCTCCGCACCCGATCGGCCCCTCGCAAACGCCAGGTTCCGGCCGTACGGACGACCCCCGAACGGCCGGATCTCGCCGTCGCCGGACGCCCCGTCGGCGGAGCGCAGCCACGCAACCCGAGCCACCCGCACAACCGACCGAGCGGCGCGTCGAAACGTCACCCCGGGCGCGCCGCCGAACGGGTCGGGTGGGCGGGTCGGGCGGGTCGGGGTACGCGGGTCGAGCGCGGCCGGGTCAGCCGGCGGCGGACGCCGTACCCGCGCGCAGCACCTTGTCCGCGCCGTCCTCGGTGGCCACCTCGGCGATCGCCGACCACTCCGCGAGCGCGCTGTCGGTGCGCAGGCGCGGCGTCTCGCACACGCCGTCACCGGACTTCGCCGCAATGGTGCAGCGCATCTCGACGGTGCCCTCGTCCGGGCGCAGCAGGCCGAGGACGAGGAGCAGCGGCTCGGCGGTCGGGTTGCGGTAGTAGACGCGCCCCCACACCTCCCCGCCCTCGCGCTCGACGCAGGTCTGTGCGCGGACGCCGCCGGCGACCTCGACGGCCTTGCCGCACAGCGCGTTGGACACCGGGGTCGAGGCGGCCGCGGCGGGCGCCGCGGGGGAAGTGGCGGACGACGCCTTCGCGGACGGTGCCGTGCTGGCGCCCAGGAGCTGCTTGACCGCCTCGACACCGTCGGGCGCACTCGGGTCGACGCCGTTGCCGAAGTCGTGGGCGCCGGACGGCCCGGGCCTGCCGGACGGGGTCGCCGTGCCGCCCGCGACCGGAGCCTTGCCGGGCGTCTTGCCGTGCGATCCGTCGGCGGAGGCCGCGGCGAGGGGGATGAGCAGGCAGAGCCCGACGGTCGTGCCGAGCGCCGCCGTGCGAACGCGTGCCGTACGTGCCCGCTGCATGGTGTCTCCTCGCACGAAGGCCGCGTCCGCGGTGCGGATTCCGGGGCCTGGTCACCTGGTGTCCGAGCCTATCGCCTGGACCGGCCCCGAACGATCACCGCGCGTCCCGGAACTGCCACAGCCACGCCCCGGATTCGCGCCGCGCCGGACGCCCTCGCGATGTGCTTGTCATACCGCTCGCACGGGTTCGCACAGTTGTCGCACGGGTCCCGAGGACCTTCCCGAAGACGCCCGGTCCCGCGCCGCGCTCCCCCGTACTCCCCCGGCCCCCACTCCGGCGGCCCGCGTTCCGGCGGCCCGCACTCCCGCGCTCAGCCCGCCATCGGGCTGGTGGCGAGCCAGCCGCCCGGGGCCATGCCGAGGACCACGCCGTGGCAGCCCTGGGCGTACGCGCGCAGCGAGAGGTTGATGCCCGGCTCGCCGGTGCCGACCGGCGGATCCAGCTCGGTGAGCTCGTCGACCAGCTCGGCGAGATGCAAGTGTGCCTGGCTCCACGGCAGTTCCTGGGATCCCGCGGCACCGAGCGCGCGCAGGACGGCGTGGTGCGCACGCCCGAGTACGTCGTCGACCTCGTTGTTCCCGGTGAGCGGGCGCGGCAGCATCTCCAGCAACGCGCCCGCGTCGTCGAGCACATGGCGGATGTGGTCGGGGTCCCCGGCCGGCGCGAGGTCGTCGTCGCCGGGTGTGCGGCCGTCCACGACGGCCTGGAGCACGGCGGCGGCGGCCAGCGCGTACGCCGCGTTGCGCTCGAACGCGAGGCGGCGTATCCCGTTGTAGTGCGCGTACACCAGCGATTCGAGCTGCCACGCCACGGTGGTCCGGGGCTGGAAGGCGGCCCCGGACTCGTCCTGGCGGGCGCGTTCGTAGGCGACCCGGACCTTGCCGACCGACAGGTCGGCGGTCTCCAGGGCGAAGTCCATGTCGACGCAGAGCCGCGCGAGGCTTTCCAGCCCGCAGGAGACGGCCGGCGGCAGCTGTGAGCCGTCCCACCGATCGTCGGGCGCGGCACGGTCCGGTTCACGCGCGCCACGGTCCGCGAACTCCCCCGCGATACCGGCCTCGTACCCGTCCGGCTGACGCATAGCCGCCCTCCCCGAGCCGCCCGATGGCCTCACGCTACCCCCGTGCCCACCCCTCGCGGGAGTCATGCGGCGACTCCACGGAAGCGGAACACGACGCACCGTATCGGCCGCCCCGGACACCCGCCACGACGACCCGTCGGCGGGTCGCCGCGGGGGCCGGGCGGCGATCCGGCCGGGTCTCAGGCCGAACGGCGCACCTGGGTGACCGAGTGGCAGGTGTCGACGAGCGTGCGGACCAGGTCGGACACGTGCGGCAGCCACGGTGCCGGGGCACCCGGGACCGCCTCGCCGACGGGCGGCTCGATCCAGCGCAGCGGCCCGCCCGGTACCCGGGAGGGCGGCAGCGCCAGGTATCCGTCGTCGCCGTGGCAGCGCAGGGTGAAGGGCACGGCGCCGTAGCGGTCGAGGCCGTAGCGGTCGAGGAGGTCGGCGAGTTCGTCGAGCGCGTACGGCGCGACGAGGAACGCGTACCGGCCCGGCGCGGCCACGATGGGACCGGTGCGCACGCCGAGCATCCGCAGTTGGCCCATTGCTCTGATCCCGGCCTCCTCCGGCACGCTCAGTGCGGCGACCCGGCGACCCGTGGCCATCACGACGGGAGCGTCCGGGAACCGGCTCCACCACCACCGCACCATGCGCTCGTCAGTGGTCGCGGCGAGAATCGGCGGCCTGCCGGTGGTGCCCGGTGACCTGCCGCTGCCGTCCGGCGCGGCGGGTGGATCCGGATGCGCGCCCGGCAGCGGGCAGTCGTCACGGCCGCAGCTGCACGTGCAGGCCCACCGGTCGAGACCGGCCCCGGGGACCACGGGCCAGTTCCACTGCGCGCACGCCAGCGCGGCGGACAGCAGTGCGGAGCGTTCCCTACGTCGCTTTCCGAGGAGTTCGCGCAGCATGGCGCTCGTTCCCTTCCGTGAGCCTGCCGGAAACTGCCGGAAACTGCTGAACTACTGGGCATTGCGTGCGCTTGGCGCTGGTCTGCGGGCGCCCGGAGGTACTTGGCAGCGCACCACGGGCTCACCGGGTGGCGGGATATGGCGCGCCCTGGCGCGGATGGGCGGAGCACTCGCGCGGTGTCCACGGCGCGGGGCGACGGGCGCCCCCTGGCCCGCTCCGGGCCATCCGCCAAACCTCGAAGTCCATCGGCCTTGCGCGGCCGATACACCCGATCAGCTCTTCTCTTCTGCAATGACGATTCGTCACGCCGCAAGGTTCCGCAGGAGGTTGTGACAACCTCCACTTTCTTTGTACCCGTTTCGGGGTATCCGGGCACGCCGCCGCGCCGCGCCCGGCGCGAGCGGGGCACGCGACGGGGTGTGCTGGGTTCTACGATCCCTTGCCATGGCACTTCAGGCATCCGGAAGCGACGCATCCGACGAGGCGACCGGGATCCCGGGGCCCACGGCGGTGGTGATCCCGGCGCACGACGAGGAGCGCAGGATCGCCGCGACGGTCCGGGCGGCGCGCGTCGTGGACGGTGTGGACCTGGTCGTGGTGGTCGACGACGGCTCGCGCGACCGCACGGTGGCGGCCGCGGCGGCGGCCGGCGCGATCGTCGTGCGGCACGGCCGCAACCGGGGCAAGGCGGCGGCGATGGAGACGGGCGCGGCGGTGGTCGCGGCAATCGACGCACGCGAGGGCCGCGACAAGCCGGACACCGCGCATCTGCTGCTCTTCCTGGACGCCGACCTGGAGGAGAGCGCGGCGAACGCGGCGGTGCTCATCGACCCGGTGCGCGGCGGGGCGGCGGCGATGACCATCGCGGTGCTGCCGCCGCAGAAGCGGGCCGGCGGCGGGCACGGGTTCGTGGTGCGGGCGTCCCGCGAGGGCATCCGCAAGGCGAGCGGTTTCGCGGCGACGCAGCCGCTGTCCGGGCAGCGCTGCCTGACGCGCGAGGCCTTCGACGCGGCTCTCCCCCTCGCGGCCGGCTTCGGCGTCGAGACCGGGCTCACGATCGACCTGGTCCGCCAGGGGTTCGCGGTACGCGAGGTCGAGGTGGACCTGCACCACCGCGTGACGGGGAAGGACTGGGCCGCCCAGGTGCACCGGGCCAGGCAGTACGCGCACGTGGCGCGCGCGCTGGCCGAACGCGGGGCGGCGGGTGCCCTGCCGGGTGCGGTGCGCGGCAAGCCGTCCCCCGGCCCGTCGGGAGCGGCGGGAGCGGCGGGAGCTGGCTCGGACGCCGATTCGGGCGCGCAGGCGGGCCCGCACTCGGGGCGGACCGGGGCGGGAAGTTGACGGTCCGTCGGCTTGTCGATTCATCGGGCTGTTTCACGTGAAACATGAGTACGCAGGTCAGAGCCGGGCGTCACTCGTATGCCTCACGCTCGGCATCGCCCTCCTGCTCCTGACCGGCCTGCTCGGGACGAGTGCGGCCCAGCCGCCGCTGCCCGGCGGGCCCGGCTGGCTGCCGCCGTACAACCTGTCCTTCGACCCCTCCGCCGCACTGGTCACCGGGCTGCTGCTGGGGTCCGCGCTGCTGGGCGCGGCCGGCCTGGGCCTGGCGATGCTCGCGCTGCGCGCGGGGTGGTCGCCGGACCCGCGGCGGCTCACCGCGGCAGGCGCGGCAGCCGCGTTCGCGGCGGTGCTGGTGCCGCCGATGGGCTCGGCCGACCACCTGGTCTACGCGGCGTACGGGCGTCTCGCCGCCACCGGCGGCAACCCGTACCGCGACACCGCCCTCGACCTGGCCGCCGACGGAGACCCGGTGGGCCGCGCGGTGGAGGCACCTTGGCAGGACACCCCGTCGGTGTACGGCCCGGTGGCGACCGCCGAGCAGTGGTTCGCCGCCAAGCTGGGCGGCACGTCGCCGCACACGACGGTCCTCGTGCTGACCCTGATCGGCATGGCCGCCTTCGTCGCCACGGGCCTGCTGCTGCAACACGCGGTCACGGACGACGACCGCGCCCGGGCCCGGATCGCGCTGCTGTGGGGGCTCAACCCGCTTCTGCTCTTCGTCGGGGTCAACGCGGGCCATCTCGACGCGCTCGCGGTCGCCTTCGCCGCCGCCGCGCTCGTCGCGGTACGCCGTTCCCCCGCACTCGCGGGCGTGCTCGTCGGCGTCGCCTGCGCCGCGAAGATCACCCTCGGCCTGTACGTCCTCGCGCTCGCCTGGGCGCTGCGCGGCCGCCGCCGCGACCTCGGGGCCATGCTCGGCTCCGGACTCGCGGTCGGCGTGCTCGCCTATCTCCCGCTCGGCACCCAGGCGTTCGACCAGATGCGGGAGAACAGCAAGCTCGTCTCGCTGGCCATGCCGCTGCGCCTGACCGTCAAGCCGCTGGAGTCCGCGCTCGACGACGACACCGCCCGGACGCTGATCGGGCTGATCGGGTGGCTGTCGCTGGTGCTGGTGGCGTGGCTGCTGGCGCCGGTCGTGGCGCGGGCGGCGGGGCGTTCGCCGGTCGCCGACCCGGCGGTGCGGGACGCGGCGGGGGTGGCCGCGCTGCTGGCCGTCGCGTGGCTGCTGACCGCGCC
The DNA here is from genome assembly GCF_040649515.1 of Streptodolium elevatio. Taxonomy (GTDB): domain Bacteria; phylum Actinomycetota; class Actinomycetes; order Streptomycetales; family Streptomycetaceae; genus Yinghuangia; species Yinghuangia elevatio. The sequence goes on from NZ_JBEZFP010000001.1 coordinate 187,640, forward strand.
GTACAGCCTGCCCTGGTACGACCTGGCCGCCTGGGCGCCGCTCGTGCTGCTGGGCGGGACGGCGGTCGACGGGCTGCTGCTGGCGCGTACGACGGTGCTCGTGTGCGCCTACGTGCCCGGCCGGGCGGTCCCGCTGCCGGACGGCGTCGAGTCGTTCGCCCGGACGCTGCGGGCGGACGTCGGGCCGTACGCCGGCATCGCCCTGCTACTCGGCGCCGTGTGGCTCGGCCTGCGCGCGCGCCGCGGCACCACCGCCACCGGCCCCGCCGCCGACGCTCCCAAGGCCTCCGTCACGCGTTCCTGAGGCGTCCTCCGCCTCCTCGGCGGCGACCGACGCCAGGACGGCCGCACCCAGCGGCACCGCGATCAGCAGGGCGATGGACGGGATCTGGATGCCCGAGTCGTTGACCGCGTAGCCGACGACCGCGGTCACCCAGCACGCGATGAGCACCGGGCGCAGCCACGGCACACGGGCGTACGCGGGCGGCAACGCGGTCGCGCGCAGCCTCGGCGGTGTGAGCACCGCGACGAGCAGGAGCGCCATCAGCACCGGGATCAGGAAGGCGACCACGTTGTCGAACGACCCGAGGTTGTCCATGATCTTGCGGCGCAGCACGGTGCCGGCCTCGCCGTCGACCACGTCCTGCACGAACCGGCCCAGGTGCGAACGGCTTTCGTCGGGGCGCATCCAGTCGAGCACCGCGATGACCCCGACCACGACCACGGCCGTGAGGGCGACCAGACCGGCCTTGGCCCATGAGATGCGGGTCCCGGTGAGCAGCAGGCCGAGCACCGCGAAGCCGGGGACGAGCGCGAGGACGCCGCCGAAGTCGCTGCCGAACGCGGGCCATCCGTCGACAACGATGGCGACCAGCGCGCACCCGCCGAGGACGATCAAGGCGGTACGCCGCCCGGATGCCGCGGGGTGGGCGGCGCGGTCCGTGCCGACGGACGCGGTGTCGGCGGTGTCGGCGTGCGCGTCGGCGTGCGCGGCAGTCGCGGTGTCGGTAGCAGCGGAAGTGGCAGTGTCAGTAGCAGTGTCGGCGGGGTCGACCGGCCCGGGCTGCTGTCCGGCCTTCGCGAGCAGGTGGCCCACCGGCCATGCCGCCGCCAGCAGCACGGCCATGCCGTACACCGACCACGCCACGTTGCCGAAGCCGTAGAAGCGGCCCGCCACCAGCGGGGAGAGCCCGAACAGGGTGTTCATCTGGAGGTGCGAGCCGGTGACCACGTCGCCTGCGAGGATCACGAAGGTCGCCGCCGCCACGAACCCGGCCGGGCCGTACGGGTGCCGCCGCCAGGGGCCGGCGAGCGCCAGAGCCGTGAGCACCGCCGCACCCGCGAGCGAGATCCCGATCGTCGCGGCCTCCGGGTTCCCGGTCTCGGTCCACGGGAACAGCCCGACCAGGAAGGTGGCGGCCGGGACGGAACCCGCCGCGATCGCCACCCCCTGGAGGCCCCGGTAGAGCCGGCGCCGCGTCGCCGCCGGGGCCCCGCGGCGGCGCATGCGCACCGCACCGGCGATGCCGCAGGCGAACAGCAGGATCGGCACGAGCGTCAGCCATGTGTAGAACTGGTAGACCTCGCGGACCGTACGTGCGGCCTGCGCCCCGACGTCCAGGCGGTCCAACTCGTCCGCGGCGGCCGCGCCCGTCGGACCGCCGGTCCGGGTGACCGCCGCGCCGACCAGCTTGTCGGGCTTCGCGACACCGAGGGGGGCGAGCAGGCTGGGGGCGATGTCGGTGAGCTGGGCCATGCCGTCGTAGCGCGTCGAGGTGGACGTCAGCAGGCCGGATCCGAAACGCCCGTCGGGGCCGGACGCGAGCAGGACGCGCAGATGCGGGGTGGTGCCGTCGTCCGCGATGCCGGCGACGACCAGTTCGGCGCGCGGCGGCAGTTCGGCGGCGATGCGTCCGACGGCGGCGTCGACGGCGCGCATCCGGTCGGCGCGGGCCGGCGTACCGGATCCGTCGGCGCCGGGTGCCGCGGCGGCCACCGCGCCGAGGTCCACGAGGGTGAGCGCGCAGCGGGTCATCGCCGCGCGGTCGAGCGCCGCGGGGTCGGCCAGGTAGCCGGCCGGGCTGCGGCCGTCGGCGTCGGCCGTGGCGACCGCCGCACCGGGGCCGACCGCGGTCACGCACAGCCCGGCACCGACCGCGGCATTTGCGACCGATCCGAACTGCGGGTCGTACGAGAACTTGTCGTTGTGGTCGGCGATGCGCGGCAGATCGGGCACCGTGAGGGTCCCGTCGGCGGCCGTGACCGGGACGGGCAGCGGGCCGCACGCGCCGTCCGTGCGCTTGGCGGTGGACCGGGCGCCGGAACCGGCGGTCAGCCAACCGTCGGTCGGGCAGGTGGTCTTCTCGACCGTGCGCACCGAGAGCGCGGCCGTCGACGAGCGTCCGGTGAGCGCCGCGAGGTTCGGGGTGCCCTCGGGGGTGATGTCGGACCACAGGAGGCCGGGTACGCCGACGAACACGACGTGGTCGGCGTTCGGCTCGGCGGCGGTCGCGGCAGGCGCGGACGCAGCGGCCGGGGCGGCCACCGCGGCGGTGCCGCCGCCCGCGAGAAGGGCGGCCAGCAGCAGAAACAGGACGGGCACCACACGGCGGCGTACCAGGGCACGCGGTTCCGAGCGACGAGATCCCCGGAGACGGGATACCGCGGGGAGACGGGACACCGCGAGGCGGAACGCCGGTCGGTCGGGCGTACGCGGGCCGGGCGCGCTGAAGAGGGGCCTGGCGGGGCGGGGCGTCACGTCGGGGCTCCTCGTACGGTCCGGTGCGGTGCGGGCACCAGGCTATGCGGAGCCGGGGGCGGCCACTGGGCAACCTGCGGCCGGGCGGGCGGGGCGGACTCGGGGCGGCCCGGGCAGCAGGGCTGGGCGGGGGCCGGGCGGGGCGGGGGGCCGGAAGGTGTCAGACCGGCAGCAGCGCGTCCTTGCGCCAGCGCAGGGACTTCTCGAAGCGGATCACGGCACCCTTGCGCGGGTGGTTGCGGAGCTGCACGCGGTCGCTCATCGCCTCGATGAGGAGCAGTCCGCGGCCGCTCTCGGCGCCCGGCGCGGCGACGTGGTGCAGCGGCGTGCCGAGGCGTTCGGGGCTGAAGCCCGGGCCGGCGTCGCTGACCTCGACGCGGCAGCGGTTGCCCACGATCCCGGCCCTGACCTCGAATTCCGCGTCGGGGTTGGTGCTCTTCGCGTGCTCGACGACGTTCGCGCACGCCTCGGAGAGGGCGAGACCGATTTCGGCGGCCACTCCGGGATCGACTCCGGCGGTCTCCATGGCACCCATCAGCAGGCGTCTCACCATGGGGACGCTCGCTGTCTCCCGGGGCAGGTGGACGGTCCACCGCATGTCCATGAACGGGCCTCCGCTCAGAGGTTCGCATTCAAGATCTCGGGTGATATCGGCCGACAGTCGCTGTTGTCCGCCGACGTCTGACGTCTCGGAATAGGAGACTCAGCGCATATACCCAAATCCCATTGAAAGTCAACAATTGAATTTTTCCCCGATTGCGGCCGCCCGTATCAGCCGGAACGGACTTTGACGGACCTTTGAGGGAGTTGCGAGGGAGCGTCCCGTGCCCGGCCGCCTCCGGCCGTCCGTGGCGAGGGCCGAATCCGGCCACCGCGCCCGAACGGGGACCTGCGTTCAGGGCGTTCCGGCGCGGTGAGACCATGGGGCGTCATGCTTGCCGTGTCCCGTCCCCTCCGCGCCGCGCGCGCCGCCGTTTTCGCCGCGGTGTGCGTCGTGCTGTCGGCGGCCGGACACGCCTTCATGACCAGCGAACCGCTGCCCGTGTGGACGGTGGCCGCCGGGTTCGCCGGGGTCTTCGCCGTCGCGTACGCCGCCGCCGGGCGCGAGCGCTCGTGGGCCGGGATCGCCGCCCTCCTCGCCGTCGGCCAGGTGGCGCTGCACACTCTCTTCAGCTTCGGCATGGCCGCCTCGGCGACCGCCATGAGCGGGCACGCGGGCGGCACCGCGCCGCTGAGCGTGCTGGACCGGCTGCTGTGCGGCGGCCGCGACGCGTCCGGGCACATCATCCTTCCGCCGGGCTGGTCGGCCCGCGACATCGTGGCCGCGGCCGGGCTCGACCCGGACGCGGCGGGCGCGCTGCCGACCTCGGTCCCGGCGGCCGACGCCGCGCACGGCGCCGGGCCGATGCTGTTCGACGGCGGCTTCGGCATGCTCGCGGCGCACCTTGCCGCCGCCCTGGCCGCCGCGTGGTGGCTAAGGCGCGGTGAGGCCGCGTTGTTCGGGGTCCTGCGCCGACTGCACGCGGTGGCGGTCGCGCCGCTGCGCGCGGTGCTGGCGCTGCTGTTCGGCACGGTGCCCGCGGGGTACGTGCCGTCGGCCGCGCGCCGGGTCGGGCGTACCGCCGCGAGGCCGCGTACCGCACACCTGCGCCACGACGTCGTACGCCGCGGGCCGCCCGCGTTCGCCACCGCCTGCTGAGCGCGCCGCCCCGGGCGGAACGCGCGGTTTCACCCGTTCGGCCGTAGCGGCCGCACGGCCTGGACCGGACGGCAGGCGGACTCCGTACCGCGCTTCCTGCCCCGCCCGCACCTCGCAGACCGAGGTCCGGGCCCCGGTCCCGCATGCCCCGGCCCGCTGTCACGGGCCGCGCGGGCGTGCGCCCATCCACGGAGTTACGACCATGCAGCCCACCACCATCCGCCGTCGCGCCGCCGTGCTCGCGGCCGTGTCGACCGCCGCCGTACTCGCGCTCGCCGCACCCGCGTCCGCGCACGTCTCGGTGCAGCCCACCCAGGCCGAGCAGGGCGGCTACGCGGGCGTCACGTTCCGCGTGCCGAACGAGAACGACAGCGCGGGCACCACCAAGCTGGAGATCAACCTCCCCGAGGACAAGCCGCTCACCTCGGTGCGCACCCGCCCCTTGGCCGGGTGGACCGCGACGGTCGAGAAGAAGCCGCTGGCCACCCCGATCACCTCGCACGGCAAGCAGATCACCGAGGCGGTCGCCAAGGTGACGTGGACCGCCAACCCGGGCGTGCGCATCAACCCGGGCCAGTACGAGGACTTCGAGGTGTCGATGGGCCAGCTGCCCACCGACACGGACAAGTTGGTCTTCAAGGCACTCCAGACCTACGACAACGGCGACGTCGTGCGCTGGATCGACGTGCCCGGCGCGGACGGCAAGGAGCCGGAGAAGCCCGCCCCGACGCTGAAGCTCGTGCCCAAGGGCGGCGCGGCGGCCCCGGCGGCGAGCCCCGCCGCCGACCAGGCCGGCGCCAAGTCCGGCGCCGGTGCGGCGGACCAGAACCTGACCGCCGCCGCGTCGTCCTCGGACGACAAGAGCAGTGACTCCACCGCCCGTGCGCTCGGCATCGCGGGCCTGGTCGTCGGCGCCCTCGGCGTGGCCGTGGGCGTCTTCGGCATCACCCGCGGCTCCCGGCGGACCGCGAACTAGTACCAGTTCCAGCACGACCGTCACGTGAACGGGAGAACCATGCGCAAGGCACTAGTGCGGACCGCGGCACTTGCGGCGGCGGGCCTGCTGCTCGCCACCGGCTGCTCCGACTCCGGCTCCGCGGAATCGCCGGCGGGCAACGGCGGCGCGGTGAAGATCGTTTCGTCCGGGCCGCCCTCCAAGTACCGGGGCACCGAACTGGGCAGAACGCTGGAGAAGCCCGTTCTCACGCTGACGGACACGTCGGGGCAGGCGTACGACTTCAAGGCGAAGACCGCCGGGAAGGTCACCCTGCTGTACTTCGGCTACACGCACTGCCCCGACGTGTGCCCCACCACCATGGGCGACATCGCCCTGGCACTGACCAAGATCTCGCCCGAGGACCGCGCCAACGTCAACGTGGTGTTCGTGACCACCGACCCGGAGCGCGACACCCCGGCCGAACTCGGCGAGTGGCTGCACGCGATCGACCCCTCGTTCGTCGGTCTGACCGGACCGTTCGACCAGATCACCGCGGCCGCGAAGAGCGTCGGCGTGAACATCGACCCGCCGCAGGTCGCCGCGGACGGCAAGGTCACCAGCACGCACGGGACGCAGGTGATCGCGTACTCGCCGGACAACGTCGCCCGGGTGATCTACCTGGCGAGCGTCGGCATGAACCCCGACGGCACCCCGGCCGGCAGCACCGCGGAGAGCTTCGCCCACGACCTGCCGATCCTGATCCGTCCGGAGGGCGGCACGTCATGAGGTACGCCGAACTCCGGCACCCCCGCCGGGCGGTGGCCCTGGTCGCGGGCGGCGTGCTCGCGGTCGGCGCGGGAGTCGGCCTGGTCGCGTGCGCGTCGGACGGCTCGGGGAAGTCCGACCGTCCGGCCGCCGAGTCGGCGGCCGGACCGCAGGTCAAGGTCGTCGACCCGTACATCCCGCAGCCGGTGAAGGGCGGCATGGCCGCGGGCTACCTGGTCCTGCAGAACGACGGCGGGACGGCCGACCGCCTCGTGTCGGTGACCACCGACATCGCACCGAGCGCGACGCTGCACCAGACCGTCGACAACCGCATGCAGCAGGTCGAGGCGATCGACATCCCGGCGCACGGCAAGGGCGTCCTGGGACGCGGCGGTGCGCACATCATGTTCGAGGAGACCACCCGACCCCTGAAGAAGGGCGACACCGTCGACGTGACGCTGACCTTCGAGAAGTCCGCGCCGATCACCGTGCGCGTGCCGGTCCTCGGTATCGCCGAACGGCCCGGCGACGCCGGTGCCGCCGGCGGTACGACCGGTTCCGCGGGTCAGCCGGGCGCCACGACCGAGGACCACACGGGCCATGGCGGTTGAGGTCAAGCGGGCCGACGTCACGGTGGCCGACGTCACGGTGGTCGGCGTCACGGAGGCCGACGCCGTCGCGGACGGGGTCCCGGCGCCGCCGACCACCGGCCGTCGGACGGCCCCGCGGCGCCGGCTGCTCACCTGGCTCCTCGCGCTGCCCGTGCTGCTGGCCGCCCTGGTGGTCGGCGGCGCGGGCCCCGCGTCGGCGCACGCGGAACTGGACTCCAGCAACCCCGCCGCCGAGTCGACGGTGCCGACCGCGCCCGCGACCGTGACGCTGCGCTTCACCGAAGGTGTGGAGACCGGGCTCGGCGGCGTCAAGGTCCTCGACCCGCAGGGCAAGCGGGTCGACACCGGTGACGCGGAACACGGCATCGGCGGGCCGTCGACGGTCACCGTGAAGCTGTCCCCGGGCCTGGCGCCGGGGACGTACACGGTCGCGTGGCGCGTGGTGTCGGAGGACTCGCACCCGATCGCGGGGGCGTTCACGTTCAACATCGTGCGCGCCTCGGCGTCGTCCGCGAACATCGGGTCGCAGGGCGCGGATTCGTCGGTGACGTTCGTCGACGGGTTGGCGCGCGGCCTCGCGTTCGCCTCGTACGCGCTGCTCGCGGGATCGGTGCTGTTCCTGGTCGCGCTGCGGCCCGCGGCGGTCGGCCGGTTCCGGGTGTGGATGCTGCTGTTCGCGTCGTGGGCGGGTCTGCTGGTGTCCACCCTCGCGGCCCTGATGTTGTACGGGCCCAAGGCGTCGGCGCTGCCCTTCTCCTCCGCGTTCGACCTCGACGTGCTGCGCGCGACGCTGGAGACGAAGCTCGGCCGTGCTCTCTCGGTCCGCATCCTCGTCCTGGGTGCCGCCGGGGCACTGCTCGGCTACCTGGTCGCGGTGCTCCCCGGCGCCGGCCGCCGCAGACGCCAAGTGCTGGGCGCCGCCTGGGTCCTGCTGTCCGCGGGCCTCGCGGCTACGTGGTCGCTGTCGGACCACGCGTCGGTAGGCATGCAAGCGCCGCTCGCGGTCACCGCCGACATCGTGCACCTCCTGGCGATGGGCACCTGGCTCGGCGGCCTGGCCGTCATGGTCCTCCTGCTGTTCGGCACGGAGCGCGACGAGGACGGCGAGCAACTCCCCGGTGCCCTCGACGTGCCGACTGTGGCGTGGTTCTCGAAGATCGCGATGATCTGCGTGTCCGTGCTGATCGTCACCGGCGTGTACGCGTCGTGGCGGCAGGTCGGCTCCTTCGACGCGCTGTTCTCCACGACGTTCGGCCTGCTGCTCATCCTCAAGGCGAACTTCGTCACGCTGATGATCGCGGCGGCGTGGACCGCCCGCCGCTGGCTCCAGGCCCGCCTGCGGGCGAGCGCCGGCGCGCGGGCGGGCGACCCCATGGGGCGCAAGCAGACGATCCGGCGCGCGGTGGCGGCGGAGGCGGCGCTCGCGATCGCGGTGATCGCGGTGACGACGGTGCTGGTGAACACCGAGCCCGCACGTACCGCGTACGCCCGCGAAGAGGCCGCCAAGCCGCGCATCGCCTCGGGCAGCACACCGTTCGACGCGGGCGGCTCGGCCGGCAAGGGCATCGTCGACGTGGCGATCGACCCGGCGAAGGCGGGGGTCAACACGATCGACGTATTCGTCCGCGATCCGCTGCGCAATCCGGTCGACCCGCCGGAGGTCACCGTCACCGTCGCGCTGCCGGACAAGCAGATCGACGCCATCGTCGTGCCGGTCGAGCACATCGCCCCCGGGCAGTGGCGTGCGCAGGGCGTGTCGCTGCCGCTGGCCGGCACCTGGCAGGTCTCGATCGCGGTACGCACGACCGACATCGACCGGGCCATCGTGACCGTTCCGTTGAAGGTGCGCTGAGCATGGCGAAGAAGAAGCAGGACGGGGAGAACGGCTCGGGCCTGTCCCGGCGGCGTTTGCTGGGCGCGGCCGGGGCGGCCGGGGCTGGCGGCCTGGTCGTGGGAGCCGCGGGCGGCGCCGTCGGCGCGTCCATGGCCTCCGACGACGGGGGTTCGGGCGCCCGGCTCACGTCGCTCGGCACGACGGCGGTGCCGTTCCACGGGACGCGCCAGCCGGGCATCACGACCCCCGCGCAGGCGCGTACCGTGCTCGTCGCGTACGACCTGGAGCCGGGCACCGACCGGGCCGGGACCGCCGCCCTGATGCGGCGGTGGTCGGACACCGCGGCCCGCCTCGGCAGGGGCGAACGCCCGGACGCCGACGGGCAGGTGGCGCTCGACGCGGGCCCTTCGTCGCTGACCGCCACCTTCGGGTTCGGCGGCTCGCTGTTCGACAAGCTGGGACTGGCCGACCGCCGCCCCGGCGCGCTGAAGGCGCTCCCGTCGTTCCCCGACGAGGAGTTGGACGCCACACGCAGCGACGGTGACATGCTGGTCCAGGTGTGCGGCGACGACGCCCTGGTGTGCTTCCACGCGGTACGCACCCTCCAGCGGCTCGCCCGGGGCGTCGCTCGGGTGCGGTGGCAGATGACCGGCTTCACCCGCTCCCCCGGCGCGACGCTGCGGCCGATGACGCACCGCAACCTGATGGGCCAGGTCGACGGCACCGGCAACCCGCAGACCGGGGACGCGGACTTCGACGCGAAGATCTTCATCGGGGACGAGGGCGCGGCCGGCGGCGCGGCGTGGGCGCGCGGCGGCTCGTACGTCGTGGTCCGCCGCATCCGCATGCTGCTCGACGCCTGGGACGACCTGGACGTCCCGGCCCAGGAGCACGTCATCGGCCGCCGCAAGGACACCGGCGCGCCGGTCACCGGCGGCGACGAACGCACCGAACCCGACTACGGCAGGCGCGGGCCCGACGGCCGCCTCGTCATCGCCGAGAACGCCCACATCCGGGTATCCGCCCCGGAGTTCAACCGCGACGCGACCATGCTCCGCCGCGGCTACTCCTACCACGACGGCTTCCGCCCGGACGGAACCCCGGACGCCGGCCTGCTGTTCATCGCCTGGCAGGCCGACCCCCGCCAGGGTTTCGTCCCGGTGCAGCAGAAACTCGCCCGAGGCGACGCCCTGTCGGCGTTCGTCCGGCACGAGACCAGCGGATTGTTCGTCGCCCCACCGGGCTGCCCGGAGGGCAGGTATGTGGGACAAGAGCTGCTGGAGGCGTGACGCAGTGGGCAATTGCCGGTAGCTGCCCGCTGGTTGCGGGTGGGCGCCGCCCACCGGCTATTCGCGCGGTGGCGGCGCCGCGCCCCACATGAGCTGCACTCGGTCGTACTGGCCGGTGATGATGGCGGCCTGGTTGTCGAGGCTGTCCGGGTGCTTGGGATTCCAATAACCGCTGTGGCCGCGGGCCCCGTCGGTGGTGAACCGGTTCGCGCCGAACTCGCGGTCGTCAGGGGTGACTCCGATGACCGGCGCTGTGTAGGCCATCCCACCGAGCACCGGTACGTGGTCACCCTCGGCGCGTGCGACCCACACGTGCTCGCGGCCCACCCCGAACTGCGCCGCGTCGTGGGCGTGCATGCCGGGGCTGCCGACGGCCACGATGTCGTCCGCCCCCAAGCCGTCCGGGCCACGCGCCGCCTCGCCGACGACGAGCGAGCCGTAACTGTGGCCGATCACCGTGACGTGGCCTCCCGCCGCGGGGTCGTGGGTCGCCCGTAGACCGCTCACGAACTTGCCGAGTTGAGGCGCCGCGTCTTTGGCCTGCTCGGGGTTGAGCGCGTGGGTGAGCGAGTCGGGGGTGTCGTAGCCGAGCCATGTGATGGTCGACGTGTCGCGGCCTCCGGCATCGCGGGCGGCCGTCCACAGGGCGCGTACGCGGTCGACCTCTTTGTGGGCGTCCTCGATGCCCACGCCCATGCCGGGGACGAACACGGCGGTGTTGCGGGCCCGGTCGGGATCACCGACCGCGACGACCGCCCTGCCGTCTCCCTTGGCGGAGAAGCCCAGCAAGTAGGAGACGGCCGTACCGGGACCGTCGGGGGCGAAGTCCAGGCGGGATCGCAGCGCCTCGATCGCGCCCAGACGGGCGGACAGTTCGTCGATCCGCACCGCGAACCGTACGCCGGAGCCTCGGGTTCCTCCGGTGACGCCCGCCAACTTCGCTTGTTCTGCGGCGAGTTCCTTGCGCAAGGCGTCCTCGGTGGCGCCGAGGACGACGCGGTTCGCCCGATCGCGTACGACGGCCGGCAGTCCGTCGAGGCCGCCGAGGATCTCGGGGCACGCCACCAGGAACCGCCGACGGTCGCTCTCCGGCAGGGCGTCCCACCACGCCCGTACGGCCTCGGGGCCGCCCTGCGGAATGCGGGACGCGTCGATGCCCGCCAGCATGGCGACCATGCGTCCGTCGGCGACGGCGTCCGCCCAGCGGTCCATCCCGTCGCGTACCGCGTCGGGCGCCAGGCGGCCGACCGCGTCACCGAGAAATGCGTCGGCCTCGGCGGCACGGGCGAGGACGTCGGTGATGGCGGCGGCCAACCGGGTCGCGCGCGCCTCCTCGGTGGCCTCGGCACCGGGCGGCGGGGTGACGCGGCCGTCGTCGGCCACCGCAAGTCCGTACCGCGAGGCGTCGGCGAGCAGCGCGACGAGCGAACTTTGCGCCGACCGCAGCTCGGTCGCCGCGGTCTCGACCAACGGCCCCACACCGCACGCCTCTTGGGCCGCGAGCCGCAGTTCGGTGTCCTGCCGGTCCAGGGACCGGTACCCCGCATCGGCGTCGGCTCCGGTCCAGCCCGAGGCGAGCAGCGGACCTGCGACGCCGGACGCGGTGCGTGCACCCGCGCCGTCGAGATCCACGGCGAGGGCGGTCCAGTCGCGGGCCGCCGCGTCGAGGGCGTTGAAGCCCGCGTCGCGGAGCTGGGCCAGCGTCACCACAGGATCACCACGGCGTCATCACCTACTCCGGTCTCTGGTCGGCGTGTTCGAGGCAGCGGTCGGTTCATCGCGGCACGGTCCAGGACGGGCCAGTACGCGACCGTCCGCACGCGACAGTCAGTACGCGACGGTCAGACCCGGCGGTCAGTACGCCGCGGTCAGTGCGTCGCCGTCAGCACGCCGCGGTCAGCGCACCGCTCCGTCGAACACCTCGGCGGCGGCGCGATCGGCACTCTCGTCGCTGTCGGCCGTCGCGGTAAGCACGGCGGCGGTATTCGCGAACGCCCCGCCTACCGCGGCGAGTCGGGCCCGCCACGCGTCGGCGACGGCGACGAGCGCGGCGCCGGTCGCGAACCCGGGGCATCCGGCGGACACCGCCTGTGCGCTGGACACGACGTCGTCGGCCAGCACGGGGAGTTCGGCGGCGAGGTGTTGTGCGCCCGCCGAGGCGGCACGCAGGGCTGCGGGGTCGGCGCGCATCATCGGCGACTCCGGGACGGTCGGTTCCGACGCGGCGGAACGGACGGGCCACCCGCAGTGCGTACGGGCGACGGGCGTGCTGCGAACGCCTGGTGCGAAGCTAGCCCGAGAACTCCGACGGAACGGTCGGTTGGCTGATCATTCACCGAAAAGAATGGCGAACTCCTGGTTTATCCACAGCCCTTCCCCGGCTTATCCCCAACAGTGACCCGGGTTTTCCACAGCCACACGCGGGGATCCACAAGCGCACTGCCGGAATTCGCCTAGCTTGTCGGGCTGTTCGTCTGCGGCCGCATGACGAGCCCGCGGGCGACGCACTCGAGGACGGCCGCCACGGCGACGGCCTCGGTCGCCAACAGCGCGACGAGGACGAAGAGTTGCACCGCACCCGCGTCCACCGGGGACGCACCGCCCAACAGCATCCCGACGAACGCCCCGGGCAGCGTCACGAGGCCGACGGTGCGGGTCTGGTCGAGAGCGGGGATCAGCGCACCGGAGGCCGCCGGGCGGCAGATCTCCAGGCGGGCGTCCCGATCGGAGAACCCCAGCGACAGCGCCGCCTCCACCTCGCCGCGCCGGGTCTCCAGTTCTTCGAGCGAGCGGCGGCCCGCCAGCACGGTCGCGGTGAGCGCGCCACCGAGCTGGCTGCCGGCGATCGGGATCACCACGAGGCCGTCGAAGGGGATCAGCCCGGTGGCCGCCAGCAGCCCGAGCACCGGAAGCGTGGCGGCGAGCAGGGTCAGGGCCACCCAGACGTCGACGCGGGTGCCGGTGACGCGGCCGGACGCGGTGACGGCCGCCACCGCGTACATGAGCGCGACGAAGAGCAGGGTCGCCCACCAGCGGTCGACGACGTGGGTGATGACCGCGGAGACGACAAGCAGTTGCAGCGCGGCGCGTACGCCGGCCACGAGGATGCCGCGCCCGTGTCCGAGGTGGGCCAGGGCCGCGACCAGCACCGCGGCGAGCAGCAGGCCTGCGACCACCCCGCCGAGCGCGGGCGTCACCGGCAGCAGTGACGCCGCGACGATCATGGGCTCGCTCATAGGAGGACGGTAGGCCGCGGTCGAGGGATCCCCGCGGAGCACACCGCGGCAGGCGGGGCGCGGGTGGGCTGCCATGCGGACGGGTGGGCTGCCATGCGGACGGGTGGGCTCCGGAAGCGGGCTACAGTGGCCGACATGTCTCCCAGTGCCTCGGCCGGTGCCCCCCGTTGGACCTATCTCGGACCCGAGGGGACCTTTACCGAGGCTGCGCTGCGTACCCTGCCCGGGGCCGGCGAGGCCGTGTCGATTCCGATGGCCTCGGTGCCGGCCGCGCTCGACGCGGTGCGCCGCGGTGAGGCGGACGGAGCCGTCGTCCCCCTGGAGAACTCGGTCGAGGGCTCGGTCTCCATCACCCTCGACGAGCTGGCGACCGGCGAACCGCTGCTCATCGAGCGCGAGATCCTGCTGCCGATCTCGTTCGCGCTGCTGGTGCGCCCCGGCACGGCGTTCGAGGACATCAAGACGGTCTCCAGCCACTCCCACGCGCAGCCGCAGGTGCGCCGCTGGCTGGCCGCGAACCTGCCGGACGCGCACTGGTCCTCCGCCGCGTCCAACGCCGATGCCGCGCGCCTGGTCCAGGAGGGGCGGTACGACGCCGCGCTCGCGGGCGAGTTCGCCGCCGCGCGGTACGGCCTGGTGCCCCTGGTCACCGACATCCACGACGTCGAGGGCGCGGTGACCCGGTTCGTGCAGGTGCGGCGCCCCGGATCGGTCGTCGCGCCGACCGGCGCCGACCGTACGTCCGTCGTCGCGTTCATCGTCGACGACCACGCGGGCGCGCTGCTGGAGATCCTCCAGGAGTTCGCAGTACGCGGCGTCAACCTCGACCACATCCAGTCCCGGCCCACCGGCGACGGACTCGGCCACTACTTCTTCGCGATCGAGGCCGAGGGGCACATCGCGGACGCCCGGGTCGGCGAGGCCCTCATGGGGCTGCGCCGGGTGTGTGCCGCGGTGCGGTTCCTGGGCTCCTACCCCCGGGCCGACGGCGTGCGCCCGCAGGTGCGGCGCGGTACCTCGGACCCGGAGTTCGCGGACGCCGCCGACTGGCTCGACCGCTGCCGCCGCGGCGACGGCTGACGGCTGACGGCTGACGGCTGACGGCTGACGGCTGACGGCTGCCGGCGAGACCTTAAGCCGCGACACCCGACGCTGCTACTCCCCCCGGGCCGGGCCGCGTCGCGCGGCGGTACGCGACCGCCGCCCGCTATGCCGGGAAGTCGAAGCGGTACCCCTGGGCGACCAGCCACGGCAGGAGCTTCGTCAGCGCCGCGACGGTCTGCTCGCGGTCACCGCCCGCGTCGTGCATGAGCACCACGCCGCCGGGCCGCAGTTCGCGCTTGACCGTCGCGAGGATCCGGTCGGCGCCGCCGCGCTCCCAATCGCGGCTGTCGACCGACCAGTCCAGCGGCTTCATGCCGAAGGACGCCGCCGTGCCGCGGACCGCCGCGGTCCAACTGCCGCCCGGGGAACGGAACCACGGGATGCGCACGCCGGGCACGGCCTTGAGGATCGCGTCCCGCGCCATCGTGATCTGCGACCTCAGCTTCGCCTGGGGCAGCCGGGCGATGCGCTCGTCGTGGGTCTCGGAGTGGTCGCAGAGCTGATGGCCCTTGGCGACGATCGTGCGCAGGAGGTCCGGGTGTTCGCGGGCCTGCTCGCCGACGACGCAGAACGTCGCCTTGGCGTCGTAGCGGTCGAGGAGGGCCAGCACCTGCGGCGTCCACTCGCTGCTGGGCCCGTCGTCGAACGTGAGCGCCACCGTGCGGCCGGACGACGCGGTGCCGCGTACCAGGGTGTCGGCGACGGGCGTCGGCACGGTGTTGAAGGCCGGCGGCAAGGCGGGCTCGGCAGCCGGGGCAGCCGGGGGCGCGGCCCGGCCGAGCCGTGGGTCCGGGGCTGCCCGCGGAGCTCCGGCCGACCGGTCGGCGGCCGACGACGGCGCACCGTCGGCGCCCGTACGGTCCTGGCCCCCGCCCGCTGCGTCGGCCTGCGCGTCGGGCCGCCCGCTCCGCGCGCCCCCGGGCGTCCCTCCGTCCGTCGCACACCCGGTCGCGGCCAGGACGAGGAGCGCGAGCAAGGCCACGGCACGATGTACGCGGGATCCCCGGGCAGTTCGGGCCCGGGCGGCACGAGCCGCACGAGCGGCACGAGCCGCACGAGCGGCACGGGCCCTACGACCCGCAACGGCAACCTCGGCGGGTGGGACGGCCTGGGCGGCATGCGGCACGGATCCTCCTCGTGGCAGGCGGTCGGCCGGTGCCCGGCCGCGGACCGGCCGGTCCACCGTGCCACGCCACAAGGGTGATTTGTCCGATTTTCAGGTCTTTTGATGATCGTGTCGCGCGTCCGACACCCCGTCGGCCCCACCGTCCGGACGGTCCGGGGCCACGATCTCGACGACGTCGTCCGCCACCGGGAACGGCTCCGCACGGGCCTCCGGGCGCACCGCGACCCGGCCCTCGGGCACCCGTACGACGAGCGCCCCGGGGCGTACCCGCACCGCGAGACGCGTGCCGGGCCCGATCGGGTCGCCGTCCAACTCGCGCGGCTCGGGCCGGGCCGTCGTGACCTCCACCGAACGGCCGGTGAAATGCTCGATAGGCCGCCACCGCCGCTGCCGCGGCGGCACTTCCGGCACGTCGCGCCGGCGGCGCCCTATGACGCGTACGGTCGCGTGCGCCCAGCCGGTCATGCCGTACGGCGCGAACACCACGACGTCCAGCAGCCCGTCGTCGGGCTCCGCACCGGGCAGCAGCTGCATCCCCGCCTGCAAGGCCCCCACGTTGCCGACCAGCACCATCCGGGCCCGGCGCTTGATCGGCTCGCCGTCGTCGATCCGCAGCGTCACCCGCATGCGCGCGTCCCGCAGGTGGCGCCCCGCCGACACCGCGTACGCCGGCCAGCCGACCTTCTTCTTCAGCGCGTCGGGCGCGTCCGCGACCATCGCCGCGTCCAGCCCGATCCCGGCCATCGCGGTGAAGTACCGCCGCTCGCCGTCCGGCTCGTCCGGCTCGATGCCGCCCAGGTCGATGTGCCGGTCGTGCCCGTGCACCGCCACGTGCACCGCGTCCGTCAGGTCGATCGGCAGGCCCAGGTTGCGGGCCAGCAGGTTGCCGGTGCCCGACGGCACGACGGCCAGCGGCACCCCCGTCCCCGCCAGCGCGCCCGCACACTCGCGCACCGTCCCGTCGCCGCCCGCGACCACCACCAGGTCGACGCCCTCCGCCAGGGCCGCGCGCGTGGCCCCGCCGCCCGGGTCCTCGATCGTCGTCTCCAGCCACAGCGGCGGCGCCCACCCGGCCTCGGCCATGATCCGGTCGATGCGAACCCGGTCGTCCGCGGAGTCCAGCTTGATGGGGTTCACCACGAGTGCGGCCCGCGGCACGTGGCCGTTCTCGCCGGTGTGCCGCAGATGGCCGCCTGCGCCGCCCCACACCGCGCGCGGCGACAGCACCGCCGCGTTCATGATCACCAGCACCGCCGCGGCACTCGCGAACGCCGCGACGACGTCGCTCAAATGGCTGTCACCCCGATACACGCGGGACAACCCGACCGCGAGGGGGACCAGCAGGCACAGGACACGCCAGACCCAGACCCGGACCTTGCCCTGGAGGCGGTGGGACAGCAGGACGGCGATGCCGCCGTACAGCGCGAGGGCGGCACCCGTGTGCCCGGAGAAGTAGGACCCGTCGCCCGGCACGTCGTCGAGGCGCTCGACGTCGGGCCGGTCCCGGTCGACGAAGGCGACGGTCAGGCCGTACACCGCCGTCTGCGCGAGGACGGTGCCCAGCAGGAACAGCGGGGCCCGCCACGACCGGTAGACCGCGTACGCGATCGCCGCGGCGACCAGCGCGACCCCGATGACCGCGGGCGCCGACGAGGCGACCGACAGGACGCGCGAGACCGCGTCCCACAGGTCCGAGCGGTGGTCCTCCAGGGTCCGCACGAGGTCTTCCTCGCGCGAAACCGGCCACACCCCGTCGAGCGCGCGAGTCACCAGGAGGCCGAGGCCGACCACCACCAAGGCCGTCGCCACCAGGGGCAGGGCGATCCGCCGCAGGAACCGTCCTGCTTCCGTGAGCATGGTCGCAATTCTTACCCAGGCTCGCGGCCGTCCGGACGGCCCACGTCGATCCCCGTGTCCGCGTCGGACGTGATCTCCGCCTCCACCTCCGGGTCCTCGGGCACCGCACCGGCCGATTCCAGGGGGTCCCACAGCGCCGTGACCAGCACCCAGAACACCGCGAGCACGACGACACCGAGCGCCCAACCGGCGACCACGTCGCTCAGGTAGTGCACCCCGAGCGCGATCCTGGTGAAGCCCACACCCAGCACCGACACCACCGCAACGACCACCGCGACGGGCCGCACCCGGCGCGGCAGCAGCGGCCACAGGCCGATCAGCAGCACGCCACAGCCGAGCACGCCGTTGAGCGCGTGCCCCGAGGGGAACGACCATCCGTGCGCCGTCGCGATCGGATCGGCGAAGGTGGGCCGGTCCCGCGCGACGGCCAGCTTGCACAGGCCGCCGGCCGCGCCCCCGATGACCATGACGGTGACCACCCACACCGAGGTACGCCTCCTGCGCGCCGCCCACAACCCGGCCGCGAGACCTGCCGCCAGGATCCGGAACGCGTTCGGGTCCCACACCCAGTCGGTGAGGAACCGCGTCACGTCGACGACCGTCGGCCGCGCCTCCATCCAGCTGTGCAGATCGCGCGCGACCTGGGAGTCGACCCGGAAGAGGGCGTCCCAGCCGAGCGCCACGAGCAGGGCCAACGCGACGAAGACGGCGGCGGACACGATCGCGGGCACCGCGTACCGCGCGGGGAGCCACCACACGTGGTCGGCGTCGTCCGCGGTCGTGTCGGCCGGGCTCGGAGAAAGGCTGCGCACCCCCCTTTGATACCCGCTTGTTCGCGTCCCGGTGCGGAAAAGGCGTGGCCGTCGGCCATCCGGCGCCCGGTACGCTAATCCCCGTGATCGACCTGCGACTGCTCCGTGAGGACCCCGACCGCGTCCGCGCCTCGCAGCGTGCCCGCGGTGAGGACGAGACCATCGTCGACAAGCTGCTGGCGGCCGACGAGCGCCGCCGCGCGTCGGCGACCGCGTTCGACCGCCTCCGCTCCGAGCAGAAGAGCGTCGGCAAGCAGGTCCCCAAGGCGCAGGGCGACGAGCGCGCCACCCTGCTGGAGCGCGCGCAGGCCCTGTCGGCCGAGGTCAAGGCCGCGGACGCGGAGCAGGACGAGGCCGCCGCCGAGGCGCAGCGCCTGCTCCTGGAGCTCTCCAACGTGGTCGAGGACGGCGTGCCGCCCGGCGGCGAGGACGACTTCGTCACGCTGGAGGAGGTCGGCACCCCGCGCGACTTCGCGGCCGAGGGCTTCGAGCCCCGCGACCACGTCGAGCTGGGCAAGCTGCTCGCCGCGATCGACGTCGAGCGGGCCGCCAAGGTCTCCGGCGCCCGGTTCTACTACCTGACCGGCATCGGCGCGATGCTGGAACTGGCTCTGGTCAACATGGCGATGGCCCAGGCGAACGCCGCCGGGTTCACGCCGATGATCACCCCTGCCCTGGTGCGTCCCAAGGCGATGGAGGGCACCGGCTTCCTCGGCCAGGCCGCGGAGAACGTCTTCCATCTGGAGAAGGACGACTACTACCTGGTCGGCACCGCCGAGGTCCCGCTCGGCGCGTACCACATGGACGAGATCATCGACGCCCGGCAACTGCCGCTGCGCTACGCCGGGTTCTCGCCGTGCTTCCGCCGCGAGGCCGGGACCTACGGCAAGGACACGCGCGGCATCATCCGCGTGCACCAGTTCGACAAGGTCGAGATGTTCGTCTTCACCACGCCCGAGGAGGCCGCCGCCGAGCACAAGCGCCTCCTCGACTGGGAGAAGGAGTTCCTGACCGCGCTCGAACTGCCGTTCCGGGTCATCGACACGGCCGCGGGCGACCTCGGGTCGTCGGCCGCCCGCAAGTTCGACTGCGAGGCGTGGATCCCGACGCAGGGCAAGTACCGCGAGGTCACCTCGACCTCGAACTGCACCGAGTTCCAGGCCCGCCGCCTGTCCGTGCGCATGCGCGGCGAGGACGGCACGCGGCCGCTTGCGACGCTCAACGGCACGCTGTGCGCGGTCCCGCGCACGATCGTGGCGATCCTGGAGAACCACCAGCAGGCCGACGGCTCCGTGCGAGTACCCGCGGCGCTGCGCCCGTTCCTGGGCGGCCGCGAAGTCCTGGAGCCGGTGGGCGCCGCGTGACGGCCGGCCCCTTCGGGCTGGTCGCGACCGACCTCGACGGCACTCTCGTACGTGACGACCACACCATCTCCGGTCGTACGCGCGCGGCGCTCGACGCCGTGCGCGCGGCCGGCGCACACCACGTGATCGTCACCGGCCGCGCCGTCTCGTGGTCGCGCCCTGTCTTCGAACACCTCGGCTACCAGGGCCTGGCGGTGTGCTCGCAGGGCGCGCAGGTCTACCACGCGGGCGAGGACCGGCTGCTGACCTCGGTCACACTCGACCGCGGCGTGGCCCGCTTGGCCGTCGAGAAGCTGGTGGCCAACCTGGGCCCGGTCGCGCTCGCGGTGAGCCGGGCGGGACTGGACGGCGAGGTGGTGGTCGAGCCGGCGTACGCGTACCGGCTCAGACTGCCCGTGCGCACGGTCGCCGACCGCGCCGAGTTGTGGGCAGAGCCGATCCTGAAGGCGTACGTCCAGCTCCCCGGCCTCGACGACGACGAACTGGCCGCCCGCGCCCGGGAGATCTGCGACGGCCTCGTCGACATCACGCACGCGGGCCCCGGGATAGTGGAACTGCTGCCGCCCGGCCTGGCCAAGTCGATCGGGCTGTCCCTGGTGGCGCGCCGCCTCGGCGTGCGGGCCGCCGGAACGATCGCGTTCGGCGACATGCCCAACGACCTGTCGCTGCTGCGGTGGGCCGGGCACGGCGTCGCGATGGCCAACGCGCACCCCTCGCTCAAGGCGATCGCCGACGAGGTGACCGCCTCGAACGATGAGGACGGTGTGGCGGTCGTTCTGGAGCGCCTGTTCCCGACAGGCTGACCGGCTTCCCCGGCGCCCGGCCCGACCGCGCGCGACGCGCCGACCCGCGTATCCGCCTACAGGTCGCGGACCTGCGGCAGGCCGTCCGCGACGATCCGCTCGAAGACCTTCTCGTCGGTCCCGAACACGGTGCCGGGCACAGGCAGGTGTACGGCGATCTCGGTGATGCCCACGGCGGCGTGGCGGCCCGCGTGGTCGACGAAGGCGTCGACGGAGTCGAGCACACGTTCGTCGGTGGAGCCGCTGAGCAGCACGCGGCCGAGTTCCTTCGGGTCGCGCCCCTCGGCGATGCAGGCGTCTTCGAGGCGGTGCACCTGGTCCGCGATGTCGGCGGTGTACTGCGCGGCGGTCTGCCCCGTCAGACGCTTCGGGTCGCCGAAGGTGACCCACTGCTGCCCGAGCCGCGCCGCGAGGCGCATGCCGCGCGGACCTGTCGCGGCGACGGAGAAGGGCACGCGCGGCGTCTGCACGCAGCCCGGGATCATGCGTGCCTCGACCGCCGAGTAGTACGTGCCGCGGTACGTGGTCGCCGGCGCGGTGAGGAGGCGGTCCATCAGGTCCAGGAACTCCTCGAAGCGGTCCTGGCGTTCGCGCGGCGGCCAGGGGTCCTGGCCGAGTGTGGTGGCGTCGAAGCCGGTGCCGCCCGCTCCGATGCCGAGCGTGATGCGCCCGCCGGAGATGTCGTCGAGGGTCATGACCTCCTTGGCGAACGTCACCGGGTGCCGGAAGTTCGGCGAGGTGACGAGCGTGCCCAGGCGTACCCGCGAGGTCACCGCGGCGGCGGCCGCGAGGGTCGGCACCGTGCCGAACCAGGGCTTGTCGCGGAACGTGCGCCAGGACAGGTGGTCGAAGGTCCAGGCCGTGTCGAACCCCGCCTCCTCCGCCGCGCGCCAGCGCGCGAGCGCCTCTTGGCCTGAGTAAATCGGGAGGATCACGACACCGGTTTTCATGATCCAAGACTAGATCGGCCCCGATGTGCGGCAAATTGCGACAAGCCGACGGGCATCCGTGCGGGCGGGGTAGCCCGCGGCGCGGAGGTGTGCCCTGCATCTCCACGGACGCGTAAGCGAGGATGTACGGCGTGACTGCCTCTCCGCGCCCGCGCCTCGTCGCCACCGATCTGGACGGCACCATCGTCCGCAGTGACGGCACCATCTCCGACCGCACCCTCGCCGCCCTGGAGGCCGTGGAGGCGGCCGGTGCGGAAGTCGTGTTCGTGACCGGCCGACCGCCGCGCTGGATGGACAAGGTCGCGGAGGTCACCGGACACCACGGCCTGGCGATCTGCGGCAACGGCGCGGTGGTCTACGACCTGCGGGCCGAGCGCATCGTCGAGACGCATCCGATGGACGTCACCGCGGCCCGCAAGGTCGTGGGCCTGATCAAGGCGGAGATCCCCGACGTGTGCTTCGCGGTGGAGACGGCGACGGGGTTCGCGCACGAGCCCGCGTACCCGCCGCTGGAGCGCGACCTGTCGATCGTGCACGCGGTGGCCCCGGTGGAGGAACTGCTCGACGGTCCGGTGCTGAAGCTGCTGGCGCGGCACGCCTCGCTCGCCCCGGACGAGTTCCTGGCCCTGACCCGGGCCGCGGCCGGCCGATACGCGGAGTTCACGCACTCCTCCAAGATCGCGCTTGTGGAGATCAGCGGCCTCGGCATCAGCAAGGCGACGACGCTCGCGTCCTTCGCCGCCCGGCACGGCATCACCGCCGCCGAAGTGGTGGCGTTCGGTGACATGCCCAACGACCTGCCGATGCTCACCTGGGCCGGCCACCCGTACGCGGTCGCAAATGCTCATCCGGCGGTCTTGAAGGCCGTCCCGAATCACACAGCCGGCAACGATGACGACGGTGTCGCACTGATTCTGGAAAAACTCTTCTCGTAACTCTGCGTAGAGATAATGTAACTCTATGCACACAACCCGCGCGGGGCGATCCCCGCTGTCCGCGCTGCTCGGCCACTACGCGGTCGGCACCGCGGTGGGGTTCCGGCCCATCGCCGAAGGGCTGCTGAACCGAGGATACGAAGTGACGACCACCGAGGGCCGGTGGTTCCTCAAGCACTACCTCGACCAGACGCCCGCGGCGATCGCCTTCCAGCACCGTGTCACCGAGCGCCTGCGCGCGGCCGGCATCCCGGCGCTTCCGCCGGTCGCCGACCGGGAGGGCACCACCGCACGCCGCGTCGCGGGCCGCTGGTTCGCGCTGTTCCCGTGGGTCGAGGGCCGGCACCGCGGCGGCGGTGAGCTGGACGACACCGAGTGCACGCAGCTGGGCGGCCTGCTCGGCCGGGTGCACGCGCAGCTGATCCGCATGCTGCCACCCGTGCAGCAGCCGATGTTCGCCCCCGCGGCCGACGCCGCACACTCGATGGGGGTGGCCACCCGGCTGCTCGAACGCATACGCGCCCGTGCCGTCCGCGAACCGTTCGACGAACTGGCCGAGCACCGGCTGATCGAACGCCTGCGCATGCTGCGGCGGCTCGCCCACCGACGGCCGGCCGACCACGACCGGCCCCGGACCGGCTATGTGCACGGCGACTTCCACCCGCTGAACCTGCTGTACGCCGAGCGCGACCCGGTCGCGATCATCGACTGGGACCGCTTGGCCGCGCTGCCCGACACCGAGGAGACGGTACGCGCCGCGCTGCTGTTCTTCACCGCCTCGGCGACGGGCACCCTCGACCTGCCGCGCGTACGCGCCTTCGTGCACGCCTACCGGGCGGTCAGCGACCCGGGCGACGACGAGTTGGCCGCCGCGGTGCAGCGCCTGTGGTGGGAGCGGCTCAACGACTTCTGGATGCTGAACCGGCACTACGACGAACGCGACCACCGCTCCGACCCGTTGTTCCCGGCGTCCGCCGCACTGATCGTGTGGTGGACCCGGCACTACGAGGAGGTGATGGCCGCGTTCGTGGAGTGATGTCCGCTATCCGGCGGGGTTCGACGTCGGCGGGGGCCCCGATGTCGCCGGCTTGGTGTTCGTCGCCGGGTTCGACGTCGGCGGGTCGCTGGTCGGCGGCGCACTCGTCGCGGGCTTGGTCGTGGTGGGCTGCGACGACGTGCTCGGCGGCCGCGACGTCTGGTTGTTGGTCTGCGGGTTGCCCGAGGGCGCGGTCTGGCCGGGGTTCGGCGCCGTGCGCGGCGGCGACGACGTCCGGGTGGTCTCCGACTCGGTGTAGGTCGGGTCGGGCAGCGGGTTGTTCGCGCCCGGGGAGCTCTCGTCGGTCTGCGTCTGGGAGTTGGACGTCACGGTCCCCGGCGCGTTCGGGTTCTTCTTGTCGCCCTCGTCGTCCCCGGGCTTCATCAGCGTGAGCACCGCGAACGTCACGCCCGCGATCACCATGACGACGACCACCGCGATCATCGCGTAGAAGAAGCCCGACCGGCGGCGTTCGTCGCGGTCGTCCTCCACCATCGGCATCGCGCCCGTGCCGCCGTCGTTCGTCGGCAGGGACAGCGGGCCGCCCGGCAGGGGGCCGGTGCGCATCGAGTCCGGACCGCCCGGCACCGGACCGCCGAGCCGCGCGGTCGGGGCGGCCGCCATCGATCCGGTGGCGCCCGCCGACCACGCCTGGTGCTGGCGCGTGGTCCCGCCGGGCGGCTGGGCCGGGATCCTGGTGGTGGGCGGCGCCACGTGGACGGTCTGGCCCGCCAGCACGCGCCGGATGTCCATGCGCATCTCTTCGGCGGTCTGGTACCGGTCGTCCGGGTTCTTGGCGAGCGCCTTGAGGGCGATCGCGTCCAGGTGCGCCGGGATCCGCGCGTCCGAGGCGGACGGCGGACGCGGGTCGTCCTGCACGTGCTGGTACACCACGGACAGCGGCGTGTCGCCGTTGAAGGGCGGCCGCAGGGCCAGCAGTTCGTACAGCAGGCAGCCGCTGGAGTAGAGGTCGCTGCGGGCGTCCACGGTGCGACCCAGGGCCTGCTCGGGCGACAAGTACTGCGGGGTGCCCATGACCATGCCGGTCTGCGTCATCGTCGTCGCGGCGCTGTGCAGCGCGCGGGCGATGCCGAAGTCCATCACCTTGACGGCACCCGAGTTGGTGATGATGACGTTGGCGGGCTTGATGTCGCGGTGGATGATGCCGTGCCGGTGGCTGTACTCCAGTGCCTCGAGCACACCCTCGGTGATCCGCAGGGCCTGCTCCTGCGGTATCGGCGATCCTTCGGACAGCAGTTCGCGCACCGTGCGGCCCTCGACGCACTCCATCACGATGAACGGCACCAGCTCGGGGCCGATGCGGTCCTCACCCGTGTCGTACACGGACACGATCGCGGGGTGGTTGAGCGACGCGGCGTTCTGCGCCTCGCGGCCGAAGCGCGAGCGGGCCACCGGATCCTGCGCGAGATCGGGGCGCAGTGTCTTGACGGCGACGGTACGGCCCAGCCGTACGTCGTGGGCCATACTCACCTCGGCCATGCCGCCGCGGCCGAGCTGACGCCCCAGCTCGTAGCGTCCCGCACCGACGGTCCTGACCTGGGTCCCGGAGACCTCGTCGTCCGGGCGCTGCGGCTGACCCATCACTCCTCGCCGTCCGTCTCGTCACGGTCCGCCGGGAACGGACTCGCTCGTCCCAACGATCGCCGGGCCGCAAAGGCACGGCGGGTCCCGGCCCCGTGCGCACATGGCATTGTCCCGCAATCCGGTATCCGAGTCACCGTACCGGCAGCAGGGCCATGCCATCAGGCTTGAACGGCCCCCACGGCGAGATATAGCTCACCGCAACGCCATTGACGCGGGCACGCCAGGATAACCCGTGACGGCTACCCCGTTGCCACGAAGGCAAGCACGGCGGCGACCAGAAGTGCCATGCCGATGACGAATACCAGCGCGCGGCGGCGCGATCGGCTGCGTCTCTGCGCCCTTCGTGTGCCCTGCACCGGCACCGGACCGCGCCCCGGCGCACGCCTGCGGTGGCCGCCCGCACCGGGGAGCATGCCCCCGCCCGAATCCGACACCTCGTCAGGGATGATGCGCGCGACTGCCGCCCGCATCTCCTTCGCGGACGCGAAACGCAGTTGGGGGTCCTTGCGCAGCGCGTGCAGCACCAGATCGTCCACCGCTCCCGGCACGTCGCGGTGCGCCGACGGCGGGAGCGGTTCGTCGCGTACATGCTTGTACGCCACGGTGATCGCGCTGTCCCCGTCGAACGGCACGTTGCCGACCAGCAGTTCGTAGAGCAGGCAGCCCACCGAGTAGACGTCGCTGCGCGGTGAGGCCGGATGGCCCAGCGCCTGCTCCGGCGAGAAGTACTGCGGCGTCCCCATGATGTGCCCGGCCGCGGTGAGCGACGCGGATGTGCCGTGCACCGCCCGCGCGATGCCGAAGTCCATGACCTTGACCTCGCCGTGCTGCGTCATCATGACGTTCACCGGCTTGATGTCCCGGTGCACGATCCCGTGCCCGTGGCTGTACTCGAGCGCGTCGAGGACGTACGCGGCGATGCGCAGCGCCCGGCGCCAGGGCAGCGGCCCCTCGTGGCGCAGCAGCGCACGCAGCGTGTAGCCCTCGACCAGCTCCATGACGATCCACGGGATCGGACCGCCGGACACGTCGTCCTCGCCGGTGTCGTAGACCCGCACGATCGCCGGGTGGTTGAGCGCCGCCGCGTGGTGCGCCTCGCGCGCGAAGCGCGAGCGGGCCACCGCGTCCTCGGCGAGGTCGGTGCGCAGGCGCTTGACCGCGACTATGCGGTCCAGCGCCACGTCGTGGGCCTCGTGCACCACCGCCATGCCGCCGCCCCCGATGCGGCGGAGCGTGCGGTAGCGCCCGTCGCCGAACAGGGTTCCGGCGAACTCGTCGTGCCGGTCGTGCACCATCCCGCGGCCCCCCGTGGTGCGGCGTCGAGGCGGCGGTACGGCGGGTCGCGACGCGCGTCCCGCCGTACCGTGCCGGGAGTCTGCTTTTCCGGGTGTGCACCCGGCGTCCACCGGTGCTCTACAGATACGGGCCGGACGCGCCGGCCGGACCGCCCTCGCCGGGCCGCCCCGGCATCGCACCGGGCGGCAGCGCCCTGCGCATCGTCTCCAACTGGGCGCGCGCCGCCATCTGCTGCGCGAACAACGCCGTCTGGATTCCGTGGAAGAGACCCTCGAGCCAGCCGACCAACTGGGCCTGGGCGATGCGCAGCTCGGCCTCGGTGGGGACGCTCTCCTCGTTGAACGGCAGCGTCAGGCGCTCCAGCTCCTCGACGAGCTCCGGGGCGAGGCCCTTCTCCAGCTCCTTGATGGACCCCTTGTGGATGTCCGCGAGCCGCACCCGGCTCGCCTCGTCGAGAGGCGCCGCACGCACTTCTTCGAGCAGTTGCTTGATCATGCTGCCGATGCGCATGACCTTGGCGGGCTGCTCGACCATGTCGGTGATGGCGAGTTCGCCGTTCTCGCCGCCTTCGGCGCCGCCCACCGCCATGCCGTCGGGGCCGACGATCACGACGTGCGGGTTCTCGTCCTGCGATTCGTTGTTCGGCATGCTCATGCCCCCATCCTCTCCCGTCGGCGGCGGCCCCCGCCACGGGGACCGCTCCGACGGGAGAGGATGCCTGCCTGCGAAGGGGCTTGTGAGCGGGCCGTTCACCCGCTCCGCGGCCGCATGACCTCGCGCGACCGCGTGCACAGCGCCGCGATGGCGGCGGCCAGCAGCGGAATCACCACCAGTGCCAGGCCCATCTGCGCCCAGGGGATGACCACGACGATGTCCGGCAGTTTCGACGTGTTCTGCAGTCCGCCTTCGGCGATCGCGGCCTCCTGGGCCCGCTCGGCGACCTCGGCGGTCTTCCAGCGCAGCGCGGCGGCGGGCAGCAGGCCCACGACGACACCGAGTGATGTGCCGATCAGGGCGATCACCCAGCTCTGCGCGGCGGAGAGCGCACGCCGCACTCTCGGCGGCGCGCCGACCGCGCCGAGGGTGGCGAGGTCCTTGCGGCCGTCCGCGAGGGCCAGTCCGGTCGCCACGCCGGAAGCTCCCAGGGCGACCAGGACCGCGGCGGCGCCGAGCAGCAGGATCTGGGTGCTCGGACGCCCCTGGTAGCCGCGTTCGACCTCGACGCCGCCGCCGCCCAGCGCGTGCAGCGCTTCCTGGGCCCGCTGCTGGGCCGCCTCGCTGGGCATCTTCGTGGTGTCGTAGACCAGTTGCGTCGGCTCGACCGGGATGCCGGTGAGTTTCGCGGGCTCCGGCCCCAGGATGACCGCCGCGTAGTCGAAGCCGTCGGACTCGACGTACAGCGCGGGGACGTCGAACGTGCGCGGTGGCGGCAGGGGGTCGTTCGGCGGTTCGGGCATCTGCCCGCCGGGTCCCGGCTCGGCCGAGTAGATCGTGCCGATCGAGATGGTGACCTTGCCGTCGTGGATGTACCGCTCGTCGAAGACCACCGCGCCGTTCTTCAGTGCCTCGGGTATGCGCGGGTCGGTGCTGCCGTTGACGCGCCGCACCAGATCGGCGTCGCCCACCGGCAGGTTGACCATGCCCCAGAACTCGTTGCTGCCGGGTGCGCAGCGGGGGTCGGTGCGCGCGGCGGCCACCTCGGCCTCCGTGGGCACCGGGTTCTCCCCCTGGTCGCCGGAGTACAGCGGACACTGGTTGGCCTCGGGGATGAAGGCGGAGACCGTCGTGCACGTCTGGCCGGGAGGGCAGTAGCTGGAGGCGTACCCCATGACCATTCCCTCGCCGGTGACCGGCAGGTTGTCCTCGATGGCCTTGGTGAAGCCGGCGTCCAGGGCACGGCCGGGGGGCGGGTACGCGACGACTTGGCCGTGGCCCGCGCGCGGCCGGTAGCTCTCGCGGTCGTCGTGGTCGGTGCCCGCCCAGTACGCCGTCACCGCCACCGCTCCGGCCACCGCCGCCATGACCGCCGCGACCGCGGGCGCGGTGCGCGGCCGGTTGCGGGCGGCGTCCCGCAGCGCGAGCCGGGGCGTCAGCGGGAGGATTCGGCCGAGCCGCCCGGCCATGCCCACCAGGGCGGGACAGCAGGCGATCACGCCGAGTTGGGCCAGTACGCATCCGGCCAGCAGGACGATGTCGTTCGGGTTGACGGCCGCGCCGTAGTAGGCGACGCCGAGTCCCGCGGCGCCGGCGGCGGCGCCGACGACCGGCAGCACGCGTGAACCGCGCCGCACGCCGCGCCGGCCGGTCAGCGAGTCCACGATGTTCTCGCGGGCCGCGAGGAACGCCGGGACGGCCGCGGCGATCATGCCGATGACGATGCCGAGGGCCACGACGGCGGCGAGTTCGAGCGGGCGTACCTCGTAGTGGCCCAGCTCCTTGCCGGACATGTCGGCGAACCAGCCCCGCGAGAACCAGGCGGCGCCCAGCCCCAGAACCGTGCCGAGCGCCCCGGCGATCACGCCGAGGACGACGCCGTCGGCGAGCACGATGGTGCGGATGTGCCGCTGGTCGCCGCCCGCGACCCCGACCAGCCCGAAGTCCCTTCTGCGGCGCCGCGCTCCGACGGCGAAGGCCGGTCCGGCGAGCAGCACGACCTCCAGCAGCGCCATGCCGAGCACCACGACCCCGACGGCCACCGCGAGATCGCTCACCTGGTCGACCCCGAAGGCGAGCTGCCGGTACGGGACCTCGCGGTCCGCCAGCTTGCTCCCGTCGACCTCGCGCGAAGTCGCCACGATGCCCTTGGCGTTGAGCTCGCGGACCTTGTCCCAGGTGTACGTGCCCGCCGGTGCGTCGACCAGGTACTCGTATTCGAGCGGGGGACCGGGCCTCGGGTCCAGCTTCTCCAGCAGCGCCCCCGGCATCGCGAACACACTTCGCTGGCGTAGCGCGTCGGGCAGGTTGACGGTGCCGACGATGGTGAAGGTGCGGCCGCTGTCCGGCTGGGTGAGCGTGCCGCCGATGCGCAGGCCGCTGACCGACAGGAACTTCTCGGTGACCACGACCTCGTCGGCCTTCGCCGGCGCGCGGCCGGCGGTCTGCCACACGATGCCCTTGGCCAGGGGGTGGCGGTAGTCGAACTCGACGAAGTCCGCCGTGGTCATGCCGTGCGCGGTGCGGAGCGAGAGCGGGATCTGGACCCTGGGGACCACCGTGGAGCCGGCGGGGACGGAGCCGAGGACGTCGGGGTGGAGCTCTTCGGGAGGCTGGTACGCCCCCGGCGTCCCGGAGGGCAGCGACTGCAGGATCATCGCCTGGGCCATGTCGTCGCCGTTGTCGGGGTCCTGCACGACGGCGGCCTGGACCCTGGCGTCCCGGACGAGCGCGTCGGCCTGCCCGATCTTGCGCTCCAGGCGCTCGTTCCGGTCCAACTGCTGGCTGCGGTACACGATGTCGGCCGAGCTGCCGGCGAACACCGGCAGGGCGATCATCAGCACGATGAGCAGACTGCGCCCTTTGGCGCGCCATGCCTCGCGCCGGGCTATGCGCAGCGCGGCGCGCCACGCGGGGACGTTCATCGGCTGCCCTCGCGTGCGAGCAGGTTCTCGGGGACGTCGTGTCGGCCGGTGTCGTCGACGAGGCGCCCGTCCCGCAGGAAGACGATGCGGTCGGCCCAGGCCGCGTGCCGTGCCTCGTGGGTCACCAGGACGGCGGCCGCACCCGCGTCGCAGCGGGCGCGCAGGACCCGCAGGACGGCTTCACCGGTCGCCGAGTCGAGGGCGCCGGTGGGCTCGTCCGCGAGTACCAGGCGGCGGTCGCCGACCAAAGCGCGGGCGATGGCGACGCGCTGCTGCTGGCCGCCGGACATCTCGTCGGGGAAGCGCTCGGCGAGTTCGGCGACGCCGACCTCGCCGAGCGCGTCCTGAGCCGCGGTCCGGGCTTTGCGCACCGACGTTCCGTCGAGTTCGAGGGGCAGGGCGACGTTCTCGGCGGCGGTGAGGGCCGGGATCAGGTTGAGGTCCTGGAACACGTAGCCGACGCTGCGCCGGCGCAGCGCGGCCTGCCTGCGGCGCGGCAGGCCGCTGATCTCCTCGCCCTCGACCAGCACCATGCCGGTGGTCGGGCTGTCGAGCCCGCCGGCCAGCATCAGCAGGGTGGACTTGCCGGAGCCGGACGGGCCCATGACGGCGAGCAGTTCGCCCGCGGAGACGGTGAGGTCGACGCCGACCAGGCTCTGCACCTGGGTCTCGCCACTGCCGTACGTGCGTCCCAGGCCCCGCAGTTCGAGCACCGGCACGTCCGACGCACCGGCGTGGGCGGTGGATTCCGTGGCCGTCGGTCCGGTCATCGTTTCCCCCTGCGGATCCGGCCGCGCTTGGGCGGGCCGTCCTGCGCTGCCGCCTCCCCGGGCGGCGGTGCGGTGGGCAGCGGCTCGGCGGCGGGCGGGACGACGTCGCGACGGGCGAGCCGGGCCTCGCAGTGGTCGAGCCAGCGCACCTCGGCCTCCGCCTGGAACACCAGGCTCTCGAGCACGAGTTGCCACGCGAGGTCGTCCTCGGCGGCGCGGACCTTGAGCCGTGTGTAGTCCTGGAGGGCGCGCAGCGTGTGGGCGCGCTGGGTCTGCACGACGGCCGTGACGTCGACGCCGGGCACGGCGACCGCCATGGCCAGCTTGATGGCCAGCTCGTCGCGCGGGCGTCCGGCGCGGGAGACCGGTTCCTCGAACCACTCCTGGAGCTCGCGGCGGCCCTCGCCGGTGATGCGGTAGAAGACGTGGCCCTCGCCGTCCTCGCCGTCCGGTACGACCAGCCCGTCCCGGTCGAGGCGCCCGAGCGTCGTGTAGACCTGGCCGACGTTGAGCGGCCAGGTGGATCCGGTGCGGGACTCGAACTCGGCCCGGAGCTGGTAGCCGTAGCGGGGCCCCTGGTCCAGGAGGGCGAGCAGTCCGTGCTTGATTGACATACTCAGTATGTATACCGGGTATGCTCATTTCCACAAGGCCTCTGCGCGTACCGGACACCCGGACACCGGTCCGGGCGGGCCGGGTGGGCCGGGCTGCTCAGGAGGCCGGAGCTGCTGTCCGTACCGAAGCTGTTGGCATGGGAGCCGTCACCACCGGGGCCGCTGATACCGGAGCCGCTGGTGCCGGAGAGCCGCTGGTACCGGGCCGTCGGTCAGACGCAGACGACGTCGATGGTGATGGCCCGCGTCTGCGCGTAGACCGCGGGCTGCAGAATGCGGAGCTGCACGGTGCCGCGCACCCGGGTGCCGTCGAAGCGAAGGCCCACCGGCCACGGGATCTGGAGGCTCTGCTGCCGCGGCCCGGTGCCGGTGAAGTGCAGTTGGTCGGGCGGCCACGCGCGGGCGTTCTCGAAGAACCACTGGTAGACGATGTCGCCCTGGCCGCCGTCGACCATGATCGTCGCGGCGATGACGACCTCTTCCCGGTCGTTGCAGCGGATCTGCGCGCCCGGCCCGTGGTCGCTGGTCAGCACCACGCTCACCACGCGCATGCGCGCCGAGACGGGCGCCACGTCATCGTCGTCGTCATCGGTGCCGGGCACCTTGCCCGGCGGCTGGGTGGAGAATCCGGGGCCTTGTGTCGCCGGGGGGCGCGTACCGGCCGGCGGCGCGGCGGAGGCGCCGGAACCCGATGCGCCGGAGCCGCCCGTCGCGGCCGGGGTCGACATCGGCGATGCAATGGTGCCGCCGGCGGACGGCGCGGTGCTCGGCACCGCCGGGGTCTCGCTCGGCGCGGGCACGGGCACGACGACGGCGGGCGGCCCGTCGGTCGTCGCCGCGGGACTCGGCATCGCGTGCTCTTCGGCGGGCAGTTGCGGCGGGATTCCGACCACCGGCTCGGAGGGCGCGGCCTGCTCGGCGGCGCCGTCGGTGCCGTAGAAGTTGACCAGGGCGAGGACGCCGACCATCAGCAGGGCGATGATCACGGGCCCGACCGGGACACGCCGAATGAAG
This sequence comes from Streptodolium elevatio, assembly GCF_040649515.1. Taxonomy (GTDB): domain Bacteria; phylum Actinomycetota; class Actinomycetes; order Streptomycetales; family Streptomycetaceae; genus Yinghuangia; species Yinghuangia elevatio. The sequence continues at coordinate 219,633 of NZ_JBEZFP010000001.1, forward strand.
GCGCGAACTCGGTGCATCCGGCCTCCTTCCCGCCGATCGGGGTCCGCCCCCTGCCGACCGGGGGGCCACCGGCCCTGGCGGGCCTCCTCGCCGCGCTCCCCGTCCGGATGGCCAGGGGCGAGGTGGCACTGCCGGAAACTATCGCGAATCAGGCCCCGCCGTCTCCGATGTGACCGCCTTGATGAGACTGCACTCTTCTCGGGAGTTGCACCAGACGGCACCCGGCCCTGTGGCCACATCGGTACGCCACGCGGACATGACTGCACGTCATATTGGCGCCTCGGCGGAGCAGTTGCGGACGGCCGGGAGGGTCAGGACCGGCCGCGTCGGCGGCGCGCGGCGATGCGTACGAAGGCCGTGCCGCCCGCCACCAGCAGCAGGCCCAGCGCCACGAGCTGCACGGTTGCCCCGAGACCGGTCTTCGGCAGCCCGGGGGACTTGGGTTCGTCCGGAGCCGCCCCGGACTCCGGGGCGGCGGACCCGGTGGGAGCGGGCGGGAGCGGCGGAGGGTTTTCCACGTACCACGCCACCGTTCGACCGCCGGAGCGCACGGCGCTCACGCCGGAGCGCAGACCGGGGACGACTTCGATCCCGGCGGCCCGCATCGCGGCGATGCCCTCCGGCCCGCCGGACAGGACGAGTTCGTGGTCCACGGTCAGGGCCGGCATCCCGGAGACGTCGACGACCGGCGTGATGCCGAGCGGCGCGACGCGCGCCAGCAGTGCGTCGCGGTCCTCGCGCGTCGGCCGCGCGGTGCTGTCGGTACGACCCGGCAGGCCGCGCTCGCGTGCGCCGCCCGTTCCCCCGGGAGCCGTCGAGGGGTGTGGGTCGGGATCCGGCCGCAGCCCGGGCACCCCGGCCCGCGGCGCGGCGGTGGCCACCCCTGCCGGGGTGCTGCCCGGCGCGTTCTGCGGGACGCCGGGCGGGGCGTTCCCCGCGGCATTCTCCGGAGCGTTCGCCCGCGCACCGCCCGGCGCGTCGACGCGGTCCCCCGCGGGTGCGCCCGCCGGGACGTCGCCGGGCGCGTCGGCCCGCGCCGCCGTGGGCGCGGGCTCGGGCGGCGCCGCCCAGGCCGAGGGCACGGCGAGCGCGGACAGCACCAGGTATGCCGCGACTGCACGGGTCCGCTTCACGGCCACCTTCCCCAGCGCCCCTCGCACCGGACCTACCGGTGGTGCTTGGCAGCCTAGGAAAAACGGACTATTCGTTCAATAACCGACATTCCGAAAGTTCGGTGTGATCACTTCCGATCACCCGGCACCGCCAGGACGACCTTGCCGACATGTGTGCTCGCCTCGACGATCCGGTGTGCCTCCGCGGCATCGGTGACCGGCAGGACGCGGTCCACGATTGGCCGCACCCGGCCGGCCGCGATCAGCGGCCACACGTGCTCGCGCACCGCCGCGACGATCGCCGACTTCTCCGACAGCGGACGGCCCCGCAGCGAGGTCGCGGCCAACGCCGCGCGCTTGGTGAGCAGCTGGTTCAGGTTGATCTCGGCCTTGACCCCGCCCTGCAGGCCGATGATCACCAGGCGGCCGTTGACCGCGAGCGCGTCGACGTTGCGGGCGAGGTACTTCGCGCCCATGTTGTCCAGGATCACGTCGACCCCGGCCCCGTCGGTCTCCTCCGCGATCCGCGCGGCGAAGTCCTCCTCGCGGTAGTTGATCGCGACGTCCGCACCCAGCTCGCGGCAGCGGGCGAGCTTCTCCTCGGTGCCCGCGGTGGTGAAGATCCTCGCACCGACCGCCCGGGCCAGCTGGATCGCCATCGTGCCGATGCCGCTGGAACCGCCGTGCACCAGGAACGATTCGCCCGGACGCAGGTGCGCGACCATGAACACGTTCGACCAGACGGTCGTCACGACCTCGGGAAGCGCGGCCGCCTCGACCAGGCCGACACCGTCCGGCACCGGGAGAAGCTGGCCGACGGGGACGCGCACGTACTCCGCGTACCCGCCGCCCGCCAGCAGCGCGCACACCTCGTCGCCGACCGCCCAGCCCGCGACGCCCGCACCGAGTTTCGCGATCCGGCCCGACGCCTCCAGGCCGGGGTACTCCGACGCGCCGGGCGGCGGCGGATAGAAGCCCTGGCGCTGCATCAGATCGGCGCGGTTGACCGCCGTGGCGGCCACCTCGACCAACGCCTCGCCGGGCCCCGGCTCCTCGTCGGGGACCTCGGTCCAGGCCAGTGCCTCCGGCCCGCCCGGGGCCTTGATCGTGATCGCGTGCAACGCTCTCGCTCCTCGTCGTTCGGCGTACGGTCCGTCCGCCGCCGCTCAGTGCCGTTCGGACGACGGTGTCACTATCCCGGTACCCGGCTGGCCGATGCTGCGGATCACCACGAGCCGGTCCCCGGCCGCCAGCTTGGACGCCTCGGGGTCGTCGTGCCGCAGCATGCGGTGCCCGCGTACGACCGCCACCACCAGGTCGCGGCACTGCGACGGCGACTTGCCGGCCTCGCGCTTGTCCACCGGCCGCTCGATCAGGTCCATGCCCGAGCCGTAGTGCAGCAGGTCCTCGACGACCTCACCGACGTTCGGACTCAGCATCGACACCCCCAGCAGGCGCCCTGCCGCGCTCGCCGTGGTGACGACCGAGTCCGCGCCGCTCTGCCGGATCAGCGGGGAGTTCTCGTCCTCGCGCACCGCGACCACGATCCAGGCGCGACGGTTGAGCTGACGTGCCGTCAGGGTCACCAGGGCCGCGGTGTCGTCGCGGTTGACCGACACGATCAGGTTCCGTGCCCGCTCGAACTCGGCGCGACGCAGCACCTCGGCGCGCGTCGCGTCGCCGGTCACCACGACCAGGCCGTCCTGGTCCGCCGCGTACGCGGCGGTCTCCGGATCGGGGTCGACCACCACGATCCGCTCCTTGGGCACACCCTGCGCCAGCAGCGTGTGGATCGCGCTGAAGCCCGTGGTGCCGTACCCGACGACGACAGTGTGGTCTCGCAAGGTGGACCTCCAGCGGGACAGCCGCCACTGCTCCCGGGTGCGTTCGGTGAGGACTTCCAGGGTGGTGCCGACCAAGATGATCAGGAACACCACGCGCAGCGGCGTGACCACCAGGATGTTGACCAGCCGGGCGGACTCGCTGGCGGGCACGATGTCGCCGTAGCCGGTCGTGGACAGCGTGACGGTCGCGTAGTACGCCGCGTCCAGGAACGACAGTTCCCCGCCCGCGTTGTCCTTGTAACCGCCCCGGTCGAGGTAGACGATCAGCACCGTCGCGAGCAGCACCAGCAAGGCCATCCCGAAGCGCCGCAGCACCTGCTTGAGCGGCCCCGGCCGATCGCGCGGGATGCTGATCGCCGCGGCACCCGGCCCCATCGCCTCGGCCTCCGCGTCGCGCGCGACACCGGGGATCGGCCGGGCCAGGGCGCCCATCGGCCCCCTGCGGTCGGACGGCTGGTCGTCGGGCGTGCGCACGGTCTTCATCGTGGGACCCGCAGGACCTCGGCGCGGTCCCCCGCCCGGAGGCCGCCCGGCGGCACGACGGCCATCCCGTCGGCCACCGCGAAGCCGCGCAGCATCGACGGCCCCGAGAAGTGCAGGGGTACGTCCCCGGTCATCGGCACGAGCCGGGTGTCGCGCGGATGCCCGGTGACCGCGTCGGCCACCCGCACCCGCCGCGGCCTCGGCTCCGCACGGCCGGAGAGCCTGCGCAGCAGCGGGACCGCGAGGGTGAGCATGCCGGACACCGCCGCGAGCGGATTGCCGGGCAGGGCGACCAGAAAGCGCCCGCCGCCCGGCCGCGCGCCCGGGAGGTGGGCCAGCGCCATCGGGTGCCCGGGGCGTACCGCGACGCCGTCGACCAGGAGTTCGGCCCGCAGGTCGCGCAGCAGGGGGTGTACGTGGTCGACCGGACCGCCCGCCGTACCACCGGTCGTGATCACGACGTCGGCCTGCGAGTTGTCCACCGCCCGGCGGAGCGCGGCCAGTTCGTCGCCCACCCGGCGCACCCGGCGCACGTCCGCCCCCAGCAGCCGCAGCCACGGGGTCAGCAGCGGGCCGAGTGCGTCGCGCACGCGCCCGTCGCGCGGCAGGCCGGAGTCGAGCAGTTCGTCGCCGAGCACGAGGACTTCGACGCGGGGGCGGTCGACGACGATCAGCTCGTCGTACCCGGCCGCCGCGGCGAGCCCCGCGACGCCCGGGGTGACCACAGTCCCCGCCGGCAGCAACTCGTCCCCACTGCGGCACTCCTGGCCCTGCGCGCGGATGTCGCCGCCCTGCTGCACGTCGCCGAACAGGAGGCGGTCGTCCACCTTGCTGCGCTCGCTGCGCAGCACCCCCGTGGCCCCGCGCGGCAGCCGCGCCCCGGTGGCGATCTCGACCGCGTCACCGTCGCGCAGCGGCGCGAGCACGCCCGAGTCGTCGCCCGCGAGCACCCGCCCGCGGACCTTCCACGGGCCCGGACCCGCGACGGCCCAGCCGTCCATCGCCGACGTGTCGAACGGCGGCAGGTCGGTGAGCGCGGTCAGCGGCCTGGCCAGCACGTGGTCCCGCGCGTGGTGCAGGGTGCGGGACACCGCGGGCAGCGGCCGACCGGCGGCCCGGGCGCGCGCCCGGGCGTCGGGCCAGGGCAGATCGTGGTGATCAGACACACCGCCACCTCACCCTCATGCCGCCACCCCGCTACGCTCGGCGGCCGCATTCGCGAAACGCATCCTCTTATTGATTCGCTCGCTCCGCTCGCTCATGCCGCCACCCCGCCGCACCCGGCAACCGCAATCGCGAAACGCGTCCCTGGTTCTGCTTCGCCGCTTCGCTTGTTCACTGCTCGTTGCCTTGTTCGGGGCGCTCGTAAGCCGCGGCCAGCGCCTCCGCCTTGCGCAGCGCCTCGGCGACGGCCGCCTCTCCGCCGCCCGCCTGCGCCGCCGCGTACCCGACCAGGAACGCGGTCAGCGGGGCCGCCGGGCGCACGACGTTGTGCGCCGCGACCTTGGTCATGTCCAGCAACGCGGCGATGTCGACGTCGAGCTCGACGCCCAGTTCGGCCTTCACGGCCTCGATCCAGTCCTCCAGCACGTCTTCCATCCTCCCGGAACGGTCCCTTGCAGCCCGCACTTGAGGCCAGGTGTCGCAGTCGAACGCGGCGCCCTCGGCGTCCACCGCCCGAACCAGCGCCAGCGGTGCGAGCAGCCGCCGCAGCGCGGCGCCGTGCGGTTCGCCGAGCGCGGCCAGCGCATCACGCAGGGCCTCGGTCCGGTACGCCGCGAGCAGCATCTGATCACGTCCGTCCGCGTCGACGAGCAGCGCGCCGTCGGGCGGCGAATTCGCGCCGTCCGCCGGCCGCACCAGCGCGTCGAGGAGACGGCCCGTCACCTCCCGGGTCACGAACGGGAGATCGGCGGCCAGCAGCAGGACGTACGGCGCGTCGACCGCGGCCAGCCCGGCCGCCACCGCGGCCACCGGCCCGCCGCCCGGCGGATCCTCGCGCACCCAGCGCACCGCCGCCTCGGTCGTACGCTCCGGCCCCACCACGACCACGCGCCCCGCTCCCGCGCAGGCCTCGACCGCGCGGTCGAGAAGCGTGCGTCCGCCCACCCGCAGCGCGGGCTTGTCCCGGCCGCCGAGCCGCCGCGCGACTCCGCCGGCCAGCACGACCGCGTCGAAGCGCGGCACGGATCCGGCGAGTTCGGACCCGGCGTTTTCCGCGGCAGCGTCCGTCACGTGCTCACACCCCGCTCGGCGGCAGGTCCTCGGGGGCGACGTGCCGCACCACCCAGGAGTGCATCGCGATCGCCGCCGCGGCCCCCGCGTTGATCGACCGCGTCGAGCCGAACTGGGCGATCGAGCACACCAGCGAAGAGGCCGCCCACGCCTCCTCGGTCAGCCCGGGGCCCTCCTGGCCGAAGAGCAGGACGCAGCGCCGGGGCAGGACCGTGGTCTCCAGCGGCACCGCGCCGGGCAGGTTGTCGATGCCGATGACCGGAAGGTCCTCGGACTTCGCCCACTCCGCCAGGTCCGCGACGCCCGGGTGGTGCCGCACGTGCTGGTACCGGTCCGTCACCATCGCGCCGCGCCGGTTCCACCGGCGTTTGCCGACGATGTGCACCTCGCGGGCGAGAAAGGCGTTGGCCGTGCGCACGACCGACCCGATGTTGAGGTCGTGCTGCCAGTTCTCGATCGCGATGTGGAAGTCGTGCCGGCGCGTGTCGAGGTCGGCGACGATCGCCTCGTGGGTCCAGTAGCGGTAGTGGTCGACGACGTTGCGCCGGTCCCCCTCGGCCAGCAGCTCGGGGTCGTACCTCGGGTCGTCGGGCCACGGCTGCGGGTGCGGCCCGACGCCCACCTCGCGTGCGGGGTCGTGCGGGGCGGTCTGGTCGTCGGTCACGCGTCGAGGGTACGCGGGGCGCCCTCCGCGTCGGGTCGCGCACGCAGCCGCCCGCCGACCCACCGTCCGGCCCGGCCGCCCTGGGCCCGGACGAACAAGAGGAACGCCGTGGGCAGGAACACCAGGTCGCCCAGTGCCATGGCCGCGGAGAAGGCCGGCAGGCCCAGCAGCACGGCGATGCCCAGGTGCATGCCGAGCATGATCGCGATGACGACGTACTTCGCGCGCTTGGCGAAGACGAGGAACGCGAACCCGACCTGGGTGAAGACCGTGACGTACGCCAGCGCCGTACCCCAGACCTCGCCGCCGTCCACGACGCCGGACAGCGCCGGAAACGGCTGGAAGTACTCGAGGTTGAGCGCGTAGTGCATGGCCGTGCCGTCCTGCCACGTCTTGCCCTGCACCTTGAACAGCCCCGCGGCCGCGTAGATGACGCATACCTGGGCGGCGATCACGAACAGCGCGCAGTGGTGCATCGCGGCCACCAGGGCCGCGCGCAGTTGTTCGAGTTCGAGCGGCAGGCGCCACATCCCGGTCAGCACGATCGCCGCACCGACCAGCGACGCCCACCACGGCAGCAGCAGTCCGGCGGCGACGACCGCGAACAGCGCGACGAAGACGCCCCACTCGTGGCCCGGCCCGGGGGAACGCGTCTGCCCCGTACGCCGCGCCCGGCGTGCGTCGAGCGACCACACGCGACCGCAGGCCGTGAACATCAGGTAGAAGGACATCAGCAGCAGCACGGTGTCGCCGCTGTCCGTCATCAGCAGGGAACGGCTGTTGAAGGACACGACCATGACGCAGAACAGCACGCTCGTCGCCCGCGTGTGCCAGCCCAGCACGAACAGCGTGGTCGCGAGCACCGCGACCGCGAACATCAGCTCGAACCACCAGCGTTCGTCGCGGACCAGCAGGATGCTGACACCGTCGATGCCGCCGAGCAGTCTGCGGGCCATGTCCGGCGACCAGGGCGACCGGTCGCCCCAGATCTCCCGCCGGTTGAGGAACTCGCGCAGGAGCGCGGCAAGGAAGACGCCGCCGAAGCCGATGCGCAACAGGGCCGCCTGGTAGAGGCCGCGCGGGCGTCCGGTGATGCGGCCGAGGAGAGCGAGCAGCCCTTCGGCCAGGCGTACGTCGAGCGGCGGACGCCCGCGAGCGGGCTTCGGCGCGTCGTCCGCGGGAGCCGCAGGGGCCGGAACGTGCCCGGACGCGGGCCCGGGGTCAACGGAAGTCATCGCGCTTCGTCTCCCACCAGCCCAGTTCGCGTACGGTCGGCTGCGTCGGCGACGACCCCGGCGCCGCGATCGGGGTGGACACCGCGCGTAGCTGCACCGCAACGATCCCGTCCGCGCGCCCGGCGTCCTGGAAGCGCTTGACCACGATCCTCCGCAGGTACTCCTCGGCCAGTTCGGCCTGGTTGTTGGCGGGGCTCTCGTCGGCGTTGTGCGACCCCAGGTAGAAGTCCCACGCGCGGCGCACCAGGTTCTGGTCGGCCTTGCTCGGGAACGGGTTGCCCTGGATGTGCGCGATGTCGTCGCCGGTCAGGTCCGTCCAGGCCGACTCCCGCACGGTGCCGTCCGCCGCCCGGTACTGCACCCGCGCGTTGAGCCGGACGTTGACCGCGAGGATGTCGGGCGCGAACAACTTCCAGTTCTGCTCGAAGAGGGGAAAGATCCACCCCCGGATGTCCTCCGAGTACTTGCGGGACGCCTGGTTCTCCGGGGCCACGTGCAGGCTCACGAAGAGCAGGTGGAACCCGGCCCCGACGACCAGCAGCACCGCGAGCAGAGCCGCGACGAGTTGGACGCGCGGCGAGCGGGCGTCGGGGTCTTCGGGATCGACCGCTGGTCCGGCAGGCGGCAGCTTGTCGGCGGCCCGCCCGGCAGCCGGATCGGCGGCCGGATCGACTCCGGCCACCGGGGTCTCCTGTGCGGGCATGGCCCTCCCGTACGTTGGCGGCAGCCGCACGCTACCGGGTCGGGGGCGCGAAAGGGGGCCTTCGAGGTGCCCTTATCTGCCGTGGCCCACACTCGCGACCACCCGCCGCCACCCGGCCGCCGCCGGTTCCGCGTGCCTGCGCGCCACTCGGCGGCCCGGGCCCCCGTTGCCGGGTCCCTACAGGTCCAGCGCGTTCTCGCGGCCGTGTGCCGTGTAGGCGTTCAGGAGGGTGGTCCGGTCTTCCGTGGTGAATGGGCGGTAGGCCGTGCCGCGTTCGGGGGTCCACCACACGGGTTCGTCGGTGCGGAAGCCGGCGCGCCGGAGTTCGACTTTGTTGACCTTGTTGGTCGCGGTGAC
>NZ_JBEZFP010000002.1:0-161643 GCF_040649515.1 Streptodolium elevatio
GGCGGTCCCCGACACGTGTCGGGGACCGCCCGCCAGGAGCGTTTCCGACGGCTTCGGCGACGGCCGGAGCCGCACGTCCCACCGCCTCTCGATAGGGTCGCAGCCATGTTCGCCGTGAGCGCCGTACGCATCAGCCCCGAGGACCCGCTGTCCGGTCTCGAGCTCGGGGAGCGACCCGAGCCCGGCACCGAGGCGCCGCTGCCGCCCGGCTGGACGACCGTCACCGTCAAGGCCGCCTCGCTCAACCACCACGACCTGTGGAGCCTCAGGGGCGTCGGCATCACGGACAAGCAACTGCCGATGGTGCTGGGCTGCGACGGGGCCGGCGTCGACGAGGACGGCAATGAGGTCGTCATCCACTCGGTGATCGGCGGACTGGGCACCGACGAGCCGCGCTCGATCCTGACCGAGAAGTACGACGGCACGTTCGCGCAGAAGGTCGCCGTCCCGCGCTGGAACCTGCTGCCCAAGCCGGAGGAGCTGTCCTTCGAGGAGGCGTGCTGCCTGCCGACGGCCTGGCTCACCGCCTACCGCATGCTCTTCACCAATTCCGGTGTGCGCCCCGGCGGGACCGTGCTGGTGCAGGGCGCGGGCGGCGGCGTCGCCACGGCCCTGGTCGTGCTCGGCAAGGCGGCCGGGTACCGGATGTGGGTCACCAGCCGGGACGCGGCCAAGGGCGAGCGGGCCGTGGCGCTGGGCGCGGACCGCGCGTTCGCGTCCGGCGAGCGCCTGCCGGAGCGCGTGGACGCGGTGATGGAGACGGTCGGCGCCGCGACCTGGAGCCATTCGGTACGCAGCCTCAAGGCCGGCGGCAGCCTGGTCATCTCGGGGGCGACCAGCGGCTCCGACCCGTCCCGCGGGGAGCTGACCCGCATCTTCTTCCAGGAGATGCGCGTCGTCGGTTCGACCATGGGCGACAAGGACGAACTGGCCGGGCTGCTCAGCCTGTGCGCGAACTCCGGCGTGCGCCCGGTGATCGACACCGTGCTGCCGCTCGACCGGGCCCGCGAGGGATTCGCCCGCATGGCCGACGGCGAGCAGTTCGGGAAGATCGTCTTCACCGTCTGAGTGCGGCGGCGCCCTACCCTGGTGCGCCTACCCTGTCGTCGGCGGACACGCCCGCCCGGGTCCGGCCCGGCAGCCGGCAAGCAGTACGGAAGGACTCTGGATGGAACTGGGCCGACGCCGCTTCCTGGCCCTCGGCGCGGGGACCGGCCTCGCGGTCGCGGCGGGCGGGACGCTGTCCGGGTGCGGCGGCGACTCGCCCAAACTGCGGTCCGGAGGCACGCTCGTGGTCGCGCTGCCCGAGTACCCCGCGCTGCTCAACCCGGCCCAGGGCGTCTCGGAGGAGGCTCGCTGGATCGCCGACGCGGTCGTCGAGCCGCTGTACCGCTACCGCGAGGACACGACCCTCGAACCGGTGCTCGCGGCGGCCGACCCGCAGGTCTCGCCGGACGGCCTCGTGTGGACCGTCCGGCTGCGGCAGGGCGTGGTGTACGCGAACGGCGCGCCCTTCACGGCCGAGTCCGTCGCGGCCTGCCTGCGGCGTGTGTCCGCCCGCGAGACCGCCGGGGAATGGGCGCCCTACCTGGCCGGGCGCATCACGACCGCGACCGCGGCCGACCCGTCGACCGTACGCATAGAGCTGCCAAGGCCGTTCGGCATCCTCCGCCAGTTCCTCGCCTGCCTGCCGATCCCGCACGAGTCGTCGCTCGCCGACCCGCAGGCCCTGGTCGGCACCGGCCCCTTCCGCGCCGAGGCGATCACCCCCGGGCAGACGGTCAGGCTGGTCCGCAACGACCGCTACCGCGGCGCCGAAGCGCCGCTCGACGCCCTGGAGTTCCGCGTCGTCGCAGCTCCGGCGGCCCGGGTCGCCGACCTGAAGGCCAAGCGTGTCGGCATCGACCCGCGCCTTGCCGCCGACCAGCTCAAGCCGCTGCAGGGGGTCAAGGACATGCAGGCACACGCGGTCTCCTCGCCGCTGGACCTCGTGACCGCCTTCAACATGCGCCGAGCGCCGTTCGACGACATCGCCGTACGCCGCGCGCTGGCCGCCGCCACGCCCCGCAAGCTCGTGCGCGACCAGGACTTCAAGGCGTTCGCGGTGCTGGGCCAGGGCCCGATCGGCCCCACCACCGAAGGATGGGACCCGACGTACACGCCCTACCCGGAGGCCGTCGACGCCGACCGGGTACGCGTGCTGCTGGGCGAGTCGGGCCGCTCCGGCCCGGTCGACTTCACCGTGCTGCTGCGCGCCGGCGACGGGCTGCTCAAGCCCGCCGAGACCATGGCCAAGCAGTGGGGCACGTTCGGGCTGCGCGCCAAGGTCGAGGAAGTGGACCCGGCGGTGTGGCGGCAGCGGCGCGGCGCGGGGGAGTTCGACCTCGCTATGTCGCTGCGCCGGCCGGCGTACGCGGTGGGCCGCACCGCATTCGACGTACTGGCCCCCGCCGCGTCCGACCACCCGGACAACACCGGCTACCGCAACCCGGAGATCGACCGGCTGCTCGCGGAGGCGTGGTCAGTCGGCGAGGCGACGCGCCGCGCGAAGCTGTGCTCGCTCGCCAACGAGATCCTGGTGCGCGACGCGGTCATGGTGCCGGCGGTGTACCCGCGCTTCCTGACGGGGCAGGCGCGTTCGGTCGAGTCGATCGACGAGAAGCAGATGGCGCTCGGCAGGCTCGAACTGACCACCCTGCACCTGCGTTCCTGAACCGTCGCGGCGAACCGCCGGGCGGTGCCGGGGGCTTGGGCCGCCCGGCATGGGCGCGCCGGACCTGTCACTCCTCCGGGCCGTCGCCGCGCCGCCGGGTGTGGCACGCCGGTGGCAACCGTGCGGCCGGGATATCTTCTGATCATGTCTGGCCAGGACGTTCCGCCCGCTCGTCAACACGCCCGCCGCCGCCTCGTCTTGGGTGCGGCGGCCGCCGGTGCGGGATTCTTCCTGCTCGGGCGGGGGGCCGAGCGCGCGGGCGGAAATCCGGTCGGCCACGCCTCGGGGCCGTCGGGCCCCGGTCTCGCGCTGCCGTCCCGGCCCGGCCTCGTCGCGGCCGAGAACGCCCGTGCGGGCAGCGCCGGTTGGCGGCTCGGCGGGAAGACCGCGAGCGACGCCGCGGGGCAGATCAAGGGGTTCGCGACCGAGGCGGGCATTCCGGTGGGCGGCCGACTGCGGCTGAAAGTGTCGGTCGACCGCGACCAGCCGTTCTCGATCGAGGTCTACCGGCTGGGCCACTACGGCGGTACCGGCGGCAGGCTGGTGACCCGGGTCGAGGGTGTGCCGGGCCGCCGCCAGGAGCCGCCCCGGCTCGACAAGCGCACCGGCCTGGTGGTGTGCGACTGGGACGTCTCGTGGGAGACCGAGATCCCGGCGGACTGGCCCGGCGGCGCGTACGTCGCGGTGCTCACCAACGCCGACGGGTTCCGCAACCACGTGCAGTTCACCGTCACCGAACCGGACCGGGAGGGCGACTTCCTGGTGGTGATGCCGGTGACGACATATCAGGCGTACAACGAGTACCCGGTGGACGGCGAGACCGGCCGGAGCCTCTACTACGGGCAGGACCCCTCGACGCGGAAGGCCAAGGCGAAGCTCAAGGCCAAGATCGTCTCCTTCGACCGGCCCTACGCCGGGAGCGGGCTGCCGCAGCTCTTCGACCTGGACCACGGCTTCATCCGCTGGGCCGAGGAGCGCGGTTACGACCTGGTCTACGCGACCGGCCTCGACCTCCACGCGGGCCGCGTGGACCCGTTCCGCCACAAGGCACTGGTCTTTCCCGGCCACGACGAGTACTGGTCCCAGGAGATGCGGGACGTACTCGAGGCGGCCGCGGCGGGCGGTGTCGGCCTCGCGTTCCTCACCGCGAACAACGTCTATTGGCATGTCCGCGTGCACGCGTCGGCGTCCGGCGTGCCCGAGCGCCTTGTGCGCTGTCACAAGAATGCCAACTCGTCGTCCGATCGCGCCGCCCCCGGGCCGACCGTGCGCTGGCGCGACCTGCACCGCCCCGAGCAGGAGGTGCTGGGGGTCCAGTACGCCAGCGTCGTGAAGGGCGCGCACCCGCTCGTGGTCCGCGAATCCGGGCACTGGTTCTGGGAGGGGACCGGCGTGCGCGACGGCGACGCGCTGCCCGGACTGGTGTGGGGAGAGGCCGACCGCAGGTTCGGCGGAACGGCCTCGCCGCGCGGCGAGTCGGTATTCGTCGCCGAGTCGAACTACACGACGTCGCGCGGGAGTTCCGGGACCCAGCAGAGTGTGCTGCACCGCAACCCGTCGGGTGGCCTGGTGTTCACCGCGGGGACTTTCCGGTGGCCTCAGGCACTGGGCGACCCGCGCTTTCCGGACCCGCGGGCGAGCCGCGCGACGGAGAATCTCTTCCGTCGCCTCCTGGAGCGCTGACCCGGCCCGCGGGTCCCCGCGGTGCCCCGGGGGAACGGCGCGGAGCGTACCCGCAACCCGCACGGAATCCGTGTCGGCCGGGTTGCGGAACCGGGCAAAACGGAGCCGCCGAGTCCGGGCGTCGGCCGAATCGTTACATCATCAACACCTCCATGCCGGTACCTCCCGATGGCAGGCTAAGGGCGCTGCTCCCTGCACGGCGTCCCGTCCACGATCGGTGGAGGCACGATGCACGTTGCGCGACCCCCCGGAAGCACAGGCCCCGCGAACGCGACAGAAGGCGCGACCGAACCACCCCCGCCCACCGCGGAACCGCTCGACGCGGACTGGTCCGGTCCGCGCGCGACCGATCCCCCGGTGCCCGGCTCCGTGTTCGTGGCGGGCGCCCGGCTGGGCGTCCCCGACGAGGCGCTGCCGCGGCCGGGCGAGGAAGGCGCGCACACCCGCCTCCTGCGGCGCGGCGCACGGGCGCTGCTGGAACGCCTGCCGCAGCTGACCGACCGGTTGGCCGCAGCGCTGTACGAGCACGAGGCCTCGTACCGCGAAGGGGTGGTGCCGCAGGACGAGGTGTGGCAGGGCTGCCACGAGTCGCTGCGCAGCGCGCTCCTTGCGCTGACCGCGCCCGACGGCGAGGGCAAACCCAGCCCGCACACCTGGCGGCACGGCCGGCGCCGCGCCGAGCAGGGGCTGCCGCTGGACGCGCTGTTGCACGCGTACCGCATCGGCGGGGTGATCGTCTGGCAGGAACTCGTCGAGACCACCATCGAGCGCGAACCGCAGGACGTGCACGAGCTGGTGCACGCCGCGACCGCGGTGTGGACGGTCGTCGACAACCACTCGACCGTGGTCTCCGACGCCTACCGCAGCGTCGCCAACGAGCTGACCAGCCATCACCACGAGCGTACGCGCGCGCTGTTGGACGCCCTGCTCGACGGCCACGCGGAGGCCTCGGACGTCGAAGCGGCCTCGGCGGTGCTCGACCTGCCGGAGGACGGCCGCTACGCGGTGGTGATGCTGCGGCACGCACGACCGGGCACCGGGCAGCACGACGGACCGCGCCCGTCCGGTGCCGACGGGGCGCACCTGCTGTGGCGCTCACGCGCCGACGCGGAGTTCGCGGTCGCACTGCTCTACAAGGACGCGGCCGAGGACAAGGTGCTCGGAGGGCTCGCGAAGACTCTTCGCCCGGGCGGGAGTTCGCGGGCCGGCATCGGACTCGTCGTGGACGGCCTGGCGGAACTGGGACGGGCCCGGCGCATGGCCGAAATCGCGCTGCGCACCTGTGCGGCCGACGGCGAGATCGCGCGACTGGACGAGCGGCTGCCGGCCGCGATGGTGGCGTGCCAGTCGGACCTGTCGGGCGTGCTCGCCACGCGCACCTTCGGGGCGGTGTTCGCCCTGGACCCGGTCGACCGCGACCTGCTGCTCGGCACGCTCGCGGCGTGGTTCGACGCGGGCGGTTCGGCGGCCCGGGCGGGCGCCCGGCTGTTCTGCCACCGCAACACCGTGCTCAACCGCCTGCGCCGGCTGGAGCAACTCACCGGCCGGGACCTGGGGTTGCCCCGCGATCTTGTGGAGCTCGGGTTGGCCTTGGACGCGTACCGCATCGCCGGCCCGTGAACCCGCCGGTCAACGGCGTGGACCGGGGCTGTCGCCCGGCGCGGCGAAAGGAGGCTGATTGTGGGCACTCACAAGGTTCGGCGCGCTCCGCCCGAACGTGCTGTGCGGCTGCACAAGCCCGCGGCGGCGCGGTTGGTCCGGTGCCCTGTTCTGCCTTGTGTGTATGGACCTTGTATGCCGCCACGTGTTGTGGTGTCGGTCACTTCACGGCTCTGAGGGACAAGTCCGAGGAAGGAGGCAGGATGGCACGGGCGGAGCAGGACCCTCCGCAGGGGAGAAACCCCGCACCCAAGACGGGCGGGGCAGCCCCCCGATCTCCGCAGGAAGGCGCGCTTGTCGTCGACAGGCTGCACGTCGCGTACGGGCGCTCAGTGCAGGCGCTGCGCGGCGTGAGCGTCGTGGTGCCCGCGAGCGGCATCGTCACCGTGCTCGGTGCGAACGGCGCCGGCAAGAGCACGCTGCTGCGGGCGATATCGGGGACACTCTTCCTGCACTCAGGAGCGATCGAGGGGGGCTCGATCACCTACCGCGGGCTCAACCTGCGCGGAAAGGACTCCGCCGCCGCGGTACGTGCCGGGATCGTGCAAGTGCCGGAGGGCAGGCGGGTGTTCGCGGGGCTCTCGGTTGCGGAGAACCTGCAGGCCGGGCTGCTGGGGACCGGCGGCCGCAGGTCCGCACGGGCCCGCGAGGCGCGCGAACGCGTACTCGAACTGTTCCCGGTGCTGGGGGAACGCGAGAGCCAGCAGGCCGGGCTGCTGTCCGGTGGCGAGCAGCAGATGCTCGCGATCGGGCGCGCCCTGATGGCAGGTCCCAAACTGCTGCTGCTCGACGAGCCTTCGCTCGGCCTGGCGCCGCAGATGGTCGGCCGCATCGCGACCGTGGTCCGGGACATCGCCCGGCAGGGCACAGCCGTTCTGCTGGTCGAGCAGAACGCCGCCGTCGCGCTCGATCTCGCCGACACCGCCTACGTGTTGGACGTCGGCGAGGTGCGCCTGAGCGGCGACGCCAAACAACTCGCGGCCACCGACGAGGTGCGCAGGCTGTACCTCGGTGAGGCCGACCACGCCGACGCCGACGCCGACCACTCCGTGACGGCCGCGACGGCCGACACCGCCGCCGCGGACGGCACCGGCCCCGTCGGTCCCGGACCAGCCGCCACCGGCACCGCCGAGACCGCCGCCGCGGTCCCGGCGGCCACCGGGCAGCGCGCACCGCTGCGGAGGTGGCGGGGATGACGACTTCCGGAGTTTCCGCCGCCCAGGTGCAGGACCCCGCGGCGCACGCCGACGAGGCGGTCCCCGAACTGGTCGTGCGAGCCGTCACGGTGCGCTTCGCGGGCCTGGTCGCACTCGACGCGGTCAGCTTCACGGTGTCGCCCGGCAGCATCCACGCGGTCATCGGCCCCAACGGCGCCGGCAAGTCGACGTGCTTCAACGTGCTGTCCGGCGTCTACCGCGCCGACCGCGGCACGGTGCACCTCGGCGACCAGGAGTTGACCGGCCTGCGCCCGGACCGCGTCGCGCGGTTGGGCATGGCCCGCACGTTCCAGAACATCGTGCTCACCCAGGGCACCGTCGCCGACAACCTCATGCTCGGCCGACACGTGCTGACCCGGTCGGGCTTCGCCTCCACCGCGCTCAGCCTGCCCGGTGCCCGGCGCGAGCAGCGCCGGCACCGCGAACGCGCCCGCGAGATCGCCGAATTCCTGGACCTGGGACCGGTGTTCGACGCACCGGTCATGCTCCTGCCGTACGGCGTGCGCAAACGCGTCGAGATGGCCCGCGCCCTGTGCATGGAGCCCAAGGTGCTGCTGCTCGACGAACCGGTGGCCGGCATGAACGGCGGCGAACGCAAGCGCACCGCCGAGGCCATCGCCGCGGTACGCGACAGCCTCGGCATCTCGATCGTGATCGTCGAGCACGACATGGGCCTGATCATGCGGCTCGCCGACGAGGTGACCGTGCTCGACTTCGGACGCCGCATCGCGGGCGGGACGCCCGACCAGATCCGCCAGGACCCGGCCGTGATCCGCGCGTACCTCGGCACCGGGAACGAGGACGAGGACGGGGACGAGGCCCCGGGCCCCGTCGCGGGTGCGCCCGCACAGCCGGCACCACCCGTACAGGTACAGCGAGAGAACGAGGAGCGGCAATGACCAAGCTCTCCGAGATCGCCCTCAACGGGCTCGCTCTCGGATCGGTGTACGCCCTCATCGCCCTGGGCTTTGTGGTGATCTTCAAGGCCTCCGGGGTGATGAACTTCGCGCACGCGTCGCTGCTGCTGCTCGGCGGCTATGTCATCGCCAAGCTGCACGAGGACCTCGGGTTCGCCCTCGCGGTGCTGGTCGGCGTGGCGGTGACCGCGGTGGCGGCCGGACTGATCGAAGCCCTGTTCATCAGGGGGCTCGGCAAGGTCGAGCTGCACGTACTGACGATCCTCACCATCGGCATCGACATCCTGCTGACCACCGAACTGGTGCGCCGCATCGGGTCCGACAAGCTCTCGCTCGGCGACCCGTGGGGCGGCGACGCCGTGACGATCGGCGACGCGACCGTGGCCAAGGCCCGCATCGCCGCCATCATCACGGCGGTCGTGCTCATCGGGATCTTCTTCGCGGCCTTCCGGTTCACCTCGTGGGGCCTGTCGATGCGCGCCGCGTCCGAGGACCGCGAGGCGGCCGCGCTGATGGGCGTGCGCATGAAGCGCGTGCAGCTGATCGCCTGGTGCATCGCCGGCGCGCTGGCGGCCGTCGCCGCGGTCTTCCTGACCGCGTCGCCGACGCCCGGGCTCGACCGGACCACGGGGCTGGTGGCGCTGAAGGCGTTCCCCGCGGCGGTGCTCGGCGGCATGGACTCGGCGCTGGGCGCGCTGATCGGCGCCATGCTGATCGGTCTGAGCGAGGCCCTCGCGGCGGGCTACCAGAGCGACCTGGACGCCCTCGGGGGCGGCGTCTCCGGGGTCGCACCCTACGTCGTCATGATCCTCATCCTGCTGTGGCGGCCCACCGGGCTGCTCGGGTCGAAGGAACTGAGCCGTGTCTGACCTCCCCGCGGCGGACCCGGCCGCCAAGTCCCCCGACTCCGCGCGCATTCCGGTGACGCGTCCGCCGACCGGCGTGCTCCTGCGATACCTCCTGATCGTCGCGGTGCTGCTGGTGATGGCCGCGATGCCCTACTACCTGACCGACTTCTGGCTGCTCACCGGCCTGTTCGCGATGGCCGCGGCACTGGGGGCGATCGGGCTCAACATCCTCTCCGGGACCACCGGGCAACTCTCCCTCGGACACGCCTTCTTCCTCGCGGTCGGGGCGTACGGCTACATGTTCTTCTCCGGCGAGTCCGGCCGCAGCGGCACCCACGACATCAACGGGCTGGGCCTGCCGCCGACGGTAGCGCTCGTGCTCGCGGTGCTGTTCGCGGGTGTGGTGGGCGGCATCTTCAGCCCGATCTCCGGGCGGCTGCGCGGCATGTACCTGGGCATCGCGACGCTCGCGCTGGTCTTCATCGGCGAGCACGTCATGATCAATGCGCACAGCGTCACCGGCGGCTACAACGGCCGCGCGGCCGAGCCCATGGAGTTCTTCGGGTTCACGCTGTCCGAGCGCGACCCGGACGAACTGAAGGTGCTCGGCGTCGAGTTCGGAGCGTACGAACGCCTGTGGTACCTGGCCCTGGTGCTGCTCGTCGTCGGCATCCTGCTGGCCCGCAACCTGCTGCGCGGCCGCCCCGGGCGGGCGCTGGGCGCGGTACGCGACAGCGAGATCGCCGCCGCGGTCATGGGCGTGCCCGTCGCGCGCTACCGCTCGATGGCGTTCGTGGTCTCGTCGATGTACGCCGGTCTCGCCGGCGTGCTGCTCGCCCTCATCTTCGGCCGCGTGATCCCCGAGTACTTCGGGCTCGCCCTGTCGATCGACTACCTGGCGATGATCGTCATCGGCGGGCTCGGGTCGGTCGGCGGCGCGGTCGCGGGCGCGGTCTTCGTGACCGTCCTGCCCCAACTCTTCGCGCACTACGCCGCCTCGCTGCCCTTGGTGGTCGAGTCCGGCGGCGACGGCGTCGGCCCCACCGAGGCGGCGCGATACCTGTACGGCGCGGCGATCGTGCTGGTGCTGCTCTTCGCTCCCGGCGGGCTGGCCGGGCTGGCGAGGCGGCGCCCGCGTGCACCGAAACCCTCAGCGCGTGTCCCGGCCCGTTCATGGTCCCGGTTCCGTTCCCGTTCCCAGGAGCCCCAAGGAGCAGTCTCGTGAAGTCACGCAAGGGCACCAGAACCGCGGCAGCGGTCCTCGCCATCCTGGCGTTGACCGCCACCGCGTGCAGCAGCAAGGACGACGACGACGAGACGACGAACCCGCCAGCGGGGGCGTCCGGCTCGTCCGGCCAGGTCAAGACCGGTGCCGGCGTCACGGCCTCGGAGATCAAGGTCGGCGAACTCACCGACATGAGCGGGCCGTTCGCGCCGCTGGGCAAGAGTGTCACCAACGCCGAGGCGCTCTACTTCAAGCAGATCAACGGGCAGGGCGGCATCTGCGGCCGGCAGGTCAAGCTGGAGGTCAAGGACCACGCCTACGACCCGCAGAAGGCGCGGACCCAGTACACCGAGCTGTCCGGCAACGTCGTCGGCATCTCGCAGCTCATCGGTTCGGCGATCGTCACCCAGCTCCAGGACGACATCGACCGCGAGGGCATCCTGACGCTGCCGCAGGCGTGGCCGTCCACGCTGCTGGGCAAGAAGACCATCCAGGTCACCGCGACGACGTACGACGTCGAGATCATCAACGGCGTCTCGTACCTCAAGCGGACCGCGAACCTCGCGGCCGGCGACAAGGTCGGCCACATCTACGCGGACGACGAGTTCGGGGCGAACAGCTTCGCGGGCGCCAAGTACGCGGCGCAGGCCGCCGGCCTGTCGCTCGTCGAGCAGAAGATCAAGCCCACCGACTCCGACATGACCGCGGCCATCACCGCGCTGAAGTCGGCGGGGGTCAAGGCGATCATCGTGAGCGCGAGCCCGCGTCAGGTCGGCCCGATCATGGCCACCTCCGAGGCCGCGGGCCTCAAGGTGCCGGTGCTCGCCCACTCGGTCGGCTTCCACCCGCAGCTGCTCGCGATCCCGGCGGTCGCCGGGGCCATGGAGCAGCGCCTGCTGGTGACGAGCCCCGTGCCGTCGATCAACAGCGAGCTGCCGACGCTGACCAAGCTGGTCGCCGACTACACGGCGGAGTACCCGGGACAGCCGATCGACCAGGGTGTGCTGTCCGGCTTCTCCACGGCCGCCATCTTCGGTGAGGCGCTCAAGGGTGCCTGCCAGGCGGGCGACCTGACACCCGCGGGTGTCGTGGCCGCGCACCGCAAGAACGCCTCACTCGACCTCGGCTACGGCGCGAAGCTGGACTTCTCGTCGCCGGACAAGCCGCCGTCGTACCAGACGTACATCCTGAAGGTCGACAAGAGCAAGGCCAGTGGCCTGGCGACGGTCGAGCAGGCCTTCGAGGCGCCTGAGGCGAAGACGTACACGCTGCCCAAGGCGGGCTGAACCGCACCGCGGCGCGGGCGGGCGGACCGTTCCGCCCGGTCGTGACGCGGTGACTGTGGGCCGAACCCCCCGGGGTTCGGCCCACAGTTGCGTCCGGGATCGCCGTGCTCCGTCGGGATCGCCGTGTTCCCTCGGGCGCCCGAACTCCGGTCGCCCGTCAGGCGGGACGCAGGAGGACGACGCCGACCGGCCGGTGCGGTGCGGCGGTTCGCAGCTCGGTGGAGCGGATGTGGGCGAGCAGCCCGTGCGCGCCGACGTCCTCGAGGAGCCGTACGGTGTCGGGCCACAGCGCGGCCGGCAGCGATTCGACCGCGCCGCCGTTGAGCAGGACCAGGGTGTGCACTCCGCGGCACCCCGAACTGCCCCAGGTGGCACCGGCGGCGGCCGAGGGCCGGGCACCCGCGGCATGGCGCGTACCGCCGGGGTCGCTGACCGCGCGCACCGTCGTGTCGCGGCGGATGAGGACCGTGCCGGGGCCGAGGACCAGGTGGTCGAGGCGGCCTTCGGTGAGGCGTACGGCGACCACCGACGCGGTCGGTGTGCCGTGCAGCGCCAGGTCGCAGCGCCCGCCGTGCAGCGCCGCGGTCTCCGCGATGGCGTCGGACAGGCAGTCGGCGACCGGGCGTTCGGGCCGGTCGACGAGCCGGGTCAGCAGGTGCGCGCCCAACCGCCGGATGTACCAGCCCGTTCCGTGCCCGCAGCCCTCGACCGAGGTGCGGTGTACGAAAGCGGTCGTCGTCACCACCGCGGCCTCCGGTGTGGCCAGCGCGAACACCCGGTCGCGGCGCCGCGACCGGGCGTCCGCGGGCGACACGGCCGCCTCGTCGCGGAACGGGTCGCGTACGCCCGTCCCCTCCCCGCCCGCGTCGCCCGGACCGCTGGAGTTCGAGCCCGGGTCGGTCACCACCTCGACATGCACGGTGATCAGTCTCGGGGAGGCGGCCGCCCCGAGGCAGGCACACCGGACGGATTGGCTCGAACGTGTCACTCCGGCGTGACCTGATAGGACATCAGGACACCGGCCCGGGGGTCCGTTGCCGACCGTCTCGCCGCACGGCCGCGCCGCCCGTCGGGCCGCGCCGCCCGTCGGGCCTGGGCACCCGTCAGGCCGTCGTGTCCAGGATCTCGCGCACCATGGCCATCGTGGTGCCCGGGTGCAGGAACGCGAAGCGGGCCACCGTCTCGCCCTCCCAGCCCGTCGGCGTCACGAAGCCGACCTGGCCGGCGAGGAGGCGGTCGGACCATGCGGTGTAGTCCTGCGCGGTCCAGCCGGTCCGGCGGAAGACGACGGCGGACAACTCGGGGTCGCGGACCAGTTCGAGGTGCGGCGTGGCGCGGACGAGGGCCGCGGTGTCCCGGGCGAGGGTGAGGGCGGTCTCGACGGCCTCGGTGTACGCGCGGGTGCCGTGCACCGCGAGCGAGAACCACAGCGGCAGGCCGCGGGCCCGGCGGGTCAGGTGGTGTGCGTAGTCGGTCGGGTTCCAGACCTGGTTCTCGTCGGTGTGCAGGACGTCCAGGTAACTGGCGTCCTGGGTGTGCACGGCCTGGGCGAGGTGGGGGTTGCGGTAGAGCAGCGCCGCGCAGTCGAAGGGCGCGAACAGCCACTTGTGCGGGTCGATCACGAGCGAGTCGGCGTGCTCGACGCCGGCGTACCTGGCCCGGACCGAGGGCGCGAACAGCCCGGCTCCGCCGTAGGCGCCGTCGACGTGGAACCAGAGGTTGTACTCGCGCGCCACGTCGGCGATGCCGGCCAGGTCGTCGATGATCCCGGCGTTGGTGGTCCCGGCGGTGGCGACGACCGCGGCCACGTCGTGGGGGTGCGGGTCGGCGGCGAGCGCGGCGCCCAGGGCCTCGCCCGTGAGGCGGTGGTCGGTGGTGGGGACGACCAGGGCCTCCGCGCCGATGATGCGCAGCGTGTTGGTGACCGAGGAGTGCGCCTGGTCGGAGACGGCCACGCGGATGCGGTCGTACGCGCCGAGCCCGCGCGCGCTGCGTCCCGTGTCGCGGGCGACGACGAGCGCGGACAGGTTCGCGGCCGATCCGCCGGAGACGAAGCAGCCGCCCGCGGTGGCCGGCATCTCGGCGAGGTCGGCGAGAAGGCGCAGGACCTGGTTCTCGGCGGCTATCGCGCCGGACGCCTCCAGCCACGAGATGCCCTGGAGCGAAGCGCAGGACACGACCATGTCGAACAGCAGCGCGGCCTTGGTGGGCGCGGCCGGGATGAAGGAGAGGAAGCGGGGGCTGTCGCACGAGATGACGGTCGGGGCGAGCTGCTCGGCGTACAGGCGCATCACGTCGGCGGGGTCGTTGCCTTGCTCGCCCAGCAGGCCGGCGAGCACGCGGTCGAGCTTGTCCTTGTCCCCGGGGTGGTCCAGCGGGACCGGGTCGAGCTGGAGGCGCTCGCGCATGTAGGCGAAGACCAGGTCGGTCAGGGCGGGGTCGTAGCTGTGCATCGACATCGGCAGCCGGGCTTCCGTGGAGGGCGGACGTCTGCGGGTCGCGCAGCGTCGGCGGTGCTGGCCCCCGGGCACACGGACGCCCGCCCCGGGTGTGGGCGGGCGTGCGGAACCGCGTGTTCGGGTCGTGGGATCGGCTTGGGAGCGTAACCCGTGGCGCGGTCCGAAAGTCAACCGCGCGCGGCCGGAAATGCCCCCGGCCGACGGAGGGCCGCCCATAAATCAAGCCTGTACAGAAAACCTGTATGGCCATACAGTCCACAGTGACCACGCCCCCGCCCCGCATCGCGAGCCCCCGCGCCGCGACGGCCCGACCCCCGCGCGGAGGTCCCGATGGGACAAGAAGCAGCCGACCGCCACAGCACCCCCACGCCGGAGCGGCACGGGGTCGACACGATCCCGGAGGCCGAGCGCACGGCCCGCCCCCGGGACCTCGTGGCGATCCTGGTCGGCGCCAACCTGGGGTTCACCAACATCGTGTTCGGCTGGCTGGCCGTGTCCTACGGCCTCGGCCTGTGGGCCGCGCTGACCGCGAACATCGTCGGCACGCTGCTCGGCGCCGCCTTCGTGGCACCGCTCGCGCTGGTGGGGCTTCGCTCGGGGACGAACAACTCGGTCGGCTCGGGGGCGTACTTCGGAGTACGCGGCCGCCTCATCGCCTCGGTGATCGGCGTGCTGCTGTCCACCGGCTTCATGGCGGTCACCGTGTGGGCGGGCGGCGAGGCCATCGTGGCGTCGCTGGCGAGGCTGGTCGACCTGCCCGAGACGGACGGCGCGTACGCGGCGGGCTACGCCCTGCTGGCCGCCGCCGCGACACTCGCCGCGGTCTACGGCTTCCGCTGGATCGTGCTGCTCAACCGGCTCGCCGCACCGGTCATGACGGCCGTCATCGTGCTCGGGCTGGCCGCCTTCTGGACGAAGATCGACTTCTCCGCGCCGGGCGACCCGTCGGCGTACGCGCTCGGCTCGTTCTGGCCCACCTGGCTGCTCGCCATGGTCAGCACCGGCATCGCCGGCCCGGTCTCCTTCGTCACACTGACCGGCGACTGGACGCGCTACATCTCACCGCGCCGGCACAGCGGGCGCGCGGTCGTGCGCGCGACCGGGCTCGGCATGGTCGCGGGCCTCGTCGTCCCGCAGGTGTTCGGCGTGCTCACCGCCGTCGCCACCTTCGACCCCGACGCCGGCTACGTCGCGGGCCTCGTGCACGCCGCACCCGCGTGGTTCCTGGTGCCGATCCTGGTCTGCGGCCTCGTCGGCGCGCTCGGCCAGTCCGGCATCGTGCTCTACAGCATGGGCCTCGACCTCGACGCGATCCTGCCGCGCCTGAGCCGCGTCGCGTCCACCGTGCTTGTCGCCGCGACGTCTATCGGCCTGGTCTTCCTCGGCAAGTTCGTGTGGGACGCGGAGGAGTCGGTCACCACCTTCGTGCTGGTCCTGACCTCGCTCGCGACACCATGGGCGGCGATCACGCTGACCGGCATGGCCCGTACGCGCGCCCGGTTCAGCGAGCCGGACCTCCAGGTGTTCAACCGGCGCCGCCGCGGTGGCGCGTACTGGTACACGGCGGGCTGGAACCTGCCCGCGACGGTGTCGTGGGTGGTGGGCAGTGCCGTCGGGCTGCTGTCGAACTCGTCGTCGTCCTTCACCGGACCGATCGCCGACCTGTGCTCGGGCGTCGACGTCAGCTTCTTCACCTCGGGAGTCGCGGGGGTGGTGTGCTACCTGCTGCTCACCACCGCCGTGCGCCCCCGGACCCCGGCCGCGTCGTCGGAGCCGTCGGAGCCGTCGGAGCAGTCGGAGCCGTCGGCGACGATGCCGCCGACGGTCACGGCAGAAGCAGCCGGGCCAGGACGTCGATGAGCAGTTCGCGGGCCATCTCCGGCGGCACCGCCGGGTCTTCCAGGACGATCGGGAGCCCGATCCCGTCGACCACCGCGAGGGCCTGCCGCGCGACCCGCTCGGGATCCGCGTCGGCCCGGAAGCGCCCGCTCGCGACGCCGTCCGCGACCGTCCCGGCCAGCAGCGCGCGCCACTTCGCGTTGTCCGCCAGCACCTCGGCCCGCCACTCGGGGTCGCGCTGCGCCCAGCGCCACGCCTCGACCCACAGCTGCCAGGCGTAGGGGGCCGCCTCGTCGGCGAAGCCGACCACGAACGAGCACGCCTTCTGCATGCGCTCCCAAGGGTCGGCCAGGTCCGCCACCGCCGCGCGTACGCCGTCCAGGTCGCGCTTCGCGGCGTACCGGAACGCCGCCATCAGCAGGTCCTCGCGGTTGCCGAAGTAGTACTGCAGCGTGGAGATCGGTACGCCGGACACCTCGGAGACGTCCGCGAACCGTGTGGCGTCCGCGCCGCGTTCGCCGATCACGACGCACGCGTGTGCGAGCACGTCCTCGCGCTTGCGCCCGGACCGGCGGCCCCCTCGGCGCAGGGGAGCGGGCGGGAGGGCGGAGGCGGGGGAGTCGGACACGTCCATGTGTCTATCACGCGCGTGCCGACCGCTGTGACGTGCGGGGGCGGGCGCCGCGGGGACCTGGTGGGCGCACGCGGGGGTGTGCCCCGGCACGCGCCCGGGTGCATGCCCGCACCGCCCGCCGAGTGGCTCTAGGCTGCCCGCCATGACCGATGCCGAGAGCCGCCGCGCGATCAACGAGGCCATCAACTCGCTCAAGCGGTTCGTCAACAGCAGGCAGTTGGACGCGCTGCACGCGGCCCGTTCGGGGGTCGCGCTGAATCTCGTCGCGATCGGGATCCTGCACCGGGTGATCGACCACGGCCCGATCCGGCCGACCGAGCTCGCGGAGCTGGCCGACATCCAGCCCGCGGCGCTGAGCCGGCAGATCCGGATCCTCGAGGAGGGCGGCCACATCGTGCGGACCGGCGACGCCGAGGACGGCCGGGTCTCGCTCGTCGAGGCGACCGCCGAGGGCCGCGCGGCGTACGACAGCTTCGCGGCGGCCAACGACACCCTGCTCGCCGAGCAGCTGAAGGGCTGGACGGCCGAGGAACTGGGCGGTCTGGCGGCGCAGATGCAGCGCCTGGTGGCCGACCTGCGCGGCGTGCGGCGGCCGGGGGAGTCCGCCACCGGAACTAATTGACATGGTTAAGTAGTCGGGTTACGTTCCCGGGGTCGTACGCTCGCCAACCACTCCGGGGAGACAGTCGTGGCCTGGGACTTCAGCACCGACCCGGAGTTCGCACGCGAACTCGAGTGGATCCGCGCCATGGTCGTGGACGAGATCGAGCCCCTCGACCTCGTCCGCCACCGCATGAGCCCGGCCACCTGGCGGGCCGTCACCGACCCGCTCAAGCAGCGCGTCAAGGACCGCGGCCTGTGGGCCGCGCACCTGGACCCGGAACTCGGCGGCCAGGGCTTCGGGCAGGTCCGGCTCGCGCTGATGCACGAGGTGCTGGGCCGCACCGGCTCGGCACCGAACATCTTCGGCAACCAGGCGCCCGACTCGGGCAACAGCGAACTCCTCGCGGTGGGCGCGAACGACGAGCAGAAGAAGCGCTGGTTGTGGCCGCTGCTCGACGGGAAGCTCACCAGCTGCTTCTCACTCACCGAGCCGCACGCCGCCGGGTCGGACCCGACCGGCATCAAGACGCGCGCGGTGCGGGACGGCGACGCGTACGTCATCGACGGCCACAAGTGGTTCGCCTCCAACGCCTCCCGCGCGGACTTCGTCCTGGTCTTCGCGGTCACCGACCCCGACGCGGAACGGCACCGCCGCGCCTCGATGTTCGTCGTCGAGCGCGGCACGCCAGGCATGGAGATCGTGCGCGACGTGCACACCATGCACCACCCGTACGAGGGCGAGGCGACCCGCAACCTCGGCGGCCACGCCGAGATCCGCTTCACCGGCTGCCGGGTCCCGGCCGACCACATGATCGGCGACCCCGGCGACGCGTTCGTGCTCGCGCAGAAGCGCCTCAACGGCGGGCGCATCCACCATGCGATGCGCTGGATCGGGCAGTGCCGGCGGGCGTTCGACATGCTGTGCGAGCGCGCGGTCTCGCGCACCTCGCACGGGAAGCGGCTGGCCGACCAGCAGTTGATCCAGCAGATGGTCACCCGGTCGAACATCGAGATCGAGGCGTTCCGGCTGCTGACCCTCAAGGCCGCGTGGACCTGGGACAACGAGGGCCCCAAGGCCGCGCGCCAGGCGGTCTCCGAGGTGAAGTACTGGGGCGCGCAGATCCTGCACGACGTCGTCGACCGGGCGATCCAGGTGCACGGCGCGCTCGGCTACTCGACCGACCTGCCGTTGGAGGAGATGTACCGGCTCGCCCGCAACTTCCGCCTCTCCGACGGCGCCGACGAGGTGCACATCCAGCAGATCGCCAAGATGATCCTGCGCCGCTACGAGGCCGTCGAGGGCTGGCCCACCGAGCACATCCCCACCCGCCGCACGGAGGCGGAGCGCCGGTACGCCGACTGGCTCGACATCCCGGCGCCGCAGCCGCACCGCACCGGCGGCGCGTCGTGAGCGGTACGCACCCTTCCACCGACCCGCGCGACGACGACCCGGTCCCGCCGCGGCGCCTCGCCGAGTGGGCCGCGAAGGCCGGACTCGTCGACGCCGGAACCCCTTTGACGGTCACTCAGCTCAGCGGCGGGGCCTCGAACCTCACCTACCGCGTCACCGGGGGCGGCCACGACTGGGTGCTGCGGCGCCCACCGGCGCGCGGCGCACTTCCCACGGCGCACGACATGGCGCGCGAGTACCGCGTGCAGGCCGCGCTCGCCGGATCCGGCGTGCCGGTCGCCGCGATGGTCGCCCTCTGCGAGGAACCGGCGGTCCTGGGCGCGCCCTTCTATCTGATGGAGCGCCTCGACGGCGTCTTCCACACCGATGCCGCCGAGGTGGCGGCGCTGCCGGCGCCCGTGGCGCGCGAGGCGGGCGTCAACCTCGTCCGGGTGCTGGCGACCCTGCACCGCGTCGACCCGGCCGGGGTCGGGCTCGGCGCGATGATCCGGCCCGAGCCGTACCTGCACCGGCAGTTGCGGCGGTGGCGGGGGCAGTGGGACCGCGTCGGGTTCGAGGACGTGCCCGCACTCGACGGCCTCCTGCGGCGGCTGGCCGCCGAGGTACCGGAGTCGTCCGCGCTCGGGATCGTGCACGGCGACTACAACCTCGGCAACGTGATGTACCGCGCGGACGACTCCGCCGAGGTCCGCGCGGTGCTCGACTGGGAACTGTCCACGGTCGGCGACGCGGCCGCGGACCTCGGGCAGTTGCTCGCGTACTGGGGGCCCGCGGGACGGCTGCTGAACGCGTACCGCGGCGGGCATCTGCCGGACGCGAACGCGGCGCTGCCGGACCGGCAGGCGCTGGTGGAGGCGTACACCGAGGCCGTCGGAAGGCCGGTGCCCGATCTCGGGTACTACGAGCGCTTCGCGGTGGTGAAGCTCGCCGTCATCTGCGCGGGGGCGCTGGCCCGGGCGAAGGCGCCCGAACCGGAACGGGTGCGGCGCACCGTCGGTCTCGTCGCCGCGCTCGCGGGGATCGCGGAGGCGGTGGGCGCCTGACCGGACGCCGTTGCGTCCTGGCGGGGGTACTTCCGCAGGGTGCGCGGGCGGCGGGCGGGAGACTGCGGGGACGGCGGCCGTGGGCAGGACGAAGGAGGGGGCAGGCCCGCCCCGGCCGGGCCTGCCCCTGTGTCCCGTACGACCATGACGGGACGCTAAGCATCCTGTATGCAACGAGACGCGATACTCCACCGCTCGATCACAAATCCCGAGTGATTTTACCTTTCCAAGGACAACCCTCGGGTTATATGCCCGAGTTACGGTGATATCGAAGCACGCGGCAGGCCCCAACCGGACTTTCGCTATCCCTACAGCGCGGTCATGCGTCCGCCGCTGACCACGAGGGTCTGCCCGGTGACATAGCGCGACGCCGCGGAGCACAGGAACACCGCGCACGGCCCGATGTCCGTCTCGGTGTCGCCGATCCATCCCATCGGGATCAGCGCCGTCACCCGCGGCTCCATCGTCGGGTCCAGCCGCATCGCGTTGTCCAGCGCGGGCGTGACCGCGAGCGGAGCGAGCCCGTTCACCCGGATCTTGTCCGGACCCCACTCGCGCGCCAGCGACTTGACGAAGCCGCGCTGCGCGCCCTTGGCCGCCGCGTAGAACGACAGGTTCGCGCTGCCCTGCATGCCCGCGGGCGACGTCAGCAGCAGGTACGAGCCCGCCGTCGCCTTCAGGTACGGGTGCGCCGCGCGCGCCAGCGTGTACGACGCGACCGAGGCCACCGCCGCGTGCTCGTTCCACAGGTCCACCGGAGCGTGCTCCAGGTCGACCGGTTCGCTCGAACGCCGGCTCGTCGCGTTGTGCACCACCGCGTCCAGCCGCCCGAACTGCTCCACGGCCGCGGCCAGTGCGGCGTCCACCGCCTCGGCGGAGGTCACGTCGCACACCACGCCCGCGGCCGTACCGCCCGCCGCGACGATCGCGTCGGCCACCTCGGCGGCGGCCTCCTTGCGCCGCGCGGTGACCACGACCGAGGCCCCGGCCGCGCCGAGCGCGAGGGCGATGCCCTGGCCCACGCCCGCGGCGGCGCCGGTCACTAGCACGGTCTTGCCGGTGAGGGAGCCGGGCAGCGAGGTGTCGGGCGCGCCCTGGGCGGACGCGTCGCCCGATCCGTTGCGAGAACCGCTGTCGGAAACTGTCACGGCACCATCAGAGCTCCACCGTCGAGTGCGAACGTGCTACCGGTCAGATGCCGTGCGCCGGGCGCGCACAGGAGCAGGACGACGTCCGCGACCGCCTGCGGCGACATCGCGTCCTCGCCGAGCGCGGACTCGCTGCGGTCCACATCCGTGCCGCGCAGCCCCTCGGCCTCCGCGTCCAGGGCGAAGACCGTCGGGGCGAGCAGGTGGACGGTGACGCCGTCGCGCGCCCAGCGCCGCGCCGCCGACTTGCCGAGCGCCCGAAGCGACTCGGCGGCGGTGGCCAGCGGCACCAGGCCGGCGCCGCCCTCGATGGCCACACTCGGCGCCACCAGCACGAACCGGCCGCCGGTCGGGGTGAGGAGGGGGTGCGCGCCCTGCAGGGCCGTCAGGCCGTGCCGGATCGGCTCCTCGGCGAGCCGGTCCCAGTCCTGCGGCGAGAGGTCCACCACGGCGCCGGGGGTCGCCGACCCGGGGGTGTAGGGCGCGTGCACGACCAGGTCCACGCCCGCCGCCACGTCCAGGCCCGCGTCGCGTACGGCCGCCGCCAGGTCGCCGCCCGCCTCGGCGACGGCGACCTGCGCGCCCGCCGCCCGCAAGGTGTCGACGACCGCCGTGGCCACGTCCGACGGGCCCACCACGACCGCCGTGCGCGGACCGTGCCTTCCAGGTTCTCCGGCCACGCCGTACGCCCCTTTCCGGTGGACTTCCCGTCCACCCGCTGCCAACCCACGCGAATTCCCCGTTTTCGGGCCCCGCTCCCGACGCCGCGACGCTAGTTCGGTCTTCGTGCGATGACAAGGCGCCCCGGCCCTCGATGTGATGCCCCGTCAGAAACCCTGGGACCTCGGACAACGGCCGTCCGCCGGGCTGTCCGCCGAGCCGTCTGCCGGTCCGGCCGCCGGCCTGTCCGCCGGCCAGGGTGACCAGTGGTCGCGGCCGCCCGAGAGGCTGCCGGGGGTCTCGCCGGGGGCCTCTGGGGACCGCGTCCGAAGCCGTGTTCGACCCGGGGTCGAACCCCTGTCCGGTCGTGCGCCGAACGGTGAAAACCGGACGCCAGGACTCCAACGGCTGTCGGTGCGGATCCGTAGCCTTGAATCATCCCGGCGGACGACCGGGCGCACGGGCGGGGGAGGCCACGGTGGATGTCACGGCTTTTGTCGCATTGCTCGACGAACTCGATTCGGACGACGGCGCGTTGACCACACGGCTCGGCAACGAACTGCCCGCGCAGGTGCGTCGGCAACGCGACGTGCCCGCGCGACTGGTGCGCGCCCGCACGGTGGTCTACCACTTCCCGGGATCCATACCCACCATCCGTAACTGGCGGCTGACCGGCGCACACGTCGCCTGTCTCGTCGAAGGGGCGGGCCCGGCCCATGGAGTCCTGCGGCTGCTGCGTGGGCTCGCACCCCGGCACGCCTGGGCCTACCTGGACGGAACGCGCGGGCTCGCCGAGTCGATCCGTACCCGCCTCGGCGCCGACCCCGCCGCCTGGGCCCGACTACAGCGCGAACTCGCCGCCTATCCAGGGCTGTTGCCCGAACTGGTGGAAGACGCCGCCAAGGGCGCCAAGGCCGCCGGTGGTCGCGCGGTGCCGCGCGTACCGCCCGCGCCACGCGGAATACGCATCGAGATGCGCCAGTTGCTGATGCTGCTGGACGCCGGGACCCTCGCCGCCCTGATACCGCACCTGGACCGGCGCACGGTCGTCGACCTCGCCCGCTTCGGCGCGCCGCTGCCGCCCGAGACACTGGCCTGGGTGGTCGCCATGGCGTCGCCGCGTGAACGCCTGACGCTCGCGAAGGCGCGCTGGAGCCGCCCCGATCTGGCCGCCGCGCTGGTCGAGTTGGACGACACCGACATCAACGCCGCGGTGTACCTCAACGCGCACACCTCGGTCGCGGTCCGCGCGCGCATCATGGCCGCGGCCGACCGTGTGCCGCTGCACTCGTCGGTCCTCGCCCGCGTACGCGACAACACAAGCCGCTCGATGCGGTTGCCGGCCCTGTGGTCGGGCGATCCGCTGCTGGTGCGCGCGGCCCTGCTGCGCCGCGACCACACCTCCAGTTCCCCGCAGGAGTGCCTGCGCGCGTGGGAGCGCGAGGGCTACGACGCGCTGGCCGCGCTCTTCCGGCCGTACTCGTACGAACAGGGCGCCGCCCCCGCGCCGTTCCGGCTGCCGCGCTACCGCTCGATGCTGCTCGCCGCCGTGGAGGGCGTATGGCGGCGGCACGGTGTGCAGGAGGCCGCCCGCCTGGTGCACGAACTGCCCGTGACACCACGCGACAAGCAGCATTTCGCCGAGCTGTTCGTCCAGGAGGACGGCCCCGAGCGACTGCGCTCCGAGATCGCCGCGAAGACCGCTCCGCGCGTCCTCGTGAAACGGCTGCGCAGGCCCAGCCCCACGCAGTTGTGGCCGCTGATCGAGTCGCCGTGGATCGACTGGCCGACCGTGGAGCGGGCCGAGCACGCGCAGCCGCTGTCCGGCGCCGCCTGGGGGCTGCTCGCGAGCAGCCCGGGCTGCCCCGACCGCGTGGTGCCCGAAGTCGTCGACCTGTCGGGCGAGTCCGCGGTCGCCGGTGCGGGCCGCTGGCCGACCGGCCCCGACGTCATCGTGCCGCGCGAGTGGACCGGCAACGGCTACACGGTGGCCGAACCGGCGCGGCGCGGCAGCGCGATGCCGCCGGATCACCTGTTCCGCGCGGTCGCCCCGGCGGCGCGGGCGCTCAACACGTACGGCTGCCTCACCGAGCTGACCGCGGCCGCCCCCGGCTCGCTGCGCTACCACGACCATCTGCGCGAGCTGGTCGGCCGCCACCTGGGCTCGTCGACCGAGGCGCGCGTCGTCGCGATGCGCCTGCTCCCGGACTTCACCGGGACCACCGAGGAACTGCTCGCGACGGCGGCCGCCATGACCCTTGTCGATGTCAAGTAACACTCCTAGGGTGACGGATCGTCATATCCGTACGCACCCGTAGGGGCCCCGCATGTCCGATCGCGCCAAGAAGGTCGCCGCCGCCGAGAACCTCCTGGCAATGCTTTCCAGCCAGGATCTGGACGGCATCATGGCCGCCTACGCCGCCGAGCCCACGGTCCACGACCCGGTCGGCACGGAGCCCAAGGTCGGGCGCGAAGCGGTGCGGGCGTTCTACGAGTCGGTGGTCCCGCTCAAGCCGACCGCCACGCTGCTCGGCCCGGTGACCGTGTCCGGCGACTACGCGGCGTTCCAGTTCAAGCTGGAACTCACCATCGGGGACAACCTGGTGACGGTCTACGCCACCGAGATGCTGCGGTTCGACGAAGCACTGCTGGTCACCGAGATGACCGCGGTCCCGGACCTGGAGGCGGCCGCGGGCTGAGCCGCGGCCTGCGAAACGTTTCGGCGACGGGCGGTGACCGGAACGGTTGCCGCCCCTCGCCGCGTTTGGCCGGATTCGCTCCGCGGAGCGGATAACAATTGCGCTGGAGAGGTGATGTCGTACAACCGAATCAATAGCATCCCCCTGCATGAGCACTTCCCCTGATGCAGCCTCACCTCTGCCCACCCGCAACCAGGGTTTGCCCACCCGCGTTCCCACCGGCCGACCGGGCGGGCGCCACCGCAGACCAGAGGCACCGGAGATCCCGCAGGGCGCGCCGCCGCTCGTCCTCGCCGTCCCCGGCCCCGCCAACCCGGCGCTCGACGAGGTGGTACGCGAGGTCGCCCTGCTCGCCAGAGCTGGCCGCCCCGGACTGGACATCCGCCCCGCGCTGCTCGGCGAGGGCGCGACCGACCTGACGCCCGTGCTGGGACCCGTGGCCGGCCCCGCCGCCCCCGAGTCCGCCGACGCGTTCACCGCCGACTCCGCCGACGGTTACACGGCCGAGTTCACCGACGAGCCGGGTGGCTTCGACGTGGACGCGCCGGAGGCCGGGCGCACCCCGGAGACCGCCGACGAGGCCCGGGAAGCGGCCCAGGAGGCCGCTCAGGAGGCCGCTCGGGAGGCCGCCGACCGGGTCGCGGCCGACGTGCCGGCCTCCGCGGGCCCCGCCGTCGTCGTACCGCTGCTCATCGGGCCGCACCCGGAGATCGAGGCGCGGGTCCGGGCGACCGTCGAGGCGTCCGGGCGCCACCTGTTGGTGACCGAGCCGCTCGGCCCGCACCCGCTGCTGGCCGAGGCGCTGCACGAACGCCTGTCCGAGGCCGGGCTCGCGCGCGCCGACCGGGCACGCCTGTTCACGGTCGTCACCGCCGCCGACGGCATTGTGCTCGCCACCACCGGCGGCGCGGAGGCGCTGCAGTCCGCGGACATGACCGGCGTTCTGCTGGCGGCCCGGCTCGCGCTGCCGGTCGTCACCGCCGACCTGGAGGTCCCCGGGTCGGTGGCGCGGGCGGCCGCGGGCCTGCGGCAGATGGGCGCCGAGCGCCTGGCGCTCGCGCCGTACGTACTCGGCCCCGACCTCGAGCCCGGTCTCGTCGAGGCGGCCGCCGAGGAGGCCGGCTGCACCGCGGCCGAGTCGCTGGGCGCACACGGCGCGATAGCGCAACTGGTGCTCCGCGCCTACCTGGACGCGGCCGGGATCCGCGACTGAGCGGAGCCGAGAGACAGACCGTACGGAAAGGGCGGGACCCGGGGGAGTCCCGCCCTTTGGCATGTCCGCACGGCGCGACCGCTCGGGGTCCCATGCGCGGCCGGGGTTCGGGGACTCCACATGCGTCCGCCGCATTGCGGCCTCCGTTTGGGGGCGCCGTTCGACAGTTCCGCATGGGGCCTGAGCCGGGAGCTCCGCCGGGGGGACCGTCGGGATGTCCGCTGAGAGGTCCGCTGGAAGGTCCGCCTGGAGGTCCGCCGGGATGTCCGCTCCGGATCGTCTGAGCGGGTTGTTCGCGGCCGCATCACTCCCCGTCCGGCGTGCCGGGGCTCGCAAACGGCTTTTTCCCGTGGGATGTTGCGTTCAGAAAAGAACGGAAAAGCAGTGCATTGTCCGGAACATCGACGATTTCCGGACGCTTCCCGGCGGGCAGGAGAACGATCAGCCATGAGAATCGACCTCTTCCGATCGCGTGCCCGCGTCGCACTGGTCGCGGCGGGCTGCGCGGCCGCCCTGGCCGCGTGCTCCTCCGGAGATGCCGGCGACGTCCAGCGTGACGGTGCCTCGGCTCCCCGGGGGCCGCAGGCGCCCGGCGACGCCGCCCACCGCGCCGCACCCGCGCCCGCGCCCGGGGCGCCGGCCCCCGGGACGTCCCCCGCGGCGCCGGCGGGGACCCAGCGCTTCACGCTGGTGGCGACGGGCGACGTGCTGGCCTACCCGTCGATCATGCAGCAGGCGCAGGCCGACGCCGGCGGCAACGGCTACGACTTCCACAAGATCTACGCCGGCGTGCTCCCCATCGTGCGCGACGCCGACGTCTCGCTCTGCCACATGGAGACCGTGTACGGAAAGCCGGGCGGCCCGTTCACCGGCTACCCGCTGTTCAAGGCCCCGCCGCAGATCGCCCGCACACTCGCCGACACCGGCTACGACGGCTGCTCGACGGCGTCCAACCACACCCTCGACGACGGCTTCTCGGGCATCGAGCGCACGCTCGGCGAACTCGACACCGTCGGCGTCCGGCACGCGGGCTCGGCGCGCAGCGCCGAGGAGGCGGCCGCGCCGACGATCCTGGACGTCAAGGGCGTCAAGGTCGCCCACCTGTCGTGGACGTACGCGACCAACGGCATCCCGCTGCCCGCGGACAAGCCCTGGGCCGTCAACGTCGTCGACGTCTCGCGCATCGTCGAGGAGTCGCGCGCGGCCCGCCGCGCCGGTGCCGACATCGTGGTCCTCAGCATGCACTGGGGCACCGAGTGGCAGCGCAAGCCCGACTCCGACCAACTCGCCTGGGCCCGCGAGTTGACCGCCTCCAACGACGGCGGCCGCAAGGACGTCGACCTGATCCTCGGCACCCACAACCACGTCCCGCAGCCGTACGCCAAGGTCAACGGCACGTGGGTGGTCTACGGCATGGGCGACCAGATGGCCAACTTCCCCGGCCAGGACAAGATGGCCGGCAACTACAGTTCGATCGCCCGCTTCACCTTCGCGCGCGGCGCGGACGGCGGCTGGGCGGTCGAACAGGCCGAGTTCCTGCCGCAGTTCAGCGACCCGGGCCCGCCGTTCCGCATCGTCAACATCAACGCCGAGATCGCCGCGGGCTCGCCGCGCGCCGGGGCGTACCAGGCTCCGCTGGAGTCGATCCGGGCCGCCGTGCTGTCCGAGGGGGCGGCGGCCGACGGGCTGCGGGAGTCCGCCGACGGACGGTGATTTCGCCGGGCAGCCGGCGATTTCACGGGTGGTTACGTCGGATTTACCGCGGAAGTCTTGGAACGAACGCGCGTAGACCCTAGGGTCGTGCGCCGTATCTCCGCGCGTTTCGTACTTGTGCCCGAGACAGTTCCCAGGATTTTCCCAGGAGCGAAAATGACAGTTCTCCGGCGTCGGCACCGCGGGTGGCTCGCGGTGGCCACTGTGGCCGCAGCGAGCCTCATAGGCGGCCTGACCACTGCGGCACCGGCCTCGGCCGACCGCGGCGCGCCGTCCCGCACGATGGACCTCCAACTGCTCGCGATCAACGACCTGCACGGCAACCTCGAACCGCCGCAGGGCAGTTCGGGGAACATCACGGAGATCGGACCCGACGGCGCACCCAAGGCCACCCCCGCGGGCGGCGTCGAGTACCTCGCGACGCAGCTCAAGACGGCCCGCGCCAAGAACCCCAACTCGCTCACCGTCGCGGCCGGCGACATGATCGGCGCCAGCCCCCTGCTGTCCGGCCTGTTCCACGACGAGCCCACCATCGAGGCGCTCAACGGCCTGGGCCTGGACGTCAGCTCGGTCGGCAACCACGAGTTCGACGAGGGCCGCGCCGAGCTGCTGCGCATGCAGAACGGCGGCTGCCACCCGAAGGAGGGCTGCTACAAGCCCAGCGGCGCGGAGTTCGGCGGCGCCGACTTCGAGTACCTCGCCGCCAACGTCGTCGACCAGCGCACCGGCCTGCCGATCATGGCGCCGGTCGGCATCAAGTACGTCAACGGCGCCTGGGTCGGGTTCATCGGCATGACGCTGGAGGGCACGCCCGACATCGTCACCGCCGAGGGCGTGAAGGGCCTCAGGTTCAAGGACGAGGTCGAGACCGCCAACCGCTACACCAAGCTGCTCAAGCTGCTCGGCATCAAGTCCATCGTCGTGCTGCTGCACGAGGGCGGCCTGCCGTCGAGCAACGTCTACAACTACGACTGCAACGCGGGCGGCTCACTCGGACTCAGCGGCCCGGTCGTCGACATCGCCAAGAACCTCGACTCCGAGATCGACGCCGTCGTCACCGGCCACACGCACCAGTCGTACGTGTGCAGCATCCCCGACCCCAAGGGCCAGCCCCGCCTGGTCACCAGCGGCGCGTCCTTCGGCCGCCTCTACACCGAGATCAACCTGACGTACGACATGCGCACACGCGACATCGTGCGCACCAAGGTCGCCGCGGCGAACCACGTCGTACGTCGTGACGTCGCCAAGGACCCGGTGATGACCTCGGTCATCACCGAGTGGAACAAGCTCGCGGCCCCGGTCGCGAACCGCCAGGTCGGCTGGATCGCCGGCAAGATCGACGGACGCGGCTCCACCGCACCGGAGAGCCCGATGGGCGACCTGATCGCGGACGCGCAACTGGAGGCGACCGCCGCACCGGACAAGGGCGCCGCGCAGCTGGCGTTCATGAACCCGGGCGGCATCCGCAGCGACTTCGCGTACGAAGGCCCCGAGGGCAACGGCGTCGTCACGTACGCCGAGGCGTTCACCGTCCAGCCGTTCACCAACATGATGGTGACGCAGACCCTCACCGGGCAGGCGATCCTCGACGTGCTGGCCCAGCAGGTCACCGGCGCCAACGCGGCGAACCCGCGCTGGCTCCAGGTCTCGAAGGGCTTCACCTACACCGTCGACCGGTCGCAGACCGGCGCCGCGAAGATCGTCGCGGGCAGCGTCAAGCTCAACGGCGAGCCGATCGACCCGGCGAGGACCTACCGCGTCTCGGTCAACGAGTTCCTGGCCGGCGGCGGCGACGGCTTCCCGGCCCTCGCGACCGGCACGGACAAGCTGGTGGGCTCCTCCGACCTGGACGCCCTGCTCGCCTACCTGGGCGCGCACTCGTCCGCGACCGCCCCGCTCCCGGTCCCGGCCGCGGACCGGATCACCTTCACCGGCTGACCGCCTGACCGCGTGACCGGCTGACCGGTTGCCTGGTTGACCGCCTGACCGGGTTGCTCCTCGGGTCACTCGGCCCGCTCGGCCGGGCAGCACGGACGATCTGACGGGCAGACAGAACGAGGGCCCCGCACACCTTCTGGGTGTGCGGGGCCCTCGTCATCGGGTGACGGTGCCACGTGCGGTTGTGCCGCGTCTGGGGGTGGACCGGACCTCAGGCCACGCGGCGCAGGGCCGCCGTGACGCGCGATGTCGCGACCGACCGGGCATACCGACGGCGGCGCGCGATGATCGCGAGGAGCGGGCCGTGGGCGTAGGGCGATGCGGGGGCGGCGGTCGTCGGGGCGGCGGAGCGGGGCTGGGTCGCGGTCGTCATGGCACTTCTCGTTTCGGTCGGTGACCGTTCCTGGGGGGAGCGGCGCTGACGAGATCAAATTTATGCGTCGGGCCCGACACCGGGCGTCCCCCGCAGGTCGGCGATTGCCGGGCCTCCACTGGTGGGCCTCGGCGGCGATACGTACGACTTGAGGAGGAGGGCACCGCGTGATCCGTCTCAGGGTCACCCCGGAGCTTGAACCCTTGCATCCGTGCATGTATCTCTGGTGCGCGGCCGCGATCCCCACCGCGGCCCGCAGGGGAGGAGTCCGCCATGACCTTGGATCCGCGTACGCCGGTGCTCGTGGGAGCGGCCGCCGTCCAGCAGCGGGACGACCGGCCGGGGGGCGGGCTCGACGCCATCGGACTCATGACCGCGGCCACCGAGGCCGCCGCGGACGACGCCGGGCCGGGCGGCAAGCTGCTGGCGGCGCTGGACCGGGTGCTGATCCCGCGCGGCATGTGGGGGCCGGGGGACCCCGGACGCCGCATCGCCGGCCGGTTCGGCGCCGGGGGCGCGCGTACGCTCGTCGCCGAACTGGGTGTGCTCCAGCAGACGCTGCTCACCCACGCGCAGACCCTGATCGCGGCCGGCAACGCGGATGTGGTGCTGGTCACGGGCGCCGAAGCCGGGTATCGCGACCGCAAGTTGCGCGGCACGGGGCTCCCGTCGATCACCGAGCCGCTGCCGAACACGCCGCCCGACCAGGTGCTCAGCCCGGTGGGCGACATCCTGCACCGCATCGAGATCGAGCGCGGACTGCCCGTCCCGGTGCGGCAGTACGCGATTCTGGAGTCGGCCCTGCGGCACGCCGAGGGGCTGTCCCTGGAAGACCACGCGGCGCGCGTCGCCGAGTTGTGGTCGCGGTTCGCGGACCGCGCGGTCGACAACCCCGACGCATGGCACCGCGCGCCGGTCGGCGCCGACGTGATCGCCGCCTCGTCGGCGGCGAATCCGATGATGGCCCGCCCGTACACGCGTACGCACTGCTCGCGCGCGGGCGTCGACCAGGGGGCCGGGCTGATCCTGTGCTCGGCGGAGGCCGCGGAGCGGTACGGAGTGCCGCGCGACCGCTGGGTGTTCCCCTGGGCCGCGGCGGAGTCGAACCAGATGGTGCCGATCGTCGCCCGGGCGCAGCTGCACCGGTCGCCGGGGTTCGCGGCGGTGGGGGCCTGGCTCACCGCGTACACGGGTGTCGCGGCGTCGGATGCCACGTATGTGGACCTCTACAGCTGCTTCCCGGCCGCTGTGCGCATCCAGGCCGCCGAACTCGGGCTGGAGGACCGGCAGGACCTGACGGTGACCGGCGGCATGTCGTTCGCGGGCGGACCGCTCAACAGCTATGTGCTCCAGTCGACGGTCGCGATGGCGAAGGTGCTGCGCGGCGACCCCGCGGCCACCGGACTTGTGACGTGCGTGTCGGGGATGGTCACCAAGCAGGCGGGCGCGGTGTGGTCGGCGACGCCGCCCGCCACACCGTTCCACGGGGAGGACCTGTCGGCGCGTACCGCCGAGGCCGCGACGACGTGCGAGGTCGTCGGGGACTACCGGGGATTGGGCGCGGTGGACGGCTACACGGTCGTGGAAGGACCGGAGGGTCCGACGCAGGCCGTCGCGGTCGTCGCGGTGCCGGGCGGCGCGCGCACGGTCGCGACGTCGACGGACCCCGATGTCGTCGCGGCGTTCTGCGAGGGCGAGTGGGTCGGCAGGCATGTGCACGTGACGGAGGCCGAGTTGGCGCTGTGAGGCGCGGGGCGCGCGGTCAGTGGCCTTCGGGGTAGTGGACGTCGATCTGCCATGCGGCGCGCTGTACGGCGGTCAGGCGCTGTTCGGCCATGCGCCGCGTGATGTCCTGCGGTACGAGGCAGTCCGCGCACGCCTCGGGCCCCGCCACGACGGTCAGTGACACGGCGAAGTCGCCGGTGCGCGCGATGTCGAGGCGGTAGTCGTCGGCCGCAAGGCCGTTCGCGAGCGGGGCGAGGGCGGCGGTGAGGGCCTCGTCCGTGGGGGCCCCGTCGGTGGGAGCCGGGTCGGTCGGGGGCCCGTCGGTGGGGGCGTTGGTGCGGGCGTTGGTGTTGGATGCGTTGGGCGAGGCGGTCACGCGCGTACCTCCGGCTTCGCGGTGAAGAGTTCGAGCGTGCGCTCGACGGCATCGGCGGCCATGGCGTCGAGCTGCGCGTCGGAGGAGCCGCCGAGAGGGCCGGGCACGGTGAGGACGCGGGCCTGCGGGAGCCCGTACAACGCGGTGACCTGCTCGGCCAGTTCGGTGAACCCGGCGGTGGCCAGGAGGACGGTCGGCAGGCCGAGCTGCTCCAGTTCGACGGTGTCGTGCGCGCTCCAGGAGGTGCACGAACCGCAGTCGGCCGATCCGGTGATGACCAGGTCGGCTTCGGCGCGCAGGCGTTCGACGACCTCGGGTTCGGCGGGCAGGGCGGCGCTGACCTTGGCGATCTCCAGGGTCACGGTGGCGCCGGTGCGCTCGGCGACCAGGCGGGCGATCGCGCCCTGGATGTACCCGGCGTGCGGCTTGAGGTTGTCGAGGACGGCGATGCGCTTACCGGACAGGAGTTCGGGGCTCGGCGCCAGCTCCTTGGCGGGCGTGCCGACGCGGCCCTCGGGGGACAGGATCTCGATCATCTGGGGTCCTTCTGCGGTCCGGCCGGCATGCGGCGGCGGGGGTGCGGCGGTGGAGGTATGACGGCGGGGGTGCGGCGGCAGGGGGCGACGGCAGGGTGCGGGTGGGGGTGCGCGGGTGGGGGCGGGGTGGCGTCAGGCGAACGGGACGGTGACGCTGCGGGTGCGGCCCCAACTCGGCACGACGAACGACTGCTTGCCCGGACCGCCGGACACCAGCACACGGATGTTCTCCGGGTGGTCGGTCATGGGCATGAGGTCGTCGTCGCGGAGTGCCTTCATCCACGGGCGCCACAGGTTGGCGGTGAAGTGCGCGCGGAAGTCCCCGGCGGGACGGCGGGCCTTCTCGTACAGGTACGACTGCACGTCCTGCCGCGCCCACCCCGCGCCCGCGATCGTCGCGGCGTGCTCGGGGCCCAGGACGACGAAGTACTCCGCGTCGGACACCACCGCGTTGTTGGTGCCGAACGTCGCCATCACGGTCGCGGCCTTGTCCAGGATCCCGGCGGGCTCGCGGCTCTCCATGTCGTGGAAGTTGTGCGGATTCTCCATGCCCGCGACCGTCACCGCGCTGGCGGTGTCGAGGCCGAGGGTGCGCGGGTACGCGGGCCACGGGCTCGCCGCGGTGTTCTCCGCGAAGCAGAAGGTGTACTTCGACGGTTGGCCGTGTGTGGAGGCGTCGCCGAGGCCGGCGCCGTCGTGGCCCTTCGCGGTGCCGCCCGCCACGTGCATCATCACGAAGCGCACCGCGCGACCGAGGGTGGCGTTGGCGCGGTTGCCCGGGCCGAGCGTCCCCGTTCCGGCGTTGAAGCCGCAGCGTTCGACGGCCTCGCCGTGCACGAGGACCATCGCCGAGACCGGGTGCGTGGTCGAGTTGACGCCACGCAGGTTGAACTCGGGGGCGACGAGGCCGCGTACGGCGGCGACGAGGACGGGCAGCAGGTTGGGGGTGCACCCGGCCATCACGGCGTTGACCGCGAGGACGCGCGGCGTGGCCTCGCCGAGTCGGGGCGCGAGCGTGCCGATGATTTCGTCGGGGTCCCCGTCGTAGGCCGCGAGCATCGCGTCGACGCGCTGCGGAGTGGGGGCCACGACGGGAAGGCCGTCGCCCCAGCCCCGGGATTCGAGGAAGGCGTACAGGGCTTCGGGGGACTCGTCGGCGATGGTGAGGGCGGTGTCGAGGGTTGTCACACGCAAGAAGTTAGCCTGACGAGTCGTCAGGTTCAATGGTGGTGTTCGATAATCCGAATCACATAATTGATTTGTCGAACACAACGGAAACAACTGCGCAAGGAGTCCCTGTGGCTGTGGACATCGATCTGGGCGGGCGAACGGCGCTGGTCACCGGCGGCGGCGCGGGCATCGGGCGGGCGGTGTGCGTCTGGCTGGCCCGGGCCGGGGCCGACGTGGTGGTCGCCGACCTGCGCGGGGAGGCCGCCGAGGAGACCGCCGCGCTAGTGGCGGCGGAGGGCGTACGGTCCCTCGCGTGCGCGTTCGACGCGACCGATCCCGCACAG
This sequence comes from Streptodolium elevatio, assembly GCF_040649515.1. Classification (GTDB taxonomy): domain Bacteria; phylum Actinomycetota; class Actinomycetes; order Streptomycetales; family Streptomycetaceae; genus Yinghuangia; species Yinghuangia elevatio. The sequence goes on from NZ_JBEZFP010000002.1 coordinate 33,433, forward strand.
GTGGCGCGCGTCGTCGACGCGGCCGTTGCGGAGTTCGGCGGGATGGACATCGCCGTCAACAACGTGGGGATGACGGCCGGTCACGGTGCGTCGGCATTCGTCGACTGGACGCCGCAGGGGTTGCGTGACGTGGTCGGCGTGAACCTGATGGCGACGGCGTACTCGTGCCAGGCGGAGGCGCGGGCGATGATCGCGGGCGGCCGGGGCGGCTGCATCGTGAACGTGAGTTCGGGGGAGACCACGCGGCCCGCGCCCGGACTCGCCCCGTACGGTGCGGCCAAAGCCGCGGTGAACCACCTGACGCAGACCCTTGCCGTGGAGTTGGCGGCGCACCGCATCCGGGTCAACGCGGTGGCGCCGGGGACGACGCTGACCGAGCAGGTCGCGGCGTCGCTGACCCCCGAGTTCCAGGCGGCGCTGCTGGGGGCCATCCCGCTGGGGGCGTTGTCCGAGCCGGACGACATGGCCCGGCTGGTGCTGTTCGTGGTGTCCGACCTCGCGGCGCACACGACCGGGCAGTTCCTGCTGTCGGACAACGGGGCGTTCTTGTCGCGGAGCCGACCGGCGTACGACGTGAAGTGACGTCACTTGTCGGACGGCGGCAGCGGGTTCGGCTCTGTGTTCGGCTCTGTGTTCGGCTCCGGGTTCGGCTCTGTGACCGGCTTTCCGTCCGGCTTCCTGTCCGGGGCCGTGTCCGGCTCCGCGTCCGGGACTGGGTCCGGAGCCGTGCGCCGCGGGCGGATCCGTGCCAGGTCCCGGGCGACGGCGTTCAGCCATGTCTCCAGGTCGATCATCAGCGGCAGGGCGGCGCTGTCGCGTCCGGCGGTCTCGTCACCCCCGGGCGCGAGCAGTGCCGCCGGGACGACCTGCTCATATCCCGGCTGCGGCGCCGCGTTCACCCGGCCGTCCAGCACCTCGGCGGCGAGAACCCCGCATGCCTGCGCCAGTTCACGGCCGCGTGCGGTGAACGCCGAAATCGCGTCCGGCGCCCTGGGGCGCGGGGACTGACGGTGGCCGTCCAGGAGTTCCTGGGCACCCAACAGCGCGTGGTGCGCCGCGATGAGGACGGCCTGCAAGTCGATCGGCCGCCGGACGCGCGGGCCCTGGGCCTCACCCTGCAACTGCGCGAACGACGACTGCGCGAGCCGCAGGGCGTGCCGGGTGTCTGCGACGGACGGCGGCGTGGCTGGGACGGCATGCGGAGTGTCTGCCGCGGATGCCGCAGTGTCTGCCGCGGACGGCGAGGCGCCTGCGACGGGTGGCGGGCCGGGCGGGTCGACGTCGTGCAGCATCGCGGACGTCGTCGCCTCGACGGTGTGGCCCAGACTGCGCAGCAGACGCGCCATGGCCCGCAGCACTTCTGAACTCGCGCCGCGCGGCCACGCCAACACCCCGCACACCAGGCCGATCAGGCAGCCGGTGGCCACGTCCAGAATGCGCGCCTGGGCCAGCTCCCAGTTCGCGGGCGCCAGTTGCGCGAACGCGGACGCGACCACCAGCGTGAACAACCCCTGAGCCCAGGCCACGCCGAGCATCGGCCCGACCGAGAAGGCGATCAGCATCGCGGGGGCGAGCACCGCGGCGTACGCGCCCGTGTGCTGCCCGAATCCGATCAGCAGACCTGCCGCGGCCAGAGCGCCCGCGAACGTGCCGACCAGGGCCAGGCGGACATTGCGCCAGGTCCCCATGGCGCTGGTGCGGGTCAGGGTCAGCACCGCGAGCAGCACCCAGAACCCGTGGGCCAGATCTAGGGCCCCCGCGGTCAGGCGGGCGAGCGACAGGCCGACGGTGATCCGGACGGCGTTCTGGAAGTACACCGAGCGCGGTGTGAGGTTCCCGCGTACGCGCCGCCAGTACAGGGACGGCGTGGACCGGCGTGCGTACCAGAACACCGACTCCGGATGCAGCGGACGGGCCCGGCGGCCGTCGACCGCGACGCGTACCGACGACTTCACGATCTGCGCGGACACCGAGGTGGCCAGGACGGCTGCCTGGTGGCGCAGCACCCCCGGCGGCGGACGCGTGGCGGCCGGGCGGCGGGCCTGCGCCAGACGCTCGTCCTGGAAAGCCTCGATCGCCTCGTCCATGCGGGTGGGCGGAGGCGCCGGACCGCCGCGCAGCGCGCGTTCGGTGTGCCGGCAGCTCTCGGCCACGCGCGTGAGCAGCGAACGCGAGGCCTGATCGCGTACGGCCGGCGCCCGGACGTCCAAAGCCTGCAACTGCGCGAGCAGTTCACGGGTCGCGCTGCCCGCCTGGGCGAGGGCGCGATTGGTGCGGCCCGCCCCGGCGGGACGCTCGGCGGGCGGCAGCAGCGCCGGGCGCAGGGCTTCTCCCGCGTCTGAGAGGCGGTCCAACGGGGTGTCCGGTGCGGTTTCCAGTGCGGTTTCCAGTGCGGTGTCCGGTGAGATGTCCGGTGAGGTGTGCGAGGGATTGGCAGGTGCGTTGGTCGGCCCCTGCCTCGGCTCGGCGGCCAACTTCGCGGCGGCCAGGCCCGCGGTGCGGATCGCATCGGCGAGGAGGCGGCGGTACGGCTTCTCCGGGCCGGGCACCGGCAGCACCCACGCCTCGGCGGCGGCGAGCAGGAGCATGCCGATCGCCGCCCCCGCCAGCCGTCCGGGCAGGTGGTCCGGGGCGTACGGCGGGAACGACGGCAAGATGTACATCAGTTGGAGCCCCGGCGCGGCACCGGCCGGGCGAGGTCCCGCGACGGGGGCGAACGCGAGGCAGAACCCCACGACCACCATGCCTGCGACCGCCGCCGCGGTGTGCACGGCGAGCGCCGTACCCATCGCGACCAGGCCGAGGGCGACGGGGAGGGCGGCCAGGACGACCGTCGCCCGCTGGCGTCCCGAACCGGGGATCCGCGAGAGCGCGCCCATGGCCACAGCGCCGAACAACGCGTAGATGGCCGTTTCGGGGCGGCCGAACGCGTACCGGCACGCGTAGAACCCGAGCGAGGCGGCCAGCGTGACCCGAAGCGCGCGACGCACAATCTGCCGGCGGTCCGGGAGGTCCGGGAGGTCCGGGAGGTCCGGGCGGTCGTCGGCGGGTCTGCCGGTTGTCGCCATTGCTTGTCCCGTCACCAGGTACGCGGCCTGTCGGGCCGGGGCTCTCTCCGGCTCCCCGACTGCCATTGTCGGCCGTGGCACCCCGACACGCAGCCGGGAGGTGGGGCCAGTGGCACCTGGAACGGGTGGCAGTTGGTGGGTGGTGTTCCGTGGGGGCGGCGCTACGCATGGGTGGCGCTACGCATGGGCGGCGCTATGCATGGGTGGCGCTGCGAACGGGAGGTGTTACGTATGGGTGGCGCTATGCATAGGTGGCGCTCGTCGGCCGCTTGAGGTGACCGCGCGGGCCATGAGACACCATCATGAGCTGCGTCTCCGTCCGCCCGTCAGCTCCCGTACGGGCGGACGGAGACGCGCCTTCCATGACCGCGCCCCGGAGGGTCACGCTTCCGCGGCCGGGCCGGGGCCTGTCTCGCGGACGACGCGGTACGTCGGCGCGCCCGTCATACGGGGTTCGGCCTTGCCGGTGAGGCTGTCGAGCGCCGCCTGTATGGCGGCCATGCGTCCGTCGGTGTCGGAGGTCGCCACGAAGTCCCGGTAGGCGGCTTCGCTCTCCCAGGCGACGATGTTGTAGACGCGGGTGCCGTCGGTGCTGACATGGAACCTGGCCGAGCGGTAGCCGGGGTAGAAGCGGACCCAGCGCTCCTGGATCGCGGCGAAGGCGTCGACCAGTTCGGCCTGCGTCGCGGGGCCGTCCACGGTGTAGTCGATGATCGAGTAGAAGCCGTTGTCGGTGCTCATGGCGGTCTCCTGGTTGCGATGGCGGTTGTGGTCGGGGTCGCGACTGCGGTTGGGAGTTGGGGGTGCGGTTGGCGATGGGGACGGCGAACGGGGTGCGCCCGGGTCAGGGGACGAGCAGGACGACCTTGCCGCGCCCGTGGCCGACCGCCACCTCGCGCTGGGCGTCCGCGGCACGGGCGAGGGGGTAGGTGCGGCGTACGTGGACCTTGAGCGCGCCGCGCGCGTACAGCTCGGCGGCATGCGCGAGCCGTGAGACGTGGCGCAGCGACGGGTCCGTGGTGCGGATCCCGCCCGCGGTCGCCCGGTGGTGGTCGACCAGGGTGATGACGCGGGCGGCGTCCACGAGTTCGAGGGCGGCGTCGAGGGACGCCCCGCCCGCGCCGTCGAGCAGCGCGTCGATCCCGTCGGGGGCGGCGGCACGCAGACGGTCGGCCGTGCCGGGCCCGTACGCCACCGGAATCGCGCCGAGTTCGCGCAGGTACGCATGGTTCTCCGGGCGGGCCGTGCCGATGACCGTCGCACCCAGCTCGCGCGCCAACTGCACGGCGATCGTGCCCACGTTGCCCGCGGCGGCGTTGACGAGGACCGTCTCGCCCGCCTTGACCCCGAGCATCTCCAAGGCGATGGACGAGGTCTGCGCACCGGAGTTCAGTCCGCCCGCGACCTCCCACGGCATGTCGGCCGGCTTGACGGTCACGTGTTCGACCGGCACGACGATGTGCTCGGCGTAGCTGTTCAGGATCGAGAAACCGGCGACTTCGGTGCCGACCGTGATCTCCGCGCCCAGCGCGTTCGCCGTCACGCCCGGGCCGACCGCGTCCACGACACCGGCGAACTCGTTGCCGGGGATGCGGGGCAGCGGGGCTACTTCGGTCAGGTACGCGGGCACCCAGCCTTCGACCACCGCGACGTCGAACGGCTGTACGCCGGCTGCCTTCACCCGTACGCGTACCTCGCCGGCGCCGGGCTCGGGGGTGGCCACGTCGGCCAGGTGCAGGACCTCGGGCCCGCCGGGGGTGTGGAAGAGGGCTGCCTTGCTCATCGTGGGCTCCTCGGGCGTCGTGACTCGGCGGCCTGGCGGCTCTGGGGTTCAGCCGCTCGTTGTTGCCGGTCACGAAGCTATGCGGGCCCGATGAGGGGCGAATCCGTAGAACTACGGGAGTTCCGCGGGGGTCGGGCTCAGCTCTTGGCGGCGGCGACCATCCGGTCCAACTTGTCGCTCAACTCGGCGAGTGTCTGGCTCCGGTCGACGCCCGAGATCTGCACGCCCAGTTGCTCGGTCAGGCTCACGCTCAGCTCGACGAGCGCCAGGGAGTCGAGGAACAGGTCGTCGAGGGCGGTGTCCGGGGCGACCGCTTCCGCGGGGCGGCCGAGGGTCGTGGTGAGCACCGTGGCGATCGTGTCGTACGTGGAGCCGGGCATGGCTTCCTCCGAGAGGTGGTGGGGGTGGTGAGAGAAGGTGGCGTGGGGGCGGGGATGCGGTGGTGCGGTGATGCGGTGATGCGGTGGTGGGGCGGTTGGGCCTGGGCGTACGGCCTGGGTCCACGGCCTGCGTGTGGGACCGGGGGCCGACGCCGAGGCCGAGGCCGAGGCTAGGGCCGGGGGCAGGGCTACGGTGTGGTGAAGACGAGGACGGCGTTCTGGCCGCCGAACCCGAAGGAGGTTGTCGCCACCGCGTCCATGCGCAGGCCCCGGGGGACCTTGGTGACAACGTCCAAGTCGATGTCCGGGTCTTGGCGTTCGAGGTTGGCAGTGGGCGGGACAACCTGGTGCCGAAGGCTCAGGACGGAGGCGGCGGCCTCGACGGCTCCGGCGGCGCCGATGGTGTGGCCCAGCGCGCCCTTGTTGGCGGTGACGACGGGCGGGCGCTCGAACACCGCCTTCAGCGCCCGGAATTCGGCCGCGTCGTTGAGCCGGGTTCCGGTGCCGTGCGCGTTGACGTGTGCGATGTCCGGGGCGGACAGACCGGCATCCGCGATGGCCGCGTGCAGCGCCTGTGCCGCGCCCGCGCCTTCGGGATGGGGAGCGGTGGGGTGGTGGGCGTCGCAGGAGGCGCCGTACCCGGCCAGGACCGCCAACGGCACCGCGCCGCGTGCCCGGGCGTGGTCGGCGTGCTCCAGGACCAGCATGCCCGCGCCCTCGGCGAGCACGAAGCCGTCACGGTCGGCGTCGAACGGCCGGGAGGCGCCCGCCGGGTCGTAGGTGCGCCGGGAGAGCGCGCGCATCTGGCCGAACGCGGCGCACGGGACGGGCGAGCACATCGACTCGGCGCCGCCCGCGACGATCACGTCGCACATGCCGGTGCGCAGCATCGCCAGTGCCGTCCCGATGGCGGTCGCGCCCGACGCACACGCGGTGCTGGTGACGAGGTTCGGCCCGCGGGCGCCGAGGTCCAGACCGATCTCGGCGGCGGACATGTTCGGGATCGTGCGCGGCAGGAACCTCGGTGATACGAGGTGGTGTTGACCGCGCTCCATCTTCGCGCAGACGTCCCCGACCGGGGACAGGGAGGCGGTCGCCGTACCCGCGACGACCCCGACCCGCTCGTTCTGGCACGTGCTCGGGTCCAGGCCGGCGTACGCCACGGCTTCGCGGGCCGCGACCACGGCCATTGCGGCGAACCGCTCCAACCGGGCGGCGAGTACACCCCCGAGCAGCCGCGCCGCGTCGAAGTCCGGCACCCGGCACGAGAAGTCGGTGGGGAGCCCGGCCAGTTCGGGGTCGCGCCGGGCGGTGGGGGTCCCGGCGAGCAGGCCGTTCCAGGTGGCGTCCACACCGATCCCGGCCGGGGTGACCAGTCCGATGCCGGTGACCACGACGTCGCGTACCTTCACAGCAGGCTCCAATCAGATGCGTTCGCAAAGACGTTCGCGGGTCAGGAGACTTTGCGGAGGGTGCGTTCGCGGGCGTAGATGTAGCGGCTGCCGTCGGGGAGGACGTGCAGCGTCACCGGGATGGGGTACGCCCCGTCGCACTCGAAGCCCGCGAGCAACGTGTCGGTGACCGGGACGAGCCGCGTCTCGCGGGGCATCAGGGTGCCGCGGGCCCCGCCGCCCGCGAAGCGGGGCCGGAGCCAGATGCCGGAGCCGTCGCGTTCCAGTCGCGCTTCGGCGGGCGAGCAGCGGTACGTGCCGAGGAAGGGCTCGATGTCGACGTCCGCCGGTGTGTTTGGAGCCTCGAACCGGCGTACGGTCACGCCCGCGAGCGCAGCCAGGTCGTCGCGTACGTCCGACCGCAGCGCCATGTTGTCACCGCCGTTCGAGCACAAGGCGATCGCGAGCGACGGGTTCTCAACGGCGTACAGGTACGTGAGCAGCCCGGGCAACTCGCCGCCGTGCCCATAGGTCGAGGAGTGCTTGCCCGGGTAGAGGCGCCAGCCGAGTCCGCGGTAACCGCCGCCCCAGGCACAGGGCATCGGTGCCTGCGGTTCGCGCATCGCCTTGACGGCGGCGGGCGGCAGGTTGCTTTCGGCGTCGGACATGTGTGCCATCGCGAACCGCACCATGTCGCCTGCGGTGGCGCAGAATCCGCTGCCGGGGCCCATGACCCTCGGGGTGTCCCAGCGCAGTGGCGCGGGGGTGGGAACGGGGGCGGACACGCGCCCGGGGTCGAGGGAGGAGAGGGCGGGGGCGGAGGGGGCGCGGTGGCCGGGTACGCGGCGGGCGTGGTCGGCCAAGTCGGGGCGCGTCACGGTGTCGTGCAGGCCGAGGGGGTCGAGCAGGAGGTCGCGCACGGCCGACTCCCAGACCTTGCCGGTCAGGCGTTCGACGAGGCGTCCGGCGATCAGGAAGCCCGCATGGGAGTACGCGCCGAGCGCGCCCAGCGGGTGGAGTTGGCCGAGGTCGGTGCAGGAAGCGAGGTAGCGCTCCAGGCAGTCGTCGTCCGAACCGACGTCGGGGAATACGCCGTTCTCCAGGCCGCTGGTGTGGCTGAGGAGGTGTCGTACGGTCAAATACCGCGTCGTGGCGGGGTCGGCGACCCGGAAGCCCGACAGGACTTCGCACACACGCGTGTCCAGCTCGACCGCGCCCTGCGCCACCAACTGCATGACCGCGGTGGCGGTGTAGACCTTGGTGATCGAACCGATCTGGAACATCGCGTCGTTGCCCATCGGGGCGCCGGTGGCCTTGTCGAGCACCCCGACCGCAACCTCGTGGACCTCCCCGCCCACACCGATCGCCAGTGTGGCTCCCGGGACATCGTGGAGGCGGCACAACTCCTGCAACCGCTCGCTCCAACGGGAGTAGTCGAAGTCCATCAGGGAGGTGCTTCCTTTCGGTGGCGCTGTCGGCCGTGCTTGCGTCGATGCCTGCGACGGTGCTTTGGGTGGTGTCCTGGTGATGCCGGGCGTGTGGTGCCTGGGTGGTGACGGCGTCGGTGGCGGTGACGCGCATCAAAGCTACAGAGCGGATGCAGTCATGTACGAATCGTGACGTCGGGTGGCGTGGCGGGCCCGCCCGCCACCACGATTCGCCGCCCCAAGGCACTCCACGCCGGACCACGCGACCGCACCGACGTCCCCGACCCCACCGACGTCCCCCGCGCGGTCTGCCCTTTGCGCACACCCACCGCAACCGACGCCCCAAGCCCCCAGCACCCACCCCCGGCAACGCGCCCGCTGTCACCGCGGTCCGCCGTCACCCACGCCCCAAGCCCCGGCGCCTACTCCCGCCAGCGCCCACCGTCACCGAGGCCCGCTGTCCCACCACGCCCCATGCCACCAGGTCTGCTCTCGGCTACGCCCACGGCCACTGAGGCCCGCTGTCACCCACGCCCCACCCCCCCGGCGCCTACTCCCGGCAACGCCCCCCGTCACCGTGGTCCGCTATCACCGACGCCCGATGCTGCCTACACTGCGGTCACCGCGCCGTCTGTGGCTCGCGTCCGCCGACGCTCCTTGCGCCCGCCGTCCGCTGCCGCCGACGCTCCTTGCGCCCGCCGTCCGCTGCCGCCGACGTCGCCTGTTGCCGGCGCCTCATGTTGCCGCCGTCGCCGACGCGTGATCTCGCGCGTATGAGGAGATGGTGTCCGACCCGGTCCCCACCCCCGGCGGTCCCTCTCCACCGGTTCCTCCCCCGCCCGTCCCTTCCATATCTCGGGAACGTCCGCCGCTGCCGCCAGGTGCCGACCAAGCCCCCCGACCACCCGAAACAACGAAGCCCCACCGCGTTCGAGATCCCGTTCGACACCGCGTCCCACCGCGACAACATCACGTTGCAACCCAGCAGCCCGGCGGTCTCTGACCCCGCAACCCGACGTTCCCGACAACGGGCGGCGACCCCTGGTCTCCGGACCAGCCACCCACTCCGTACCAATACTGCGGCAGCTGGCAGCCCTACACCTCAGCCCGCAGCCGCATCAATTCGCGGCGCGAGCCGATCCCGAGCTTCGGGTACGCCTTGTACAGGTGGTACTCGACCGTCCTGCGGCTCAGGAACAACTGGGCCGCGATGTCCTGATTGCTCGCGCCGCCCGCCGCCAGACGTACGACCTGGAGCTCCTGCGGCGTGAGAGCGTCGAGGGCGGCAGCCGCGACAGCCGTCGGCTCGGCCGCGACGGCGGCCTGCGTACCCCGCTCGCCGGCCGCCCGTAGTTCGCCGCGCGCCCGTTCCGCCCACGGGGCCGCGCCCAGCCGTGCGAAGCGCGCCTCGGCGGAGCGCAGGACCGTGCGCGCATCCGTGCGGCGCCGTGCCCGCCGCAACCATTCCCCGTACAACAGTTCGGTGCGAGCGAACTCGAACGGCCTGGTGGCCACCGCATGTTCCTCGATTGCCGCAGCGAACAGCCGTTCGACATCGTTCTCCCCGGCCTCAATCGACACGAGCGCCCGGCAGCGCAGCGCGACCGCCCGAGGCCACGCGACAGGCGAAGCTTCTGCCCACGCGAGAAACCTGGGCAGGTGCTTCGCGGCACGGTCCGGGTGGCCCGCGCGTACCGCCGCCTCGACCAGGTCCGGGACGGCCAATGCGGTCAACGCAACGTGGCCCGCCGGGTCCTCGGCGATGGCCGCGAGCCGGGTCAACGCCTCCTCGTAGCGTCCGAGTCCGAGGTCCAGAAGTGCGAAGGCCGCATCATCGGCAATTTGCCCATGCGCGTCGGCGATCGCCCGGCAGCGCGCTTCGTCGCCCGCAACCGCAGCGACGCGCAGGCTGATCCGCTGCAAGTCGTCGACGGCGTGCGCCTGCCGGGTCTCGCGCGCGAAGCCGAGCGCCTCGACCACCGTCGCCTCGGCGTCACGGTGCCGACCGGCCGCGAACTGCCCACGCGCCAGCCCGGCGAGGACGTCGGGCAGAGCGCTCACGGTGCCCCACGCCCGGCAGCGCGCCGCCTCGGCCTCGGCGAACTCGGCCACCGCAACGTCGTCGCCGAGGATCCGTGCCACGTGTGCCGCAAACATGCGGTCGATCAACGACTGGGAGGGGTGGGCGCGTTCGCGCTCGACGAGAGCCGTCATCGGGGGAACGCCGACCTCCGGATCGCCCACGGGCTCGGACGCGGCCAACTCGGCCATCCCCCGGATCGCCGCAGTGATCGGCGCTCGCGGGGCACTGCGCCCTGCCAACTCCGCGACTTGGCCGAGCGTTTGGCCATCACCCGAGAACCACGCGTACCCTGCCGCGATCGTGAGGAGCGTGCCGGCCGTTCCGGATTCGGCGTCGCTGTTGCCGCCGTGTCCTGCCCCGTCCGCGCCGCCGACGATCCGCTCGGCCGCGGTGGCCAACACCCGTGCCGCGCGGCGCGGTCGGCCCCGGAAGTTCTCCGCTGTCGCATCGATCATCGCCAAGGCGCCGCGCGTGACCGGGTCGTCGGTCAACTCCGCGGCGAGGCGCGAGAACTCGACCGCCTGGTCAGTCTGCCCGCCGACGATCGCGGCCTGCGCCGCTCGCATCAACAGCCTTGCCTGCTCGGCACGTTCCGGCGCCAGGCGGGCGGCTTGCCGGTACGCGTCAGCCGTCACGCCGCCGCGCGCCCACGCCTGATCGGCGGCCCGCTCCATCGCCGCGGCCAGGTCGGCGTCGGGACCGGTGGCAGCGAGAGCCAGATGCCACACGGCCGCCGGGACCGGATCGGCGGCTGGGGCGGCATCCCGCCTGCTACCTACTCGACCGGGCGTACCGCGCCCCGTCACGAGCCGCCCCGCTCCCAACTTCCCATCGGGCCCACCGTCGACCACCTCACCTACGACATCAACGACTTCACCCTCGCCAGGGCCATCGGACCCGCCGTCAGAAGCGCTGTCATAGTTGTCGGTCAGAGCGTCGGCGAGGGCACGGTGCGCGTTGACCCGCTCGGTGAGCGTCGCGTCCTGGTACGCCGTCGACCGGATGAGCGGGTGCCGGAACGCGTACGTCTCACCGGTCACCACCAAAACGTCCGCCTCCACCGCGGTGTCCAGGTCGCCGAGTTGGCAGCCTAGGCTGCGTGCCGCGGTGAGCAAGGTGCCGATCTCGTTGCTCCCATGCGCCGCTGCCACGGTGACGAGCCGCCTGGCACCCGGGGCGAGTTCCACCAGGCGCCCGCGGAACGTCCGCGCGGCGGCGTCCCGGGCACCGAGCGCGGCAGGCAGCGGCGCTGCGCCGGCCCGCTGCGCGGCATTCAGCGCCGCCGCCAACTCATGGATAGCGAGCGGGTTTCCGGATGACTCGGCGAGGATGCGCGCACGTACCGTCGCCGCAACATCGGGGGAGTGCACGGCCAGAGCGGCGGCCGCGGACTCCGCGTCCAGCGGGGGAGGAGTCAGCGTCGGGATCCCGGTAAGGCTGCCCGCCGCTCCGGCGGCCGTCTCGGCTTCGTCGTCCCGGACCGCGAAGAGCATGGCCACGCGCTCGGCCGCCAGCCTGCGCGCCGCAAACCCCAGTGCCGCCGCCGACGGTACGTCCAGCCACTGCACGTCGTCGACGACGCACAACACCGGTTCGGATTCGGCGAGTTCGCCGAGCAAGGTGAGCAGCCCGAGACCGACCAGCAGTCGGGCGTCGTCGGTCGGCTGCGCGAGGCCGAACGCCCCACGCAGCGCCGCCGCCTGAGGCTCCGGCAGCTCCGCGATCCGGTCGAGCGCCGGAGCAAGGAGCTGATGCAGTGCGGCGAACGGCAACCCGGCCTCGGACTCGATCCCCGTCGTGCGCAGTACGCGGAAATCGCGGGCATCCTGGGCGTACGCCACCGCCTCGCCGAGCAGCGCCGTCTTACCGATCCCCGGCGGACCGGTGAGGGACAGCGCCGAGCCCCGCCCACCGCGTGCATCGTCGATCACACGCGCAAGCGCGGCCACCTCGCCACCACGTCCGAAAAGCATCCCTCGAGCCTAGTCGTGCCCTGCCAACCCCTATGTCGACGCGGACAACGGCCTGATTTCAGCCCCGCACGTGAATCCCTACAGTTCCGAATCCCCACAGTCCCGCTGTCCCGCACCGCACACAGTCCGGCACCCCGGAACTCCCGCCCCCGCGTATTCGCAGACCCCGCGCGTACGTCGCCATCCCGTCCGCATCCCGCCCCCACCACGGCCACGATTCCGAGACGCCCCCTGCGCGAGCCGCACAACCACAATCCCGCCGCGCACACGCGACCGCCGCCTGAACCAACACCGCCTCGCCACGCCCGCAGCCCTGAGCCCGACCGCCCATTGGGCCGTCTCACCGCCACGTGCGCCCCCACCGCACCGCCGACCCGGGCCGAACCGCGCCCCAGCGCCACCCATACGGCTCCGCCCAGCCGCCCCGCAGCTGGTCCGCCATCCCCATGCAGCGCCGCCCACATGCCGCCCGCCCAGGCTGCGCCGCCCGCACGCCCGCACGCACGCCCAGAGGCCCAGGGCCGCACGCCCGCCCTGAGGCCAGACCCACCCTTGCCGACGGCGCACCCAACTGATCCGCCCAAGAGCCCCCTCCGAATCAACTCCCAGCGGTCAACACCCGATCACCGTCCGATAGCCCATCCCTCACCCCCGCCTCGAATGCCGTCTGCTCCCCGGCCAGTTGCCCACTCTCTGCCCCAACCCCCACCCCAGGCCCCGAACCCGACCCGGGCCCAGACCGCGTCCCTATCCCCGCCCCCATCTCTCCAACGGCCGCCGGGTAGTCGACGTACCCCTCCGCCCCACCGCCGTACACGTTCTCCGTCGCGGGCGCCGCCAACGGCACACCGCCTCGCAGGCGCGCGGGCAAGTCGGGATTGGTGATGAACAGCCGTCCGAACGCCACGAGATCGGCGCTGCCGTCAGCCACCAACCGCGCCCCGACGTCCGGGCTGCTCGGCGCGGGGCCGTTGTGATTGGCGATCAGCGTCCCGGACCACCGTCGCCGCATCTCCGAAACCGCCTCGAACTCGCCGCGCTTCAGCACATGCAGGTACGCAAGTCCCAGTGGTGCCACGGCCTCCACCAACGCGCCGTACGTCGCCGCAGGATCCGCCTCGGCAATCTGGTTCTCGTCGTTCCCCGGCGAGACGCGCAACCCGACACGCTCCGCGCCCACGGCCGCCGCGACCGCCTCGGTCACCTCGACCGCGAAGCGCAACCGGCCGTTCAGCGATCCGCCGTACGCGTCCGTCCGCCGGTTGGTGTTCTCCGCAAGGAACTGCTGCACCAAGTAGCCGTTGGCGCCGTGGATTTCCACCCCGTCGAACCCGGCCGCCACGGCGACCTCCGCCGCGCGCGCGAAGTCCCGTACCGTCTCCGCAATTTCCTCCGCCGTGAGCGGACGCGGCGTCACATGGGCGACCCACCCGTCCCGCGTGAAAATCTGCGGCCCGTCGATCCGTACCGCCGATGGCGCCACGGGCAACGCGCCTTCCGGCAGGACAAGCGGATGCGTCATGCGCCCCACATGCCACAGCTGTGCGTAGATCGTGCCGCCCTCCTCGTGCACGGCCTCGGTCACGGCCCGCCACGCGGCACCCTGTTCCTCGCTGTGGATCCCGGGGATCCCGGGGCCGCCCTTCGCGAGCGGATTGACGTACGCCCCCTCGGTTATCAACAGCCCTGCGCCCGCCCGCTGCCGGTAGTACTCGGGCGTCAGCGGGCTCGGCACCCCGCTCACATCGTGCGCCCGCCCCCGTGTCATGGGCGCCATCGCGACGCGATTCGCCAACTCGCGCCCACCCACCGAAACCGACGCCAACAACCGCTCGTACGCACCCACTGCTGTCTCCATCTCCGGTTCCCTGATCGTCTTTCCCGCTCGTCCCGAGCCTCTGCTCCGCTGATCCGCCGCTTCAGTCCTGCCGGCGGTCCAAGGCGACGACCTCCACCTCGATGAGCCAGTCGGGCTGGGCCAGGGCCACGACCTCGATCAGCGTGTCCGCCGGATAGGGCTTCACCAGGAACTCCTCGCGCAGCTCGATGAGTTGATCCAGATGGCTGGCCATGTCACGGACGAAGATCCCGACCTTCACCACGTCCGCGAACGTCAGTCCCGCCGCCTCGAGCACCCGCTGCAGGTTCCGGAACGCCTGCCGCCCCTGCGCCAGAAACCCGCCTTCCACCGTCCTGCCGTCCTCGGTGAAGCCGGCCTGGCCGGACACGTACACAAGGCCCCCCGCCCGCACCGCCTGCGAAATCTTGTACGACTCGTACCAGTCCGGCTCCGTGGCGATCCGCTCGATCCGCCCGTCCTCCGAGACCCACTCGCGCCCGGTCTTCGCCGCCGCCGTCACCGCAGTCATGGCACACACGTCCTCTCGTCAGATCCATGCTCATACATTTATTGCTTGCACATGCATATGTTGTGCATGCATGTAAGCTCGTGTCAACAGGCAATCCGAACCGACCGCAGAGGAGGGCACCCATGGACCCGGCCCGATGGGACGAACTCACAACCCTCCACGCCCGCGTCGAACACGACCTCGAACGAGCCCTCAAGCGCACCCACAACCTCGGGCTCTCCGAGTACCGCGCGCTCTGCCACCTCTCCACCGCCCACGACGGCGAACTCCGCATGCAGGACCTCGCGGCCCGCATCGGCCTCAACCAGAGCTCCGTGAGCCGCCTCGCCGCCCGCCTCGAAGCCGACGGCCTCACCCGCCGCGACCTCTGCCCCGCCGACCGCCGCGGCGTCTACACCGTCATCACCGACGAAGGCCGGCGTACGCAGTCCGCCGCCGCCCCGACCTACACCGAGGTCCTGACCGCGTCCCTGGCAACCCAGGCCACGACCCCCGCCTTGGCCCCCCTGGTCACGGCCCTCCTGGCCTGACCCCGGCCCGGTACGGAGTCCCTCCTCACGCGCCTGCGGGCCCACGCGCCTGCGGGCCCACGCGCCTGCGGGCCCACGCGCCTGCGGGCCCACCCGCCTGCGGGCCCCACCCGCCCTGCGCGCCTGAGCCCCCGCCTGCGTGCCACCCACCCGCCTCCCCGCCCCGCGGGGCTCCCCCTACCGCTTCAAGGCCCGATACCGCTTGAGCAGCGCAGTGACCCGCGCGTAGTTCGCCGCACCGTTCAGCTCGACGAGCAGATCATCAGGACACAGCTCGTACAGCTCACCCCACCACCGCTGCCGCTTGTTGTCCCAGATCCGATATCCGCCCGGCACCCCACGCGCCACGTACCGCCGCCGACTCACAACTCCCGCCCCTGACAACGACTTTTGATGACCTCACTCAGGGGCGAACGGCAGCGAACGACGGCCCAACTCGGCACGGCTGAACGTCGATCCGCTCCCACACACCACCCGTCACATACGGCTCCACCTTCAGCCAGGCGTCGAGCTCGTCCCGCGACGGGAAGTCCAGTACGAGCATGGACCCGATCATCCGGTCGGCGCCGTCCAGAATCGCCGTACCGAAGAGCATGCTCCCCGCGGCGACCATCGCGTCCCCCAGCCGGACATGGTCGTCCCGTACGCGCATTCTCCGTTCCAAAGCCTGCTCGTCGGTGCCGTCGTACGCCACCAAAAGAAACTGCACGCACCCTCCCAAGCCGTCCGCCTAGCATGTCGATCTCTTCGAACCGACAGGGGCAAGCATGCCGGACGCAACACAACGCAGCGCCCTGCAATTGCCGGACGGCTCGTGGTGGGACTGGGAGGTACTCACCTGGGCCCCGCCCAGTTCCGCCTTGCGGCCGGGTACGACCTGACGTACCACCACGGTCTGGAACTGGTCTTCCACGAACCGACGTTCGTCAGCTGCCCGTCCGCCTTCTCCGACGCCACCTTCCGCGCCCCGTCCCCCGACGAGCTTCTGCAACTGTCCCGTCAACTGGGGGAGGAGCCGCCCGTCGTGGTCGCATTCGAGGCCGACGCCGGCGGCTCCGAGCCCACGTCGTGCCTCATCGCGGCGGAACGACTCGACGTCGTGCACGAAACGGTCCTGAGGTACTGGCGCGACGACGCCGCCCCCGACCAGCGCTTCGCCCCCTGGGCAAAACCGCCCACTCCCTGACCCCCGCACCTCACCCCACCAACTCGAAGCCGCTCTCAGAGCCAAGGAACCGACCGACGATTACCAGTCACGCCATTCGTCAGTCAGCTCGTACCGCTCCCGCCTCTGACGAGCCATCAGCCCCGCGACATCCACACCGACGTCCTCAAGGGATTCGATGGTGATCAACCCCGGGGTCGGCCGATCACGCGAGCGCAGCCTCGACTTCGCCGAGCAGTTCTGCCAGCACCACGGCTACGGACGCCCCGTCCGGAACGTTCAGAACCCGTGGGATCCGCGCACCGGACACGACATCCGCGAACTCCGCCACGGCCTCGCCGGTGTCCCAGACGATCAACTGCCCCATCGCCACGGCCCCACGCGCGTCCTCTCCCATGCCGGGACCCAGGGTGACGCCTCGCTTTGAGCGTGGACGAGACCGGTTGGGCCCCCGCAACGGAATCCGCCAACTGCGGCCCCCGCGCGGCCCGCGGGCACTTACCCATCGATCAGGCCGCCCTCAAATGCGTCTACATGGCCATCATGTCCCTCGACCCCACCGGCACCAGTCGCAAACGCTGGACCATGCACTGGAAAGCCGCATCCAACGCCTTCGACATCGCCTTCGACGGACGCCTGTCCGCCACACGCAACTGACCCCCACACCAACCCCGTTACACCGTTCGATTTACAGACCCTCATTGGCGGGCGTGTGCCGCCCCGAGTGTGGTGTTCGGGCGCTGCGGAACGTCGGGTTGTGACGCGCGGCGCCGCCGGGGCGTCGGTAGGGGTGACGGGGCGGGGACGCTGCCCCGGGACCGAGGGGATTTCCGTGCACGTTTTCGTCAAGGGCGTGGCAGCGCTGGTTGTGGCGTCCGCGCTGACGGGCGGTTCGGCCGCCACCGCGCAGGCCGTGGAGGCCGGGCAGCATGCGTCGGCACGGCTGGGCGGCGCGTCGGCTGGGAGCTGGTCGGAGAGTGTCTTGCCGATGGGTGACGCGCAGGCGACGGTGATCGCGCGTCCCGACGCGTTCACCACTTGGGTGGCGGGTTCGCGGGCGGGCGTTCTGGATGGCCCCAAGCCGCGGCTGGTGTTCTCGCCGGTACTGGTGGGACGGGATGCGCGTGACGGCGGGATTTGGCGCGAGATCGCGCTGCCGCAACTACCGGCGGGCAGCGATGTGCAGGTGCACGGCGCGGATGCTTCGTCCGCACGCAGCGGCATGCTTGTCGGGGACTTCGACCCGTTGCTCGAGGGCATGTTGACCGAGCGGTGGGACGGCGCCTCGTGGCGAGTGATCCCGGCTCCGGTGCCGGAGAGCACTCTCGGCGCGGGCCTGCTGGACGTGGACGAGATCAGCCCCCGGGACGCCTGGGCTGTCGGTTACGCGGAAATCCTCGACGGCGTGGTGATCGACCCGGTGACCGGGCGGCCGCAGCAGCTCTCCCACACCGAGCCGGTGGTGCGGCACTGGGACGGCACCGCCTGGCAGGTCGTGGCCACGCCGCCCATCGCCGACGGCGGGATCCTGCTGTCGGTGACCGCCCTGGCCCCGGACGACGTTTGGGCGGTGGGCCGCTCGATGGAGATGAAGCCGGTCATCATGCACTACGACGGGACGGCGTGGACCAGCGTGCCGGTGTCCGTGCCGAACGGGGAACTGCGCGATGTCGTCGCGCGCGGCCCGCACGAGGTGTGGGCGGTCGGCGGTACGCGGGACACCGACGGCACCTTGGACGGACTCGTCCTGCGCTTCGACGGCCACACGTGGCAGCGGGTCACCCTGCCGGACGGTGTGGAGATGCTCGACCAGGCAACCGCCGTCCGCGGCGGGTTCGCGGCCGTAGGAAACCGTGAAGGAGACGACACCGCGTTCGCGGTGGCGCTGGAAAATGGCCGACTGCGGTCGCTCAACCTCGCCGTGCCGGCCGGGACCACCGCCAGCGGCATCAACGGCGCGGGCCCGGAACTGCTCGTGACCGCCTACCGCACCGACACCACCTCACCCGGCTACCGGCCGATCCCCCTGCTGCTGACCGGCTGCCGGTAACCCCTCCGGTACCCCAGCCTGCGGTACCCCAGCCTGCGGTCCCGGCGGTCCGGCCGGGACCGCAGGCACGCAACGGCCCGACGAACAACCGCCCTTCGTCAGCGGACCACCGGATACCGTCGCGTTTTCAAGATTCTGTAGGTACCTTCCCGCCGGTGACCCCTCAGCAGCTGCGCTATCTCCGGCGGGTCAGGCTGTCGAGGTATTCCAGGTAGTCGCGTGCCTGTGCGGAACCGGAGAACCTGGTGCGCACTTCCATGGCCAGCTCTCGGCTGATCATGAGCAACGACGGGAGTGACCGGCGCACGTTCTTCAAAGCCCACTCGCCGTACATCACGGCCTGGTCGAGGTCGCCGCCTCGCGCGGCCGTCACGCCGAGAGTGATCCGCGCTTCCGGGTTCCGCATGGGTGAGCGCTCGCTACCGTCGAATTCGGTTCCGACGCGGATGACTTCGTGAACCAGGTTTTGGCGGGGAAGGCCGTCGAGCCTGCCTCGCGCACCTGGTACGACTTCGCGCAGCAGTACGCGGCGCTGAAGTGGCCGTTCGCTTCGGCGAATTCGCGGAACAGCAACAGCGAGACGCTCACCGCAGTCACGCGGACGATGGCCACAGATCGCCCCGGCCGCCCGGATCCGGAGACGTTGCCGTGCGCACTTCGTGGCCGGGCGTTCGTCCCGGAGGAGCGGCGCGCAGAGATGCCCGCGCCTATCGCGAACGCACTCACGTGGGTTGCGGACGTATCTCGGCCGCTGGCCGACCTGTCCGAAGCTGCGGTCATGCGCAGCGTGCTTGACGGTCTGGCGCTCAAGCTGGACGGCACGCGGGCTGCTGCCGAGACGGTACGCCGCAAGCGGTCCGTGTTCTACGGGCCCTCGGATACGCCTTGGAGCTGAAGGAGTTCCGCGAACACCCGAGCGACGCGGTGAAGTGGACGGCGCCGAAGGTGGTCAAGCAGATAGACCGCCGCGCCGTCGTGAACCCCTCAGGCATTCCCGGGAGTTGTTGGCCGCAGTCTCGTACGTGGGTGGCTACAGACGGGCCCGTCGCCGACGCCTGGTCGCGTTGTTCGGGTCTATGTACTACGGCGGCACGCGGCCGGGCGGAAGCGACGGATCTCAAGGTCGCCGATTGCGACTTGCCCGAAGAGGGGTGGGGACCGCTGACTCTGCACGAGACCCGACCGGCCGCCGGGAAGCAATGGACGGACTCCGGCGAGACGCACGACGACCGCGCACACAAGGGCCGCGCAGGCAAGGAGACACGGCCGGTCCCGATCCCGCCCGTGTTGGTACGACCGCTGCGCGAGCACTTGGAGCAGTTCCCGAACGCGAAGGACGGACGCGTCTTCGGGAACGAGCGCAGGGGAGTGGTCGGCGCGTCCACCTACTCACGAACGTGGGAGGAGGCGCGGAACCTCGCACTGACGCCTGCTCAGGTGGGTTCGCCGTTGGCAGCCACCCCGTACGACTTGCGGCACGCTGCCCTCTCGTCGTGGCTGAACGCCGGGATGGACCCCACGGAGGTAGCGCGCCGTGCGGGCAACAGCGTGGAAGTCCTGATGCGCCGATACGCAAGTGCCTTGACGGACGAGAGGAGTTGAACAACCGACGGATCGAGAAGCTGCTAGAAGGCGAGGACTGACGCCGTGTGGCCGTGCCCCACCCACGATGCGCCCACAAGCGCGGGGTGACCTGCGGGAACGCTCGAGCGGCTTGGCCGCGATATGGCCGCGCCGCAGGTCACAAGGCTGCGTTTCGTGGCATACGGCTGCACACCTAGGGGATTGGTCTAAACCACAAAGAAGCCCCGCGCTCTGCGTTTTCGCAGGTCACGGGGCTTTTGATCTATCGAGCTTGGGTGCCCCTGGCAGGGACCGAAACAAATGGTCATACCTCTGACCTGCGGGTTTCACGCGGCCGCCTCGTGATCGAGGGGCGTTTCCAGCCGGCGATGCCCGGACGGCCGGAGTGATGCGCGCGCCCGGCGCACGAGACGCGCCCTTCGGCCAAGAAGGAACCCTGCGCGCCGTCACCTGGATCATGGGCGCCGTCGTAGGTCTCACCTTCCTCTTCGGCTTCGGCAACGTCTGGACCCTGGCTCTGCGACTCGGCGTACCTCCGTGGGTGGCACCCCTGGTTGCCCCAGCAGTCGACCTCTCGGTCCTCGGCTTGCTCCTCGCCGTACGCCACCTCGCCCTGCACGGAGCAGACCCCAACCAACTGCGCCCTGCGAGGCGCCTGCTCGTCTTCTCCAGCGTGATGACGCTCGCGCTGAACGTGGCGGACCCATTGATCGCTCGGCAGTACGGCCGAGCCGCATTCGACGCGGTCGGGCCGCTCCTATTGATCGGCTGGGCCGAAGTAGGCCCCGGACTCCTGCAAGCTCTCAGCGGTGTTGCGGGTGTTGACGGCAATCTCGAAGGCCAGTACGTGACGCAGGAGGAGCCGACCACGGACCTGAAGATCGAGGCCGCTCGTCCACAGGCTGTGGATCTTTCTGTCGGTGTCGAACAGGACCACCCGGAAGGCAGGCTGCTGAGGCGCGCTCGCGAGGAAGACGCACGTCACTGGGCTGAACACCGGCGGCCGATCTCCGCAGAGAGCCTGCGCAAGCAGCTTCATATCGGCGCCGCCCGCTCACGTCTGTTGGTCGCAATGATCCGGGCCGAAGCGTCCGATTCCACGGTCCGGAGCCTGTGATGACGCGCCGCTGCGCTCGCTTCTCTCATCTGCTCATCGCGGAAGTCGACGAAGGGGAGGGCGTGTTCACCGGCATCACCACGGGGGAGTGGGCGCAGGCTGACCGATTGCGCGCAGTGTCGGGGGCTCCCGCCGCCAGTAGGCGTGGCCTGCCGCGGTTCGGCACGGGCAGGGAAGCGAACGTGGTCTGGGAGGCCGGGCGTTGGCGCGTGGCCTCGCGCCTACAGCGCGGTGCCGCGCGCCGTGTAGCGCTGGGCGGCGTGTTCCAGGAACGTGCGACAGACCGAGGCCAGAGAGTCGAGCTCGGCGTCGTCGATCACGAAGGCGACAAGCCTGTCCTCGCCAGTCGCGATGATTTCGTTGGGTGCCGCGGCACGCAGGGGGGTCCAGCGGCGGCCGTGGGCGAAGCCGGAAGCGACCCGCCATGACGCTCGTGCCTGCCGAGGGTCCAGCCCGACGACCGGGGCCGCGTCGGAGATGATCTCCGTGACATGCGGCCGCGCCAGCGCACGAAGCCCAAGCATGTCGGCCAGGTGCTGGACCTCCTCGCGTCGCTCTGTGCCAGACTTCGCCGAGCCTTCGGGGGTGTGGCCGGTGTCGTCCTCGTGCTGGGCACGATTGCGAAAGTCTTCGGCCCATAAGCGGAGCGCACGGTGTTGGCGCACCTTGCGGGTTGGTCCGTCCAGCAGCCACACGGCTGTGGCGAAGTCCTCCACGGCGGCACGCAGCAATGTCCAGGGGGTGAACGGATCGACGCGTCGCACGTCGGCGACCAATGTCCTCAGGACTTCAACGTGGAGCAACCCCGCTGGCAACAAGCACCGGACCCAGCCGGCGGTACCCCACGACTTCAGGGGCCCGTCGTCCGCGGCCAGACTGCTGCCCGCTTCGGGCGGAGGCAACGGGATGATTACGTCACCGGTTCGGTGCGCCGCTGCGGCTTGGAAGAGTGGGGCCAGATAGGCGAATTCCTCGGAACCGCTCGCCGATGCGTTCATCGCACAACGTTACGAGGCCGCCGGTGGGCTGGGCGCTCCCTGCGGGGCGTGACACGGCGCGATCATCCGATCGGCGGCGTCCGGGGCCGCTTTTGGGCGGGTCCCGGATGGACCTCGACCAAGATCAGTGTCGAGCCTCCACAGAGTCAGGGGCGGGGCCGTCGACGACATAAGCGATTGGGAGGCCGTTGGCGCGGCGGATGAAGGCGGCTGTCTGGTGGAGTCTCTCCCCCAGATCCCAGCGGTTCAGGTCGGCGAGGGAGAGTCGCTCGCACGCTGCGTGGGCCAGGGCGACCTTGTCCAGCTTGCCGCCTTTGATCAGGGCGAGGGGGTCGCCCCACTGGTCGTCGGTGTCGGCGAGCCGGGCGTCGGCTCGGACGGCCTTGAGCGCGTCGACGCGCAGGGGTATCGGGAGGTAGTTCTCGATCGTGCGGCACTTGGTGACCCACGCGAACCCGGGGGCCTCGGCTGCGGCGAACTCGTCGGCGAGGCGCTGCTTTGTGGCGTTGATCCTGCCGCGGGCCGTGGTCTTGTCGCTGTCGATCAGGATGGCCATGTGCCGGTTCAGCCGCCGCAGAGAGATGAAGTCGTCGAAGGCCGGGTCGTCGGCGCTGAGGTGGTTGAGGAGCCGGCCTCCGTAGAACATGATCGAGTAGTGGATGCCCTCGATGAGTTCGGGCGCCGTGAGGGTGAGCCAGCGCCTCAGGTAGAGGCGGTCGGTGGGGCCTTCCACCCAGATGATTGCGTTGGTCTGGAGTAGGTCGGACGGGCGGTACCCCAGGTCGGTGCACACAGCGGACAGCTCGTGCGTGGTCAAAGCCTGGTGGACTTCGGTGTGGTCGCCGACGAGTCGGACGTGGAAGACGCTGGCGCACTCGTAGTCGAGCAGGTGCGCGGAGTGGGTCGCTATGAGGTACTGGTTGTCGGTCTGCTCGCTGAGGTAGCGGACGAGTTTGCGCTGCAGCAGCGGGTGCAGATGGACCTCGGGCTCCTCTATACACACCACCGTCCGGCGCAGCAGTGTGGCCGCGGCGGCGAGGATGATGACTTGGTGGTAGCCGGTGCCCCAGTTCTCCAGGGGAAGCACGCGGTCGCCCCGGCGTACGTGGATCGTCCTGGCATCGTGCGGGATCTCCAAGGTGGCCGCCGCGTCCTCGAACACCGAGCATACGAACTCGTTGATCGCCTCGAAGCGCTCCTGATCGTCCTGGCGGCCGATCACGGGCCGCTCAAGCTTCTGCAGTTCGGCTATCAAGCCAGGGCCGTTGTGGATGGCTTCGGACTCCTCGTCGTCCAGAGGACGCATCCTCCGGAAGGCATCCACCGCGGCGAACCGCGGGAGTCGCTGCAACGGGGACAGCTTGTCGAGCAGCTTCCGGACCGCCTGCTCGTGCTGGACGTTCTGGTTCGGGTGCAGGGCGCCGAGCATGCGCATCAGTTCCCGGTTGCCGTTGACCGCCTCCAGAGCCTGGGCGACCTGCGATCCGTCGACGCGCCAGCCGGAGGGCTTCGCGCCCGGGGACGACGGGGCCTGGTACCGCACCCACATCAGATCGTCGGTGCCCAGGTTGAAAGGGCCGGAGGTGAGGAAGCGCAGGGCGGTGTGTACTTCGGTGGTGTCCGGGCCCCTCTGGGGCATCAGCTCGGCGATGTCCTCAGCTGTCAGGCGGCGCGCCAGGGCGATCGTCGCCGCCGGGGCGCCCGTGCTCCAACGCGGGGCGTCGAGGTCCTCGAAGCTGATGTGTTTGTGGTGGAGATGCGATGCGGCCAGGCGCAGCAAGTTGGATTTGCCGGCATTGTTCTGACCGGCGAGCAGGTTGACTTTCGTCAGCGGGGCGATGGCCTGCATGCCGCCGCCGAAACTGCGATACCCCTGGACCGCCAGGCCCGGCAGCAGCACGTCACGCGAGTCCATCGCCCCACGATAGCCGCGGCGGCTGACATGCCCGTCCGCACCGGAGCGGCATCGGGAGCGGTATGTTAGCCCGCTGTGCAGCAGTCGTCGCAGCTGGCCCCGCATGGCGTGGAGAGCATCCGGATCGTCTCCGCGTACGAGGGCGGGTTCGCTCAGGTGGCGCACTTGTCATGGGCAGGCCCGGGCAATCCAGGCGACGCCAGCCTCTACATTCGGCCCTTCGTCGGGACCAACTGGACCGCGAAGGCATCTGCGAACACGGCAATCGCCCCCAACGCCTCCGCCGACGTCACCGCGCAACTGCTGCACCGCAAGGCGAAGTTCGGTGAGCCCAAGCTGTCGCTGCACCACACCGGGCAGACGCACGCCTACGTCGGCCCGAAGACCAAGCACCGTACGCAGCCGGTCCAAGGGCCTCGGCTCGACCACCCCGCGGGCGGGCATGTAGCGACGATCACGTGTTTCGCCTTGGAAGGGCTTCCGCCGCTCGGTCGGCCGCTGAGCGCGGACCCGCCGGACATCGAGATCCTGGTGCCCGGTCCCGGTCAGGACACCGCCCGGCTCAGCGTCGCGCTGTACTCCGGGACCGACGAGGACGCGATGCGGCAGCGCTACCCCTTCCTCCAGTCCACCACGCTGCTTCGGTTTGACCGCCTGGGCATGCCCACCCCGCTCTTATTCGGACTGCGCGCCGCTCACTTCCCAGGTCCGCCGCAGCCGACCCCGGGCGTTGTGGCGGTCGGCGGATGGGGGCCGGGGGCTGCGGCGGACGGCCCGATCCCGATGGTCTCGGTGTGGGTCGGGCCGGACGAGGTCGACGAGCCCGCCTCCGCCTGAGAGCCCGAACTCTCACATTCGCGAGTTCGCGCGACACCTTGGGGTCAGCGGTTGATGGCGCTGTCAGGCGTCGCCGGGCGGGGCTGCTGGTGGCGTCGCGGCAAAGAACCCCCGCAGCGGCCGCTCGACGAGGGAGTGGCGGACGCCGTCGTTGATCAGAGCGTCCTGCAGCCGATGCGCAATGTCCTTGCCGAGTGCGTCTGACGTCACCAGCCACCGCAGCAGCGTGTCGATAAGCAGGCAGCGGGCGCGATCAACCGCATCGTCGTCAAGGTCCTCGGCTGCGTCGCCGTGCGCGTACCCCGAGCGTAGCTTGTAGCTGCCGCCGAACGTCTCGAACGCGGCCGACCGGCGATCGTCATCGAGCCAGAGCATCGCGGCGTTCTGTTTGATGCCCATCGTCGGGAGCTTCGCACCACCCTTGAGGATCGCCTCCAGCGCAATGACATAGTGCAGCAGGAGTTCGTTCGCCTCCTGAGGGTCAACGTAGTCCGTGCCGTAGGTGCGGGCGGACGCCAGGATCAGATGCTCCACGGCCTCGCGGAACCTGCGCGCACGTCCCTTGAGCGACTGTTGCGTGTGGCCAGCATCCGGATCGACGCGGTCGATCATGTGCCAGACACAGTCAGTGAACCGCTCGAAGTTGAACAATTCGGCGGGTCCCACGGTGTAGCGCCCACGTACATGCGCTTCGCCGAGCTCGTTGCCTTCGTGATCTGGAATCGGCTCAGTGGGGTAGTCGCGTTGGAACAAGTGCGCGCGTACGTGGCGTCCCCGCTCGACAGAGAAGATTGCGTCCACGTGAAGGGGTTCACTGCGCCACAGCATCAACGCCGCCAAAACCTTGGCATGCGTAAGCGCGGGCCGCGTATCAAGGCTTACGCGCAGCGATCCGCGATCGAGCTTGGCTCCTGGCCGAGGCAACTGCAAGAACGCAGATCTCTGCAGTTCCGTCGGGTCCATCACCGTCCGGTCCGACAACGCCAGTAGTGAGGGCAAGGGATGGACGGCGGCAATCTGGTCCTTATCGAGCACGCGCAGGTTGTATGGCCCGATGGCCAGGTCCGTCCCGCGTGGCAGGTCCGCGTCAAGCAGCAGCCAGGTCTCGGGTACCGGCGTTGGAGCCGCACACGCTTGCGCAAGGTCCGATGCGAGCGCAGGCACCGGCACTGGCATGCCGGTGGCCGCAGCATTGGCTGCCCGGTCAAGGCCGAGCACGCTCAGGACGACTCGCGACGATGGCAGCGAGTCTCCGTCGATGTACAGGTCGGGACGTGCGGTCCGCGGCGCGGCTGCGGCGATTTGGCGCAGGACGTTGGCGAAGAGGTCGCTGTCGGGTGACCACTGCGACGGGGCGTTCTGCCTGATGTCGTCGAGCCAGGCATGTAAGACCTGTTCGAAGTCCGAGATAGACACGGGGGCACCGTAACGTGCAGACGCATCGCCGGTCGGTGGGTTGGGCACGGCTAGGCCGAAGTTGACCAGCTTCATCCCGATTGTGCCGGTCGCCTTGTCGAGGATCTCATGGAGGACGCAGAGCGCCTCGCCGGCGACGACGACCTTAACTCGAACGTCTGGGTGCGCTCACGATGTCGGGAAGGCTGACCTCCACGCCGAGAGGACTGTCTGGATTTCCCCCTTCTTGGGCGCAGGCATGAACGTCGTCTGGCTTTGTTCATGAGAGGTCACAGACAGAGTTAGATGGGGACACGGCGAAGAGGCTGGGGGCGAGCTCCGGGGGCCGTTGCTTATTCACAGAGTTCTGCTGGAACGGGCCCAAGAGCTGTCGGACCTCGACGGGGTCCGGCAGCATGGACGCCGCCTCCTCAGGGAGAGCAAGGGCATACTGCCTGTCGTCGTGCGCCAACGACTTGCGATGCCCTGATCAAGTCCGGGGGTTTGGCCGCCGCGACCGAGCTCTAGGAGCCGCTCCTGCGAAGCACACTATCCATCGTCTGGGTGATCCTCCTTGGCGATCCAGCGACCTTGCGCGTCGTAAGGCCACGGGAAGGCTCGCAGGTCCCCATGTAGGTGTTCTTCGAGGGCGCGGATCGTGGCCGGCGGATCGGCCGGTGCCGTAGGAGGCGAGGTTAGGGGATCAAGGGAGTCCGCATGGTGCCGGGCCCAACTGAGCCACTCCGCGGTTGCTTTTGGCGTGTTCTCGGGGAATCGGCTTTCTGCCTTGGCACAGAAGGCTCGGATTTTCTCGGCGAGGCTCCACTGATCGACTTGGAGCAAGATGGCGTCGATGCGATGCTTGCGAACCTGGCGTTCGCGGCCGTCGCGGATGCTCTGGTGCCAGTTACGTTGGCGTGCAGCTTCGCGTTGTTCCCGGACTTTGCGTTCCTGTTCGGCCCGGGCTGAGGCTTCTTCGACGTCGCGTAGGAAGTGGCCCAGTCGGCTCTCCAAGGTCCAGCGTGACGCATCGGAGTAAGCGAGGCTGACGGTTTGATAGCCGCCGCTCGGTGTGGCGATCGTCAGCCTTCCGTCGGGATTTTCGTCGTACTTGGGGATGCGTAGCCATGGCTGGCGCTTCTGCTGCTGAATTTCCTGAGGTGTTGGATCGTGCGGGACCTTGCTGGTGCGCTCGAGGATCTCCCATGGGTAGCTGTGGCGACCAATGCGGATGACAAGTCGGTGGACAGTTTCCCCGTGGACGAGGTCGCTTTCGACAGCGACTTCGTGCCCGCGGCGTTCGGCTTCGCTGATCACGGCTTGAGCGATTCGTAAAGCGCGGTCGGCAAGGGGGCGTGAGACGTGGATCGGTACGGCATCGGGGTGGCCGCGGGAGTCGGCCATGGTGCGTGATCGCCCCAGGGATTTCGCGGCGCGAGCGACGAGCGAGTGTGGGTGTGCAAGCTCCTGGGGGACCTCGATCAGGGGAACGGGCGGCGGTTCTTCGGCTCGTTGCGCTTCCTCGTTGAGGAGGCGTATCACGATGTCGCCCTTGTTCCGGCCGGTGAAACGCAGCTTGTGGCCTTCGGGGACATGGCCGTGGTGCAACGCGTGGTAGTACGCGGCCTTCCAGCGGTTGCGAGTGCCGGGCCCGGGGTCTGTGACGGTCACCGTCCCTTGCCCTTGGACGATCCGGGCTAGGAGTTCGACGCCGTCCTTCGGCGCCAGGGCCGCCTGCGCCGGGTCATTCTTGAGCCGTTCCTTCTCGGCGGCGATCTCCTGCGGGTGTTTGCCGTGTTTGAGGAAGAACCGCCCGTCGGCGGTGACCGCGACAGCCTTGCCGCCACGGGCGTAGCTGCTCTTGACCAGCCCACGCGACTCAAGAGCCCACACGATGTTGGTTTCCTGAGGCCCGGCCACGAAGGTTCCAGGTGCCTCCGACACTCGCCTGAGCAAGCCCAACTGCTTCTCGTTGAGGGTGTATTTCACGGCATCGCTCCGTGGCACTCGACGTGAGTATTCGTGACACCTGCAGCCCGCTCGGACCCCATCACGACTCATACCGCCGTTCGGCCAGGAGTGTGTCCGTGTCGCCGAAAGCGCCTCGATCCGCCACCCACGACCACGGCCTGGACGGACACAGCCGCTTATCCGCGGTCGTCGCCCTCAGACCGGCGCTGCGCGGATCTCTTGCACAACGGCGAGAGTTCGGCGGCGGCGGAAACGATAGGGTCTGGCGGTGTGCCTGCGCAGGCGGGCAGTACGGGGGCTGGGATAGGTGCGTGTGCACACGGGCGGCGCAGTAGCTGGGATGACCGCGGCTCTGGTGATGGTCTTGGCGGGGTGCAGTGGTTCGAGCGGCGCAGGCAGCGCGCCTGCCGCAGTGACAGGGACGCCGACGGGAACTCAGGGGTCGCCCCGGGCGGTGTCAGCCGACTACCCCGGGGCTGCGCTGCCGGGGTTGGACACGCGTGCGTCGTGGTCGGCGCCGCTGCCAGCGACCGGCCGGGACCCGGCGGAGGTCCTGGCGGTCGGCGACGCGGTAGCAGTCGTCGCCCCCGACACGCCTGGGTCGAGGGTGTTCACTGCGCAGATCCTTGACGGCGCAACTGGCGCGCCCCGCGGCACAATCCACAGCGAGGGGACGTGGTCCGTCGCCACCTGGCGCGGCGTACCCGCACTGGTGGTCTGGACCCCGACGCACACGCCGGCCAGCGGGCTGAATCCCGCCAAGGACGGATGGACCGTGACCGGCTACAACGCGCACGGCAAGGTCCTCGGATCCATGGACGTCGACGCCTTGGCCAACACTTCGTCCGGCTCGTCCTCGGTAGAGGACGGTTGGTACAGCACCAAGGGCGGCGACGGGTCGACCACGTGGGCCCAGGTGTCCGATGGGCCCGCGGCCCCGGGCTGGCGGCTGAACTGCGGGACGGCGTACGGCGACAGTTGCGACCGACGTGCCTTGGAGGTCACCGAATTCACCGACACCCGCGGCATGTCCTTCCTCGTCGCCGGCCTGGTGGTCATGGCCGAAGGCATCGGCGACGGCCGCCGGTTGGTCGTGTACGACCCGGCGAGCGGGGCACGCAAGTGGACCTCGGACGCCATGGGCCGCCCTGGCGGCACCGATCCGAAGCAGTTGCCGAAGATCGTCGGCTTGGTCGGCGGGCGGATCCTGGTCGCGTGGCCGACCAAGCCCAACAGCACCGACCGGCTCCTGACCATCCAGGATCCCGTAACCGGGGCCCAGGTCGCCGTCGGCCCGACGATCACCGGCGGGTACGGCCTCGACAGCTACATCGCCGACCAGGCCGGGCGCTACGTAGTCGCGTGCAGCAACCAGCGGTGCACCGCGTGGGACACGCAGACCGGCCAGACCCTGTGGCAGCAGGCCGGTGGGGAACTGCGGTTCATCCCGACCGCGATCGTCGGCGGTGTGCTGTACGGGCAGCGCGTCAACGACGACGCGATGAGCACCAAGACACCGCTCGCGCTGGACGTGCGGACCAAGCAGATCCTCGGTGAAGGCACCGGCCTCGCCCTCCCGACACCGGTCGGCACCGACCATGCAGCCGTCACCCTCAACGGCACCGCGTACGGATTCGTCGTCCGCACCCGGTGACGCCCCGGCCGGTGCCCGCGCCCTGGATGCATGCTCTCCGCCTTTGCGTCTGAGCTCACTCATAGGCCGCGTGACCGCTCGCGCCGCTGACACCATGCGCTCATGGACGCAGGGGTCGTGGCGCACTTGGGGCGGGGTATCGGGTCGAGGGCGACGCTGGGGACACGTAGATAGCCGGTGCTGCACAGGACTGAGTTCAAGAGCGGCAGTGGCTGCGGCAGGTTCGGCTCCGCCCGCTCGGGTTTGCTGGTCGCGATGATCCGGACTTCTGTGTCGTTCACACCATGAGCGGCGCATGGCGGATTGTCCGTACCAGCCGATCCCACCGTTCCTGCCATGCCGTTGATCGCGTCTGGTTCCTCCCGTTGACCTGACACCGCGTCAACACAGGGGTCCGGCTGATGCCGATCGATCTCGTTCCTTGGGTGGCCCAGCCCAGTGCGCAGCGTCGGCACAGCTACTGCCTCACGTGGCAGGACACTGCCGAGGTTCTCGTAGTCATCGTCCGGCACCCTGGTGGGCTCGATGCAGACGATCGCCCGCGGTCGGTTGCACGTTCGCGGATGTACAACCAGGGCGTCTACACGTCCTCTATCATCGCTTGCACGCTACACCTTGTGCACTTCTGCGATCCGTCGTCGAACTCAGCAACTGTTGAAGGACGTGCGCCTTCAGCGCATGCAGATGTTGCGCCTGGGGAGCGGCGAGTTGCGCAGCGCGGGGGGCGATCATGAGGTACTTGCGACCCGGGGGTTTCGTTCGGGTGTCCGGCGGACCGGGGATCGGCAAGATCGGGGATGTCGAGGGCGGGCGCGTTCGCGTCGATTACTTCGAGTCGCCGGTCACGACGGTCGCGCACTCGGAGTGGGTAGCGGATCAGAAGGTGCATCGAGTACTCCTCGAGCGTGAGGAGCGCGTCTGGTGGAGAAGTCGCCACGGGGATTGGAATGCGGGACGAGTAGTTTTCCCGG
Organism: Streptodolium elevatio; assembly: GCF_040649515.1. Lineage (GTDB taxonomy): Bacteria > Actinomycetota > Actinomycetes > Streptomycetales > Streptomycetaceae > Yinghuangia > Yinghuangia elevatio. The sequence goes on from NZ_JBEZFP010000002.1 coordinate 64,094, forward strand.
GGGAGCGCGAGTACGGCGTGCGGTTCCCCAATACGGAACTCGACTTTCCGGTCCCTGAGGACGATCTCTACGTCCGCTGGGATCGACCCGTGCGGGACCCTGTGGCCAGTCTTGCCGTTCGCGGAGGTAGTACGGCGCCCTTCCGGGATGCGCGGCTGCCAATGTTGCACAGCCTGGTGCATCAGCGCGGCGCCTGCGCGGGTATGAGTACCTTCTTGTCCTCTTCGGTGGAGATTTACCCGCATCAAGTAGAGGCCGCTCTGACAGTGTTGTCCGACCCAGTTCAACGCTACTTGCTGACAGATGAAGTGGGCCTGGGCAAGACGATTCAAGCTGGGTACGTGATCCGGCAGGTACTGCTGGATGATCCGGCATCGCGCGTCGTCGTTGTTTGTCCTCCGGTGCTGCGTCGACAATGGCAGAGAGAACTTCAGGAGAAGTTCCACATCGGAGACTTCGTGGCGCAGCGGGTAGTCATCTCGTCGTATGACGATTCCCGCGAGTGGCAAGCGTATGAGGATTATGCGCTCGTCGTCGTGGATGAGGCGCATGCTCTGGTGCGCTCGGCCCCAGACGCGTCGCCGTATCGAGAACTATGTGCGCTAGCGCACTCTGCGGAACGGCTGCTGCTGCTGTCTGCCACGCCTATTACATCGAACTACCTGACCAACTTGGGGCTACTGCACCTGTTGGATCCTGAGCTGTACCGGTGGGACCAGCAAGAAGAATTCGAGCGCCGCTATGCGATGCGCTCGGCTCTGGCAGACAGCGTCCAGTCGCTCGACCCGGATCTGAACTACGTGATCCGCGACAGCCTCGAGGACATCGCCAAGCTGCTCCCGGAGAGCGACAGCCGATTTCACCAACTCGCGCAGGACGTCCTAGCGTTGCTTGACGACGAGGACGAGTTGGTTGATCCCGCGCAGCATAGCGAATTCAGCTACCGAATTGCGCAGGTCCGGGCTCATCTCGGCGAGACGTATCGCATTCACCGGCGTGTGATCCGGCATCGCCGCGAGGGTGTGTTGCGGGAAAGCGTCGACCCGGACGGTCTGGGGTTGGCGTATGCGGTGCGGGGACGGACACGGCCCACGCTCATCCCAACTCTGCCAGGCGCAGGCGAAGCGGGAAGTGAGTTGGTCCTGCGTTGGTGGAGCCATGTGCGCAGTCATCTAGATGACACGGGCGACGCAGACAACGGTGCCTACGGCATGGTGCTGGCACTCCTCACGGCGCGTGCAACCGCGCTGCCGGGGGATGTTGTGGACGTTCTGCGCTGGCGGGCACTTGCTGATCACGACGCGGCTCAACGGGCGGGGTTGAGCGAGCATGACCTGGCTTTGCTGGCCAATGCGCCGGTGGTTGCCGGGGAACGCACCCTCCTCAGCGGATGGGAGTTCGAGGACCTCCCTTCTGCTAAGCGGGACGTGCGGGCACTCGTCAACGTCTTGCTTCCCCATCTCCGTCGGCTCAAGAAGTCCGTCATCTTCTGTGGCCCGGGGCAGTTGGCCGCCCAGTTGGCTGAGCATCTGCACAGCCGTTTCAGCCATTTGACGGTTGCCGAGCACACTGAGCGCCATGGGCCGGAGCGTGCAACTGATGCGCTGACGAGATGGTCGTGTGCTGAAGGACAGGCAGTGCTCGTAGCCGACCATTCCGCAGAGGATGGTCTAAACCTGCAAATGGCCGATGGCGTGTTCCATCTGCGATTGCCGTGGTCAGCCAATCAGTTGGAACAGCGGTTGGGGCGAGTCGACCGATACCCCGGCGCCGAGGGTGCGTGCCCAAATAGCCCGGCGGCACAGTTCCGTCTCGCCGACGAGAACGGCGCAGATGCCTCGTTCGCCGAGGCATGGGCGACGTTGCTAACCGAGGGCTATCAAGTCTTTGACGGGTCGACCTCCACATTGCAGGATGCGATTGCCCAGTCGCTGGGGTTGGTGTGGGCGCATGCCTTCGCGGTAGGTCCGGAAGCGCTGTTGGCGCAGCGGGAGGAGTTGCGACGTCGGCTGGATGATGAGCGGCACGAGATCGCCAAGATGGACCTTCTGGAGTCCATCCACGACGCAGGCCAGGGGCTGCGTAGCGTGCCGACGTCTTTGCTCCATGCGGAGACGGAGTGGCGACAGATCGAGTCGGCGCTTGTGGGCTACACCGCCGAGGACACGGGTGGGGTTCGTCTGCCGCACGTAACGCGTTCTGTGGCGGGCGCGTCCGCGGTGCAGTTCAATGTGCGGTCAGCGCAGCCTCTCTTGGCGCCTCGGCACTGGCGGCGGGTGCAGGCGCGGATCACCGAAGATGCCCTGGCGCTCGGTTTGTTCAACCGTTCAACGGCGCTGCGGCGGCCTGGCACGCGGCTGTTCCGCCTGGGTAATCCGCTGGTTGACCTGCTGGGCGAGGCGGTCCTCAACGACGAGTTGGGCCAGAGTGCTGTGTTTCGTCGCCTCGATCGGGCCATGCCTCGTGGTGAAGAGCCCCAGCCCTACTATGGTTTTGACTTTCTTGTCGAAGCCGATGTGTCGTCCGCGCTGGCGCATGTGGAGGGAAGCCCGGACGCGGCGCGTACGCTGCGCCGGCAAGCAGACCGCATCTTGGCCCCATTCGTGAGGCGCGTGTGGGTGGAAGGCGGCACCAACCGCGCTGTGACTGATCCAGCGCAGTGTGCCTGGCTTAATCGGCCATACAACAAAAGCAACGGCGACCGCAATTACAACAGCGCCCGCGTTGACGATTACTTTGCTCTGTTCGGCGGGCAGGAAGCGGCGGCATCCTTTGCCGATGAGGCTGCGACGGCCGCCCTGGGCTTCCTGTACGAGCACACGAATCTGGAGACCATCTGCGAGGGGGCACAGCAGCAGGCTCTGGAGGTGGCGGCGGTCCTCAACGCCCAATGCGCCGCGCGACGCGCGGCAGGACACCTGGTGGGAGACACCGAAGGGCTGGTCACCGATGCGGCCATCTTGCAGACGTTGGCAAGTGGCCTGTCCCGACCGACGATCCGCATCGTGGCCGCCGCGTGCGTCGTGCGCCGCGGGCTGGAGTACGTGCACGCATGAGCAATGACGAATGGGGGCAGGCACGACGCCTGTTCGACGCGTGGCCAGCCCCAACATCGGATCCTCCGCTTGTAGGGACCGTGCGCCGACTGGGTGATGCACTGGCTGGACTACGCAACGGTGACAGCGGATGGCGCGACATCGTTGCGTTGACACACCAGATCTTGTTGCGGGCAGAGGCTCTGGGCAACTCAGCTCGGCTTCCCGTCCCGCTGCGTCCGGGGCTGCCGACGTTCGAGCAGTGGCGTGCGGGCGGATGCGATGCCCTTTTTGACGGCGAACGAGCCTTGCTGCGAGGCGCCCTGTGGGCGCCGACCGAACCATCCGCCTCGGCGCGGGACGCGGGGCTTGACCAGGTTCGCCACGCGATCATGGGCACCGACTCTCCGATGCGGCGGGAACTGGACGATACGCCAGCCGATCCATTCTGGGCACATGTACTGGGCTATAGCCACTATTTGTCACGGGGGCAGCAACAGGCTGCTCGTTCGCTTGCCATGATGCCGCAGGGAGAAACCGCGATCGTTTGCCTCCCCACAGGGCACGGCAAGACACCGGTGGCGCTTGCGGCCTCATTGCTGGCTGGTACGCACGGTGGTGTGTCGGTACTCGTCGTTCCCACGGTGGTATTGGCCATCGACATGGAACGCAGAATCCGAGACTTGCTCGGTCATAGCGACCCCAGTGCTGCCCATCGCCGGTACGCCTATGTCGGCTCGCTCGATCCTGCTGCTAAGCAACAGATGCGCGACAACATCGTTGCGGGGCGTCAGCCCTTGGTGGTGGCTTCCCCGGAGGCTGTGGCCCTCGGGCTCCAGGCGGCGTTGCTGGAGGCGGCGAAGACAGGGAACCTGAACTACCTCATCCTGGATGAGGCGCATTTGGTCGAGCAGTGGGGGAACGACTTCCGCACGGCGTATCAGTCCCTGGCTGCGCAGCGCCGCTCGTGGTTGATGGCAGCTCTCCCGGGGCGGGCGCCGCGCACCGTTGCTATGAGTGCCACCCTCACTCAGCAGCAAGTGCGCACCTTGGAGAACCTGTTCGCTAGGCCACAGCAGGCGAAAATGGTATGGGCTTCGGAGTTGCGCCAGGAGCCGGCCTACTTCATCAGCTCGTTCCCCATCGAAGCCGACCGGGCTGAGGCCGTGCTGGAAGCCGTCACCCGCCTGCCCAAACCCATGGCGCTATATGTGACGCGGCGTGAAGACGCCAAGCATTGGGTAGAGGTGCTGCGCGAAGCAGGCTTGCATCGAGCCGCCGCCGTGCATGGTGACTCAAGCGAAGACGAACGGCGGGCTGCTCTGGTCGGATGGGCAGGCGGCAACAGTGCAGCCCTTATCCCCACTCGCTTCGACGTCATCGTGGGCACTTCTGCCTTTGGCCTGGGGGTCGATCTTGGTGACGTTCGGTCGGTGATCCACGCCTGCCTGCCAGAAACGGTGGACCGGTACTACCAGGAGGTAGGGCGTGGCGGGCGTGACGGCAGCCCATCCCTGGCCTACCTCGCCACCTGCCCGTATGCAGACCGAGGGATTGCACAAAGGCTGAACCGGCAAAAACTCATCTCTGCTCCGACCGCCTGGGAGCGGTGGGAAGGCATGTTCCTACAGCGTTCCCGCACAGACAGGGACCTTTATCGGCTCAACATGACACACCGGCCAGCCCGACTGCCGGTGGGATACAAGTGGCACCGCGGTTGGAATGAACAGATCCTCAACTTCATGGTTCGTGCAGGTCTGATTGAGATCTTCCCGCCGCAAGCGCCGCGACGCGCGTATGGTGAGGACGACCTGACCTGGGCGTCACGGCTGGCCGCGTTCTACGAGCAGGCATCCAACCTTGTTGACGTGGACCTCAAGGACTGGCAGACAAACAATCCCGGCCATTTCGCTGCCGCTATCGACCGTGTTCGCACCGACATCAAGGTCGCTCAGGACGGCGCTCTTGAGCGAATGGAGCAACTGCTGCTTCGTCAACGGTGCATCGCCGAAGATCTGGCGGAGTACTACACCGTGGACGACTACTTCACGATGCCAGCATGCCGTGGGTGCCCTGCTTGCAGACAGCAGGGGCTACCGCCCACCGGTCCCGGGACGCTGTATCGCGCCGCTTTGTCCCCGGATCCTGACATCGCCGAATGGCCGCGCCACAACGCTCCGCTTGGTTCCCTGCATCCCTACCACCAGAGTCTCTGCCTGTATTGGCGCAGCAGGGAGGAGCGCGACTCGGAACTGATGTCCCTGTTGATACGGCTGGCGCGGGCGGGGGTGTCCTGCTTCGGCGGTCCTGGTCTCGACGCTGCACATGCGTTCCAGATCCAGGAAGAGGCCGGTTCGGCAGCTGTGTTGTTCGACCGCGATGGCAATCTTGTGCACGAATTTCACGGACTCATGGTGTGGGTGGAGAAGGAAGACGCCGCCATTGTGGACGAAGACGTATGGGTGCGCATGTCTGACGGCGAGCCTGTGTATCTGCTGCATCCCGAGACAGCGGAAGAGCCTGGTCGGCCCGGTCGCCTTCTACTCGACACGCATGCTCCCGCGCTCCCCCTTCGGCATGCGAGAAAAGGTCTCTAGCTCATGCAGTTGCTGAACACCCCTGCTCCGTACCCAGCAATCATCTGGACCGTGGTCCGTTTCATGGTGGCGGAAGGAAAGCCCACACACAAGAAGACGATCACTACATACCTGGAGCCCGGCGAAGCAGACGCTAAGAACTCGGGTCCGGTGCACCACTCTCTGGGCACACTCAACGACCTGGGCCTAGCGATCCGTTCTGAAGCCGACACCTGGTCGCTCCGCGGCGGACTGGAAAAAGTCGGTATCGATGACTACGCCGGATTCCAAAGGGTCATCCGTAGGGCGGTTCTGGCGGTCGACGGCGAGGTTCCGGATCCGCCCGATGATATCCGCCGTGCCCTCGCCTGGATATTGATGCGAGACCCGTTCAAGGAGTCCTTCAACTGGGCGACGATTGATCAGCAACACAACCGGTCGGCGCCCGATGGCCAACTCGTGCTGGCCAACGACACCCGCTGGCCCTCTCTGGCCGAGTGGGGCAGGGCACTGGGACTGATGGCGCCTGCACCCCACGCGCGCGACCGGCATGTGCCAGATTGCACGAGTGCCGTGCATCAGGTGCTAACCGATGGATTGGAACGTGGCCGTTCGACCGATTCGATGAGCGTGCTGCAACTGCTGCGCCGCCAACTGCCGGTGGTGCCTGGCGGTTCGCTTGCCGCATCACTGGGTTGTGCACCCGAGGCCCCAAAGATTGCAGGTGCCGCCCTGTCATTTGCACTGATGCGCGGCGAGCACGAAGGCTGGCTAGTTCTGGGCCAGGACTCGGACGCCTCTGCGGTGATCAATTTGCATGACCCAGACCGGTCCTCTCCGCGCTTTTGCTCATCGATCACCTTGCTGGAGGGCGATGATGCCTGAGTTTCAGGGCTATGTCTGCTGGGACATTGAGCGAGTCATCTCGACGATCCAGACTGAGGCGGTGGTGGCCTCGTCGGCAGTCTTCTTGGCCACACACACCCCCCTACAGATCCATCGCGCCGAGATCGACGGAAGGTCATTCAGCAACACCGGCCAACTGGCCAGCGAGAAGGACGTCCTCAAGGATTTCCTCGGACGAAAAACGGCAACGGGGACCGTGCTGATGCCCATCGTCGGCGAGTCCGGATCTGGCAAGTCGCACCTGGTCCGCTGGGTGCGGGAGAACCTCCCTGTTACAGACAAACGAAAGGTGATCTACCTCGAGAAGTCGAAGACGAGCCTGCGGCACGTTATCGAGTCGCTTCTGGAGGGCGTCGATGACACGGAAATCTCCCAGATCCGATCGGATGTGCGGAGCGCCACCGGCAACGCTGATGCGTCGTCGCTGGCTCTGCGGCTCATCAACGAACTGGTGATAGCCCTCGCCGGGACTACCGCTGCCGCACTACCGCGGAGGCAGCGGCAACTTGCCGGGAAGAAGGGCCTCGCGCTGCTCTTGCAGGACCCGGTCCTGCAAGAACAGATGCTTGAGGAAGGCAAGTTCGTCCCACGCTTCGCTGAACATATGATCAGCGACCGCGGCGCGGATGCCGAACGCCCTCCTCGTTTCACCGTTGACGACCTGCCGCTCAGCGTCGCCTCCACGACCCAGGACACTGCCGCTCCCACGAAGAGCATGCTGCGGCTGTTGTTGTCGAAGCCGGAGATGCGTGACGTCGCCGTGGAGATGCTCAACGAGTACTGGGAGAAGTCTGTCCAGGCCACCGCATCGCTCGGAGGCGGACGCGTTCTGGATGCCATGAAGAAGGTGCGGGAAATCTACGCGCGCCAGGGCCAGGAGATCGTCCTGCTGGTCGAGGACTTCGCCCTGATTCAAGGGGTCCAGCGCGACCTGCTGGACGCGATCACGGAAACTTCGCAGCGCGAAGGCCAGAGGGTCCTGGCGCCGATGCGGACGCTTATGGCCATTACGAGCGGCTACTTCCACGATCTACCGGAAACGGCTCTAACCCGGATTGAGGCTTCCACAGGCGGCCATGTCTACAACTTGGATCTTGTCCTGGAGGGCCAGGACAGTACTGAAGCTTTCGCATCCTTCGCCGGTCGCTATCTCAACGCGGCACGCGTAGGACGCACGGAACTGGAGACGCATGCCGGAGAACCGATGCCCAACCGATGCGAGGGGTGTCCGGTCAGGGTCAAATGCCACGACTCGTTCGGAAGTTCGGCTGAAGGGTACGGACTCTACCCATTTAACCGATCCGCTCTGCGTCGGACCGTCCACGCCGTCGCCCCGGCCGGGCAACCGTATGCCTTCGTCCCACGGACCATCCTCAGTCGCGCTCTGATCCCAGTCCTCACCGAGTCCTGCGACACGATCTCAGAGGGAACCTTCCCCGACGAGCAGTTTCGACAGCGCTTCAAGAGCAATCGGGCCGCCAACGATCTGCCCCTCGCCAGCAGAGTCCGAGAACAGATCGATGAGATGGACCAGTCAGACGGCCCTCGCCGCGAAAGGTTGCTGGAGTTCTGGGCGGACAGCCCAACCGATCTCGTCAACCTCGATCCCGGTATCGCAGAAGCGTTTTCGTTGCCCCATCTGCCCATTGACTCTGAGTACCCCCGGGACAGGGGGAAGACGTCCCCCCGTCAACCTGACGTAGAGGCTTCGCCTAAACCATCGCAGGTGCTACATGATCCGCGTTCTTTGCCGGCAAGCCTCCAAAAGCGCATAGATCTAGTGGAACGCTGGAGCGCTGGCGACGCCGGTTTGGCCACGGGGGAAGCCTCGACAGTGCGTTCCATGATTTCGCGAGCCGTTGTCAATCGCCAGGACTGGACACATCCCCCGACAAAACCAACCAGCGGTTCAGAAGCTGCGCAAGCAGGCTGGAACAACAAGGCCAACACGGTTTCCATCGAAGGAGCTGCCGCTGAGGCTCTGGCCCGAGGCGTATCGCCGATCATCTTCAAACGCACTCCGGCCAACGCGGAGTTCTTCAAAAGCTTGATCCTGTTGAGCGTAGACGCCGCTGACGGCGCACGTACCCAAGATGTCCTGCGATTGGCCCACCTGGCCGACCGCTATGCCCAAGTGCTCAGAGAGCGCATCACCGCCCACGCACAGATGAGCGACGACCATCTGGTGGCCGGTCTGCGAGTGTCGTTGATGGGCGCGGCCCTCGCCGGTCGGGCGCATCCCGGCATGTCGTTGCTGCAATTGCATGCTGCTGCCTTCGACCCTGGTGCGTCCTGGCAGCGCTCCGATGCCTCCTCCCGTACCGAGGCATGGCAAGCGAGTCTCGGCGCCCACGTGGCCAAACGCACCAATCTCGTGGAAACCTTGCGCGGAGCCCTAGGCGTGGGGCAGGGATCGGGCGCGGTTCAAGTCATTGATGCTGTCCGGGCACTGCCTCTGCTGCGTCGTGCCGCCGAACGCTGGGAGTTGGATGGCATCGAACTACCGAAGTGGGCGCAGGATGCAGCAAGACCGCTGGCGGGATGGCGCGAACTAGTGCGCGCTCAGCATGTCCAGTTGGTTACTTTGCTTGAGGAGATACGGCAACGCTTCCCGCGCGGAGAGCGTTCGAGCGAAGTTCTGCCCCAGTTGGAAGCCTCGCTGCGGGTAGCGGCTGAGTTGGGTTTGGAAGGCGGCAGCAGAGTCCCGGAGATTCGGCAACTCATCGACCAGGTGCAGGACGCCGACTGGGCCAGCCTGACAGCCCTGGAAAGAGACCTGGCCAAGCTCACCGCAGACCTTGAAGGGACTGCTGCGATGACGGCTGCGCTGCACGGCGTCGTGCCCCTAAGGGATCCCCACCTAGCCGACCTACATAGCTTGCTGCGCGCAGCCGATGCGTTCCTCAGCGATGCCCTTCAGGCGGCCGAAGACCGGGGTCAGACCGCCGCGAGCACTGCCAGCCAGCAAATGACATCCCTAATGGATGACTGGCAACAGGCAGCACGGTTGGCGTTGTCGGCTTCGGAGGACGAGACATGAGCACAGCCTCGGTTCTGGAAAAGGCCCGTGCGTTGCAGAACCAGGCGCGGCACATCGCCGAGGCGCAGAAGGACGCTGCTCAGCAAGAGCGGGTGGTACGCCGAATTGACGAGGTCCGAAGCGCGTTGGAGAAGGCCCGCGGACAACTGCGGACTGCTGTACTACTCAGGGAACGCACGGGACTGTCGGTGAACCTGGCTTCCTTGGCGGCGGCCTATGAGCGTTTCGAGAACAAATCGCGGGGCGGACTCCCGGCCGACCGCGTGTTCGCGGAGGCCCAGAAGGCGCTCGACGCCTGCGCCAAGGAGTTTGCCTCCACGATCCGCGACGCGTGGGCGGAGTGGGCTCGAACCTGCGTCAGCGGTGTGTCATCCGTGCGTTTTGCGGCCCTGGCGCCGCCGGATCGCCGTGAGGCTGAGAACTCCCTGCGTACTCTGCGGGTGCTTGCTGAGCGGAAGACAGTCGACGGGACGACCATTCGCGCCTTTTGTGCCGATCACGCCAATGTGTTGCGCCTTCTGGAGCATGCGCCCAGCGAAGTGCCAACCGAGCTGGCCCAGTTGATTGAGCGGATCGACGGCGGCGGGCTGACCCTCTGCGATCTCAGCGATGATGACATTGCGTTGCTGCGCACTTACGATCAGGACGTTTGGATCTCTGTCACTCGGAAGGCGGACTGACGGTAGGTGGCTTCGCAGACGGTTCCCAGCCGCGCCTTGCTCGGACGTGCATTGACAGCGCTCGAAGACCTTGAGCTGCCGCTGTTGTCCTGGGGGGTGACGGAGGGGGCCTTGGCACACGATGAGGTGCTACATGCACTGTGGAAACTTGCCGAGGACGACCCTGACGCCGCGAGGGTGGGGGCAGAGGGGCTGCTGGCAAGCCTGCAGCAGCGTCATTTGCTCTTCCGCTTGCCGGAGTCTGGTTCCCCCCGTTACCGCACGCGTCTGGCGGAAGGCATGCGGCTGACTGCCGCGCTGCGACAGTCGTTTGCCCCTCGGGGCCATCATCCTGGTCGGCCGCTTCCAGATCGGTGGTGGGAACAAGGCCGGCGTCTGGTGGCGGACTACCGCCTGCACGTGGCCGAACGGCGCTATCCCAAGCGGAACATCTCGGCGTCCGAGGCAATCGCAGAGATGGCTCAGGTGCCTGGATGGACCGACCTGCATGCCGAGGTGGCACGTAGTCAGATCGGTACCTACGCTCTGTCCCGCTTTCAGGTAGATGCCACCAAAGCAGTCTTGCTGGGTTTGCAGGCCGACGAGTCCCGAGGCGTCGTGGTCAGCGCGGGCACCGGTAGCGGCAAGACTCTGGCCTTCTACCTTCCTGACTTCGCGGCTCTGGTGCAGGATCGCCGTTCCAATACGGTTCACACCCTCGCTCTTTACCCGCGGGTGGAACTGCTGCGCGATCAGTTGAGAGATGCCGTGGTGCAGAACCTCCGTTTGAAGGAACGGGGCTTGAGTGCGCCGCGCATCGGCGTGCTCTACGCCAGCACTCCATGGGATGGGGAAGATCTACTTAAGACGGCGGCCGGCAAGCGTAGGGGAACGTCGTGGCAGGCGGCCGGCGACGGCTTCATCTGTCCCTACTTGGGGTGTCCGCGGTGCGATGGCGGGCAGTTGGCGTGGTCGCGTCGTGACATCGCGCGACAGCGAGAGGTGCTGCGTTGCACGCACTGCCGACAGGAACTGCCGCCGGCGATGCTGGCGCTGACGCGGCAGTCGCTGCGCGGCAACACGCCTAAATTGCTCTTCACAACTACTGAGATGCTCAACCGGGCCAGCTCCGGGTCCGCATTGGGTCGGTTGTTGGGCTGGGGGGCAGGGGCCGGGCCGCGCGTGGTGCTACTGGATGAAGTACACACGCATTCCGGTGCCGCTGGGGCGCAGACCGCCTTCTTGCTGCGGCGGTGGCGCTACGCGCGCCGCGGACCCGTGACGTTTGTAGGGCTAAGCGCCACGCTTCGGCATGCCGACCAGTTCATGGCCCAGTTGACCGGGCTTAACACAGACAAGGTCGCGGTGATCGAGCCGCGGCCAGCCGACCTGGAGTTCGAGGGACGGGAGTACGCGCTAGCTCTGCGGGGCGACCCGGTCTCGGGCGTGAGTCTGCTGTCAGTGGCCATCCAGACTGCCATGTTGCAGGGCCGGATGCTCGATCACGATGTCCCTCTACAGAACTCTCTTCATGGCAGTCGGGGCTTCTTGTTTACGGATGACCTGGATGTAACAAACCGGTTGTATGACGATTTGCGTGATGCCGAGGGTGGTCAGAAAGGCCGTCAGGGGCGGCGTAGAGACAACAAATCTGTTTTGGCGGCGCTGCGAAGTCCGGACCTGCCAGCACAGGATGCCCGTTACAGGGTGGGACAGTCGTGGAATCTCCCTGAGCGGATTGGACACCACCTCAGCGCCGATCTCACCCAGCGCCCACTGCTGATTGGCCGTACCTCGTCTCAGGACGCCGGTGTCGATACACAAGCCAATCTCGTCGTGGCCACAGCATCGCTTGAGGTCGGCTTCAATGACCCTCGCGTTGGATTTGTGCTGCAGCACAAGGCTCCGCATGATGCCGCGTCTTTCCTTCAACGGCGTGGCCGGGCTGGGCGTGAGCGTGGCACACGACCAATGACGGTTGTCACCTTGTCCGACTTCGGCCGTGACCGGTTGGCTTATCAGGGCTATGACGCCCTGTTTTCCCCTGAGCTCACCGCTCGGAAACTGCCGTTGAGTAACCGCCATATCGTCAAGATTCAAGGCGCGCAGGCGCTCGTCGACTGGCTGGGGCTACGACTGCGCCAACGAGGCATCGCGGTGGATGCGCGCCAACTTCTTACTGGCCCAGCCGATCCGAAGGAGGGTGAGAAGTTCGCCCTGGCACGAGGGCAGTTGTGCGCCGATCTGGCTGCTTTGCTGGACGGGGACGACCGCTTGCTGGCCGACCTCACTGTTCACCTGCAACGGTCCTTGACGTTGAATGACGACGATGTGCTGGCGCTGCTGTGGGAACAGCCCAGGTCCGTGATGTTGGCTGTCGCGCCGACCATCTTGCGGCGCCTTTTGGTGGGTCGTGATGCCGTCCACAGCGATGCTGGCGCGGGCCCGTCCGCCTTCTTGCCAGAATTCATCACTCGTTCGCTTTTTGACCCGCTGAATCTACCAGAAGTCGAATTCGCGCTCCCCTTCTCCGCGGATGAAGAGGAAAGAATGCCGGTCGGTCGGGCGCTTGCTGAAGCGGTTCCCGGTCGCGTCAGCCACCGCTACGGATACCAAAGCGACCGTCATCGCACGTGGCTTGAGGTGCCGCCGGGCTCGGCAAACGTCAGCCTCGATCTGGCGAAGATTGTCGATCGTGAATTCCGGCAGGGCAGGTGGAACGCCGGTCGACGCGATGGGGGCACGCTGTTGGTTACGCGTCCACAGAGGATGGTCCTAGCCGCACCCCCCGATGATGTAGCCAATCATTCCCAAGGGCGTCCACTGTGGGCCACCGAGTTCGTTCACAACTGGTGGGGCGGCCCGACAGAGGCCACTGTGCCGAATCTTTCGGCTTGGCAGGACCGCATTGTCGGGGTGGGGTTCGCGACGCATGCGACGGGCAGCCCCGTCGAAGTCCGCCGTATGACGTACGGCGCCGAGTGCGATATAGCACGTGGCACGCCGCCGACTCGAGAGCGGGTGACAGTCCGCTACGTGCTGGACGGTGAGGACGCTGCCCTGGGGTTTGCTTCCTCCGTCGATGCCCTGCGGGTACGGGTAGCCGCCCTGGATGTCACCGCGCCGCGCATCAAGAGCCACCTTGGATCCCGACAGTGGCGCACGAAGGCGTTCACTCGGCTCGTTGCGGAGGACGCGCGTATCAGCGCGCATGCCAATGTGTTCCAGCGGGGCTGGCTGGCGCTGGTCTACCTTGCGGCATTCGCTATGAAGGGACTACAGAACGAGAGCCCGGCGACGATCCACGCTGCATTGGCCGGGGGAGCGTGGCGCGATCACGTCATGCAGGTCATCCAGATGCTGTACCGGCAGGACCCAGCGACGACTGGCTCGCCAGCGGCAGGCGGTGGGGCTGCCGACAGAGTGACATCTGATTTGCTGGCGCTCAGCCGGCAGTCGGGTGTCGCACAGGCTATGGACGAAGCGGGCGCGCTGCTGTTCTCTGCCGATGTTGGTGAGGCCACCAGCGACCTCGCGCGTCGTGCCTACCTTGACACGTTGGCCGCAGCGATTCTCGAGGCAGTGTTGCGTATCTGCCCTGACGCCCAAGACGGTGATGTGACCATCGATGTCGTACCCGGCAACGACGAGGACTTCGACACGATCTGGATCAGCGAGACGTCAGAAGGGGGCCTGGGCATCGTTGAGGCGTTGGCCTACCGCTACAGCGAAGACCCAACGCGCTTTTGGACATTGGTAACGGCTGCGTTGCGACCCAACGCCTATGAGTACACCGATCGGCGACTGACCGATCTGCTGCGGCATGTCCTCGACGAGGAGCCTCAGGGGGATCTGGCCAAGGCTATGGCGCAGGTGCGGTCCGCTAAATCAGCGGGTACCGCCAGCGACGCGCTCCAGCAAGTCCGAACGGCATGGACAGCGTTGGACGGTTCCCCCCGACACGGTGACGTGGCGGCATTGGCAACACGTTTGCTGCGTCCGGGCTCTGACCAGACGACGGATGCTGCCGCATGGGCACTGATTCAGTCCTGGGATGATTTGGAAGAGACCACGGGCATTGAGGTGGATGCACGGGTGGTGGCGTATGCGGCGGGCGCCGGCGTGTTGCAGCTGCCGCGGCCATTGACATCAGATCAGGCGTTCAGCATGTTGTGGCCACGGGGTGACCAGGCCCGTAACCATCACTTGGAGTCGTACCAGCCATATCGAGACAATGAACGCCCTGCTGTTCTGGATCGACTGCTCGTTGCAGCGATGCATGCGCGGGATGTCCCCAGGATCGACTGCACGGTAGGCGACTGGATTGAGCGGTACCAGAAACTGCTGGCGCAGCACCCGGAAGTGGACTTGGAACTTCCCTTGAACCAACCTGAACTGCTGCGTGCGGTAATGCTGCAGATACCGCTTGTTGAAGTGGACCGTGGCGTGTTGCGCGTGTTTGGAGAGATCGTTCAAATAAGCCGGGATCACGAACATGCTTTGGTACGGGTGGTCATCAAGGAGTCGGAGCAGTGACCATGGCCGGCCGGACATTGCGTACCAATGCACGCAGTGCATTGCGCGCGGACTCGCTGATCCGTACTGCGCTGTTGGCGCAACTGGTCGGCGGGCAGGGCGAGGTGTGGCTTGTGTCCGCGTGGATCAGTGACGTGGAATTGGTGGACAACTCTGATGGCTCCTTCGATCATGCGCTCGGTGAGGACCCGCCTGAGCGCTGCCGATTGTCTGACTTGCTGTTGCTGTTGGCCCAATCGGGCACGAAAGTGCGGGTGGTGACTCGATCGGCTGCGGCCAACGCGACGTTCGTGCAGCGGCTGCGATCGGGAGCGGACCCCGCCTGCGACTTGCGGGTGATCCAAGACAACGATGTCCATGAAAAGTGCCTGGTAGGTCCCGGATGGATCCTTCAGGGCTCGATGAACTTCACTCGCAACGGACTGGCTCGCAACAAGGAGCAGATCACATACACCACTGATGAACGCAGCGCCGCCCAAGCGCTTGTGGAATTTCAGCATGAGTGGGGGCAGACGTGATGAATGCGGATCCCCAGATGAGTCAGGCTGGGTCACTCGACGACGTTATAGATCTCCTTTTCAATCCTCGCCACAACGCCGCAGGTAAGTTCCCCGACTGGTGCGCAGTGTTCCGCGACAGTGCCGTACGTGCTCGGCGCGCACCCGTGGTGCTGCCGCGCCTGTGGGAGACGTCGGACGAGTCCGCGTACTACGTCATCGCCCGACGGGCGAACGAGGCTGCCGTAGTGCGCGAACTTCTCGTTGCTTTCGTCGGCCCGTCCATGGTGAAGACAGGCTATGACATCCCGGTCGCGCTGGACCACGGTGATGCGATTGAATCCGCAATTGCCGTCCACTTCGGACCGTTGGGCACCTTTAGACTGCGTGCTCCGCGCGATAAGCGCAAGGCATTGCATGCAGCGCTGACGCGGATGCTGAATTTGGTGGAGAACAGTCCACAAAGGGCTTGGACGGCACCCAAGGCTTTGGGACGGCTACTGACGGACTTCGAGTCTGCCCTGGTGGGCGGTGCGCCTCAGGTGGCCGCGGATATTTTGGAACAAATAGGCCGACAGGGCGGGCTGTCGGTGGCCAACCTCAAACACCTGCAGATCAAGCGACTTGCGATAATGGGGCAGGCCGCCGAATTGCTTGCCCTGCCGGGACTTCGCGAGGTCCTACTGCA
Source organism: Streptodolium elevatio (assembly GCF_040649515.1). Lineage (GTDB taxonomy): Bacteria > Actinomycetota > Actinomycetes > Streptomycetales > Streptomycetaceae > Yinghuangia > Yinghuangia elevatio. Next base: position 80,031 of record NZ_JBEZFP010000002.1, read on the forward strand.
AGATCCTCCCCGCGTTGTGAAGGATATGGTACTCAGCGCCGTCCACGCGACCTGTATCGAGCCTGCGTTGGCTCAGGGGTCTTTGAGAATGGCTTGCGAGGCCCTTGCGCAGCCTCAGGTACCGATCGCAATTCTGGCAGAGGAAGATCCGACGCAGTTCGGTGATACGGCAGCAACGGCACTGCTGGTTGGTCTTCTGGCGCGCGGACAGGAAGAGGACTTGGCGCGCGGCATCAAGGCCCTGGACGCGGTGGAGCGGTCGTCGGCTGTGCCGCCAATTCTGGACCGCTTCCGCAGCCGTGTGGTCTCCCCGCGGTCAGCGGAAGCCGACGGCACAACGCAGGTCAGCGGCTCAGCTTTCCTGGTGACGGCAGACACGGCCGACAGCGCGGCGCCGTGGTGGCCCGAGTCTTGGAAAGAACTGCTCGCCGCCGTGGCCGAGGGAGACAAGGCCGCATTGCGGATCTGCCGGGACATGGAGGCCGCTGGCGGCATAGAGTTGCCGCTGTCAGCAGACGCCGCCGCAGATGCTGTCCTCGCCAATTTGCTGTCGGGGTTGAATGATTCAGGCTACGAGAACGTTTGGCGTCATGCGTTGTCACCGCTCTTGCAGGAAGTCGCCCGCAGCGGTCTTTCCTTGCCGCTGACGTTGGCGCAGATCACCACCAGCAGCATTGGACAGAGGCGTGACCCTGCGAACCTGGCCGTATTGGATCTGCTGCTGGAATTGTTCTTGCGCACCTCCCCATCCGCTGGCGACTATGATGAATTCCTCGAGCATCTGACCATGCGTGTGCAGGAGTGGGTTGCCTCGGAGACGGCCAGCCAGGCATTGGACTTCGTCGACCGGTTGGCAGCCTTCGCGGCCCCGGACCAGCAGGTGCGTTCGCAGGCGGTGCTGGAATTGTTGGCTCCGTTGCACCGGCATGCCCATCGACTCGACAAGGCATCTCTAGCCTCGGCCTGCTCCTTGTCGCACGAATTGGAGTTGGGCCTTGACTGGCCAGTCTGGCAAGAGCCGAGCAACGACGTAGAGACGGTGACCATCCTGCCGGCTCACGTTCTCGTGTACGGCATGGACAAGGGGGTGCTGGATCGGGTCCAACATTGGATGGCGGAGCAGTACCCCCAGGTGAAGCTGTCCCTGTCAGCGGACAAGGTCGGCTCCACCCAACTGCGAGAGATCGCGCGTCACGCGGACTTTTGTGTGTTGATCACCCAGTGTGCAACCCATGCCGCTGCGAATTTCATCACTCAGCACGCACAGGCAGTGGTATATCCAAAGGGCGCCGGGTCGGTCTCCGTGGTGCGCGCAACGGTGGATGCTCTGCAACACCACTCCACCCAGTCCGCACCCGCGCAAGGCAGAAGGCGCGCGCGCAATGCGTGAGTTCCGCGGTTCAGCCTCTCCTCGCACTTGGTGAAGAGGATGCCGGCCGCACTCACAGCGAATGCGCGACTAATGGGTGGCCGCACGCGAGTTCGCCGCGGCCACCCGTTCGCTAACGGCCGTTGGCAAAGGCAGTGAGCGGCTTCAGGTAGTCGTTGAGGAGCCGAAGATCGGATGGCGTGTTTTGGAGGCTGTTCCAGCGGCGTTCCTCGTCCGGGAAACGCCAGGTGCCTGACGTCCAGGCCACGTGCGGCACAAGGCCTTCAAGCGTTGCTCGTACGTTTTCCCAGTCGACGTCCTCCACCGGTGCTTCCGCCGTGAGTCGGTCCATGACGAATCCCATCGCCTGGATGCCTGCACCATGTGTCAGCCGTGACTGGCGTGGTGGCAACTTCCAGGCGTCCGGGAAAGTCTCTTTGACCAAGTGCCAGTACATGTGGAGGTGCGCGACCATCCTGTCCAGGTCGCCGGTGCCGTCAGCGTTGCGGTACTGATACAGCGCGCCCTCGTAGAGGCTGTGTTCCAGCATCTTGAGCACGGTGTTGTCCTTGATGTTGCCGTCCGGCGATGTCGGACTCTGCACCCTGCCGAAGAACGCACTGTTGCCATCAGTGTTGAGCTGAGTCATCAAGCGGGCCGGGAGCTGGCGACGGGCGTAGGCGGGCGGCAATTGGCCTGCCGTGTCAGGCAGCAGCTCGTGCACGAGTCCCTTAGGCAGTGGCTTCGTCGAGTTGACCAGGATGAACTGTGATCGTTGCTCCTCCTGACCATCGGCGATGAAGCCCACGGCTGCCACCGGGAACTCTGCGAGATCGGCATCTCTGATGGCGGCGCTACGCTGTTGGCCATCGACCAGCCACGCGGGTTTGTCATCCTCGGACAGTGACTCGTCAACGGGGATATGCAAGACCCCAGGGACGGAGTACCCGATGCCCTTAGTGCCGCCCATCGGGACGAACTCCACTCGCTGGTCGAAGGCGAGTACCAATGCATTAGGGAGCATCGCCCCGTCGGACTCCAGGTACCGGCGGATTGATCGGATGTGGCTCAGGACTTCCGGTCGCTGGTATCCCTGCAATTGCCGCTCGTCATCGCGACGGATCCGCGAGACGGCGGTGAAGTCGTGCAACTTCTTGCCATCGACAGCAAAGCAGTAGATCTTCTTACTGCCTTGCCGCACTTCGATGGCGGGAAGCTGCAAGGTGTAGCGATCGGCCACATCGGCTCCTGAATTGAGATCTTACGTGGATGGAGTCGAGGATTATGCGAATCGCAGCGCGCGCATTTTTGCCTCGAGTACGGTCATATTGTGGAAACCGCGACGCTTGTTTCTCTCGGTTCCTCGGAATACCAAGATCTCAATACCTATTTCCTTGCATAGAAGGCATGGGCATTTCTCCCAAGGCCGGTCGGCCAGAGCCTCTTCGTAATTGGATAGATACTTCTTTCTCTTTGTCTCGTCGACAAGAGAGAGATAGGCATCCAACGCCGCGATTGTTTCGGTTAGCGACAGCCCTCTTTTGTCGTAAGCGCGAAGGGCTTGCAGACACTCTCGCTCGGCCTTGATTGCAGCTGCCTGTGAAACTGCACCTGCCAGGATGAGCCGCTTGAGCGCCGGGTTTCCATCAACCTGAGGGACGCGAATGGCAGTATATGTGCGCTCGGGGGTGTGATAGTTATTGCGCTCGTCCATAAAGGACTGGCGGAAGGCGGAGGTGCTGTCAAAACTAGAGACACCACGCTCGAAGAATTCCTCCATGTGGCTGATGCGCGTAATGCCCAGGAGGTGAAAATGGGTGCTCTCGCGGCGCACTTCGTTGATCTTGTCAAGACATGCGAGAATCTCGGGGGTTTTAAGGGGAACCATCCCTCCGAGCGCGATTCGCGTATAGCCCATTTCCTGTAGACGGGCCACGCTGTCGGCGTAGCTCGCAGGGCTCCATCCCTGAGCAGCGCCGAGCGGCTGGAGTTTGCTGCCGCGGGATTGGATGGTTTCGAGGAACTTTTCAGCAAGATCGAGCGAGATATGGCGTCGCTTAACCCACGCCGGATCGACATCAGCTTCGGATGCTTCAGGTGCGTAGCCGAAGATCACGTGGTCAATACTTACGCCCTCGTCAAACTGGCACCCTTCGTAGAAGTCAAGGACCTCGTCGACAGAGTAGGGCGGGATCTCCTCGTCGATGTAATTGAACGCCCCACAGTCGCCGAGGCTGGTCATCTCTTGGGGAAGTCTGAAGAATCGTCGGACCCCTAGTCGGTAGAGGCGCTCTCGTTGTGGCGTGCTGTACTTGCCGGCTCCCTTTGTGGAGCCATCGACGATTGCCTTGCTGACCAGTATCCCTTCGTAAGGCGCAGGGGTGACAGCCTGGTGTGCGTAGAGGTCGTCGCGTTGCCGGACGCGGAAAGGAGAGTATTCGTCGTTCGGGAAGTCGTATGTTGGACTGATTTGGTCCTGACTGTCCGGAAAGTAGAACTTCACGACGTACTCTTCCTTGACTGAAGATAGATACGGATCAAGACGTTTGATAGCAAGTTGATGTGCCGCCCTGTGTTCTCTAGTTCATTCCAAGGCAAGTTGAGTCCGTTCCAGCGGCCCTTCGTCCAGTGGCAATGGGGGGCGACGATCGCCAACTCACCCATTGTTATTTCGTAGGCATCTTTAGAGTTCGGCTCGGTGGTCTCGAGGACTCGGTCCATGAGCCGATCCATGAGTCGCCCCATGGAGCGGATTCCTACCCCGTGCATGAGACGACTCTTTGTAGGGGGCAGCCCCCATGCCCCGGGGAAGGTGTCGCGCACTGCCGTCCAGTAGGTGACGAGAATGCTGCGCATGGTGTCAGTGTCAGTCGTGCCGTCGGAGAGATTCTTGTAGGGGAAGAGGACGCCCGATGGTGTCAGCGATTGTTCGATCGCGGCAACGAGGCTATTGTCTGCCACGACGGCATGAGTGTTCTTTTCTGTCGTGCTGGAAGCCCGCTTAATCAATCCCTTGAAAGGTGAATCAGGATCTTGATTAAGGGCATTGACCAAAATCGATGGAAGTTTGCGTGCGGATAGTCTGGTGGGGAGTTTGGTATTTACTTCCGGCAGGAGTTCCGTCACCAGATCGCGGGGGAGTGGCGACACCGTGTTGACACGCAGGAACTGGTCACGCTGGATCTCGACGTCTTCGGCGACGAAGCCAGCGACGGTGATAGGCAGTTTGGAGTGGCGGGTCCGTGCGAGTGCGAGGCTCCGTTGCTGCCCATCAACGATCAAGGCCGGTCGCGGCGCGTTAGGTGAATCAGGCAGCGGAATCTCCAGGGTTCCAATGGTTGCGAGGCCGTCGGTGCTGTTCGGTCCTCGGCTTCCACGGAAGCGCACCGTGGACGGAAGGGCAAGGATTAGTCCATTGGGAAACAGGACGTCGCCGCCGTCGAGGTACTCAAGGATCTGCTTCACATGCTGCCGTTTCTCGGGCCGCTGGTAACCCAAGAGCTTCCCGGCCTCGTCTCTGGAGATACGCGCCACATCGGCGACGCGATCGATTTCTCCAGCCTCGAGGGCGAAGATGTAGAGGGGAATGTTCGGATTTTGTTCAATCCGAAGAGCCCTGCGCCTAATGATCCTCTCTGTCATTGTTTCCCTACCGTCTGTGCGAACAGGTTGGCAAACCTGCTCTGTTCGCAAGCCTGGCCGCCGTCGCGCAAGGTACGCAGGAGTCGTGTGCGCGAGATACCGGGTGTCCGCTTGGTTTCTCGTGTGATGAACGCGATGACCTCTTGGTCGGTCATCGGACGTCGGTCGTATCGCTCCTGCGCTTCGACGTGTGCGGACCACTTATCCCACAAGGACTGACCTTCGGGCGAGATAAGTGATCCCTCCTGGCAATGCTTCAGCCATGACGCGGCCATGCGGACGTTGAGACTGGTCAAGGTACCGCCCAGTGCACGCCGCAGCCCGGCGTTGGACGGGATGCGTTGGATGCCTGGAATGTCCGCCATCCCGCCGACGAGCAGCGCCTCGCTGCCCACTCCCCCGAGAGTGAGCAGTTCCGCCTCCATGGCGCTTGCGTAGACCTCAGACAGGACCGCCAGGACTGCTCCTCGGCGACCGAGTTCTTGCAGCGTGGTACGACCGCTGCCAGCTTGCAGGTGACTCCACCAATCAGCATTCTCGGTGGCCGACGTCGCGACTGAGTCGGCGTGCCGCGTGCTGAACGTGGCCGCATAGGAGGGCGCCGAATACTCCGCCGGCTCGACTGGCTGTAGCCCCAACCCTGCAGACGCAACCCAGAGCCGGGGGGCAAAGCCGGCGTTGGTCGCTGCTCCGACGAGGCCGCATGCTTGGGTCCAATGGTCGCCGCAGTAGAGGTTCGCCAGAGATCGAACCACCGTCTGGTCTTGCGACGCGACTGATCGGATGCGCTCCTGCCAGTCCGTGGCGCGTTGCTTCACGCTGCCCTCGGGCAGAGACCTGGCACGCAGAGTCTCGTTCGGCGCGTCGACCTTGCGATCGGTGCAGGTGACCACCAACGATAGTTCTCTCAAGGTAGTTCGACTCCCGACACCAATAACTGTTGCTCTGCTGTGGTTACTGTACCCGCAAGTTTTGGCGCTAGGCTGCAGGCTTGCAAAGACGGCAAACTAGGGAGTGAGGCATGGGACGTCCCGCGATCGTTCTGTTGAGTGGCGGCCTGGACTCGACCACGGTCTTGGCCATCGCCAAGGATCAGGGCTACACGCCGTACGCGCTCAGCTTCCGCTACGGGCAGCGGCACAGCATCGAGCTCGAGGCCGCAAAGCGCGTAGCTGAGGAGCAAGGCGTGGCACGGCACGTCGTCGTTGATATCGATCTTCGAGTCTTCGGTGGGTCCGCTCTGACCTCGGACATCGAGGTCCCCAAGCACGACTCCCTGGACGACACGGGTGACGGAGGTGTGCCGATCACGTACGTTCCGGCGCGCAACACGATCTTCCTGTCGTTCGCCCTCGCCTACGCGGAGACAGTCAACGCGAGCGACATCTTCACCGGCGTAACGGCAGTCGACTACAGCGGTTACCCCGACTGCCGTCCCGAGTACATGGACGCCTACGCCCGCATGGCCAACCTTGCGACCCGTGCCGGCGTCGAAGGCACACAAGAGTTGAAGCTCCACTCCCCGCTCATCGCCATGTCGAAGGCTGACATCGTGCGCGAGGGCCTTCGCCTCGGCGTCGACTACTCGCTCACATCTAGCTGCTACGACCCGGACGAGCAGGGACGCGCTTGCGGCCACTGCGAGACCTGCTTGCTGCGCCTCAAGGGCTTCGCCGAGGCGGGAGTGACCGACCCCGTGCAGTACCAGGGCATGTGACGATGACCGATCTGGTCAAAGAGATCTCCTGCACCTTGCAACGAGACCCCCAACCGGGCGGTGATGCAGCGCAGTTCGAGGACTTGGATTTCCACTCCTTCCGTCTTCAGCCTGCAGACGGTCCGGCTGCGGAGACCAACACTGAGGCGACCGTCGAGTACTGCATCAAGAACCCGCGCTGGATCTTCTCTCTTCAGACGCACAAGTATCTGGGAATTCAGTAATGGAAATCTTTCGCGAGTTCTGCTTCGAGGCTGCGCATCGGCTGCCCAACGTCCCGGAGGGACACAAGTGCGCTCGGCTTCATGGGCACTCGTACAGGGTCATCGTGCACGTTGAAGCCCCGGTAGATCCTGACGCCGGGTGGGTCATGGACTTCGGGGACGTGAAACGGGTCTTCCGCCCCATCGAGGACCAACTCGACCATTACTACTTGAACGAGATCCCGGGCCTCGAGAACCCAACGAGCGAGATCCTGGCTCAATGGATCTGGACACGACTGCAGCCGGACCTCCCGGCCCTGTCCGCGGTGACCGTTCGCGAAACGTGCACGTCAGGCTGCACCTACCGAGGCATGTAGGCATGCACGACATCCAGAACGAAACTGACACACGAGGCATCGAACTCGACCGTGTGGGCATCAGTGGACTGCGCTATCCGATCTACTTCGAAGACGGGTACCTACGCCAAGAGGGCGTCGCGGACATCGAGGTCACCGTCCGGCTCCAGCATGATCGCCGGGGCACGCACATGAGCCGCATGGTGGCACTCGTGCATGACCACCTGCAGAGATTCGACCCCCGTCAGTTGCCGAATCTGCTTAAGACTGGTGCGCACCTCCTGGACGCTCCTGCGTTCACAGTCGAGGTGTCGATGCCGATCAGCACGACCGTCGTCGCTCCGGCCAGCGGACATGAGTCGAAGCAGGTTCACGACGTACGGGTCGAGGGCCAGTGGAATGACGGAGCCGTGACGGTGACGACAGCCGTGACCACCGACGTGACGAGTCTCTGCCCTTGCTCCAAAGCCATCTCCGACTATGGCGCGCACAATCAGCGCAGCCGAATCACGCTCGCCGTGAGCGGTCACGGCGACACGCCGTATCCCCTGCCGGTGCAGAGCGCGGTCCGGCTCCTTTCGTCTTCGGCATCTGCGCCGGTGATCCCACTGGTCAAGCGGACGGACGAACGAGTGCTCACGATGCAGGCATACGACCACCCGGTTTTTGTCGAGGACATGGCCCGCAACGTCAGTCTTGTTTGCCGTGAGCGCGGGCTCCGTCACAGAGTCAGCGTCCGCAACCTTGAAAGCATCCACAGCCACGATGCGGTCGCGTACGTGGCTGGGTGAATGCGGCCCCGAGCTTCCCCCGATTGTCGAGAGTTCCGCGCTGGGCTGCCTCAGCCTCGTCGATTTCGAACAGCAACACGCGACACGCGTCGATAGCCTGAGCCAGGTCGCATAGCAGTCGAGTGTCCGCAGCCAGCGCGGTGTGTCCACCGGCGCCGCGCTGGAACTGTTGCTGGGGGACTACCCGCGCTACTGCCTGACGGCGCAGGCTCCGGAGTCGGACGACAGCAGCCTTGCTGGGAACTGTTCGCCGGCACGGTGCAACGAGGACCTGGCAGACACGCTGCGGGACTTCGTCTGCCGGGTGCTGTCGTTCTCCCGCGACCGGTTCGGTGACGAGGTTCCTGCCGGTGGGCAGCCTGGTGAGGGCGACGTGACTCGGGGAGCTGGTTGCTGAGCCGCTCCTTCGGGATCCCCGGGCGGGCGGCGCTACCGCCGCGCATTGTGGATGCCGGATCGCAAGAAGCGTCCGCGGCTACCAGAGTGGGGCCGGCTGTCCGGACGCTGTTGCGTTCGTTCGTGTAGGAGAGGGTGCATGCTCAAGATCAGTCAGGTGTTTGGGCCGACGGTGCAGGGCGAGGGGAGCGCTGCCGGACGACACTGCCTCTTTGTGCGAACCTTCGGGTGCAACCTGGAATGCGCCTGGTGCGACACGGCGTACACCTGGGCCGTGACCGAAGCGAAGGCGGCGAGGACCCACAGCGGGCGGTTGTACGACAGGGACGACCCGGCTTACGGCATGAAGCCGATGGAGCCGGATGAGGTCTTGGCGCAACTCCGGGAGTTGTGGGACGTCGAGCGGCGTCCGACGGTCGTCGTGGTCTCCGGCGGAGAACCGATGATGCAGCAGCGCGACCTGGTGCCGTTGCTGGACCGGCTGCACGGATGGGGCAACGAGGTTCACGTCGAGACGGCTGGCACGATTGCCCCCGTCGACGCGTTCGACGCCGTCGTCACGCAGTACAACGTGTCACCGAAGCTGGCGAACAGCGGGAACCGACCCACGAAGCGGTACCGACCGGAGGCGCTCGCCGCCCTGCGCGATACTGGCAAAGCGTGGTTCAAATTCGTCGTCACCGCGGACCTCGAGACGGATCTCGCGGAGGTGGACTGCATCGTCGCCGATGTGGCGATCCCATCGCGACGGGTGATGGTGATGCCTGAGGGATCCGACGCACGCACCAACACCGCGACGGCCCGACGCATGGTCGACACCGCCCTCGCGCGCGGATACGGGCTGTCTTTGCGTACGCACGTTCTGCTCTGGGGCGACGACCCGGACCGCTAAGCTTTCTCGGTGAAATCCGCTGTGCTGGGTGGGTGATTTGGCGGGAGGGTCCTGCCATGCCGAAGGTGTTGCGGTTGGAGTTGTCGGCGGAGGAGCAGCGAGAAGTGCGCGAGCGAGTGGTGGCTCGCGAGTTGGCCCGGCATGCGCGGCAGCGTCTGGAGTACGTGTGGTTGATGGGGCGCGGGGCACCCCGTGCCGGAGGTTGCCGACCTGGCGGTGTGTCACCAGGTGACGGTCCGCGACGGTTGCGACGTGACGGCTATGCATCAGTGCGTCGACGTTCCCAATAGGAAGCTCTTGACGAGGTCCCAGCGGTAGGTCCGGTGTTCTCTGCGTAGTTCTACGAGGTGCAGTTCGCCTACGGGGAGGCTGACCGATTCCCGAGAACGCAAGGCCGCTACGGCGTCAATGACCGGTTTGGCGGGCATGGTGCGGTTGCTGTAGGCGATCCCGAGGTGGGGACGGAATGCCGAGCCGGATGGTGCGGTTGGGAGGGCGTCGCGTATTGCGGTCAGTGGGGCCCAGGGGGCCACGCTGAACCGGACCGCGCCTGGTGAGCCGGCGAGGGGGATGACCCGCAAGTCGAACGCGCCTATGGCCGCGCAGGCGCGCTCGGTGGCGCCTATGGCGGTGCTGAGGTGTTCGTCGGTCACTTCGTCGGTGAAGCCCAGTTTGGCCATGGTGATGTGAAGGCCATCCGCGGGGATGACGTCCAGGCGGAAGTGGGCAAGTTCGGCCTGAAGTTCGGCGGCGGTGGACGCCAGGTCGGGCGCGTCGGGGAAGGTGAGGAACCAGTGGTAGGAGCGTCGGCCCGGGGTCCAGCCTGGGCGGTCCCAGTGGTTGACCATCGACCGGATGGAGGAGAACGCCTCCCAGTCACTCGTGGCGATGGCATCGGCGTCGGTGAGCGACGGCGGTAGCGCGGGGTGCGGCGACGATGCTGGCGTGGGTGACGTGGGCGGGTATGCCACGGGGCCTCCTGGCCGGTCAGTCCGCTGGGGCGATGGCCTGGCTTTCGGGAAGCGTGCGCCAGGCGTGGAGTGCTTCGGCATACTCGCGTACATCGGGCACAGTGAGCCACCGTTCGGCGTGCCCGTGGAGTTCGTGGGCTCGTTGCCAGACGGATCGGATGGGGTGTTCGGAGGAGATCGTGAGGGCTTCCCGTCCCAGGCTCATCGCCTGTTCGACGTCGGGCTGCCGGTCGCGTAACAGAGCGGTCGCGATGTCCAGGCGGACCAGCGCACGGCTCCATGAGGAATCGGACTGTTCGACGGGACTTTCGATCTGCTCGGCCCACGTCAGGACTTGGCGGGTGTCGCGTAAGGCCACGTACGCGGTCGCGGCGTTGGCGGCGGTTCGGGCTCTGCCGTAAGCGCCGAACGAGATGCAGGACGTGAGCCCAGTGGGTGCCGCGTGGCGGTCGAGCAACGTGAAGGCGGCGTCGACGGCGCGGTCGGTCCCTGCACGGTCCCCGAGTTTGGCGAGCGCACGGGCTTCGCCGTTGATCAGAAGTCTGATGGACTGCCGGCTACCAGGGGCGAGTTGCTGGCCGTGCCGGGCGAGGTCGACGGCCTCTGCGAAGCGCCCCGCGTAGTACGCGGCCAAGGACTGGGTCCCGCGGATCCACGCAAGCATGTCAACGTCATCAACGGCTTCCGCGAAGTGGAAGGCCTCTGCGCAGTACGCGGCCACCAGTTCGGGCTTGCCGGCATTGACCGCCATGTAGCTGAGCAGTGCGGATACTTTCGCCGCCGTGACGTAGAGCCATTCGCGTTGTCGCGGCGGTTGCGGTAGTTCAAGTAGTCCCTGGATTCGTCGGCGTAGGCGCGTCGCTTCCGGCGCGAGGAGCTGGGGCCCCTCTACCTCGTACCGCGCCACGATCGCGGTGATCGACTGCTCAAGGGTGTCCAACGCTTCTGGTGCGATGCCAGTCGAGGTCGCCCAGTCGACGCGCCGGGCGATGTCGATCGCGTGCTCCCACGTGGTGCGAGCGGACGCGAGGTGCGTGACCGCCGGTTCATCCGTGGCAGCGGGGCCGCCAGGCGCCTGCGGCAGGGCCCCGATCAGTTCACTTGGGACGGCGAGCGCGGTGGCCCACTGGAGGAGTTGCTTTCGATCGCGGATCACCTTCTTCCCGCGTTCCAAGCGGCTGACCTCGGCTTGGTCGATGTTGACGCTCCGGGCGACGGCCGTTTGCGAGAGTCCGGTGTGCTGACGGTACAGCCGTACGAGCCTGCCCAAGTCCCAGGAGCGTGCGGCGTGTTGGACCGCTTCGTCGGCCCAGAAGGCGGGGTCGACCGCCGCCTTCCCCGCGCGCTGGCACGGACCACACGCTGTCCCCGCGTTGAAGCGGCTCAGGTGGGAGCCGCAGAGCACACACCGACGGTCTTCATCCACGCCCACGTACGCCCCCGCCCGCCGAGCTGTCCTCCTCAGGCCGCCGGGTCGCCCGGTGCTCATAAACGCTCATAGCCCGGTCGCCAATCGACGTCCACCATGGTGAACCATACGCAAGTCTCCAACTGTCCCTGTGTTCCCGGCGGTTGTCGCCGTTCGGATGCGGCATCCCAGGGGACGCGCCGCAGACCTGGTCGGGCATGGGGCGAGAGACGTACCGCACCACGGGAGGTGATCGATGTCATCCGTTGCTGGGCCGTGGCTCGCGACGCACCGACCGGCGCACGGTGGGCGCTACAGTCGCCTGATCTGGTACGCCTGTTCGATACCTCTGGACGCGTCGGCACAGCCGGTTACTGCGCATAGACTCAGCGTTGTTCGCCAGCCCATGGGTGTTCGCCGCTCGGCGGAACGCGCGGCTGTGTCACGAACTCGGGCGCCCGTGTCGCCGCGCCCGTTTCCACCGGATGAAGAAGGGGTGTTCCCGTGCCCGAGAGGGTCACCAAGGACAAGGTCCTGTGCTACATCGTGCGTGACGGTCGGCTGCTGGTGTTCCGGCACACGGACTACAGCTACGAGGAGGTCGGCATCCAGGTCCCGGCCGGCAGCATCCGTGAGAGTGAGACGCCGGAGTCGGCAGCGCTACGCGAGGCGCGCGAGGAGACCGGCCTGAACGACTTCAAGATCGTACGCAAGCTCGGCGAGACCGAGTACGACATCAGTCCCTACCGGTTCGAGATTCAGCGCCGCCACGTCTTCCACCTGGAGTTGACCGAGCCCACCCCGGAGCGGTGGACCAGTCAGGAAGACCACGACGGGGAGCAGGAGCCCACGCACTTCGAGTGCTTCTGGGTGCCGCTGGAGGCCGCCCACATCCTCCAGTCGGGCCAGGGCGCCCTGCTCGGGCGGCTCTACGACTGATCTCGCCGGGCACGGCCCGCCTGGAGGCAGCCGATGTACCGCACCAGGGAACAGCGGGGCCCGATAGCGCAGTTGTATCGGGACCTGGACGTGAAGGACACCGCCAGCGCCGTTTCGGTGATCTTGAAGCTGCGCGGCGAGACATGCGACATCGACTGCCTCTACTGCTACGAGAAGCGCAAGGAAGTCCCCGGAGGGGCGCGGATCGACGCCGCGCAGGTGCGACGGCTTGCCGATCTCTTCCGGGGACGGCCGCTCGCTGTGGAACTGCACGGCGGCGAACCCCTCACCGCCGGACGTGATCACCTCGCCGCCGTTCTGCGCGAACTCGCGAAGCAGCCGTCCGTTGTGCGCGTCTCGTTGCAGACCAACGGCGTGCTGTTGGACGAGCGGTGGCTGGACCTGTTCGACGACACCTATCCGGGCTTGGAGATCGGCGTCTCCCTAGACGGCGATGCTCGCGGGAACGCGTGGAGAGTCGGCTACGACGGACGCCCGGTCTACCCACGCGTTGCCGCCGCACTGCGACTGCTGGGCCACTGCGGTCGGAGTGTAGGCGTGATCGCAGCGGTCACCCCGGCCGTGCTTGGCCGCGCGGAAGCCGTCCTGGATCACCTCGCGTCATTCTCGGCGGTGAACGCGGTCAGCTTCGTGCCGTGCTTCGACGCTGGGGTCGAGCGTCCGACTGCCGCTCCAGGCGAACGGCCGCCGGCCAGTCGACTGCTCCAGCGAAGCGCTCTCAATGGGCGTGCGGGCCCGGCCTGGGCCGTCAAACCGCAGGAGTATGCCGACTTCGTCCTGGCTGCCAGCGCGCACTGGATCCACGCGGGGCACTTCGCCCGTATGAAACTCGAACCGACCGTGTCCACCATTCGGCGACTCCGTGGGCTGGACACCGGCTTCTGCCACTTCTCCGACCTGAAGTGCGATCACGTCTTCACGCTCTACCCGGACGGCCGACTCGGGAGTTGCGACGAACTGCCCTGGCCGCAGGCCCAGCTCACCAACCTCGACGAGACCGCGAACATATCGTCCGTCCTCGCCGAGCAGCGGAGATTACCGCTGCTCAACGAAGGCAAGGCCCTGATGCGGCGATGCGTCGAATGCGCTTACCGAATTCCCTGCGGTGGTGGGTGCGTCGCCACCCGCCGCCGGTACGACGATCGCGGTGACCAGGACGCCTACTGCGACTACAGAATGCGGATGATCGACGGCATCGCGGCGCTCGTGTCCCAGCCAGCCCACCCGGCGGGCACGTGGTGCCGAATGGTTCGCTGGCGTCCGCGAAAGCCGAACAGTATGCGCGACGTCACGGGCTTCGTTGCCCGTTGGGACGCTGTGAGCGTTTCCCGGAAGCCTGTACGGCTACGAACGAGCGCGCACGGCAACATCAACACGGTTGGCTTGCCCGGCATACACGAAGCCGACGACTTGGATCCCGCCCATCCCCAGTGGCATGAGGCGATCGAACCCGGTGTAGGCCCATTGGTCGACGTCGTGACCCGGGACTGGTCTGTGGTCACCTATGACAGCTGCGAAGGCCACGCGTACGTCGGGCTGGACGTAGCGACCGCCGAGCGTCGGATCGGCATCCTCCCACGTCACTCGGGAGAGTACGCCGCGATCGCCGCCGCGCTGTGCCGCGCGATGACCACGGCCGCCCCAGCGCTCCCTTCGTCGGTGACAGCGACTGCCGGACGCTCGGAACTGACGTGTGAGACGACCGGTGAGACCACTCCCGTGCTGGATCTCGCGCTGGCGCCCACCCCTGGCCACACGTGGTCCGAGTACTTCGACGCCCTGGACACGGCCACCGCGATCGTCAGCAAGGCGCTCGCGGACGTGCGCCCCACAGCGAGCGGAGAATGCTCGTGCCCGGTGCCGTCGGCCTCCCCGCCGGTCGTCCCGGGGGAGCCGGCGTGATGACAGCTCTGGACACGCTGACGGTCCATCAGCTCATCGGGCGGATCGTGTATTTCCACGCGCTCTTCATCGAACCCGTCAGCCGGGACCGGCCGCAGTCGGTAGCCGGCGAGGCGTGCTGCAACCACTCGGATGGCCCGCCGACGCAGGGCACTGTCGACGAACTGTTGGAGGGTTCCGCCTGGGAGGTGCTCCGGGAAGTCGCGGAGACTCTTCCGGCCCACCACCGGCCATGCCCGGTACAGACTGGTTCCTGCTGCGCGACCTGCCACGTCGCTTCGGCCGGTGCCGCCGTCGGCGCGGGATGGGCGGAGATTGAGCACCGGGCCTATGGGCGGACTCCGTCCACCGAGGTGCTCGCACGGGCCTGCGGATATGCGGTGGGCGCCAGGCTGGGGCGGGCGTTCGCCGCTCAACACGCGTCGCTGTGTCCGAGGCCGGACCGAATCGACGGCGGTTTCGCCTGTCCGGTTGGGTTGCCGAGCCCAGAGGAGCTGCCCCTGACCGGGGAGCTGTTGTCGCTCTGGGCCGACCCGACATCGATCTCCCAGCGACCTGTGGCGAGTTGGCTCAATCACTGCACAAGCCTGGATGACGTGCGCGGCGTGCTGGGAAGGAGGACCGACCCATGATCCACGTATCTGAGACGGTCACGCTGGGCAGCGTCGAGGGATTCCTCACGGACGGGGAACGCGCCCGGCTGGCCACTGTGATGGACGCATTCCTCGGGACCGAGGAGCGCGTCCGATTCAGCGACGGCCGGACCACCTCGATCCATGAGATCCCGGGGCATTCGCACGAGCGTGCGATGGCCGTGTACGAGCCCTGCGGAAGGCTGGAAGCACCACATATTCCCGCCGAGGTGGAGCAGGTGCTGCAAGGCGCCTTCGACCGCGCTCGACCTGCGCTCTCGCGCGTCATGCCGTCAATCACCGCTTGCCGTCCGTGGACCTACGTGGAGTACGGCCCAGGGCAGTACATCACTGGACATCTTGACGGCATCGCCCCTGACCCTCTCGCTTGGCCTCGGCAGATCGCCGGGATCAGCGTGGTGATCTCCGAGGCCGAGGCTGGCGGTGCGTTCTACGTTGAGACGTCCTCCAGTGACGTCATGTGGAGTACCCGCCTGGACGAGGCCGGCGGGCACGGCTACGCGGATGGCATGTGGCTCGCCCACGACGGGGCCGACCACTCTGCCGACTGGTTCGCGCGGTTGCCTCGCACCCGCTGGACTGTGCGTCCCGCACCCGGCACCGCCTTGGTCTACGGCTCGCAGCTCACCCACGGGACCGAACCGGTGGCCAAGGGCAGGGTTGCGAAGTTCATCAGCTGGCTCATCGCCGAGGAGCAGGGGTGACGGGCGTGCTGCTGGCCTTGGAAGGGATCGCTGGAGCCGGGAAGAGCACGATGCGGGACCGGCTTCTTGAGGGGGCACGTTACGACGGCGTCCCACTGGCGCACGTGGGGCAGTTCTCGTGGCTCTCGCTTGAGGCCACA
Organism: Streptodolium elevatio; assembly: GCF_040649515.1. Classification (GTDB taxonomy): domain Bacteria; phylum Actinomycetota; class Actinomycetes; order Streptomycetales; family Streptomycetaceae; genus Yinghuangia; species Yinghuangia elevatio. The sequence goes on from NZ_JBEZFP010000002.1 coordinate 96,135, forward strand.
CGCACCGTCATCGAGTTGCGTGCAGGGCGCCCAGCGCGCACTGCAGAGCAAGCCCTGCGTGCCATGCGACGCGACCTGGAACTGCACGCACGTCACAACCTCATCCCGGCGTTGCGCCTCGGCGCGGTGATCGCCGACCGCCTCACTCTGTCCACCGCTTGTCTGCTGGCCCTGGTGCACGACCTGCCCGTCGCTGACTGTGTACGGGAGTTGGCCGAGGTACCCGCAGCGCGGGCTGATCTGACTGTGCTGCTGACCACTCCGCTGGAGCTCTGCCACGGCCGAATTTCTGACCGTGCCACCAGGCGCCGGTTCGGAGAGGACGCGCAGACGGCTTCTCGGCTTGCCGAACTATTCGATCTGGCCGTCACGGTGTGGACCGACACGACGGGGTTGCCGGTGCTGCGGCATTCGTGCGCTACCCAGCCCGACCTCGCCTGGCTCGTGGCTGAGTGTCGTGCCCGGCTTATGCGATCAGCGGCAACGACCATGCGAATATGAGGAACAGCATCATGCGTCTCCACCCGATGCACCCCGCCGCCTGGGTCCTTGACGAGGTCCGCGAATGCGGATGGCACGTACACGACCTGCTGGCCTTCACGCGTGCGAGCACCCTGCTTCTGGCCAGCCGCAACGACGAACCTCCCGTAGTCCTCAAAGCGGGCTTCGGCAGCAACCACGTCCTGGCGGACCTGGACGAGGAGACACGTCGAGCGGCGTACGGCTTCTACTGGTACGCGGAGATGACGGAAGTCGAACGGGCTCTCGCTCGTGAGGACTTCCAGCACGAAGCAGCCCTCACGCGCGAGGCCGCAGGCATCGAACACGTCGTGCCGCTTCTGGAAGACGGCAGCGCCGACCGGTTCGACTGGTACACCATGCCGTACTGCCCCGGTGGCAACTTCCGTCCGCTGCTCGCGGCACGCGACAACCGAGGGGTAGCGGCCGGCCTGGGCATCCTGGCCGACGTCGCGGAAGGACTCCGCGGCCTTCACGAACGCGGGCTTGTCCATCGCGACGTCTACCAGGAGAACATCCTCGTCCTCGACGGCCGCGGACTGATCACCGACCTCGGAGCGGCTCGCCACGTCCACACACCGCGTGGGCCAGTCGCGAGAGGCCCGGAAGTCCATTGGCCTCCCGAGTACGCGTTCTCCTATGACCGCGCCACGCCGGCCGCCGACGTCTTCAGCCTGGCCGTCTTGATCTATCGCCTCGTCTGCGCGGATATCCCGCGCCATGGACACTCCCGGCTCGACGCCGCCCCTGCCGCTCTGGGGTCGGTGACCGCCGCGGCACTCGCCCCGGAACCGAAGGATCGCCCTGCGATGAGCGAACTGCGCGACGTCCTACGCCAAGCAGCTGAGGTCACCAGCCCATCGGCCGAACGCCGTCGCTGACACGGCGTCACACCGAAACGGAACCCAGATGCACACCGCCAGAGCACCCCCGCGCCACCCAACTCCAGCACGTGCACCCACCTGTCACCCGAGCCAGGAAGGACGAGCACAACGATGGACGACCGGATCAGCGAGTTCCTCGCCGCAGTGGACGCAATGCGCGGCGACGACCAAGACGTCCGCACGACCGCCCATACCTCCAGCGTCTCCGCCGAAGGCTGGCCCATCCACGAGACCGCCGACGACAGCCAGGCGCTCACTGCCCGCGAACCGCACCAGCGGTAGACCGATGTGAACAGCTCCTGGGGCCGGGCCCGAGCCCGGCCCCAGGCCGTTACCTCACGAGGGAGCCCGTCCGTGCCCACCCTGGCCGCTGCCTTCTCCTTCGCACCCATCCGTTCCCTGCACCACGAGCGGGCCAGACGTATTCGCGGCATTGTCCAGCCCGTGGCCTCGCACATGGCGGTCACTCCCGCACCCGCAGTGGCCGCAGCGGAGTACTGCTTGGCGCACCACGCCCTCGAAGGTGCCGAGTCGGCAGCGCGCAACGGGGACACGGCGACCTTCAACTGGTACCGAGAACACCCCGACGGAAACGCGCTTGCCCTTGCCATCGCCACCGACGTCGGTCCTCGCGTCGTCGTAGCACCTGACCTCCGTCGCCTGCCCCGGTCTACGATCTCGGAGACCCCCTACTACGTCATCGGCCCCCAGAGCAGCGCGGCCCCTGCCGGACTACGCGAACTGGCCGAGTCCGCATTCGCGGCGGGCTATGCCGCAGGGTTTGGCGAGCTGTTGGGCGCCCACGCCGTCGTGGTCTGCTTCCTCCGCCGAAAAGTCCTCGGCGACACCCTGGACAGTTGGACCATCACTCGCCTTCCCGGCACCGTCTTCTGCGACCACGTCGGCGACCCGGTCGTCCTCGCCCGGGACCTGGTCCACGAAGCCGCCCACAACTGGCTGAACGACGCCTTTGCCGCCACCTCGTGCAGGATCAGCGACGAGTCGTGCTTCTACTCACCCTGGAAACGAACAAGCCGGCCCGCCTTCGGGTTCCTGCACGCCTGTTGGGCCTTCCCGCTGACCATGATCTACGCGGCCCGCGTCCTGGGGGAGACCGACAGCGACGTACACCGCTTCCTCGCCGCCTACCTCGACCAGCAGCGACGACGTCTCGCCCAGACCATCGACGACCACGCCCGTGCGCTCGCCTTGGTGACCGACACCGAACTGCGTCACCGCCTCGCCGCCGTCTACCGTGAGGCACTCACCTTGTGAACGGCACCCGCAGCACGTCGACTCCGGAGATCCCCAGCGGCACGAGTCACGCCGCCGAGCCGGGCATAACGCTACGCATTCACCCCGTCAACGGGCCGACGACACAGGCGTCTCTGGGGCTGGCCAGCCTCGAACTTGTCGCACCGGTCGAAGCGACGACCGTCTTCAACGTCGGCTCCGTCGCCAAGCAGATCACCGCATACCTCTGCGTCCGTGCAGTCCAGGACGGCCGCCTGAACCTGGACCGCCCGGTTAGCGAACATCTGCCGCGCTTTCAGATCCCCGACGTGTCGGTACGCGACCTCATCCGGCACCGCGGAGGCGTCCGAGACGCCGAATCCCTGCTGTCCCTGGCCGGTTTCCGCGATCTCGACCACTACACCGGCGCCGACCTGCTCGAACTCGCGTACCGCCAAGACCACAGAGCCGTTCCGCCTGGCCACTTCCTCTACAGCAACACCGGATACCTGCTCCTTGCCGAGATCCTCCGTCAGATCCACGGAGGCGACCTGCAAGACATCGCACAACAACAGGTGTTCAACTCATTGGGCATGAACGCCACGCGCTTCAAGCGCCACCCCACCGAGGTCATACCCGGCGCGGCCAGCAGCTACGGCCCTGACGGCGGAGGCTGGAGCCACCAGCAGCGCCCTGTAACCCTCCCCGGCCCTGGCTCGCTCTGGTGCAGTGCCGCTGACCTCGACCGTTGGCTCGCCCACCTCGCCGACGAATGGAGGCGGGCCGCCTCCACGAGCCCGATGCCGTTCGACGGCCATGTCAGTTACCAGCCCAGCGACCACACGCCGTTCACCTACGGGGCCGGCCTATACGCCGATCCGCGCCGTGGACGAACTGCCGTCTTCCACTACGGCCATGAGCAGGGGTTCTCGGCCGCCACCCATCTCACGCCGTGGGGACTGCGCATCGTATGCCTGTCCAACCGCACCGACATGCCTGCCGATCACATCCTTGCGACAGTGCTCGCCGAAATCGTAGGGAACCCCGACGTCGATGCGGACCAACTCCTCGCGTCCGCAACTCAGAACCGACGGAAGCACCCCACGGACACGCAACCGGATGCTGGCCCTAACCTCGGACCCGAGGAACCGCACACAATCCTGGGCACGTACGAGTGCGAGGCCGTCCCTGGGACGCTGCGGCTGTCCCTCAGCGCCGGGGTACTGCACCTGTGGCGCCGAGGCGCCCGTGAGCCGCTGCAGCACACCAGCCAGGGGCAATACACGTCCGACAGCTACACATTGACGTTCCCTGCCGCGCAGAGCGACGACGCCGAATTCCCTCCCGGCGAGTTCATTCTCGATCTCCGGCGTGCACCTGACCTGCGCTACCGGCTCAAGCCCGGAACCGTCGGCGGCCGAGGCTGACGCTGACGGGGAACTGTCCGCCGCTCGAACTGTGTGAGGGTTGAAACGATGTCCAGCGCCGACGAACCCATCCATCAACGCCTGCTCGCCCTCGCCGCGCCGAGGCCCGGTGAGATCGTCGTCGACTTGGGCTGCGGCGCCGGCCCCACCTTGAGCGCATTGGCCCTGGCCGCTCCCGGAGCCCGCTTGTTGGGCATCGACCGATCCGAACAGTCTTTGCGTGCCGCGGTGAACGTCCTGAAAAGGCATATAGGCGGACGATCCGGAGTGGCGATCGCGGATCTGCGCGACCCACTGCCACTTCTGGATGGCTCCGTCGATGTGGTCCTCTCGTACAACACCGTCGAGTGTGTTCCCGATCCCGTCGCGCTGCTCCACGATGTGGCCCGAGTGCTGCGGCCGGGTGGACGGCTGGTCCTCGCGCACGTCGACTTCGATTCGCTCATCATCGCCGGAGCGGACGCCGACCTCGACCGCCGGGTCTGCCATGCTTACGCCGATCTGCCCCAGCCCTGGATGGACAACGCCGACGGCCGCGTCGGCCGCAAACTCCCCGGACTGGTTCGTCAAAGCTCGCTGCGCTTGACGATGGTCGAATCGATGGTTTCTGCGTCGACTGAGCTCGACGGACATGCGGCGGAGCGAGTCGACGAGGTCTACGGCGCGTTGCGCTCGGCGTCACGGCACGGAACGGGCGTCCCCAGCCTCGACGACGTTGAGCGCTGGCGGCTGCAGGTGTCCGAAGCCGACGTGCGCGGAACGTTCTACTTCACGGAAGTCACCGTGATCGCGGTAGCCGAGCGTCCGTAAACGATCCTCGCAGACTGACCTATGGCCATTACGGGCGCACGTACGGCCGCCGCGTCAGGTGACGGCCGTGTCCGCTGCTGGGACCTGCCCTCCGGCAAGCCGTCGGGGGCCGCGCTCGTCGCCTACGACCTCCACGCACTGATCCAATTTCGGCAGTGACGACAGAAACTGGCGGGCCGGGGGTGGCCCGGGCGGGCGATGGCGGGTCGCCTGGGCCGGTCGGAGTCACGAACAATCCGTGCCTGGACCGGCAGGCGTTCCGCACCTCTGAGCAGGCCAGCCCGCCGACAGCAAGGGGCAACGGTGACGCGTCCACGCTACGGCGCCGGTCACCGCACAGCCGCCACCGTCATCGGCACCGCCCCCACGAGTGATCGGATCAGGTCGCCTTCGAGCGCCGGAGCGGGTCATCCCCAAGCACCAGGTACGCTCCCATGTCGTGCGCAGGATCAGCGTCATCGGCGTCGGCGGCTCGGGCAAGACGGAGCTGGCCAACCGCTTGGCGGCGCTGCTGGAGGTGCCCGTCACCCATCTGGACGCCGTCTACTACGCGGACGATTGGACTCCGCTCGCGCCGGAGGAGTTTGCCGCACGCCAACGCGAACTGGTCGCCGCGCCGGCCTGGGTGATCGATGGCAACTACGCTTCGACCCTGGACATCCGGCTGAAGGCATGCGACACCGTGATCTTCCTGGACATCCCTCCAGCCGTCGCCCTGTTCGGCGTCCTGCGCCGTCGGCTGCGGTACCGGGGCGGGCAGCACCCCGGCCAGGGAGTGTACGACCGGATTACGTGGGGGGTCGTCCAGTACATCCTGGGCTACCGCAGGCGCATGCGCCCCAAGGTGGAGCATCTGATCGCCGAGCACGGCACGCACGCCACCGTTCACGTGTTCACCTCCCGCCGGGCCGTGAACCGATGGCTCGCCTCGCTGGAGCCGGCCGCCGGGTGAGGTTAGGGGTTGGCCGTGACGACGTCGACCAGTAGCCCCTTTCCAGTACCCGGGGCGATTCTCCGTCCCGGTTGGCAACCCGCGTGGACGTGCGGTGCCACATTGGTCCCGCTCGACCTCGCCGTTCCGTTCTCTGGCGATGGCAGCAGTCGGAGACGCACCAATGCTGCGTTTCCGCCGCACAGTTGATGGGTTTCCTCAATGGCGACTACCGAGACGATCGTCGGAGGCCGGGATGATGCCGAGTCTTGACCTGTGCAGCACGCTCGTTCGTATGGTCCGCTGCCGTATCCGGGAAGTCCTCACGTCCCGCCATACGCGCCCACAGCGTCGCCGGTCCGGAACACCCCCGTGCCGTCGGCGGCGATGGCGAACGGCACCAGGGTGCCCGGCGGGAGCAACTCGACTTGGCCGCCGAGCGGGACGCGTACAGCTTGGACCGACCAGCTCGGGTTGAACGTCGGTGCCACCGGAACCGGAAGCTGGCCGAATACGGCGGTGTCGCCGACTGTCCCGTACACGGTGCCGCGGTCGTCGACCGACCAGATGTCCACGCCGAGGCGCGCAGCATCTGCGGTCAGGCATCGCCCGGTCCGTGCCTGTAGGTCGAACACGACCTGGCCGGACGCCAGGAAGCGGCCACCCGGCGAGGCCTGCGTCGACGGCTGGGCAGAGCCGGGATACAGCCCCAGGGTGTACGGCGAACGGCACGCCGTCTGCGCGATCACCGCCCCGGACGCCAGGTCGTGCACGGCGAAGACGGTGTTCTGCGCGCTGTTGAGTTCGGGGTTCGTGATGAGGTTGGTGGTGCCCTGCCAGGCTGCGACCAGGTAGCGGTCCGTCACCCCGAGCGGGACGCCGACCGGCTTCCCCGCCGGCGCCACTGCGGTACTGGCCCACGCCGTGCCGACTTCCCACCCCAGTGCGCACGAAGGCCCACCGGCCTGCTGGTACCGGTCGCAACCGGTCGACTGCGTCCACGCGGCTACGGCACCGCGAGCCGTGGACAGCACCGGGGAGGTAGCGCAAGTCCCCTGCGGGCACGACACGTTCCGCGGCGCCATGGGCGTCTGGATTCCGGTCTGCGGGTCGATGGCCACGGACGTCGCGGTGCTGCTGTCGAGGATGAGCCCGGTCGGCGTCGCCACCGCCTGCCAGCCCAGGCCCTCAACCGTCACCCGCCGGGCGAGAGACAAAGGCCCGGTGGCGCTGACGGCGGCGAGATCGACGAAGGTGATGGGCTCGGGATAGGCGCCCACCACCGGCGCCGCTTCCTGCTCCGAGACCACCGCCACGTATTCTCCGCCGGGCGTGTCCACCACCACCAACGCGGCCCGGGCGGCGTATTCCAGCCCGGCCGGCCCCCAAGACCACACCTCACGCCCGTCGGCCGCGCTCACGGCCCGCACCGCACCGGACTCGTCCAGGTAGACCACCTGCTGGGCCCGGCGCGCGAACGCTGTGTGCGGGAACCCGGCCCTTCCGCTGGTGTAGGCGTCCGCAGCGACCTCGAACTGCCAGCCGCGCCGCGCATCGAAGTCCTTCCCCACCGGCAACGCCGCACCCGCAGCGGGCGCGGCCCCGGAGGGAGCGCCCGCGGCTGGGACAGGTGACTCCCGGGGGTTGCTACCCGCGTCGTCGCGATCGCCGTCACGCAGGTCCAGCACGACACCGATCGCGACCATGACCACCACCAGCGTCCCCGAGACCCACAACAGCGCGCGGTTCCATATCAGCCGCGAACGCCAGTTGCTGCGCCGGTCGTTCCCTTGCTCCACCCTGCGCCCCCGTTTCGACCCGTCACCGGGTGTGCCGTCCAACGCTCAATTCTGGCATCGGCCATGATGGCCTTCAGGATCACTCCGCTGACACTCCCGACCGCCAGTCCTCTCGGGACTCTGCTCGAAGGTGGGCACCCAGGGCGGTTACGGCCGCGTCGAAAGCGTGTGCGCGATTTGCGTGATGGGATCCGAGACACTGTGCTGCGACCGTGCGGTAGGCCAGGTTGAAAATCCGTCGTCTGGCCAGCGAGGGACGACATGGAAGTGCAGGTGAGGGACGGACTGCTCCGAGCCGACTCCGCTGGCGTGAAGAATGTTGACCCCAGTTGCCCGCAGGGCGCTGCGCATCGCGTCAGCCACGCGTTGCACAAGCGCGACGGTGTCGGTGAGCACATACTCGGGCGTTTCAAAGATGTCGGCGTAGTGCCTGGTGGGGACCACCAAGGTGTGCCCAGGGGCGAGCGGGTCCAGCGGGGCGAACGCACTGGCCGTCGGTCCGCGCGACACCCAGGTGGCGGCACCATCTCGGATCAACGAGCAGAAGATGCATTCCATCTGGCTGGGCGCCTCTACTGCTCACGATGCCTGAACCGGCGCGGATCCGCCGTCGGCCGAACGAGCTTGGACCACGTCGGATTCCTCCGGAGGCTCCGCTGTTACGGTCGGTCGCCGGTCATCGGCGTGTCGAATTCGCCGTCGTGGACGCCGTTCATGAAGGCTGCCCATTCGGCGGCCGTGTAGCGCAGGACGGTTCCGTTCGGGTCGGCCGGGTTGCGCAGTGCCACCGCCCCGCCGTCGAGGTGGGCGATCTCGATGCGGTCGTCCGGGGCGGCTCCCGGTGCGGCCAGCCAGATCGCGTCGGACAGGTCGAGGTGGTAGATGTCGGTCTTCGCGCGGGCGGTCATGCCGGCCGGAGACTTCCTTGCTTGGCGGCTTGGACGAAGGAGCTCCAGGCGGTGCTGGAGACCCGCGCCGCGGGGATGTGGGGGTTCTTCGAGTCGCGTACCGCCACGGCCGGGGACGTGGGCACGTCGGCTATCTCGACGCACTGGTCGTTGTTGGCGGTGTAGCTGCTCTTGCGCCACGTGACATCGTCCAGCTCGATCTCGTACAGGCCGCTCACGTTCATGTCAGGTCTCTCTCGACGCGCTGGATCAGGGCACGGCTCTCCTCCGGATCCAGGGCCACGTCGGCGAGGTTGCGGAACAGCCGGTTGAGCCGCCGGACATCCAGGGGAGCATCCAGCATGACATTACCCGCGACGGACTCCGCGAAGGCCACGTCAGGGGCGTCTCCGGGGAGTTGGAGAATGTTGAACGCGCCCGCCTGTGTGCCGTTCTCGCCCTGTTCGTAGGGGATGACGCGCAGCGAGACGTTCGGGAGCCGGGTGACCTCCAGCAGGTGGCGCAACTGGGCCTTGTGGACTTTGAGGCCGCCGACGTGGAAGTCCAGCGCGGCCTGCGTGACGACGGCCGTGACGGTCAGCAGGTTTTCGCCGTTGAGGCGGTGCTGGCGGATCATGCGCACCTCGACCAGGGCGTCGACCTGGTCGGGCCCGAGGGCGGCGAAGCCCACGGCGGTCACTGCCCGCGCGTATCCCTCGGTCTGGAAGTGCGGCGGCAGAAGCACGGTCTGGTAGTCGAGGCGTGCCGTGGCGTCGTGTTCGTACTCCAAGAGCCGGGCGTACTTCGCCGAGACCGTATCGCCGTACTGCTCTTGCCACCAGGGCTGTTGGCGCCGACGCGCCAGCTTGGCCAGGTCCTCCAGTTCGGCACGCCGCTCGCCGTCGACCTCGTAGAGGTCCATGAGGGCGGCGAACGCCTTGGCGGAACACGTCCGTTCCCCGGTTTCGATGCGGGTGACCTGTGAACCGCTCAGCCTGATCTGCGCACCGACCTCCTCCGCCGTGTCGCCGGTTTGGTCCCGCAATCCGCGCAGCGCCTTGCCCAGTTCGCGGCGTGCCCGGCTTGGGCTGCTCGACCCGGCGTCCGCCATAGCCCCCTCTTCTCCTGCCTCTGAACGGAGAACGCGGTCCGTTCGACATCACGAAAGTGCGGCAATCGTACGCCCGAAGCCCGACTTGGCACCTGCTTGGCATTTTGCCAGTCACGTGCTTGACGTGATGCCGAGAGGGGGAGCAAGCTGAATCAGCCAACTACCGATGGCACTTGGATGATCACTGACCGTGGAATTTCTGGGTGTCTACGCACATGCAGCCAAGGAGGTTGCAGTGCCCGACCAGGGTGATCTGACGCGTCCGGCGAGCGCCGCCGAAAGCCTCCCGGTCTCCTGCCCGACCTACGAGAACGGACCGACGGCGTCTTCGGGAACGTCGCAATTCCGTTCCTGGCGGAGGCTGTTCCTCATCGCGCGTTCAACGCCTGCGCGCCGCCCGAGCTATCGGCACTCCCGAAAGACCATCAGGACCAGCGGGCAGCGCGGACGCGTCAGGGGCCAGTGGGTGCGATACCGATCTGCGAGGCACGCGGCACGGCCGAACCGTTCATCCAGTCCGGCTGGGGTACGCGACGTCCTCGCCGAAACGCCTGGCGCTGCGGGCGGGCGGCACGCCATCCACCGACATGTACGAAACACCTCCTCCCCGCGACTGCCGGGACAGGGCGTCGTGGCACGCACGGGGAGCATCTTGAAAGTTGAGAGGAGAGTGGGCAGATGACTGCCGAGCACGCTGTCGACAACCGATGCGCCGAACTCCCGGACAACGGCCGCACTGCTCGCGCCGACCGCCAGCATGGCCCCCGGCCACCCGTGCCGGCTCAGCGCCTGGCTGCGGACGCACGCCAGCCGGGCGGCGTCCGCCGCATCCAGGCCGCCCCCGGCCACAAGCGCCCACAGCTCGCCGATGCTCTGCCCGAAGATGGCGTACGGCTCGCCGCCCGAAGCGACGAAGTCCTCGAAAACCGAAAGAGACACCGCCATCAACGCGAGATAGTGCACCTCCGGCGTCACCTCGTCGAGCCTGGCCGAGGGCGAGGTGAGGTAGGCGGTGAGCGGCGGAACCCCAAACTCAGCTCCTGCGAGGTCGATCTCAGCCAGCAAGGTGCGGACCGCCGGAGTCTCCGCGATCGTCTTGAGCGCACCTGATTGCGGCATGTCGATCGTTCCCGGCATCGCTATAACGATCTTTTCACGCATCACGACCGCTTTCCGTGGGAGGAACAGGACAAGTAGCTGGATGAGCGGAATATCTATTTCTCGTGGCACACCGCATATGGAGTCGGCGGTGGCAACGTCAGCGCCCCCGAGGCCCGTCCGCGGTCGCACCAGCACACGGCGGAGCTGGATGCGGTCATACGCGACGTCATCCAGGCGAAGTGTCGTCTGGTGCAGGCCCGTTGATGTGGCCGCTCCGCAGACGACTTCCCGAAGGCTGGCTGATGATGCGACTGTGGCCGCTGCGCCGGGGGCTGGAGCTCACATCGCCCCGCCAGCGACACCGGCGCGCTCGTTCACGTACGCGAGAATCAGCCTTGCGGTCCGCAACGTGTGCACGCTGTCGCCTGGAATCCTGACCAGGTAGCAGTCATGGATGCAGTCGGCGAGCTCAAGCAGAGATGGGGAATCCACACCCAACTCGGCCAGCGGAGTGTCCAGATGCTCTTCGCTCAACTCGACTTCCAGGGGAATGTTGCTCGTCTCGAGCAATATCTGCAGGTCGGAAAGCGTGCAGATCATTGGCATTCCAGCTCCTGTCTGAGGTGACCCGCCAGGCAGATGTCCAGGAGGTGACCGGCGGCACAGCACGAACTCGCGGTCCCGATCACCAGCGGATCGGGAATGACGCGAGGCACGCGCGCAGATGATCTGGTGTCAATCGCCGAAAGAGCGGCGACATCTGGGTTGAGTGGAAGTCTGAAACAACTTGGCGAACAGCGTTTCGGCGTATGAAAACCGAATCCGTGCAACGCCGTTGAAGCGAGACCTCCCCACCGCGTGCAGTGCTCACGCAAACAGCGTGAATCAGCCCGAAGCATGGCGATGCACGCCACGCGTGCGCGTGTTCACGCCAGGCTCACGCAGGGGCGCTCGTCGGCAAGCCCTCGGGGCCCGTCAGACAAATCACGGCTCACACGGCCCGGACAACATCCCCACCGTGGATTACACGCGCACGCAAAAGGCGCGCCTCCGACGAGGCCCTCGACCGATCTCGCAGCGGCCAGCTCCGAGCAGGGGGATCGTCCCCGACCGTGCCAGCTCGTCGCCCATGGCGGTGTCCTGGGCCGTCAACGTCAGCAGCTGGAACATGCGCCCGCGTACGCCTGGCGTTCGGCGGCGGTCCATTCCGCCTCTTGGACTGGCGGGGCGGGTTACTCGAGACGTGGGCTGTTCCTCTTGTCTACATCGGGGTGGTCCACCAGCGCCCACCGCTGTGAGGCACGTATCGGAGCCCTTGTCCTTGTGCCGCCACGAGGAACGAGACCGACGCCGCCGCGCGGTGGTTTATCCGAACCGGTGACCGGTAGGCGAGGTGGCGCTGTCCGTGCCGAGGGGGCGGGGCGGTGCTATGCACGGTCGGTCTCGGCGGTCACCAGCTCGACGCGCCGACTCGTGGCGACGCGGGCTTGGAGGTAGGCGGTCCAGTTGGTGGCGGCGCGGCGGCGCCATTTCACGGCAGCCACGATGTGCAGGCCGAGCATCGGAGCCAGCATTGCAGGCGGAAGGTCTTCGGCGAGTTGGACCAGGGCCGCGGTGTGGGCCGGGCGGATCGGGATGCGGAACCTTATGCGCCGTTGACCTGCCCCGCAGGGAGCCACATCCAGCGCGACATTGATGCAGCGAATGCAACTCCGCCTACTTGCCTGGCCTCGACGCGCCGAAATAGTCGTCGCCCGGCCAGCGGAATCGGGTTTCGCGGGTTAAAGCACCTGGGTGCGGGGCGTCGATCATGAGGCCGTTGCCCGTGTAGATGCCGACGTGGTGGATGTTGGTCGCGGTGCCGTAGAAGACCAGGTCACCGGGGAGAAGCGGCGCGCCGTAGGGGACTTGGGGGCCGGCACGGAACTGGTCCTGTGCGACGCGCGGGATCGTGATACCGGCGGCGGCATACGCGGCCTTGGTCAGGCCGGAGCAGTCGAAGCCCCCCTCTGTGGGGCCGTCGCCGCCCCACACATAGGGGGTGCCGATCTGGGCCCGGGCGAACGCGATCGCTATTGCGGCTGACTGGCTTTCCGAACCCGCATTGGATCCGGGCATGGAACTCGGTGCCGCTGTGTAGGCAGCGGCTTGGGTGAGGACCTTGTCGACGTACCAGTCAGCGTGGTTGTACGCGAAGATCGCGCCACGTATGTCCTTTCCGTCCCGCGCTCCGCTGGCGCACAAGTAGCGCGCGGCGGCGGGGATGGCATCGGCCGGCTTCCAGACGGAACCGCCTTGTCCGTATTGGGCCCAGGTGTCAGCGATGAATTGCATCGGTCCCAGAGCCCCGGCGTCGGAGACGAGGTCGGGGGCGCGACCGTGGTCGGATTCGATCTTTCCGATCGCGGCGAGCACGGCCCAGGGCAGACCGGGGCATGTGGCGGCAGCTTGTTGATAGAGCGTCAGGTAGTCGGCCGGGATGTCGGAGCTGGCTTGCGCGCTCGCGTTGGCTCCGGGGACGAAGCCGGTGAAGAGCCTGCCGACCATCCCGACCAGGGAAGCGGCCATCGCCGCGACGAGGACGATGCCGAGTAGGAGAGTCGCCAGGACGATGGTGACGGCTTTGCCCACTGCAGCCTCACTGGTGTTGGACACCGAACGGGATCGGCTTCGGCGGGATGGGGCTCGGTGGGTTGATCCGGTCTGCGCGGGTGGTGTTCAGCTGGGGTGACGCGGGGGCGGATTGACCGGACTCGTCGGAGTTGGGCTGCTGGACGCGTGGCCATGCCGCGCTGAGATCGACCAGCGGCATGCGGTTTGTGGCCCGTCGACTCAGTGGCAGCCACGCGGCGCAGGATGGGTCGGAGGCGCCGTCGAGGACCCCTTGCTCGATGCTCGCTGTGGCGATCGGGACGAGCGAGGGGTCCGCGAGGTGGGGGACCGCGTCGGCGAGCGCACGACGCACGGCGGCCTCGCGGCTGATCGTGGTGGTCCAGAAGAGGACCGGGGTGACGATTCCGGTGGTCGCCGCGAGCTTCGCGTACCCGAGGACTTTGCTTCCGAGCTTGCCGGCGGGGCGTTCGCTGCCGGTGTCGTGTTCGAGGAACCATTCGAGGTCGGCCCCCGGAGAGGTCCAGCGGCCGTAGGCATCGGGCTTGACGATGTCGCCGAAGTGTTCGGCGCACCGGGATTCAGACCACCAGGCGGTGAGGCGGCCGGTGCTGCCAGGGGTGCGACCGTGGTGGACGAGAGCGGTGAAGAAGCCGTTTGTGGCGATCATGTGGGCGAGACGCAGTGAGTGCGCCAGCCCGAAGGCGTTGTCGCGGCTGAACTTCACTCGGCGGGGTTCCAGTCCGTCCTCGTACGCCAGGACGGCGACGCCGGCGAGATCGAGCACGTAGTGCATCTGGGCGCGACCGCGGTCTTGCCGGGGCTGGAAGCGGTCGAGGAGGCGCCACTTGTACAGATCCAGCAGCCGGGAGTTGGCCACGCGCGGCTGGGGCCAGGCGAGTTCGGTGATCTGGCGGGTGGTGAAGACGCGGTGCTCGTAGAGCATGCGGGCGAGCCAGCGGTCGCGAGGCGTGAGCCGACGGGCGAGGAGTCCGAGATGGTCTGCGCCGACGGCGGCGGGAGAGGTCGGGCGCGGCACGATTTGGCCGCGCAGTGCGCGCTGTGGAGTGGCGATGCTGATCATGTCGACGGTGTCTCCTGATTCGCGTGGATGTGGTGGCAGATCAGGTTGCGCGACGAGGGTCGGTGCCTTGTGGACGCAGGCGTGCGGTGTCGGGCGTGGTGCGTGGTCGGGCATTGATGTTGGCGGCGGTTCGGATCTGCTTGGCACGGCCGAGGATCGGCGGCGGGAGTTTGTGAGTCGTGCCGGTGAACGCGGAGGTCTCGGTGCCGCGGACGACCGGTCGGATGGCCACCTGGAACGCACCGAGGTGGGACAGGTCGTGCTCGGTGAGCCGGGGTGCGGTGTGCTTGGCGAGGTGTCGTGCGTCCTCGGGCGAGGCGGTGAAGAAGATCTTCGTGCGGGCGTTCGCGCTGATGCCCTCGGCCAGTTCGCCAGGCAACTGGCCGAGGTACTGGTGGGCGAGAACGATCGAGAGACGGTAGCCGCGCGCCTCGGCGAGCATGTCCTCAAGCGGGTACGGCATGTTGAGGAAGTTGTGCGCTTCGTCGATGTACAGCGACGCATCGGGTCGCTGGGACTGTGGGACGCGGGCCCGGCGGGTGGCGGCCTGCCAAGTGCGGGCGACCACGATTGATCCGACCAGGCGGGCCGTCTCGGTGCCGAGTGCGTCCCGGGCGATGCGCACCAGACAGATGCCGCGGTTGTTGAGGATGTCCTCCACGTTCACGGTGGATGCGCCGCCTGCGATGGCCGCACGGACGAAGGGACGTAACAGGAAGCCGCGGAGCTTGTTCATCAGGGGCGCCGCGATCTGGGCTCGGGCGGCCGGCGACAGGTCGTCGTACCAAGCCCAGAAGCCGGTGAGGATCTCGTCGTGTAGGTGGTCGACCGCCTCGGCGCGGAATGCGGATGACCCGAGCAGTTTGGGTAGGTCGGCGAGGGTGGCGGGGCCAACCAGAGGCGGTCCGGCGAGGGCGCGCAGCGTCAGCAGCCCGGAGCGCAGGATGTCCTCGGTCCGGTAGCCCCAGGACGAGGCGTAGATGCGCGAGAAGATGCCGACGAGATTGTCGACTGCTCGGGCGGCGTCGTCACCCTCGAGGGGGTTGAGGATCGGCGGCGCGGCGCGGCTGTCGGCGTCGAAGAGAATCACGCGGCGACCTGCGTGTACAGGAAGGCGCATCATCACGTCGGTGACGAGATCGCCCTTCGGGTCGACGACGACTACTCCGCGGCCGGCCTCCGCGTCGTTCAGGATCATGCCTGCCATCAGTTCCGACTTGCCGGACCCGGTGGCGCCGATGATGTGGATGTGGTGGCGGGCGTCCGCGATGCGCAGTCCGATCGGGCGGGCCGGGCCGCTGTCACTGGCGGCGATCGGCTTGACGTCCGGACCTTCGGTCGCAACGTCGGCGGGCGGTGGTACGGCCTGTGCACCGGCGCGCTGAACTCCTGGCAAGGTGGGGTCCCAGGGCAGATGCGCAAGTACGGCAAGCTCCGCCACGGACAGCAGGTCGCCTCGGCGCAGGTCGCGGTCGGCAATGCTCGGCAGCGGTCGGCGCAGGCGCTTGCGGCGGTAGTAGTTGTGCTCGGTAAACGCGGCGGTCGCGGCGGCGATTGCGTGGGCACGACCGCGAAGGCGGTTGTGCAGTGCTGCGCGCAATCCGGGGTCGGCCAGCGCGTCCTTGTCGAGGGCGACGGTGACGGCGTAGCGGATCCGGGTCTCATACATGGCGCCGCGGAGTTTGGACACGATGACCCGGTCCTGCGCGGTCGCTTCGAGAATTCCCTGTCGTTCGGCGGTCGGCACGGTCGGTCGTCGTTTCGGTGTGGCGGCCGAGCTGTGCGGCGTGATCAGATCCAGCAGCAGGCTGACGGGTCGAGTGGCGGGTGGGGTACCGGTCATCCGTGCCGCTCGCCGTACCTTCGCGATGCGCCGCCCCGCAACAGGGCGGGCGAGCACCTGGACGACGGCCTGTTCGCCGCGTCCAAGGCCGACGGGTGCCCCGAGCAGGGACCGGAGTGGGTCAGCGGGGAAGGCGGTCCGGATCGGTAGCGCTTCGCCGCGTCGCAGCCGGAGTTCGCCTCCGACGCTGTCGATGAGCCCGCCGACTGGCGCTTCGGTCGGTATGGGGGCGGAGGCCGGGCATGTGCGAGTGCGCGCGCCTGGCCATGCGGCCTCGATGGCGTGCTCCACCATGCCCTGCGGGATGACGCCGGGTACCCAGACCTGAATCGCGATGCCGCTCCGCGTAAAGACGTACTCCCACACCAGATGTGGTTGGCCGGTGAGCAGTCGATGCCAGGAAGGACGCAGCAGCCCGGCGAGGTTGGCCCACAGAGCTCCGGCGCCGTCGGCGGATGCAGCGGGTGGAGCCAATACGGTGATCAACCGCGCATCGGTGGCGAACCGTTCGTGGCATCGTCGCTGCCACCGTCGCCAGCCCCAGAGGAGGAGAAGGACCGCGGCCAGCAGGAGCGGAGCTGCGACGACTCCCCAGACTCGAACCCAGGCGGCGACCGAAGCGAAGATCGCGCCCGGGTCTCGTAGGTAAGTCTGCAGAGGTGTGTCAGGGCTCTGGTCAGTCTGCAACGCGAATTGGCCGGTCTGCGGAGATGGAGATCGGCGGCTGAGGTACCAACCCACGGTTTCGCGCTTCATGCGGCCCGGCCCCTGGAGGATGAGGGTGTGGAACGGCCCTGATGTAGGGCTGTGTTCGCGCGCGACGTACGGCATTCACTCGTACGTGCGGTCTGGTGGGGTGCCCCGCGACGGTCATGTCGGGCACGGCGTCGAGCATTGACCTCTGCCTGCCAGGAGCCGAACGTCCGGTTGCGCTGCTGCTTGAGGAACTGCGGGATGCGGTTGGCCGGAATGCCCACGAGCCGCGGGCCGAGGACCGCGAGCAGGTCGCTGGCTTCCTGCGAGTGCCAGCCAGCGGCCTCGATGGCCGCGGCATCGGGGAAGACGTCGGCTACCCGGTCGCGGGCAGGGTCCAGCGCCTCGTCTTGCGTGCCGCCGAGGCTGTAGACCCACAGGAAGTTCGGTGGTGGATCCGGCTCGACCAGGAGACGGAAACGCGCGACTTCTTTCGTGTACGCGTAGAAGTTCACGAAGGGACGGGCGCGGATTACCCGAAGCCACGCGAGCAGGTATGCGTCGGAGAAGAAGTCGCCTGAATCGTGGATGCGGATCCACGACCCGCGGAACCGCGCGGCGCCGAGTTCCGCGGTCATGGCCGCTTCCCAACCCGACAGATCGTCCAGGACGAGCCTCAGATTGGCCTGGTGACGCGCCCGCACGACGGGCCACGTGTAGGTGCCGTGGCGCGCGTAGCACACGTGGCGGCAGACACCCGCGGAGGGACACGTGTTGTACGTACGCCCGTCAGGTGGCGGGAACCGGCCCGCCCAGGCCGGAAGCGTCCAGTTCCAGACGCCGATCGCGCGCAGCTCGCGGTTCTGTCGCAGCAACCGAGCCGGGCGCTGGGTGCTGTGCTGATGGATCGCCTGCCTGGTCATGCTCCTCCCAACCAGTGCCAGAAGAATGCGGATCACGGTGTTCGTGATGTCGGCTATGCGGCGTCGACTTCGATGTCTTCGGCGGGGTCGTCGCCAAGGTCGTCGTCGACGCTGAACTCGTCGTCGATGTCCACGCAGAGCTCGTTGCGCTCATGTCCGGCGTAAGGCGCCAGCTCGGCGGGGTTGCTGGTGATCAAGTCGTGTTCGGCGGGCGAGGCGATGGCTTCGAACGCCACGCGGTGCGCGCCGGTCGACAAGAGTCCCTGGCCCTGGTCTGCGGACAAGAGAAACTGACGCTCGCCCTCGGACAGGTCGAAGGCCTGGGTCACCTCGTCGATCGCCTGGGTGGCTTGCCGGAGCAAAATCTGTGTCGCCGCGTTCGCGATCACGGCGCGGCCGAGGTCGGTCGCCAGTACGTCCGCGGTGTCCTGGGTGGCGACCGTGAGCCCGGCCCAGTGCTTGCGGCTGGCCTTCGCCATCCGGAACAGGAAGTCGGCGCCCGCCGCCTGCCGCATGAGCAGCCAGGCCTCGTCGACGACGACCAGGCGCGGTCGCCGCGCTGCGGGGTCGACAACCTGTCGCCACACGGCATCCAGGACCAGCAGCGTTCCCATCGGTTTGAGTTCGTCCGCGAGTTCGCGCAGCGAGAACACCACCAGGTGTCCTTCTGGGCGGAGAGTGGTCGCGCCGCGGAACAGGTCGGCGAACGCTCCATGGACGTACGGGTGCAGCCGGGCGGCCAGGTCCGTCGCTTCGCGCTTCTTGCCGTCGAACAACGCCGCTTCCAGATCAGCGAGTTGAGGGGCGGGCCGGTGCCAGGTGCGCGGGTCGTTGGTGATCCCTGCGCCGCGGTACGTCGCAGTGATCGCCGCGTCGAGCGCGGCGCGCTCTGCGGGCGTCGGTTGTTCGCCGATCAGGACGGTGAGGAAGGTGTGCAGGAACAGCGACCGTCGCACCAGTGCGTCTCGGGAGGCGATGCGGCGGCCGTCCGGCCCGGTGCGGATCGGTAGGTCGAACGGGTTGAGGCGTACGTCGCCTGCGCCGAGTCGGACGTGGGCCCCGCCAACTGCCGCGGACAGGCGGGCGTACTCGTCCTCGGGATCGATGACCAGGGCGTCGACGCCGCGGTACAGCGAGCGCAGCAGTTCGAGCTTGACCAGGTACGACTTGCCGGCGCCGGAGCGGCCCAGAACGACGCTGTTGTGGTTGTCGAGCGCGAAGCGGTCCCAGTGCACGAGTCCTTGCGAGCCCAGGTTGTAGCCGTACAACACGCCGGTAGGCGCTGCGACCGATGCCGGGTCGGGCGGCGGCAGGTCCGGGCTGGTGAACGGGAAAGCAGCCGACAGCGCGGCGGTGTCGAACGTGCGCCGCATCCGCAGCAGGTCCAGGCCCATGGGCAGGCAGGTCACCCACCCTTGCAGGCTGCGGTACGTGGTCGGTTTGCAGTCCATGAGCAGACTCGCGGCCAGTGACCGCACCGCGGCGACTTCGTCGGCCAGTGCCTCGGGGATCGCGGCGTGGACCGCCAGGTACAGCCCGACGCGGAAGAGCTTGCCTTCGCCGCGCGCGACGCGCGCGGACAGGTCGTAGACGTCTTCGGTCGCGGCTTCGACCTGCGGGTCGAGCAGGTTGCCGTGCTCGTAATCGTGGCGGCGCCCCGCCTCCAGGCGGGCGAGTTGCTTCTTGAGGCGTTCGGCGGCCATGGCCGGGTCGATCGGTTCGATGTGCAGCGAGACGTCGACGCGCCCCGGGTAGGTGATGAGCGGTTGCAGCCATCCGGGCTGGACCTCGCGGGGGTAGCCGGTGACAGCGAAGCAGGACACGGATTCTCCTGCCACCTCAAGATGTCGGGGGCTGACCAGCAGGGAATCGGGAGTGAACGCGCCTGCCGAACCGAACGGTTGACTATGGGGCGTACTGTCATGCCGCACGCGCCGCCGACCTGATCGCCATCGGATTCCCATCGGGCTCACCCCGTTCAGTCAGTGGTCCAGATGCCGGATGCGTCCTCATCCCACGTTTCGTCCCGCAGCGGTTTGTTTCCGTGCGGTTCGTCGGGCAAAGTGCCGCTGATGACGTCGCCAGCGGGCGCGAGGGCACCCGAAGGCGGCAGGAAGCTCCCGGGGTTGCACGCGGACGCGAGGATGGCGGTGGCGTGTCCGGCATCAAGTGGGCTCACCGTGATACCTGCGGGCTGAAGGAGGTCCCGGGCTTCGACAAGGCGGCGTCTCAGCCGGGCTTCGGCAGCGCGCTGGAGGCCGTCGCTCTGCTGGCGCCCGCGCGTCGTGTGCCGTGTGGTGCGATGCCTGCGAGGCCACGAAAGCCGTGCCGGGGTTCGGCCGAGTCCGTCAGTGGGACCTGACGGGCGGAGAGGCTCGCGGAGGATGAGCAGAACCTGGTGGCGAAGCAACTCGTGATCTCGCGCGAGCTCTGCGAGGAAGTCAGCGTGCGCGTGCGCGGCGTCTTCGAGTGCCGGGTGGGGTAGTCGGGAGGCGTCTTCGCGTAGCTCGGCAATCTGTGACGAGAGATCGAGACGTTCGGCGCGAACGAGGATTTGCGCGGGGGTGGTGAGCGAGTGCAGGTAGCGGCCGAACGAGACGACGAGGGACTCCTGCTCTTCGGGGGTGCGCAGCGCGAAGTTGACGGTGCTGCAGACGGCGATCGCGGCAACGCCGTCGGCGCCGAGGTCGATCACGCCTGTCTCGCCGACGTCACCGGCTGGCATGCGCAGCGGCGAGGGCGCTTCGCGGGATGACCGACGCGGTTGCGCGGGTGGCTTGGCCCGGCTGGTGAGCCACTGGGGAGCCGCGCTCACCCCTTCCGGGGCCGTGACCAGAACACGCGGCTGCAACCGCCAACGCACCGCCGCCAGCAGGTACCGGTCGAGGGGCAGCCCGTCCCGTTGCCCGAGCGCCACGAGGGTGCCGAGGATCGCAACGGGCGCGGCCAACACGAGCCAGGCCACGGGCGTGATCAAGGGGCGGCTGAGCGACCAACTGCCGTAGAGGATCAGGCCGGTGATGACAAGTACCAGCAGTTGGCGTGCCGTCAGGTTGAGGAGGACGCGGTCCTCGCGGTCGATGTTGGCGGGGATGCGCACCGCCGGCCAAGGTCCATCGGCGTTACGCGTCATCAGTCGCCTCCGTCATGTCCGTCCAGATCGGTGTCTTGCGATCGCCGCGGTGATGGTGCCCGCGGCGGCGGACGCCGGGGCGGTGCTGGTGGACCAACACGCGGAAGGCCGGTACGTGCTGGTGGAGTCGGCGCGGTGTCTCCAGGCGGTCGGGGTTCGGGCGGCGGTGTGATCGGGCGGGGGCGCGGTGTCCCGGCGGCGTCGCCTGCGGCCCGGCGCCGGGAAGCTGGTGACACGGTCGGCCTGCGTTCTGGGGTTCCGGTGGGTCGCGGCGGGATCCGTCCCGCATCGCGTGCCGGAGCTGTGGGCGGGCGCCGGGGCGGCGGGGTTGGTGGGATCCCCCGGGTGACTGGCTGTTGGACTGTGCCGCTGCGCCCCGGTACAGGCGGCGGCGCTCCGCGCGACGGCCGTGCGGGCGTGGTGCCTGGGGTTTGAGGGCGGGCGCGCGGGGGTGTCGGCGGGGATGGTCGAGCCTGGGGCTGCGCCCGTCGAGGGGATGGGGCGGCACGGCGGACGTCACCGCCTGCTGTGCCGTGGTATAGGGGCGCGGACCCTGGCCTACGGGTCGGCGATGGGGGAGTCGTGGCTTCCTTCCCCCGACCCGGTCCCTGCCGGGCTGGGCGGTTGGCGAGCAGATGGCGCGCGATCGCTGCAGAGTGGCTCGCGGGCGGCGGAACTCGCGGAGTGGAAGCCGGTGGTGGTGCAGCGGTTTGGGCCGACCCTGACCGGGTGCGGTTGCGCGGGACCGGGCTCGTGCGACCGCCCGAAGTGCGTGGCGACCCGTCAGCCCTCCGGGCCCCGGTGCCGCGTGAAGGGGCCGCGCGCCCTGGGGTCGTCTGGGTGGGGGAACGCCTGCTCCTATCCGCGCCGCGTCCCACGGAAGACGAAGCGGAACCGGAAAGGGTCCACGGTTCGAACACGGGAGCGGGCGGCGGCCCGTACCCGCTGATCGGGGTCGGCCGGTTGCCGGGAGGTGGCTGCGGTGGCGGAGGCGGCGCGCTGGGGCCAGGGCCCGGTGGTGGATTTGGGCCGCCGCCGGTGATGCGTCGACGCCAATGATCGGGCGGGTACGGCCCGCCGCCGGTGATGCGCCGCGGCCAACTGCGGTGCGGCGGGAAGGGGCCACCTCCGCCGATACGGCGCTTCCAGACGTCTCCCGGCCCCGGACCACCAGAGCGCAGATGACGCTGCCAGGCGCCGGGCGGACGCGGCCCGCCGGGCTGAAGACGCCGCCGCCAGCTCGTCGCTGGGTACGGTCCTCCGGTTACCTGAGCTTGCCAGTTCCGTGCACGCGGCCCGCCGCCGCGGATGCGCGTGCGCCATGCACGACCTGCGCGTCCGCTCTGCCCACTCCCGCTTCCACGGCCGCCCCCGGATCCCGAGCCCACGATGCCTCGGGCGTACGTGAACGCCTGCCGGTACATGGCGTACCGCAACAGCCCGCCGGCGAAGGTCCGATGCCGAGGGACGGACTGGAAGATCATTCGGGTGCCCCACCCGGGGATCTTCAGCAGAATGTAGAACAGGCAAAGCCCGGCGAGCAGCGCGCCGAGTCCACTGGCGGTGGGGAAGCCGAACGCGTTGGTGTTGTCGTCGGCGTAGAACGTGCGCAGCCCCACGATCAATGCGGTGGATTGGGCCACTTGGATGGCCAAGGCCCCGCCGAACGCCCGCCACCACAACCGTGCCAGTCCGTCGGTCGCCGGCGACGCGTGGCAGGCCAGCGCGAGTGGGGCGCAGGCGGCGAGGACCATGACCAGCGCGGTGCGGATCATGAAGCCCAGCAATACGGCGACCAGCACCACCAGGACGATGACGATCATGATGAGGAAGAACAGGCCTGCGCCGGCCGCAGCACCGAGTAGCCCTCCGGCGAGCTGCTTGACGACGCCCCGGCCGTCCACGCCAGCGCCGATGATGTTCAAGGAGATCGCGTTGGCGAGAGTGATCGCGATGTGCATCATCTGCAGCGAAGTCGCTGCTGCGACGAACGCGACGATCAGGCGCGGGACAACTTGCTTGGCCGCGTACCGGGTCTGCACGGTCTCGTGCGTCATGACGAGAATGCCCCCGGCCACGATGAACAGCCCGTAGATGCCGATCGTGATGCCCATCGACGTTGCCCAAACGCCGCGAATCGAGGGGTTCGCTGCCACGTCGGGAGTGCCGAGCAGGGTCTTGCCGAGGATGTCGAGCACGGGCTGCGCGGCTTCTTCGACGAGCTTCGCGAACAGACCGATGATCGCGTTCAGAATCATGCCGGGAAGGTCGAGCATGCCGCCGGATCCGAGGAACCAGCCGCCGATGGTCTTGAACCAGTCTCCGGGGTTCAAGGAAAACGCCGGGTTCAACGGCATGTTGGGGTCGGTCGCCGGGGCCGTCGGGTAAGGCAGCACCGGGCCGGTGACCCCTGGAGCCGGTGTTGCTCCAGGTGGTTGCGTAGACGGCGCTGGAACCGGGGGTGGCGGAGCGGGTGTCGGCTCCCGAGGCACTGCCGCAATCGCCGCGACCGAGTGCTGATGCTCACGGTCACCTGAAGGTGCCGCCGGACTGCTCTGGGCGCATGCACCCGCAAGCAGCAGGACCGCCGCGAACACCGCGCAGCGCGCCACCCACCGGGGGAGTCCGTGGCCTCCCCCGGCCGGCGCATCGTGGGTGTTCATCGCGAGCCACCGGCAACCGGCGGCGCGGGCGGTGCCGTTGGGGCGCCGCCTTCACCGACGATCATCTTGAGGACGTCGAGGATGACCGGCGCGAGGATCGCGAGGACGTAGCCGATTGCGGCCGCCTTCAGCGCGGTCTTGGCTTTCTCCACCTCGCCGGGATCTCCGCCTGCCATGAGGTAGCGCACTCCGCCCACGGTGAGGAACAGCGTGGCCAGTCCCGCCAGGACCCCGACGATCCAGTTCGTCGTGTTGCTGATGACGGTGGGAATGTCGTTGACCGCGAAGGCCGTAGCCGCGCTCGAGACGGTCAACAGCACCGCGAACGCAGTAGCACACAGGCTCCGAGCAGCGAACCGTGGCGAGTTGTCGCGCCGCCCTCGTTCAGGAGCGCGACGGCAGGTCCGTGCTGTCACGGGCGTGCGACGCACCCCTCGCAGCGGGGGCACCGGACGGCCGCTACGGATCAAGCGCATCGACGTACCTCCTGACCGGACGAGGCGGTGGGCGGAGTTCCTCCACGAGAGGAAAGGCCGCGCCTCGGGGCGCCGTTCGACGTCGACTCGCGCGACGATCGGGCACGAGGTTCCTTGGGGGACCCCTGCGTGTCGGTCACAGAGCGTGTTCGAACTCTCGGCCCGTCATCGCCGCAATCCGTGGTCGGCGCCAGGTCAGCTCGGACCTGCGATCCGACCGGGTCCTCACGGTCGGCGTCGCGGACCTCGTCGCGGAGGAAGGCCGCGAGCCGACTCTCGGCCCGACTGCGCGCCTTGTACGCCGCGGCGAGGGTGGTGCGCCGACTCGCCGCCCAGTCGGTGATGGGGACTCGGTCGAGTCGGGTGGTCCCGATCAGGTCCGCCTCGGTCTGGGTGATGACTCCCCAGCGGATTGCTCGTGCGAGCACCAAGTCGGGGTGCCCCCATGGCGGCGGCGGTGGGAATGATCGGTATGCCGATGCGACCGGCGTAGGTGCGTCCAGGGCTTCGTACAGCGCAGCGTGCCCCGCGCGGAACGCGACCCAGCGCATCCGCACGATGATCCCGGGCCGATCCAGATCGGTGGTGGCCAGGCCGCGCAGGAAGCCGGCCATGATCTCGGCGTGGATGTCCGACGGATCACCGGGGAACCGCGCCCCCATCCACCGGCACACCGGTGCCAGCGCCGGCAGCGCCATCCCGACGCAAGCCACGGTCCAGATCCCGCCTGCGGCTCGGGCGCGACTCGCCAAGTGGGCCCAGACCGCGTCACGCGTGGCCAGCGGGCAGCGCCGCCGCAAGAGCAGGTCGCGCAATTCGTCCAAGGCAATGGTGCGTTCCGGCAAACCGGGGAACGCCCGCCCGTCGACGGCCAGGGGCATCGGGCCGGTGATCAAGAGGGTGAAGGCATCCCGGACAATGTCCAGCGGTGAACCGTTTCCCGAGCCGACACGGGCACTGTGCGCGTGGGGGATCTTCGATTCCATCTGACCGCTCCTTGCGGGCGGGGACAGGTACGCCCCCACCGAGACAGAGCGGTGACAAGCGGCGGCCAAGGAACCCGCAAACGTGCCCAGGGCCCTTGGGGCGCTCGACACTGGCGAATGGCGTACGACGCACGTCGTTCGCCTTTCGCATCGTCGACTTCGCGTTCAGATCGACCAGACAGGTCAGGGCCCGCGCTGCGTGAGTGGGCACCCTGACCTGGGGCTTTAGTAGCGCGTTGGGAGTTCCTCAGCCGGTGTTCGGGCTCACGACCCGGGACGGTCGTGGCGGGTGGTCCTGCCTGCCTCCGAAGTCGACCGGGCTCCACACCTACGGCGGATTCAGTCTGAATGTCCGGAAGCACCTTGCTGCTCTTGCTACTTACGTCTTCCGATGACAGTCGGGCTTAGCTGGGCGTTAGGCACTTTTTAGTAGTTCTTATGGAGACTTGCCCGATTGGCCTGTGTGGACACCGATGAGCGCACGCGCAAGGGCCTCCTCACGGAGGCCGGTCAGAGCGGTCTCGTGAAGGCAGTTGTCCAACTGCGCCCGTATGCGGGCCTTCTCTTGTGTCCGAGCGTCACTCGCCGAGTTCTTTCGGAGGACGCATGTCCACGCGTCATGGCCCACCTCGCGGATCGCGTTGCCGCCATCGTCCGCCCTGCGGCAGCGGCGGCGACGGGGCGGCGGCACAGCGTTGCCGGTACGGGAAGCAGCACCCACGCCGCCCGGCTTCGGTGTGGTGGTGGTGTCCGTCTACGGGCGGCGGCAACCTCGACTCGAATGACCAACTCCTCAAGACGCTCGCCCGCGTCATGGCCACGTACGAGCGACCCGGGGACAGCGTCGCGTTCGTCACCCCGTACCCCCTGCCCGACAGCCTCGCCGGACTGCACGACGGGGCGGGAACCGTACCCGGACTCGGTGGCGCGGTCCGATTGTGGATTCTGGACGCCGCCGGCAGTTCGACTGCGGCGCCCCTCGTGAACGGCATCGAGTCGGGAGTCGGACCGCGCGGGAACGGCCGACCGACCGGAGTCGGTCTCGGTCCGGTCGGGGCCGACCGTTCAGCTCCGGCGCGGTCCGTGTACGGATCAGGCGGGTTCGACTTAGCCATCGCCGTCGCAGATGCGCAGCGGACTCAATGGCTCACGGCGATCTCGTGGGGCCAGTTGATGGCCCACGGTGGCATCACGGCCATCGTCACTCCGGGTATCCACGAGACCGCCACGCGGGAGTTCATCGGTCCGCTGATCCGCGTGCTTCGCGAAGCCGGGCTCACGTACCACGACCGCATTGCGGTGGTCTGTGGTGCCGCCCGGGGCGGAGCTGCGGCCGAGTCTGCGGCGCGTTGGTGGGCAGACGTGCTCGTGTTTGTTCGCCGGTCTCGGAGCGAGGGCACGAGGGTGGGGATCGTATGACCGAGCTTCCCTCCGTATGGCTCAGCGGGCAGCGCGACATCGCGACTCAGCTCGCCGTTGGCGGTTACGGGCCGGCGACCGCGCAAGACGACGCCGCGATCCCGCCGGCCATCGCGGCGCGCGCCGTCGGCCAGTACACGCGGCCCGGCGATGTCGTGTTCGACCCCGACTGCGGTGCTGGCACCGTGCTTGCCGAGGCAATGCGCGTTGGCCGCCACGCTGTCGGCGCAACGACGGATCCGCGGTGGTGGCCGATCGCTCGCGCCAACGTCACCCGGGCCAAGCGCGCAGGTGCCGCAGTCGACGGGACTGTGCTCGACGCGGGACCACACAGCCCAGGCACGGCGCAGCTCGACTTGTTCGCTGGGCGTGTCCAGCTGGTCGTGGTCAACGTACGGAACCTGGGAATCGCACGGCGTCGCCGAGGTGCCGTGCTGGTATCCGCCGCGGTATCGGAGGCGGCGGTGGCTGCGCGCCTGACGCGCCTGCTGCGCTGGTGTCGTCCGCTGCTGCGTCCCACGGGCTGCCTGGCCATCACCACCGCGCCGTATTGGTGCGGCGGCGAACTGCTGGATCTGCCCGGCGCCGTTGTCCGCGCGGGCCGCATCGCCGGTTTTCGCCAGGCCGTGTCGGTGCTGGCCTTAACCGCGGAACTCCGCACAGAGCAACTGATCGCCCACACGCCGTTGGCTCAACGTCGTGCCGCAGCCGCGCAAGCGCGTGCGACGGGAAGGCCCGTCAGCCTGACCGCGCACCGGGACGTGGTGATCTTCGCCGCGCCGCAAGCATCGGCTGATGCGCAGATGCTGCAATCGCCGTTGTCGCCCATGGACTTCGATCGCTGCGCAATTCCGTGGGATCCCATCAATAGCGGGGGCGCGCGTGCCGCGTGAGTGCCTTCGACAACCGTCCGGCCGATCCCGGGAGGCCGATGTGATCACCCCGTGGTACGCCGACGACGCCGTGACGCTGTATGCGGGCGACGCGGCCTCGGTGTTGCGCACGCTTGCCCCGGCGAGCGCGGCTTGCGTGGTCACCTCACCCCCGTACTGGGGTCTGCGCGACTACGGCACCGGGCACTGGATCGGCGGGGATCCGATGTGCCAGCATCCCCACAACCGTGCCGCGGCGGACCGGTGCGGGCAATGCGGAGCCGTGCGCCAGGACGGCCAGTACGGGCGCGAGGCGAGCCCCGAGGGGTACGTCGATCACGTGCGCGAGGTGTTCCGGCAACTCGTCCGCGTCTTGGAGCCGACCGGAACCGTCTGGCTGAACCTCGGCGACTCCTACAGCGCATCCCCGCCGGGGCGAACCTCGGCGCCGATGCGTGCCAGCGGTCTGCAAGGCCGCGAAAGCGCTTTGCGCCTACGCGAGTCCGTGCGCAGAGCGCGCATCGACCGAACAGGGGCGGTGCCGCGTAAGAACCTGCTCGGGATGCCCTGGCGCACCGCGTTCGCGTTGCAAGACGACGGCTGGATCCTGCGCAACGCCATCGTGTGGCACAAGCCGAACGCGATGCCCGAATCGGTCCGCGACCGGCTGTCGTGCCGTTACGAGATGCTCTTCCTCTTGGTCCGGCAGGAGCGCTACTTCTTCGACCTCGATCCGATCCGCGAACCCCTCGCCCGCCCCGAAGCACTCGGCAAGGGCGCGATCATCGGCGGTCGCCACAAGGGCGCCCACGCCGGAGTCGGCGCCACCGCCCGTCGCCGCGGCTCCAGTTCGTACGGCGACGCCAAGTACGACGACGATGCCGCCTTCGCGGCCGGGCTGCCGGGCACAGCGTTGCTGCCCACCGGGCGTCGGCACGACGCCACGCACGCGCGGGGCAAGAACCCCGGCGATGTATGGAGGATCAGCACCCGGCCGCTGCGCGCGGCGCACTTCGCGCCGTTTCCGGTTGATCTGCCGCTGCGGTGCATCGCCGCGGGCTGTCGGCCCGGCGGCGTGGTGCTCGACCCGTTCAGCGGGTCGGCCACCACCGGCCTCGCCGCGCGCCAACTCGGGCACCCCTACGTGGGGATCGACCTCAACCCCGACTTCCACACCATCGGCCTGGCGCGCCTCCGGCTCACCTCCGCTGGCCGCGACGGCATCGAACCCTCACAGGAGAGGTCGGCATGACGCGGCGGGCGCAGCGCGGACCCCACGAGCATGGCATCGCCTCGCCTCGTCTCTCGATGGACGAACACGCGTCGGCAAGCCCCTACGTCTGGCACCGAACGGCCGACGTCACCTTGTGCGTCGGCGACGCGCACGACGTTCTGGCTTCGCTCCCGGACGTGTCCGTCGACTGCGTGGTCACCTCCCCGCCGTACTGGCGGTTGCGCGACTACGGCACCGGCCGCTGGAGCGGCGGGGAACCAGGTTGCCTCCACCCCCACGCCGCGGTGGGGATGGCGACGACGGGCACCTGCGTCGACTGCGGTGCGGGCTGGGACGACGTTCAACTGGGCCGCGAACCCACCGCCGCCGAGTACATCGACCGCCTGCGCACGGTGTTCGCCGATCTGGCCCGCGTGCTCGTCCCCACCGGCACCGTCTGGCTGAACCTCGGCGACAGCTATGCCGCCAACAGCGACGGCTACCGCTGCGGACGCCCTGGCCATCCAGGACAACCGAACTACCGCCCGCGCGCGGATCGTTCGGACAAGAACCTGCTCGGGATGCCCTGGCGCACGGCGTTCGCGCTGCAAGACGACGGCTGGATTCTGCGCAACGCCGTCGTGTGGCACAAGCCCCACGCCGTGCCGACGCCAGCGCGCGACCGCCTCGCCTGCCACCACGAGATGCTGTTCCTCCTCGTCCGGCAGGAGCGCTACTACTTCGACCTCGACCCGATCCGCCAGCCGTACACCGGCGACCGCGCGCTCAGCCGACGAGCGCACCGCGGCGGCACCAAACCGACCACCGCCACAGGCACATGGCCACTGCGCGGGCTGGACTCGACCGGTCCTACCCGCGTTCCCGGTCGCAACCCCGGCGATGTTTGGACGCTTCCCACCGGCGCGCCCCACGGCGGCCGCCCGGTGAGTTTCCCCTTGGAGTTGCCGGTGCGGTGCATCGCCGCCGGATGCCCGCCCGGCGGCTTGGTGCTCGACCCGTTCTGCGGTGCCTCCACCACCGGACTGGCCGCCCGCCAGTTGGGCCGAAGATACCTGGGGATCGACCTGAACCCCGACTTCCACGGCATCGCGCTCGCGCACCTGGGCCTGAGCAAGAACGCATCCGAGCCCTCGACGGAAGACCCCTCGCACCGCGGGCCTCCGTGACCGTTGCCCTGAGCAAGGATCCGTCCCGGCCACGCGTCTCGGGCGTCTTTGGGCCCGTCGTCACCAAGACTCCCAAACCGCTTGAATTCGGGCCCGAGCTGGCTAAACTCGCAGCTCCAGCATCACGTTGACGTTGTTTGACCAGCTGTTTTCCGCGGTCGTGCGTGCTGAGTCAGGAAGATCCTGGCCTCGTCCCGTCGGCACGACTGGACCGCATGTTCTCCGCGCACTGGAGGCAGCGCTATGGCGAACCCACCCCCAGAGCCGAAGGCGCACCTGATAGCGGCGGCTCCCGAGCAGACGCCCGCGGCGGCTGCGGAGGAGCGAGCTGTCGATCCGGATCGATCCCTTGAGTTCGTCTTCGAGATTCGGATCGCGGAGGGAGCGGACGGTGCGCGATTGCGGGTCGAACAGGCCCAAGTCTTACGGGAGGTGATGCAGTGGGTAGCCCGGAGGCAATCCGACAGTGGGCAGGGCAACGCCGCGTAGCACAGGCCCGAACAGACGGGGCGCGAGGCGGTGGGGCGGGGTCGGGCGGTGTACTTCGGGTGTCGTTCGCGGGCCGGACGTCGACCGACGACCTGCAAGACCCCACGCTGTCGCTGCCTCGTCAGCTCCGGAACTGCCAGAACGTGCTGCCCGAACACGCGGTGATTGCCGCGCACTTCTATGACGTGGAGTCGGGGCGTCAGGATCTGGCGGCTCGAGGCCGAGGCCACGCCCACGAGCAGTTTGTGATCCCGATCCCACGGGACGGCGGGATCCAGGACCTGCTGGAGGAAGCGGCCCGGCCCGACCGGAGGTTCGATGCGGTCATCTGCGAATCGATCGAGAGGATCGCCCGCCGTACGTACATCGGCACCGCCATCGAGCACCAACTGGAAGTGGCCGGCGTCCTGCTGTTGGCCGCGGACGAGCCGTTCCGTCTGGAGCAGGACGGACGCAGGACGAAGAAGGCCACTCAAGTCCTGACGCGCCGCCTCAAGCAGGGCGTCGCCGAGTGGTACGTGATCGAACTGCTGGAGAAGAGCTGGGACGGCTTCGCGGTCCACACCGAGCACGGCTACAACATCGGCAAGCCCTGCTACGGCTACCGCGCCAACCCCATCCCGCACCCGGTGCCCGCGAAGCGCGCCAAGGGCGTGAAGAAGACCCTGCTGGTCGTCGACCCGGTCGAAGGCGCGGTGGTGCGCAAAGTGTTCCGCTGGCGGGTCGTCGAGCATCTGAGCTACCAGGCGATCGCCGACCGGCTGAACCAGGACCTGACCGCGCATCCGCCGCCGACCCCGGTCGAGCCCGAACGGGCGGCCGGCTGCTGGACGTTCTCCAACGTCCGGGAGATCCTCTCCAACCCGAAGCACACCGGGCACATGGTCTGGAACCGCCGCGCCCGCAAAGGCGCCGTCAAGAACCGCATGAACCCCGTCGAGGCCTGGGTCTGGTCGCCCGAACCCAGCCACGAAGCCCTCGTCGACCTGGAGACGTTCGTGCTCGCGCAGCAGGTGGCCGCCCGACGCGAGCGCTCCCGCACCGCCGCCGGCCCGAACCGGCATCCCGCGACGAAGCGCACCTACCCGCTGCGCAGTTACCTCTTCTGCACCCTGTGCGGCCGGCGCTTCTACGGCAAGACGCCCCACAACACGCCGTACTACGTCTGCGCGCCCAAGAAGGGCTACGAGGGAGCCGGGCACACCAACATGATCTTCGTCCGCGAAGACAGCCTGCTGGACGGACT
Source organism: Streptodolium elevatio (assembly GCF_040649515.1). Lineage (GTDB taxonomy): Bacteria > Actinomycetota > Actinomycetes > Streptomycetales > Streptomycetaceae > Yinghuangia > Yinghuangia elevatio. The sequence goes on from NZ_JBEZFP010000002.1 coordinate 127,674, forward strand.
CAACGACTTCCTCGCCAGGAACGTCTTCGGCGCATACCGCCGCAACGTCCTCGCCGCGGACCAGCGCGGACTCGCCGAAGCCGAGCGCCAAGCGCGTCAGGAACGGCTGGACCTGCTGCGCCGGAGCATCCGCGACGTCGAGGCCAAGCGGAAGCGCCTGATGAGGAGCCTGGAGCTCGCCGAAGACGTCGATGCGGAGATGATCCAGGAGATCAACGAGCGCCGAGCCGAGCTGAAGGCCCGCCAGACGGACCTGGAGCGCGAGCTGAGGGTGGCCGAAGACGAGATCCACCAGGCGCCGAACCCAGAGCTGCTGGACCGCCTGCCCGTGGGGCCGGTGGATCTGGAGGGCATGCCCGACGACCTGTCGCGCCGGCTCTTCGAAGCCCTACGCCTGGAGATCCACTACGACCGCACCACCGACACGGCCCTATGCCGGATCACGCTGACCGCGGAGACCGTGGACGCGGTGGCCCGAGAGACATACAAAAGCGTCGCCGAAGAGGCGCTGACCAGCGATCACGGGGATCAGGAGGGGAGCGAGATGCCCCACAAGCGCAATACTGCGAATGCGACCTTTTGTATCGTGCCCCTGGCAGGATTCGAACCTGCGCACACGGCTCCGGAGGCCGTTGCTCTATCCCCTGAGCTACAGGGGCTCGATGTGCGAGAACACTACCAGTTTGATCGGGGTGGGTGCGCCGGGGTTTTGGTGGGTGGGGGGCGGGGGTGGGGGCGTGTGGGTTCGGGGTGGGGGAGTGGGTGGGGGCGTGGGGGTTCAAGGGGGGTTAAAGGCGGGGTGGGAAGTGGGGTTTTGGCGCGGGGCGGTGGGGTGGGCGCTTAGGGTCGTGGGGTGGGCGGTAGGCCGGGGGTGCGGGCCGGGCGGGTGCTTGTCGTGGATGACGACGAGGTGATCCGGCGGCTGATCAGCGTGAATTTGCAGATGGAGGGCTTCGAGGTCGCCACTGCGGTGGACGGTGAGGAGTGCTTGGGGAAGGTCCACGACGTGCGGCCGGACCTGGTGACTCTGGATGTGATGATGCCGCGGCTGGACGGGATCCGGACGGCGGCTCGGCTGCGGGCGGATCCGCGGACCCGGCATCTGAAGATCGTGATGATAAGTGCGTGTGCGCAGAGCGCGGACATCGCGCGGGCCCGGGAGGCCGGGGTGGACGCGTACCTGACGAAGCCGTTCGATCCGGATCAGTTGATAAGGGTTGTGCGGGGGTTGTCGTTCGGGTGAGACAACTCGGGTGAGGCGGCCCGTGTGAGACGACCTGGGGGGACGCCGGCCTGGGCGCGGGGCTCGTCGGGTTGGGGTGTGGACCGCCGTTCGGGGGATGGCGGGGCGGGGCTGTGGATACCGAGGGGCGTCGGGGGGACGAGGTCGCTTAGGCTTGGGTTCCGTGACCCCCGAAGAACTTTCCCAGGCTGTGTTGTCCGCGGTTCGTGCGTCTGTAGAGGCGGGCGAGCTGGATGTTGCGGTGCCCGAGCACGTGACGGTCGAGCGATCGAAGAACCGTGACCACGGGGACTATGCGACGAATGTGGCGTTGCAGCTGGCGAAGCGTGCGGGGAAGCCGCCGCGGGAGGTCGCCGCGGTTCTGGCCGCGCGCCTGACGGCTGTGGACGGGGTCGCGTCGGTGGACGTGGCCGGGCCCGGGTTCCTGAACGTGACGTTGGACGCGGCGAGCGCGGGTGCGTTGGCGCGGACGATCGTCGAGGGCGGGGCGGCGTACGGGCGGGGCGACAGCCTGCAGGGGCTGAAGATCAACCTCGAGTTCGTGTCGGCCAACCCGACGGGGCCGATCCACATCGGCGGGGTGCGGTGGGCGGCGGTCGGCGACTCGCTGGGCCGGATCCTGCGGGCCGCGGGCGCGGATGTGAGTACGGAGTACTACATCAACGACGCCGGCGTGCAGATCGACAAGTTCGGGGCGTCGCTGATGGCGTCCGCGAACGGTCGGCCGGTGCCCGAGGACGGGTACGTCGGCGAGTACATCAACGACATCGCGGCGGAGATCGTGGCCGCGGAGCCGGATGTGCTCACCAAGCCGGAGGACGAGCAGAAGAAGGTCTTCACGGCGGTCGGGCTGCGGCTGATGGTCGCGGAGATCCAGCGGTCCATGGAGGAGTTCGGCGCGCACTTCGACGTGTGGTTCTCGGAGAAGAGCCTGCACGCGTCGGGTGCCGTGGAGAAGGCCATCGAGCGGCTGCGCGCGCAGGGGCACGTGTACGACGACGGTGGCGCGATCTGGCTGCGGACCACGGACTTCGGCGACGACAAGGACCGGGTCCTCATCAAGAGTGATGGGGAGACGACGTATTTCGCGTCGGACGCTGCCTATTACCTGGACAAGCGCGATCGGGGGAATGAGGTCTGCGTCTACATGCTGGGCGCGGACCACCACGGGTACGTCGGGCGGCTCAAGGCGATCGTGGCGTGCGCCGGTGACGATCCGGAGCACAACATCGAGGTGCTCATCGGGCAGTTCGTGAAGATGCTGCGCGGCGGCGAAGAGGTCCGGATGAGCAAGCGGGCCGGCAACATCATCACGATCGACGACGTGGTGGAGTGGATCGGCGTCGACGCGGCGCGGTATTCGTTGGCGCGGTCGTCCACGGACTCGACGCTGACGCTCGACATCGACCTGTTGACGAGTGCGGCGCGCGAGAACCCGGTCTACTACGTGCAGTACGCCCACGCGCGCACCTGCTCGATCATGAAGAACGCGGCGGCGGCAGGGGTGGACAAGGGGTCCGCCGACCAGTTCAAGCCGGAACTGCTGAGCCACGAGCTGGAGTCGATCCTGCTCGGCGTCCTCGGCGAGTTCCCGCAGGTGGTCGCGAAATCGGCGGAGTGGCGCGAGCCGCACCACGTGGCGCGCTACCTGGAGCAACTGGCCGGGGCGTACCACCGGTTCAACGACAGCAACGACAACCGCGTGCTGCCGATCGGGGACGCCGAGACGACGGACCTCAACCGCGCGCGGCTGTGGCTGGTCGAGGCGACCCGCACGACCATCGCGAACGGCCTTGAGCTGCTTGGGGTTTCCGCCCCTGAGAGGCTTTGAGCGTCCACCCGCACAGGTAAGCAGCGACACCGTCCCGCACCGCGACGCCCCAGGGGAGTCTCCGCACCATGAGCAGGTCCGCACATCCCGCCGGTCCCCGGCACGCCGACGTCCTGCCCGAGGGCCACGCCCTCCCGGCGCCCGAGGACCTCAACGCCCTTGACCCGAAGGTGTGGTCGCTGACGACGAAGCGTGCGGACGACGGCGTCGTGACGGTGGCCGGCATGGACGTACGCGACCTCGCACGCGAGTTCGGCACCCCCGCGTACATCCTCGACGAGGACGACCTGCGGTCCCGGTGCCGCGCCTGGAAGCAGGCGTTCGAGGGCTCCGACGTGTTCTACGCGGGCAAGGCGTTCCTGTGCCGCGCTCTGGTGAAGTGGATCGCCGAGGAGGGCCTGAACCTCGACGTGTGCTCGGGCGGCGAATTGGCCGTCGCGCTCAGCGCGGGCATGGACCCGGCGCGCATCGCGTTCCACGGCAACAACAAGTCGGCCGCCGAGATCGAGCGGGCGATCGAGGTCGGTGTCGGGCGCATCATCGTCGACTCGTACGAGGAGATCGCCCGCGTCGCGTTCGCCGCCGAGCGGCGCGGTGTGACGCAGAAGGTCCTGGTCCGCGTCACGGTCGGAGTCGAGGCGCACACCCACGAGTTCATCGCGACCGCGCACGAGGACCAGAAGTTCGGCCTGTCGGTGAACGACGGCAAGGCGGCCGAGGCGGTACGCCGCGTCCTCAAGCTCGGCTCCCTCGAACTCCTGGGCCTGCACTCGCACATCGGCTCCCAGATCTTCGACACAGCGGGCTTCGAGGTGTCGGCGCGCCGCGTCGTCGCCGTGCTGGCCGCAATTCGCGACGAACACGGCGTCGAACTGCCCGAGATCGACCTCGGCGGCGGTCTCGGCATCGCGTACACGAGCGCCGACGACCCGCAGCAACCGGCTGACATCGCAAGGCAGTTGATCGCGATCGTCGAACGCGAGTGCGCCGCCGCCAACCTGCGCGTGCCGCGCCTGTCGGTCGAGCCCGGGCGCGCGATCGCGGGGCCGAGCACGTTCACGCTCTACGAGGTAGGCACGGTCAAGCACCTCGACGGGCTGCGCACGTACGTCAGCGTCGACGGCGGTATGTCCGACAACATCCGCACGGCGCTCTACGACGCCGAGTACGACGTCGCCCTCGTGTCGCGGGCCAGCGACGCCGAGCCGATGCTGTCGCGCGTCGTCGGCAAGCACTGCGAGTCGGGCGACATCGTCGTACGGGACGCCTACCTGCCCGCCGACCTCGCCCCCGGCGACCTGGTGGCGGTGCCGGCGACCGGGGCGTACTGCCGGTCGATGGCCAGCAACTACAACCACGTGACGCGGCCGGCCGTCGTCGCGGTGAAGGACGGCGCGGGGCGGGTCGTCGTACGCCGCGAGACGGAAGAAGACCTGCTCAGGCTGGACGTCGGCTGACGCGGCGCGGATCGGACCCCACCCGCCGTGACCGGTGCCGACCGGTGACCTGAGCCCGACATGACCGGAACCGGCCGTGACAGGAGCCCAGCCACGACCGGAGCGAACCAAGACCGGAACCGGCCGTGACGGGAACCGCCACAACCGGCCACAACCGGCCCCCGCCGAAAACCGCCCCACCTCACCCCCCTCACCCCGCCCAACCCCCGCAGGACGGGAAAATCTCGCGTGTCCCCCGGGTGTCCCACGCAAGAATTCCCGTCTCGGATCCTGGACGGACGTGGGATCGGCGGGTGATCCCGGCGACACTGGCCGGATCAAGGGCGCCCCACCGCCCGCGCGGTGGGGGCACCCTGAGATAGACGAGAAGTCCTTGATGAAGCGAGGTCGGATGATGCGTACGCAGCCGCTCAAGGTGGCGCTGCTCGGTTGTGGTGTGGTGGGTTCCGAAGTGGCCCGCATCATGACGACGCACGCGACGGACCTCGCCGCCCGCATCGGAGCCCCCGTCGAGCTGGCCGGTGTGGGCGTACGCCGCGCCGGCCGCGAGCGTCCCGGCATCGACCCGCAGCTGTTCACCACCGACTCCGAGTCGCTGGTCAAACGCGACGACATCGACGTCGTCGTCGAGGTCATCGGCGGCATCGAGCCCGCCCGCACCCTCATCCTGACCGCGATGGAGCACGGCGCCTCGGTCGTCTCGGCCAACAAGGCCCTGCTCGCCGAGGACGGCGCGACCCTGCACGCCGCCGCCGCGAAGTACGGCGTCGACCTGTACTACGAGGCGTCCGTCGCCGGTGCGATCCCGCTGCTGCGCCCGCTGCGCGAGTCGCTTGCCGGCGACAAGGTCAACCGCGTGCTGGGCATCGTCAACGGCACCACCAACTTCATCCTCGACCGCATGGACTCCACCGGCGCGGGCTTCGCCGAGGCACTCGACGAGGCCACCCAGCTCGGGTACGCCGAGGCCGACCCCACCGCGGACATCGAGGGCTTCGACGCCGCCGCCAAGGCCGCGATCCTGGCCGGCCTCGCCTTCCACACGCGCGTCACGGCCGCCGACGTCTACCGCGAGGGCATCACCGAGGTCACCGCCGCCGACGTGGCGAGCGCCAAGAGCATGGACAGCGTGGTCAAGCTGCTCGCTATCTGCGAGCGCAGCGCCGACGGCACGTCCGTCAGCGCCCGCGTGCACCCGGCGATGATCCCGCGGTCGCACCCGCTGGCGTCGGTGCGCGAGGCGTACAACGCGGTGTTCGTGGAGTCCGAGGCGGCCGGCAGCCTGATGTTCTACGGCCCGGGCGCGGGCGGTGCGCCGACCGCGAGCGCCGTGCTCGGCGACCTGGTGGCCGTGTGCCGCAACAAGCTCTCCGAGACCACAGGCCCGGGGGAGTCGGCGTACGCCAACCTCGAAGTGCGTCCCGTCGGACAGGCGGTCACCCGCTACCACCTGAACCTCGACGTGGCGGACAAGCCCGGTGTGCTGGCCGCGGTCGCGGCCGTCTTCGCGAAGCACGATGTGTCGATCGACACCGTCCGGCAGCAGGGCCGCGACGGTGATGCGACACTCGTCATCGTCACGCACAGCGCAACCGACGCCGCCTTGTCGGCGACGGTGGACGAGCTGCGCGGACTCGACATCGTCCGTGACATCGCCGGCATCATGCGGGTGGAAGGGGAATGACGACCGTGAGCGCGGTGGACAACGCGGTGAACCCGGAGACCGGAGCCGCACGCGCCGGACAGACCCGTCAGTGGCGCGGGGTCATCGAGGAGTACCGGGACCGCCTCCCGGTGTCCGCGTCGACCCCCGTCGTCACCCTCCGCGAGGGCGGTACGCCGCTCGTGCCGGCCCAGGTGCTCTCCGAGCGCACGGGCTGTGAGGTGCATCTCAAGGTCGAGGGCGCCAACCCGACCGGGTCCTTCAAGGACCGCGGCATGACGATGGCGATCTCGCGGGCCAAGGAGGAGGGCGCGCGGGCGGTCATCTGCGCGTCGACCGGCAACACGAGCGCGTCGGCGGCGGCGTACGCGGTGCGCGCCGGCATGGTCTGCGCCGTCCTCGTGCCGTCCGGCAAGATCGCGCTGGGCAAGATGGGCCAGGCCCTCGTGCACGGCGCGCGCATCCTGCAGGTGGACGGCAACTTCGACGACTGCCTGACGCTGGCCCGCGACCTGGCCGACAAGTACCCGGTGGCACTGGTGAATTCGGTCAACCCGGTGCGCATCGAGGGCCAGAAGACGGCGGCGTTCGAGATCGTCGACATGCTCGGCGACGCGCCCGACATCCACGTCCTGCCGGTCGGCAACGCGGGCAACATCACCGCTTACTGGCGGGGCTACCAGGAGTACGCGAAGGACGGCCTCGCGGCCCGTCGTCCGCGCATGTGGGGCTACCAGGCGGCCGGTTCGGCGCCGATCGTGAACGGCGCCCCGGTCACGTCGCCGCAGACGATCGCGACCGCGATCCGTATCGGCAACCCGGCGTCGTGGGACTTCGCGCTTGCCGCGCGGGACGAGTCCGGCGGCCACATCGACTCGGTGACGGACCGTCAAATCCTTTCTGCGTACCGGCTGTTGGCCTCGCAGGAGGGTGTCTTCGTCGAGCCTTCGTCGGCGGCGAGCGTCGCGGGTCTGCTCAAGGCCGCGGAGCTCGGACTCGTCGACCGGGGGCAGCGCATCGTCTGCACCGTGACAGGCAACGGCCTCAAGGACCCGGACTGGGCGGTCGCGGGTGCGCCGAAGCCGGTCGTCGTGCCGGTCGACGCGGGTGCCGCGGCGGCGCAGCTCGGCCTGGACGGCTGAGCGGCCGACCGCTCGACCTCGGCCCGGCCCGACCCTGGCATCGACCTCGGCCCAGCCTCGACTTCGGCATCGACTTCGGTCCCGGCCCCGGTCGCGGCCGTGACAAAACCCTGCCGACACCCGCGGCCGGAAAGCGACGCCGGGCGGTGGCCGCGGGAGCGGTACGGATGACCGCAGGAGGGGTACGCGGGAGCGCCCGCTTACCCCTCCCAGCCGTCCGCGGCCTCCGCGCACCGCCCTGACCTGCCGGTCCGCCCGGTCGCGTCGACAGGGCGACAGGACGGGAAATCGAGAAAATCCCCCGGGCGCGGCGTGCCGCAGGCAAACGACCTTTCGCTACGCTGAACCCTTGACGCGGCTCTGCGACCGTATGCACGGTCCGCGCCCGTCGCATCTGCCGTTCCCCAGTTGCCGGACGCGGCCCACCGTTCACCGTGTCCTTCGAGGCGTCTGCCGGGACCCCCACGAGGAGGAGTGTCCACAGCTGATGGCCGGTCCTGCTTTCCGCGCCGCCCCCGTGCGGGTGCGCGTGCCCGCGACGAGTGCCAACCTCGGCCCCGGATTCGACGCCTTCGGGCTCGCCCTCGGCCTCTACGACGACGTCGTCGTACGCATCGCCGACCGAGGGCTCTCGATCGACATCGCGGGCGAGGGCGCCGACAACCTGTCGCGCGACGAGAACCACCTGGTCGTACGCGCCTTGCACGCCACCTTCGAAGCGCTCGGCGGCCGTCCCGCCGGCCTCGAGGTCGTGTGCGCCAACCGCATTCCGCACGGCCGCGGCCTCGGTTCGTCGGCCGCCGCCATCTGTGCCGGCGTGGTCGCCGCCCGGGCGCTGACGATAGGCGGCGCCGAGCGCCTGGACGACGCCGCCGCACTTGGCGTCGCGAGCGCGCTCGAAGGCCACCCGGACAACGTGGCGGCCTGCCTGTACGGCGGCTTCACCACCGCCTGGACCGACGAAGACGGCCCGCACGCGGTACGCACGCAGCCGCACGCGGACATAGCCCCCGTGGTCTTCGTCCCGTCCACCCCGCTTTCCACCGAGGTCGCCCGCGGGCTGCTGCCCGCCCAGGTGCCGCACGCCGAGGCCGCGATCAACGCGGGCCGTGCCGCCCTCCTGGTGACCGCGCTCACCACCCGCCCGGACCTCCTGCTGCCCGCCACCGAGGACCGGCTGCACCAGGACTACCGTTCGCCCGCGATGCCCCACAGTGCCGAGCTGGTCGGTAAACTTCGAGGTCAGGGACATGCCGCCGTGATCTCCGGGGCCGGCCCCACCGTGCTCGCCCTGGTGACCGCCGAACGGGTGGACGAGGTCATCGGTGCCGCGGACTCCGCCTGGGGCGCGACCCGGCTCGACGTCGACACGGAGGGGGCCGGCGTCCTCCCGCTCGGGTAACCCACGAGATGGTTGCTCGTTGGCAAGGGTGCCGTACCACGCGACGCGGTTCGCCTGCGGCTCGTTCGGCCGGTCCGGCTTGCCTCCTTGGCCCGCCAGGCTCCGGTCGGCACGGCTATGGCGGGTCTGGCCAAATGGCCGACACACCGACTCGGAGGCGCCACGGGGTGGGGGAATGTCGTGTGGGTCCGGTAGTGTTAATGTCACCACCGCACCAGGAGTCCAGCCCTCATCGGGCCGGGCCAGTTCGGTGCCCGGTTTCGTTTTCCGTGGCCACGGTCCTACGGGAGCTCCCCCTCCTGCCTGTCCCTCGTGACGAAACGTGGCTCCCCGAAGCCGATCGGCGTCCTCCCGACGCCGTACCGCGAGAATTCCCGGGGCCCCGAGGACTAACTCCCCGCAGATGATCGTGAGCCCGATCCCGACCGCGCCGGACGCAGTTTCGACGATTCCCGCCGCAAGGCGGACCACCGCACCGGATCCGTACCCGGACCATCAGGGCCCGGGACCCGGGCCGGACAGCACAACCGGTCGCCGCGCCGTATCAAGGCCGACGCCCGCTCCAGGGAAGGACCCTTCGTGAGCGACACCACCGATCTCATGGACCAGGCCGCAGACCAGGCCGGGTCCGCCTCCAGTGACGCCACCGCCGCCGCTCCCCGGCGCCGCCGCGCCGCCGGGGGCGGCCTGAACGGCATGGTGCTGGCGGAGTTGCAGCAGGTTGCCGCCGGTCTCGGGATCAGCGGGACCGGCCGTATGCGCAAGAGCCAGCTCATCGAGGCCATCCAGGCCAAGCAGGGTGGCGGCGAGCAGCCGTCGTCCGCCGAGGCCGCTCCCGCACCGGCCGCCGCCTCGCGCGGCACCCGGGCCGCGAAGGCCGCCGCCGAGGCGGCTGCCGAGGCCCCCGCGCCGGAGGCTCCGGCGGCTGCCGCCGAGGCCGCGCCGGCCGCCGAGGCGGAGGCGCCCACGCGTACCCGCCGGGCCGCCCGCCGCGGCGTCACCGACGTCGCGCAGCAGCAGTCGATCGACATCCCCGGCCAGGCCGCGAACGAGGGCGCGCCGACGACGCGCTCGCGCCGTGCCGAGGCCGCCGAGGACGAGCAGCAGCCCGCCAAGGGCCGCCGGGCCGCCGCCGACCGTGCGGCCGCCGACAAGGACGCCGAGGCGCCCGCCGACGACACGCAGTCGGGTGGCGGACGCGGCGAGGGCGGCGAGCGCGAGAGCCGCCGCGACCGTCGCGAGCGCGGCCAGGGCCGCCGTGAGCGCGGCGACGGCGAAGCGCAGCGCGGCGAGCGCACCGACCGGACCGAGCGTGCCGAACGCGGTGAGCGCGGCGAGCGCGGTGAGCGCTCCGGCCGTGCCGAGCGCGGCAACCGTGCCGACCGTGCCGACCGCGGTGAGCGGGCCGGCGGCGGCGAGCGCGGCGACAACCGCGGCGACAACCTCGGTCCGCAGGACGACGACGACTTCGAGGGCGGCGGCCGCCGGCGCCGGGGCCGTTACCGCGACCGCAACCGTCGCCGCGGCCGTGACGGCTTCGAGGCGAACGAGCCCGTGGTCGCCGACGACGACGTCCTGATCCCCGTCGCGGGCATCCTGGACATCCTCGACAACTACGCCTTCGTGCGGACCTCCGGCTACCTGCCCGGCCCGAACGACGTGTACGTCTCCCTCGCCCAGGTCCGCAAGAACGGCCTGCGCAAGGGCGACGCCATCGTCGGCGCGGTGCGCCAGCCGCGGGACGGCGAGCGCCGCGAGAAGTTCAACGCGCTCGTCCGGCTCGACACCGTCAACGGCTCCGAGCCCGAGCACGCCCGCCAGCGCGCGGACTTCTCCAAGCTGACGCCGCTGTACCCGCAGGAGCGCCTGCGCCTGGAGACCGAGCCGAACATCCTGACGACCCGGATCATCGACCTGGTCGCCCCGATCGGCAAGGGCCAGCGCGGCCTCATCGTCTCGCCGCCCAAGGCCGGCAAGACGATGGTGCTCCAGTCGATCGCCAACGCGATCACGCACAACAACCCCGAGTGCCACCTCATGGTCGTCCTCGTCGACGAGCGGCCCGAAGAGGTCACCGACATGCAGCGCTCGGTCAAGGGCGAGGTCATCTCCTCGACCTTCGACCGGCCGGCCGAGGACCACACGATCGTCGCCGAGCTCGCGATCGAGCGCGCCAAGCGCCTGGTCGAACTGGGCCACGACGTCGTGGTGCTGCTGGACTCGATCACCCGTCTGGGCCGCGCGTACAACCTCGCCGCGCCCGCGTCGGGCCGCATCCTGTCCGGTGGTGTCGACTCGACCGCGCTCTACCCGCCGAAGCGCTTCTTCGGTGCGGCGCGCAACATCGAGAACGGCGGCTCGCTGACCATCCTCGCCACCGCGCTGGTCGAGACCGGCTCGCGCATGGACGAGGTGATCTTCGAGGAGTTCAAGGGCACCGGCAACATGGAGCTCAAGCTCGACCGCAAGCTCGCCGACAAGCGGATCTTCCCGGCGGTGGACGTCGATGCGTCCGGCACCCGCAAGGAGGAGATCCTCATGGCGCCGGAGGAGCTCGCGATCGTGTGGAAGCTGCGCCGCGTGCTGCACGCGCTGGAGCAGCAGCAGGCGATCGAGCTTCTTCAGGACAAGATGAAGAAGACGAAGAGCAACGCCGAGTTCCTCATGCAGATCCAGAAGACGACCCCGATGCCGAACGACTGACGGTCCGTCCGTCGGCCGGTTCCCGGAACCGCCTTCACGACGGAGGGCCTCGCCGACCGCCTCGCGCGGCGGCGGGGCCCTCCGCCTGTGCCCGCGGCCTGTCGCCCACGTGCGCCGCTCATGTGCGTCACGCGTGCGGCAACCGGTGGGCGGGGCACCCGATTTTGGTCGTACCGCCCCCTGCTGGCACACTGGTATGTCGGCCCCGGTTCACGTCCGCCCCTTCCTGATGGTGGCGACCCGGTGCCCTCCCGATTCGTCAAGGAGACCCCTGTGAAGCCCGAGATCCACCCGGAGTACGTGGAGACCGTCGTCTCTTGCACCTGCGGTGCCACGTTCACCACCCACAGCACGGCCACGAGCGGCAAGATCAACGCCGACGTGTGCTCGCAGTGCCACCCGTTCTACACGGGCAAGCAGAAGATCCTCGACACCGGCGGCCGCGTCGCCCGCTTCGAGAAGCGCTTCGGCAAGGGCCCCGGCGCGGGCAGCAAGTAGCGACTTTCGACGCCGGAGGGGCGCGCAGGGCTCGGTCGAGTCCTGCGCACTCCCTCCGGCGTCGTTCGTTTGTCCGCGCCCTTTCGTACGCCGTCACCGCACCGGTCCCGTGCCCCGAGCCGCGCGACCGCTCCCGCACTTCCGTCGTTTCCGGCCCATCCGCACGCTGACCCGCCGCGGTCCACTGACAGGAGCACCCCGTGTTCGAGGCGATGGACGACCTGCTCGCCGAGCACGCCGACCTGGAGCGCCGGCTCGCCGACCCGCAGGTCCACGCCGACCAGGCGCGGGCACGCACCCTCGGGCGCCGGTACGCCGAGCTGAGCCCCATCGTCGACACCTACCGCTCGTGGGTGCAGGCCGGTGACGACATCGCCGCGGCCCGCGAACTCGCCGCCGAGGACCCGGACTTCGCCACCGAGGCGGACGAGCAGGAACTGCGCCGCGAGCAGCTCGCCGAGAAGCTGCGGCACCTCCTGGTCCCGCGCGACCCCGCGGACGACAAGGACGTGATCCTGGAGATCAAGGCCGGCGAGGGCGGCGACGAGTCCGCGCTGTTCGCCGGCGACCTGCTGCGCATGTACCTGCGCTACGCCGAGCGGGCCGGCTGGAAGACCGAGATCATCGACGCCAACGAGTCCGACCTCGGCGGCTACAAGGATGTCTCGGTCGCCGTGAAGGCCAAGGGCGTCCCCGCCCCCGGCGAGGGCGTCTTCGCGCGCCTGAAGTTCGAGGGCGGCGTCCACCGCGTGCAGCGGGTGCCCGCGACCGAGTCGCAGGGCCGCATCCACACCTCCGCCGCCGGCGTGCTGGTGCTGGCCGAGGCCGAGGACGTCGACGTCGAGATCAACCCCAACGACCTGCGCATCGACGTCTACCGCTCGTCCGGCCCGGGCGGCCAGTCGGTCAACACCACCGACTCCGCGGTCCGCATCACGCACCTGCCCACCGGCGTCGTGGCGTCCTGCCAGAACGAGAAGAGCCAGCTCCAGAACAAGGAGCAGGCAATGCGTATCCTGCGATCGCGGCTGCTGGCCGCGGCGCGGGAGGAGGCCGAGAAGGAGGCCGCGGACGCGCGCCGCAGCCAGGTGCGCACGGTCGACCGGTCCGAGCGGATCCGCACGTACAACTTCCCGGAGAACCGGATTTCCGACCACCGGGTGGGCTACAAGGCGTACAACCTCGACCAGGTGCTCGACGGCGACCTCGACGCGGTGGTGCAAGCGTGCGTCGACGCCGACATGGCCGCCAGACTGGCCCACAGCGGCTGACCCGGCGGCGCGTCGGCGGCCCAATCCACGCCTCTACGGCTTCCCCGTGCACACGGGGACTGCGGACGGAGAAAGATGAACCTGCTGCTCGCCGAGGTGGCCCAGGCCACCCTGCGACTGGCCGACGCGGGCGTCCCCTCGCCGCGCTTCGACGCCGAGGAGCTCGCCGCGTACGTGCACGGCGTCAAGCGGGGCGAGTTGCACACCGTCGCCGACGGGGACTTCGACGCGCGGTTCTGGGAGGCGGTGGCGCGCCGGGAGGCGCGGGAGCCGCTGCAGCACATCACCGGGCGGGCGTTCTTCCGCTACCTCGAACTCGAGGTGGGGCCGGGAGTGTTCGTGCCGCGCCCGGAGACCGAGGTGGTCGTGGGCTGGGCCATAGAGGCGCTGCGCGCCATGGACGTCGCCGAGCCGCTGGTCGTGGACCTGTGCACCGGGTCCGGCGCGATCGCGCTCGCGGTGGCGCAGGAGGTGCCGCGGTCCGTGGTGCACGCGGTGGAGCTGGACGAGCGGGCCTTCGCGTTCGCCGCGCGCAACGCCGCCGGGTCGCGGGTGCACCTGCACCAGGGCGACGCGCTCGCCGCGCTGCCGCAGCTGAACGGCACCGTCGACCTGGTGATCAGCAACCCGCCCTACATTCCGCTCGAGGAGTGGGAGAACGTCGCCCCCGAGGCACGTGACCACGACCCCGAGATGGCGTTGTTCTCGGGGCAGGACGGCCTCGACGTGATCCGCGGGCTGTCGCGTACCGCCTACCGCCTGCTGCGTCCGGGAGGCGTCGTGGTGGTCGAGCACGCGGACACCCAGGGCGGCACGGTGCCATGGATCTTCAACGAGGAATCCGGTTGGGTCGACGCCGCGGACCACCGCGACCTCAACAACCGCCCGCGGTTCACGACGGCCCGCAAGGTGGGGGCGTGAGGGCCGGGGGTCCGGGGGTTGCCCCCGGGATGGCACAGCATCAGGAGTCCGGCCGCAAGGGGCCGGTGCACAGTCTGGAGGGACAGTCCCGATGAGCCGACGCTACGACTGCTCCGACACCCTGGACCGCGGGCTGGGGCTGCGCGAGGCGGCCAGTGCCGTGAAGCGGGGCGAGCTGGTGGTCCTGCCGACCGACACGCTCTACGGCATCGGCGGCGACGCGTTCTCCCCGCACGCCGTCAAGGCGCTTCTGGACGCGAAGGGCCGCGGCCGCAACATGCCTTCCCCGGTCCTCGTCGGCTCGCCCACGACCCTGCACGGGCTCGTGACGGGCTTCCCCGAGCTGGGCTGGGAACTGGTCGACGCCTTCTGGCCGGGCGCGCTGACGATCGTCGCGTTCCACCAGCCGTCGCTGCAGTGGGACCTGGGTGAGACGCGCGGCACCGTCGCCGTACGCATGCCGCTGCACCCGGTCGCCATCGAACTGCTGAACGAGACCGGCCCGATGGCGGTCAGCAGCGCCAACCGCTCCGGCAACCCGCCGGCGACGACCGTGGACCAGGCGGTGGACCAGCTCGGCGAGTCCGTCTCCGTGTACCTCGACGGCGGCACCTGCCCGGCGACTGTGCCCTCCTCGATCATCGACCTGACCGCGGGCCGCCCGCGCCTGCTCCGCGAGGGCGCGCTGTCCCTGGAGACCCTGCGCGAAGTCGTGCCCGATTTGGAGGGCGTCAATTGACGCCGTTTCCCCCCGGGTCCGCGATGGCAGGTGCGGGCCCGTTCCGCATCCTGTTCGTCTGCACGGGCAGCATCTGCCGCTCTCCCATCGCGGAGCGGCTGGCGCGGCTGGGCCTGTCGCGGCGGCTGGCGTCGTACGAGTCCGACCGCATCGAGGTGGCGAGCGCCGGCACCTGGGGCCACGAGGGTGCCTCGATGGAGCCGTTCGCGGCCGAGGTGGTGCGCGAGTTCGGCGGCGACCCGGGGGACTTCAAAGGGCGTGAGCTCCAGGACGAGCACGTCGCGGAGGCCGACCTCGTCCTCACCGCGACCCTCGACCACCGGGCGCACGTGGTCTCGATGGGGCACGCGTCGGGCCTGCGTACCTTCACGCTGAAGGAGTTCACCCGTCTGGTCGCCGTCCTGGAGCGTTCCGCGGTGCCCGACGGGGACCTGGTCGAGCGGGGCCGCTTCCTGGTCCGGGCCGCCGCCGCGCTGCGCGGCCGGATGGCCGCTCCCGGGCCGGAGTGGGACGAGGTCGCCGATCCGTACGGTTCGCCGCTGAACGTCTTCCGGGCCTGCGCGTCCGAGATCAACACCGCGATCGACCCCATGTTGACGGCGCTGACGGCGCGCACAGGGATGTGATGTAGGTCTCTCCGACCTACAGTGGAGGGTGCCTCCCTCCGTCCAAAGGAGTTGTGCCATGGGCACGACCGACGTCCCCTTCTGGGGCCCGGACTTTTCGCTGCTCCAGCGGACCGACCCCGACATCGCCGATGTTGTCCTCGGCGAGCTGGCACGCCAGCGGGCCGGACTCCAGCTCATCGCCAGCGAGAACTTCACGTCACCCGCTGTGCTCGCCGTGCTCGGCAGCACGCTGTCGAACAAGTACGCCGAGGGGTATCCCGGGAGGCGTTACTACGGCGGCTGCGCCCAGGTCGACCGCGCCGAGGAGATCGGTCTGCGCCGGGCCCGCGAGCTGTTCGGCGCCGAGCACGCCAACCTCCAGCCGCACTCGGGCGCGTCGGCGAACCTCGCGGCGTACGCGGCGCTGCTCGTCCCCGGCGACACGGTGCTCGCGATGTCGCTCCCGCACGGCGGTCACCTGACCCACGGTTCGCGGGTGAACTTCTCCGGACGCTGGTTCGGCACGGTCGCCTACGGCGTGCGCGAAAAGGACGAAACGATCGACTACGACCAGGTCAGGGACCTGGCGTTGCGGCACCGGCCGAAGATGCTGATCTGCGGCGCGACGGCCTATCCGCGACTTGTCGACTTCGCGCTCTTTCGAGAAATCGCCGACGAAGTGGGCGCCTACCTGGTCGTCGACGCGGCGCACTTCATCGGCCTGGTGGCCGGGGGCGCGGTTCCGTCGCCCGTTCCCTACGCAGATGTCGTCACATGTACGACGCACAAGGTTCTGCGCGGCCCACGCGGCGGCATGATCCTGTGCCGCGAGGAGTTGGCCGAGCGAATCGACAAAGCGGTCTTCCCCTTCTGTCAGGGCGGTCCGCTCATGCACGCCGTCGCGGCCAAGGCGGTCGCGTTGCGCGAGGCCGCGCAACCGGCTTTCGCGTCGTACGCACGCCAGGTCGTCGCCAACGCCCAGGCCCTCGCGGCCGGCCTGGAGGCGGAGGGCATGCGCGCGGTCTCCGGTGGCACCGACACCCACCTCGCGCTGCTCGACCTGCGCGGCCTCGGGGTCAGCGGCCGCGACGCGGAGACGCGCTGCGAACGGGCCGGCATCACGCTGAACAAGAACGCCATCCCGTTCGACCCGGCGAAGCCGATGATCGCGTCCGGCATCCGGGTGGGCACCCCCGCGGTGACCACCCAGGGGATGACGGAGGGTGACATGAAGGAGATCGCGACGTTGGTCGGGAGGGCGGTGCGGGACACCGACGGCAGCGCGGCGCGGGACATCGCGGCGGTGGTCGCGGACCTGGTCGCGACGCATCCGGCGTACCCCGAGCGGTGAACCGGCGGGGCGGTTCGCAGCGTCTGTCCTTGTGTCGGACGCTTCGTCCGTCGCCGGGTCGGTCGGGGCGCGTCGGTCCGTGGGGGCGCAGTGCCCCTGACGGAGCAACCCGCCTCCGAAGATAAGGGCGCCCTGAAGGGCGAGTGCCGGAACGGTGGTTCTATCGTGAGCGCAGAGCGCGCGGGGGCGGATGTGGCGTCTGCGGCGCGCGGTGCCGGTGGCCCGCAGGGTGTCCACTGTGCGATCGTTTCCCGCCGGGAAGTCGATGACCTCTAGTGTGCTGCGTGTGCGGCGAAATGCAGAGTCCGGGGACGGTGGCTGAGTCTTGCGCGAGTACCTGCTGACGCTGTTTGTCTCGGCAGCAGTCACGTACCTGCTCACCGGCGCCGTACGACGCTTCGCGATCGCCGCCGGGGCGATGCCCGAGATCCGCGCGCGCGACGTGCACAAGGAGCCGACGCCCCGCCTCGGTGGCATGGCGATGTTCGGCGGCCTGTGCGCGGGCCTGCTGATCGCCCGTCAACTGCCCGGCATGGAAGTCGTGTTCACCGACTCGACCGACGTACAGGCGTTGCTGTCCGGCTGCGCGCTGATCTGTCTGCTGGGTGTCATCGACGACAAGTGGGGCGTCGACGCCGTCATCAAGCTGCTCGGCCAGGCCCTCGCGGCCGGCGTCATGGTGTGGCAGGGCATCGTCATCCTGTGGCTGCCGATCCCGGGCCACGGCACCTACAGCCTGAGCCCCACGCAGGGCGCGATCCTGACCATCGCGGTCGTCGTGATCACCATCAACGCGGTGAACTTCGTCGACGGGCTCGACGGTCTCGCGGCCGGCATGGTGTGCATCGCGGGCCTGGCGTTCTTCGCGTACGCGTACCGGCTCTGGTTCGGCTACGGCATCGACGGTGCGGCCGCGCCCACGATGTTCACCGCGTTGTTGATCGGTGTTTGTGCGGGCTTCCTGCCGCACAACCTGCACCCCGCGCGCATCTTCATGGGCGACTCGGGCTCGATGCTGATCGGCCTGATGCTCGCCGCCGCGGCGATCACCCTCACCGGCCGTCTCGATCCCGACGTGATCTCCGCGCAAAGTGGCTCACAGACGTTCGCGACGCACAAGTTGGTGCCCGTCTACATTCCGCTGGTGCTGCCGTTCGCGGTGCTGATCGTGCCGCTGATCGACCTTGTGATGGCCGTCACGCGGCGTGGCTGGGCGGGCCAGTCGCCGTTCGCCGCGGACAAGGGCCACCTGCACCACCGGCTCCTGGAGATCGGCCACTCGCACAGCCGGGCCGTCATGATCATGTACTTCTGGTCCGGCCTGATCGCGTCGTTCACCGTGCTCATCTCGGTGCGCCCGGCCCGCCGCCCCATCGTGTACGCGGGGCTCGGCTTCATGGCGCTCGGCCTGATCGTGCTGCTGCTCCCGTGGTTCCGCCCGCATGTGCCGCGCTGGTTGTACGCCGTGGTCCCGCCCCGCTACCGTGGCCGGGGCCGCCGGAGGGCCGCCGACGGGGAGCAGGACATAGCTCACGACGCCCTCCGCAATATGGACGAAGCAGACGAACAGCCTTGGCATGAGCGGGAATCGGCCACTCGGCCGGTAGCGCGAAGCGGCTCACGGGCCCAGAGGGGACCGCTGTGAGGTTGGGCACAGGGCTGGGTAAAGCTCTGCTCAAATAGTTTGTGATACCGTTCACGAACCAGGCATTAAGGGCCGATGGACCCAGGGGAGTCAAGCTCAGACTCCCGCCAACTGCCGTAAGTCCGGGGGACGTCGACCCCAAGGCCGTCCTGGTGAGACCCCAGCACCCCCCGACTCTTGCCGGAGACACCGACATGCAGGCCAATGACGCACGGCTTCTGCGCGGCTCGGCCATCCCCACGGCCGCCGTCGCGATCGTCGCGATGATCGTGGGCACGATTGTCGCCGGAACCGAGGGACTCATCGGCGCGGCCTTCGCGTCCGCCGTCGTCCTCGTCTTCTTCTCGCTGGGCCAGATCGCCATCGGAAAGATCACCAACGGGAATCCGTTCATGATCATGAACATGGCGATGCTGACCTATCTCGCCCAGGTGGGCGGCGTGGCGATCCTGCTCTTCGCGTTCGCCGACGCCACCTGGTTCGACACCAAGGTCTTCGCCCTGGTGATCCTCGCCGCGACCCTCGTGTGGATCGCCGCGCAGGTCCGCGTCTTCAGCAAACTGAAGATCGCGTACGTCGAACCGGACGGGAAACGATGACGTATGACACGGCGCGTTCTCCCCGCGTTCACCGGCGTTCCCAAGATCGACGGCCCGGGTGCGGTAACCCCGGGGGCCGCCTGCTATCGTCCGGTGCGTCATGAGCGAGAGTGGACGATCGAGCGGTCCGGAAAGTTCCCGGGACAGGGGACCGAAGGACGGCGGTCTCACCGATGCCGCGTGGTCGAGCATCAGCTACATCCTTGGCGGGATGGCCTTCTACGGAGGGCTGGGCTGGCTGATCGACCGGTGGACGGGACACTCCACGCTGTTCCTGCCGATCGGCGTGATCGTCGGAGTCGCTCTGGCCCTGGTTCTTGTGTATTTCCGCCACGGCAGGTCCTGACCGGGCCCTGCTGCGTGCCGCTCCGCGGTCCCGCACCGCGCCGACACACTGAGGTTGCCGTAAAGATGCTTCACGACGAAGGAGTCGATGGTGGCTGCCGCTGACGTCGAGCTCGCCAGCAGCTGTCACCTGTTTGACGCCGGCTGCGGCTTCCCCTCGCCCGGGCTGAACATCTACGAGTTCAAGCCGATCTTCTCGATCGGCAGCTTCGACTTCACCAAGCCGATGCTGCTCTGCCTGATCTCGGTGCTCATCGTGGTCGGCTTCTTCTGGAGCGCGTTCGCGAAGCCCAAGCTGGTGCCGCGCGGTGTCCAGAACGTCGGCGAGCTGGGCTACCTGTTCGTCCGCGACCAGATCTCCCGCGAGACGATCGGCAAGAAGGGCGACCACTTCGTCCCCTTCCTGGTCTCGATCTTCTTCTTCGTGTGGATCATGAACCTGATGTCGATCATTCCGATCGCGCAGTTCCCGGTCACCTCGCGGATCGCCTTCCCGGCCTCGATCGTCGGCATGGTGTGGCTCACGTACATGTACCTGGGCATCAAGCACCAGGGCTTCGTGGGCTACTTCAAGAACATGATGTTCCCGCCCGGTCTGCCGAAGTGGCTGTACTTCCTCCTCGCGCCGATCGAGTTCCTGTCGAACGTCATCGTCCGGCCCTTCACCCTGGCCGTCCGGCTCTTCGCCAACATGTTCGCCGGCCACATGCTGATCGTGACCTTCAGCGTCGCGGCCTGGTACCTGCTCGGCCCGACCATCGGCGCCCTGTACTCGGCGACCTCGTTCATCGTGGTCGTGGCGCTGGTCGCCTTCGAGCTGCTGATCCAGGGGCTGCAGGCGTACATCATCACGCTCCTGACCGCCTCGTACATCTCCAGCTCGCTCGAAGCCGAGCACTGAGAGACACCAGACCATCCCCTCCTCAACCGTCGTCCGGTGGAAAGTCCACCGGCCTCGAAAAAAGGAAAGCCCCAATGCTTCTCGCTGAAGTTACCGGCAGCCTCGGC
The DNA here is from genome assembly GCF_040649515.1 of Streptodolium elevatio. Lineage (GTDB taxonomy): Bacteria > Actinomycetota > Actinomycetes > Streptomycetales > Streptomycetaceae > Yinghuangia > Yinghuangia elevatio. The sequence goes on from NZ_JBEZFP010000002.1 coordinate 148,100, forward strand.
TCCATCGGTTACGGCCTCGCGGCGATCGGCCCCGGCGTCGGCATCGGCATCATCTTCGGTAACGGTGTCCAGGCGATGGCCCGCCAGCCGGAGGCCACCGGCCTCATCCGCCAGAACATGCTGCTCGGCTTCGCGCTCGCCGAGGCCCTGGCCCTCATCGGCGTCGTCATGCCGTTCGTCTTCGGTAAGTGACGCTTCACTTCCCAACGGAGGTTCCCACCGTGATCTACCTCGCCAGCGGCGAAGAGGAGATGAACCCTCTTCTCCCGCCGCTCGACGAAATCATCATCGGTGGCGTGGCGTTCCTCATCGTCTTCTTCTTCCTCGGCAAGGTCCTCCTGCCGAAGATCAAGAAGACGCTGGAAGAGCGTACGGACGCCATCGAGGGCGGCCTTGCTCGTGCGGAAGAGGCCCAGGCGGAAGCCCAGGCCGAGCTCGAGCGCTACCGCGCCCAGCTGATCGACGCCCGTCGCGAAGCAGGCCGCCTCACCGAGGACGCCCGTGAGCAGGGTGCCGCGGCACTCTCCGAGATGCGCGCCGAAGGCGCCCGCATCAAGGACGAGATCGTCGCGTCCGGCCACGCGCAGATCGAGGCCGACCGCAAGCAGGCCTCCACGGTGCTGCGGCAGGACATCGGCAAGCTGGCCACCGAACTGGCCGGCCGCATCGTCGGCGAATCGCTCGAGGACGAGGCGCGTCAGCGCCGCATCGTCGACCGCTTCCTCGACGAGCTCGACGCGCGTGCCGCCGAAGGCACCTCTGCCCAGACCTCCGGGCAGGTGCGCTGATGCAGGGCGCCAGCCGGGATTCGATCGCCGCGGCGCGTGAGCGCCTCGACGCGCTCGCGCAGTCGACGGGCGCCGATATGCCGGTGCTCGCCGAGGACCTGCACTCCGTCGTGCTGTTGCTCGACCGCACGGTGGTCCTGCGTCGGGTCCTGACGGACCCGGCGCGGTCCGGGGAGTCACGGGCCGCCTTCCTGGCCCAGCTCCTCGACGGACAGATCGGCGGCGAGACCGCCGATCTGCTCGGCGGCCTGGTCCGGGCGCGCTGGTCGCGCCCGCGTGACCTGGTCGACGCGATCGACGAACTGTCGATCGAGGCCGAGCTCATCGGGGCGGACCGGGACGGTTCCCTCGACGACCTCGAGGACGAGCTGTTCCGCTTCGGCCGCATCGTGGCCGGACAGCGCGAGCTGCGGTCCACGCTCGCCGACCCGTCCATCACGGACGGTCGCAAGGCCGAGCTGGTCTCCGGACTGCTGGAGGGACGGGTCCGGCCCGTCACCCGGCGCCTGGTGACCCGCCTGGTCGCACACCCGCGGAGCCGTAGCCTGGAAGCGGGACTCGAGGCGTACGCCCGGCTCGCCGCCGAGCGTCGGCGCCGGGTGGTCGCCCTGGTCACGGTGGCCCTGCCCCTCACCGAGGAGCAGAACACCCGCCTGGCGGCGGCCCTCGGCCGGATCTACGGCCGGCAGGTGCACCTCAACGTCGAGATCGACGCGGAGGTCATCGGGGGCGTCCGAGTGCAGATCGGTGACGACGTCATCGACGGCACCGTGGCCACCCGCCTCGAAGAGGCCGGGCGGCGACTGGTCCGTTGACCGCGCGGTCGACGAGCAGCGTAAACGACAGACAGCAGCATCGCGGTTCCGAGATCGCCGTCACCGACGGCGGACCGTAACCCCACCACCTAGGAGAGCAGGGACACCAGATGGCGGAGCTCACGATCCGGCCGGAGGAGATCCGGGACGCGCTGGAGCGCTTCGTCGACTCGTACGAGCCGGACACGGCGTCGCGCGAGGAAGTCGGCACGGTCAGCGAGTGCATGGACGGCATCGCCAAGGTCGAGGGCCTGCCCTCGGTCATGGCCAACGAACTCCTGAAGTTCGAGGACGGCACCCTCGGCCTCGCGCTGAACCTCGACGTCCGCGAGATCGGTGTCGTCATCCTCGGTGACTTCAGCTCGATCGAAGAGGGCCAGACGGTCCGCCGGACGGGCGAGGTCCTGTCGGTGCCGGTCGGCGACGGCTACCTCGGCCGCGTGGTCGACCCCCTCGGCAACCCGATCGACGGCAAGGGCGAGATCGAGAGCGAGGGCCGCCGCGCCCTCGAACTCCAGGCCCCCGGCGTCATGATGCGCAAGTCGGTCCACGAGCCGATGCAGACCGGCATCAAGGCGATCGACTCGATGACCCCGATCGGCCGCGGTCAGCGCCAGCTGATCATCGGCGACCGCCAGACCGGCAAGACCGCGGTCTGCGTCGACACGATCATCAACCAGGTCCAGAACTGGAAGTCGGGCGACCCGAAGAAGCAGGTCCGCTGCATCTACGTCGCCATCGGCCAGAAGGGCTCGACGATCGCGGGCGTGCGCCGCTCGCTCGAAGAGGCCGGCGCGATGGAGTACACCACCATCGTCGCGGCCCCCGCGTCCGACCCGGCCGGCTTCAAGTACCTGTCGCCGTACACCGGTTCGGCCATCGGCCAGCACTGGATGTACCAGGGCAAGCACGTCTTGATCGTCTTCGACGACCTGACCAAGCAGGCCGAGGCGTACCGCGCCGTGTCGCTGCTGCTGCGCCGCCCGCCGGGCCGCGAGGCGTACCCCGGTGACGTCTTCTACCTGCACTCCCGTCTGCTGGAGCGCTGCGCGAAGCTGTCCGACGACCTCGGCGCGGGCTCGATGACCGGTCTGCCGATCATCGAGACCAAGGCGAACGACGTGTCGGCGTACATCCCGACCAACGTCATCTCCATCACCGACGGCCAGTGCTTCCTGGAGTCGGACCTGTTCAACCAGGGTGTCCGCCCGGCGGTCAACGTCGGTATCTCGGTCTCCCGCGTCGGTGGCTCGGCCCAGACCAAGGCCATGAAGTCGGTCTCCGGCCAGCTGCGTCTGTCGCTCGCCCAGTACCGCGAGCTGGAGGCGTTCGCCGCCTTCGGCTCCGACCTGGACGCCGCGTCGAAGTCCTCGCTGGAGCGCGGCGCGCGCATGGTCGAGCTGCTCAAGCAGGGCCAGTACTCGCCGTTCCCGATGGAGGAGCAGGTCGTCTCCATCTGGGCCGGCACCACCGGCCGCCTGGACGACGTCCCGGTCGAGGAGATCCGCCGCTTCGAGCGTGAGTTCCTGGACAACCTGCGCATCTCGCGCAAGGAGATCCTGACCACCATCGCGGAGACCGGCAAGCTCGAGGACTCCACGATCGAGTCGATGATCGACGCCCTCGCCGCGTTCAAGCAGACCTACACCCTGGCCGACGGCTCGCCGCTGGTCACGGATGTCGCGGTCGAGAGCATGGACAAGGACGAGGTCGGTCAGGAGACCATCAAGCGCCACGTCAAGTCCGGCAACTGAGAACGGAGAGACCTGACCCATGGGAGCCCAACTTCGGGTCTACCGGCGTCGGATCCGTTCCGTGTCGGCGACCAAGAAGATCACGCGCGCCCAGGAGCTCATCGCGGCGTCGCGGATCGTCAAGGCGCAGCAGCGCGTCGCGGCGGCGAAGCCGTACGCCGACGAGCTGACCCGCGCCGTCTCCGCGGTCGCCACCTTCTCCAACGCGAAGCACCCGCTGACCGAGGCGAAGCCGGGCGCGAGCCGTGCCGCGGTGCTGCTGGTCACGAGTGACCGCGGTTTCGCGGGCGCGTACAACTCCAGTGCCATCAAGGCCGCCGAGCAGCTCATCGAGCTGCTCAGCGGTGAGGGCAAGGACGTGGACCGGTTCGTCATCGGTGCCAAGGGCATCGGCTACAACCGGTTCCGCGGCCGCGACCTCGCGGGCGAGTGGAGCGGGTTCTCCGACAACCCGGAGTACACCGACGCGAAGAAGGTGGCCGGCGCGTTGATCGACGCGTTCGTCCTGCCGACGGAGGACGGCGGTGTGGACGAGATCCACATCGTCAGCACCGAGTTCGAGTCCATGCTGACGCAGAACGCGGTCGCGAAGCGGGTGCTCCCGCTCGTGGTCGAGGACTCGTACGAGGAGCCGTCCGGCGGCGCCTTCCCGCTCTACGAGTTCGAGCCTTCGGCCGCGGGGGTGCTCGACGCCCTGCTGCCGCGGTACGTCGAGAGCCGCATCTACAACGCCCTGCTCCAGTCCGCCGCCTCCGAGCACGCGGCCCGGCGCAAGGCGATGAAGTCGGCGACCGAGAACGCCGAAGAGCTCATCCGTACTTTGACGCGGCTTGCGAACAACGCCCGTCAGGCCGAGATCACCAACGAAATCAGCGAGATCGTCGGCGGCGCGGACGCCCTGGCCGACGCGACCGCGGGGAGTGAATGAGAATGACTGCCACTGCAACGCCGGCCCTGGCCACGGGCCGGGTCGCCCGGGTCATCGGCCCGGTCGTCGACGTGGAGTTCCCCGTCGACGCGATGCCGGAGATGTTCAACGCGCTGCACGTCACGGTCGACCTGACCGGTCAGGGCGAGGGTGAGGGCGAGGGCAAGAAGCTCCTCACCCTGGAGGTCGCCCAGCACCTCGCGGACGGCATGGTCCGCGCGATCTCGATGCAGCCGACCGACGGCCTGACCCGCGGTTCGATCGTGTCCGACACCGGCTCGGCCATCTCCGTGCCGGTCGGCGACGGCACCAAGGGCGTGGTGTTCAACGCCCTCGGCGAGCCGCTGAACGTGCCGAAGTCGGAGTTCACGGTCACCGAGCGCTGGCCGATCCACCGCAAGGCCCCGGCCTTCGACCAGCTCGACTCGAAGACCGAGATGTTCGAGACCGGCGTCAAGGTCATCGACCTGCTGACCCCGTACGTCAAGGGCGGCAAGATCGGTCTCTTCGGTGGTGCGGGCGTCGGCAAGACGGTCCTCATCCAGGAGATGATCGTCCGTGTCGCGCGCAACCACGACGGTGTGTCGGTGTTCGCGGGCGTCGGCGAGCGTACCCGTGAGGGCAACGACCTCATCGACGAGATGAAGGAATCGAACGTTCTGGACAAGACCGCGCTGGTCTTCGGCCAGATGGACGAGCCGCCGGGCACCCGCCTGCGCGTCGCCCTGTCGGGTCTGACCATGGCGGAGTACTTCCGCGACGTGCAGAAGCAGGACGTGCTTCTGTTCATCGACAACATCTTCCGCTTCACGCAGGCCGGTTCCGAGGTCTCCACGCTGCTCGGCCGCATGCCGTCGGCGGTCGGCTACCAGCCCACGCTGGCGGACGAGATGGGTGTGCTCCAGGAGCGCATCACCTCGACCCGCGGTCACTCGATCACCTCGATGCAGGCGATCTACGTCCCCGCGGACGACCTGACCGACCCGGCCCCGGCCACGACGTTCGCGCACCTCGACGCCACGACGGTGCTCTCGCGACCGATCTCGGAGCTCGGCATCTACCCGGCCGTGGACCCGCTGGACTCGTCGTCCCGCATCCTCGACCCGCGGTACATCTCGCAGGAGCACTACGACTGCGCGACCCGCGTCAAGGGGATCCTGCAGAAGTACAAGGACCTGCAGGACATCATCGCGATCCTCGGTATCGACGAGCTCTCGGAAGAGGACAAGCTCGTCGTGCACCGCGCGCGTCGCATCCAGCGGTTCCTGTCGCAGAACACCCACGTCGCGAAGCAGTTCACCGGTCTCGACGGATCGGACGTCCCGCTCTCCGAGACGATCGAGGCGTTCAACGCGATCGCGGACGGCAAGTACGACCACGCCCCGGAGCAGGCGTTCTTCATGCTCGGCGGTCTCGACGACCTCGAGAAGAAGATCGCCGAGCTCGCCAAGGGCTGAGGCGGCACGTTGTGAGGCGCGAGGGGCGGTCCGGTACGGGCCGTCCCTCGCCCTACGCGGACGGCATCCGTTCTTGGGGCGGGTTCCGTGCGCACCGCGACTCGCCTTCGGGCGGGTCCGTCGCGGACCCGGATTCGCCTCCGGGCGGGCCGGATTCGCCCAGGCGGGCCCGGCGGCCGCGGTCCCGGTTGGAATCGGGGTCCGCGGGACCGATATTCTGACAGCATCCCGCTCCGGAGATCCGGTGCCGGGACACGGGCAGGCGCGCGGCGTCCGTCCGTACGACCTGAGGAGCCACGTTGGCTGAGCTGCACGTCGAGCTGGTCGCGGCCGACCGCAAGGTGTGGTCGGGCGAGGCCACGATCGTGGTCGCCCGGACCTCCGATGGCGACACCGGTATCCAGCCCGGACACACCCCGGTCCTCGGAGTGCTCCAGTCCGGCCCGGTGACCATCCGCCAGGCGGACGGCACCACCATCGTCGCCGCGGTCCACGGCGGCTTCGTCTCGTACGCGAACAACGAACTGTCGCTGCTCGCGGAGATCGTCGAGCTCGCCGACGAGATCGACGTCGCCCGTGCCCAGCGCGCTCTCGAGCGGGCCGGTCACGAGAAGGACCTCGCCGCCGAGCGCCGGGCGGACACGCGCCTGCGCGTCGCCGGCGTAGGCGTCGGGCACTGACGCCGGAACGCCGGAACGAACCCAGGCGTCGGCCGAGACCGGTACGCGGAACACGAGGAGGTCTGACGAGATGGTCCTCGTGCTGCTGATTGTGGTCGTGGCCGTCGTCGTGGCGACCGCCGCCGCGATCGGCGCGTTCGCCGTACGGCGCCGACTGGTCCAACGTCCCGGCGGGACGTTCGACTGTTCGCTGCGCCGTCTGCCAGATGTACGCGCCGCCTCCCCGGACGACGGGGAGGCGGGGCCCGCCGCGGCGTCGTCCGGGAGCTCGGTCCCGGAGGGCGCCGCTGCTGATTCCCCCGGACTTGCCGGAGCCGCGGGTCCGTCGGCCGCCGGGGAGTCCGGCGGCGACGCGGAGCCGCCGCTCGCGGTGCCGCCCCTGGACCACGGCAAGGGCTGGGTGTTCGGCATCGCGCGGTACAACGGGGACCGCATCGAGTGGTTCCGGGTCTTCTCCTACTCCCCGCGCCCGCGCCGGGTGCTGGAGCGCCACGACATCGTGGTCATCGAACGCCGCCTGCCGGTGGGCCAGGAGGAACTGGCACTGCTCGCCGGGTCGGTGGTGCTGGTCTGTAGCCACAACGGCGTGCTGCTCGAACTCGCGATGAGCGAGGACGCGCTGACGGGGTTCCTGGCCTGGCTCGAGGCCGCCCCGCCCGGTCAGCGCGTCAACGTCGCCTAGGCAGGTCGCCTACGCGGTGTCCTCCGACACGGCCGAACCGCGGCTCAACGGTTCGCGCCGGGCACCCACAGGACGTCGCCCTGCTCGCGGTTGGCGTGCCGGGCGAGGATGAACAGCAGGTCGGACAGCCGGTTCAGGTACTTCGCGGTGAGCGGGTTCATGGTCTCGCCATGCGTCTCCAGGGCCGCCCAGGTGCTGCGCTCGGCGCGGCGGGCGACCGTGCGGGCCTGGTGCAGCAGGGCCGCGCCGGGGGTGCCGCCGTTGAGGATGAAGCTGCGCAGCTTCGGGAGTTCCTCGTTGTAGCGGTCGCACGCCGCCTCCAGGGCGTCCACGTACGACTCCTCGACGCGGAGCGGCGGGTACTTCGGGTCCGGCACGATCGGCGTGCACAGGTCCGCGCCCACGTCGAACAGGTCGTTCTGGATGCGGGTCAGGAGGGCGACCACGTCCTCCTCCAACGCGCCCGTCGCCAGGGCGACTCCGATGACCGAGTTCGTCTCGTCGACGTCGGCGTACGCGGCGAGCCGGAGGTCGTTCTTGGACGTACGGCTCATGTCCCCGAGCGCCGTCGTGCCGTCGTCGCCGGTGCGCGTGTAGATGCGTGTCAGATTGACCATGCGCCCAAACCTACGCGGCGTGTCAGCAAATGAACGCGGGGGTGTCACCAGGTTGCGACATGCGTTCGGTGGGGCTCGTGTGAGCCCATACGATGCCGTGATGGACAGGTTCCGGGTGACCGGCGGGGCGAGGCTCGCCGGCGAGGTGCGTATCACGGGCGCGAAGAACAGCGCGCTCAAGCTCATGGCCGCCGCATTGCTGGCGGAGGGGGAGACCACCCTTGAGGAGGTCCCCCGGATCCTCGACGTGCAGATCATGAGCGAACTGCTGCGCCGCCTCGGCTGCGTGGTCGAGGGGGAGACCAGTGGGACGGTGCGCATCGACGTGCCGGCGTCGCCGGGGTACGAGGCGGACTACGACCTCGTGCGCAGCATGCGCGCGTCCATCTGCGTCCTGGGGCCGCTGCTCGCCCGCTGCGGCGAGGTTCACGTGGCGTTCCCGGGCGGCGACGCGATCGGCTCGCGCGGGCTCGACATGCACATAGACGGGCTCGTCAAGCTCGGTGCGACGGTCGAGAACGAGCACGGCTACCTGATCGCGAAGGCCCCCAAGGGCCTGGTCGGGACGCCGGTGTGGCTGGACTTCCCCAGCGTCGGCGCGACCGAGAACATCCTCATGGCGGCGGTGCTGGCGAAGGGCACCACGGTCATCGACAACGCCGCGCGCGAGCCGGAGATCGTCGACATCTGCACGATGCTGACGGAGATGGGCGCGAAGATCGAGGGCGCGGGCAGTTCGACGATCGAGATCCACGGGGTCGAGGGCCTTTCGCCGATCGTGCACCGCACGGTGCCGGACCGGATCGTGGCGGGGACCTTCGCGGTGGCCGCGGCGGTGACGCACGGGGACGTGACGGTGCGCAACGCGCGGCCGGAGCACCTGGAGATCGCCCTCGACAAGCTGACGGTGTCGGGCGCCTCGGTCACCTCGACCGACGACGGCTTCCGTGTCGTGATGGACCGGCGGCCGGGGGCGGTCGACGTGGTGACGCTGCCGTACCCGGGGTTCGCGACGGACATGCAGCCGCAGTTCGCGGTGCTCAACGCGGTCTCGGACGGGCACGCGATGATCACCGAGAACATCTTCGAGGCGCGCTTCGTCTTCCTCCAGGAACTGCTGCGCCTGGGGGCGTCGATCCGCACGGACGGCCACCACGCCATCGTGCGCGGCGTCGACCGGCTCTCCGGCGCCCCGGTGCTGGCGACGGACGTGCGGGCGGGTGCGGGGCTGGTGCTGGCGGGTCTGGTCGCGGACGGCGAGACGCTGGTGAGCGGGGTGCACCACATCGACCGCGGCTACGACGACCTGGTGAACCAGATCACCGCGTTGGGCGGCTCGGTCCTACGTGAGCCGGAGCCCGAGTCGCGCTTCTGAGGGCCGCGTACGGCCATCTGATGGCCCGTCAGTTGAATTGCGGGGGTGGGGGCCGCCGTCAGTCCGGATAGCGCGTCAGGGCCAGCCTGGCGGCCTCCTCGTCCGGCGGCCACACCATCACCCGCAGGCCGTCGGTGGTCTCGACGAGGGTGCAGCGGATCCCGTCCGTGGTCAGGGCGCGGCACAGGCGCCTGCCGTGGGTCCGGTCGGCGGGCGAGGCGACGGCGACGAGCAGGCCGTAGTCGTCTTCCGTACCCTGCTTCGGCACGCGCGGGACGAGCGAGTGCCCGCGCCCGAAGGCCCAGCGCAGCAGCAGGACGAGCACCGCCATGACGGCCAGTCCCACCAGCGGCGTGAGCAGGTACGAACGGTCCATTTCGCCTCCCCTCCAAGACTGCCGCACCAGGCCTGCGAGGTACCAGCGGCGTCGGCCGATCGAGTGGCCGTTACCCTCGCGAGGAGGAGTGCCCGTCAGCGCAGGCAGGATCGTATCCGCGGCCGTGCGAGCGACGGGGGCACGTTCGCATGTACGAGAGAGGTTCGACGTGACGAAGAAGATCGCCGTCATCGGTGCCGGGCTCATGGGAGCCGGCATCGCCCAGGTGTCGGCCCAGGCCGGGTACGAGGTCACGCTGCGCGACGTCACCGACGCCGCGCTGGAGCGCGCACAGGGCGGCATCCGCTCCTCGTACGAGAAGTTCGTCGCCAAGGGCAGGATGTCCGCCGAGGACGCCGAGGCGGCCCTCGCGCGGCTCACCGTGACGACCGACCTCGAGGCGGTCGCGGACGCGGACCTGGTCGTCGAGGCGGTCTTCGAGAAGATCGAGATCAAGCAGGAGGTGTTCCGCGAGCTGGACCGGGTGGCCAAGGACGGCGCGGTGCTGGCGTCCAACACCTCGGCGCTCCCGATCACCCAGATCGCGGCCGTGACCTCGCGTCCCGAGCAGGTCGTGGGCACGCACTTCTTCTCGCCCGTCCCGCTGATGCAGCTGTGCGAACTGGTGCGCGGCTACAAGACGTCCGACGAGACGCTGGCGGTGGCGCGGGCGTTCGCCGAGGGCGTCGGCAAGACCTGCATCGTGGTCAACCGCGACGTCGCGGGCTTCGTGACGACGCGCCTGATCACCGCGCTGACCACGGAGGCCGTACGCCTGTACGAGGCGGGCGTCGCGACCGCGGAGGACATCGACGTCGCGTGCAAGCTGGGCTTCGGCCACGCGATGGGCCCGCTCGCGACCATCGACCTGACCGGCGTCGACATCATGCGCAATGCGACCGGCAACATCTACGAGGAGACGAAGGACGAGAAGTTCGCCCCGCCGGAGCTGCTGAACCGCATGGTCACCGCGGGCGACCTCGGCCGGAAGAGCGGCAAGGGCTTCTACTCGTACGAGTGAGCCGTCCGGTGATCCGCCGCGATTGATCCGCGTGAATTCCACAAGGTCAGTTTGCGCGGAACTGCCTTGTGGCAGATGAGATGTAGGCGACACGTCGGCGAAGGCCGGTCCGGGAATGATTCCGGACCGGCCTTTGTCGCTGAAAGGGGTGAATTTCCTCAAGAATTTGGAGCAATCGGCAACCCCGATGGTCTGATGAGGAATCAAAAGAATACGAGAGACCCTGCGAGCAGTCCCGATCGGAGGAGGCGGCATGCATGTCTGGGGCGACGACCGCGAACTGCACCTGCGCGGCACGTTGGACGTCCACTCCGCGGCGGACGTCCGGCAGCGCGTGCACGCCGCCGTCGACGGGGCCGACGGCGATTTCGTGCTGGACGTCTCCGGAGTCGACGCGCTCGACGCCACCGGCTTGGGCCTCATTGTCGCCATACACCGCCGGGCCGGCCGCCGAGAACGCCGCTTCGTCCTGCGCGGCGTGACACCCCCCGTGCACCGCGTCCTGGTCATCACCCGCCTGCACCGAATCCTCGCCCTGGAAAACGCCATCGCCGCCTGACAGCGTCCGGGAGCAGCCGCCCGCGACACTCCGGGGCCGCCGACGGGGCGGAGGCCGACCTTGGGGGCCGTCCTGGGGCCGTCACGAGGGCCGCGAACGGGCTTGGTGCCACATTCCGGTGGAGGGCGAGCCGCGGCGGGGCCGACAGTTTGTCAGGTGGGGGGTCCGATATGTGGCGGGGCACACTCTGCCCAAGCTCCATTACCCGTCAGTACACTCCGAGGTAAGCAGGGCCGCGCCGGGTGCGGCGCGCGCCGGACCCCAGAGGATGTGCGGGGCCGGTAGCCGTCGCGGCCGTCGGGGCCCGGAACCCTCCCGGAGGTCCCCCGTGGCGAGCCAGACGCCCTCAGCTCAGCCTTCCCCCGACCGGCCGACGCGTGACCGCCCTTGGGTCATGCGTACGTACGCGGGCCACTCCTCGGCCAAGGAGTCGAACTCCCTCTACCGGCGCAACCTGGCCAAGGGTCAGACCGGCCTGTCCGTCGCGTTCGACCTGCCGACGCAGACCGGGTACGACCCGGACCACGAACTCGCCCGCGGCGAGGTCGGCAAGGTCGGCGTACCGGTCTCGCACATCGGCGACATGCGGCAGCTCTTCGACGGCATCCCCCTGGAGGGGATGAACACGTCGATGACCATCAACGCGGTCGCGCTGTGGATGCTCGCGCTGTACCAGGTCGCGGCGGAGGAGCAGGGCGCGGACATCGCCAAGCTCAACGGGACCACGCAGAACGACATCATCAAGGAGTACCTGTCGCGGGGGACGTACGTGTTCCCGCCGGGGCCGTCGCTGAAGCTGATCACCGACACGGTGGCGTACACCGTCTCGAACATCCCGAAGTGGAACCCGATAAACATCTGCAGCTACCACCTGCAGGAGGCCGGGGCCACGCCGGTGCAGGAGATCGCGTACGCGATGTGCACGGCGATCGCGGTGCTGGACGCGGTGCGCGACAGCGGGCAGGTGCCGCAGGAGCGCATGGGCGAGGTCGTGCAGCGCATCTCCTTCTTCGTGAACGCCGGTGTGCGTTTCGTCGAGGAGATGTGCAAGATGCGGGCGTTCGTCGAGTTGTGGGATGAACTGACGCGCGAGCGCTACGGCGTGCAGGACGCCAAGCAGCGCCGGTTCCGCTACGGCGTGCAGGTCAACTCGCTCGGTCTGACCGAGGCGCAGCCCGAGAACAACGTGCAGCGGATCGTGCTGGAGATGCTCGCGGTGACGCTGTCCAAGGACGCGCGGGCGAGGGCGGTGCAGCTGCCGGCGTGGAACGAGGCACTGGGACTGCCGCGTCCGTGGGACCAGCAGTGGTCGCTGCGCATCCAGCAGGTGCTCGCCTATGAGTCGGACCTGCTGGAGTACGACGACATCTTCACCGGCTCGGTTGTCGTCGAGCGCAAGGTCGCCGAACTCGTCGCGGGCGCCAAGGCGGAGATCGACCGCGTGCAGGCGATGGGCGGCGCGGTCGCGGCCATCGAGTCGGGCTACATGAAGTCGCAGCTGGTCGGCTCGCACGCGGCCCGCCGCGCGCGCATCGAGGGCGGCGACGAAATCGTCGTGGGCGTGAACAAGTTCGAGACGACAGAGCCGAACCCGCTGACGGCCGACCTGGACACGGCGATCTTCGTACCGGACGCGGCGGTGGAGTCGGCGGCGGCCGAGGCCGTGCGTGCCTGGCGTGCGGAGCGCGACCAGGCCGCGGCGGACGCGGCACTCGACCGGCTGCGCGTGGACGCGCGGGCGTGGAAGGCGACCGGCACCAACGCCGCCGTGAACCTGATGCCGGCGACGCTGGAGTGCGTACGGGCCGGTGTCACGACGGGTGAGTGGGCGGGGGCGCTGCGCGACGAGTTCGGCGAGTACCGGGCGCCCACCGGGGTCTCCGGGGTGGTCGGCGTGCAGGAGGGCGGCGCGGAACTGACCGCCGTACGCGAGGCGGTGCGCACGACCGGTGAGGAACTCGGCGGCCGCCTGCGCCTGTTGGTCGGAAAGCCCGGGCTGGACGGGCACTCCAACGGGGCGGAGCAGATCGCCGTGCGGGCCCGCGACGTCGGGTTCGAGGTCGTCTACCAGGGCATCCGGCTCACGCCGGCGCAGATCGTGGCGGCGGCGGTCGAGGAGGACGTGCACTGCGTGGGGCTGTCGATCCTCTCGGGCTCGCACCTCGAACTGATCCCCGACGTCCTGGAGCGCATGCGCGCGGCGGGCCTCGACGACGTTCCCGTGGTGGTCGGCGGCATCATTCCGGCGGCCGACGAGACCGCGCTGCTCGCGCAGGGCGTCGCCGCGGTCTTCACGCCCAAGGACTTCGGCATCACGGAGATCATGGGCCGCATCGTCGCGGAGATCCGGAAGGCCAACGATTTGGCGGTGTGATGCCGCGTGTTCGGCGTGTTCGGCGTGTTCGGCGTGTTCGGCGTGTTCGGCGTGTTCGGCGTGTTCGGGCGCCGACGTCGGTGGCGGCCCCGTGGCGCGTTCCCGACCACGGAACGTG
>NZ_JBEZFP010000003.1:0-155886 GCF_040649515.1 Streptodolium elevatio
CGGCCAAACCCAGGCCGAGCTGCGGCCCGCGCCTTGCGAGCGCACGCACCACGGCCCGCGGGCTAACCGACGCGAATTTGAAGACACTCCCTAGGACCAGACGGCCGCCGGGAGAACTGATTTTCGACTCGACCTCCCAGGGACGCCGAAATGCGCGTTTTGGTGGGGATCGTGTAGTGGGGTGATACTGACGCGGTTCCCCCGATGTCCCAGCACCAGGACCTGCGCGCCCATGAGTACCACCCCACCCGTGTCACCGGCCCCCGGCAGCAACGGCCCCGAGCGTGCCGCAGGCCGGGCAGGCGGCTCGGTCGGGCGGCTCGGGCAGGTCGGCAGGGGTGGGGCCGGTGGATCGGGCGCCGCGGCGGTCGGCTCGGGTGGACCGGGTGAACGCAAGGCGGGCGAGGCGGTGGGCCGCGACGGGGACGAGCATCTGGGGCACGGCCTCAAGCCGCGCCACCTCACGATGCTCGCGCTGGGCGGGGCGGTCGGCGCCGGGCTGTTCGTGGGCACCGGGCAGGGCATCCGGACCGCCGGGCCCGCGATCCTGATCTCGTACGCCCTCGCTTCCCTGCTCGTCGTGCTGGTCATGCGCATGCTCGGCGAGATGTCGGCGGCGTCGCCGCGCAGCGGGTCGTTCTCGGTCTACGCCGAGCGCGCGTTCGGCCGCTGGGCGGGCTTCACCGTCGGCTGGCTCTACTGGTGGATGCTGACCGTCGTGCTCGCCGTCGAATCCGCGGGAGCCGCGCGGATCGCGCACGGCTGGTGGCCGGACATACCGCAGTGGGTGTTCGCGCTCGCGATCATGGTGTTCTTCTCCGGCGCCAACCTGCTGTCGGTCAAGGTCTTCGGCGAGTCCGAGTTCTGGTTCGCGGGCGTCAAGGTCTTCGCGATCGTGGCGTTCCTGGTGCTCGGCACCCTGGCGATCCTCGGTTGGCTGCCGGACAACGACGCGCCCGGGCTCGGCAACCTCACCGGGCAGGGCGGATTCCTGCCGAACGGCTGGTCGGGTGTGGTCACCGGCCTACTGGCGGTGGTCTTCGCGTTCGGCGGCCTGGAGGTCGCCACCATCGCCGCCGCCGAGTCCGACGACCCGGCGCGGTCGGTGGCCCGGGCGGTACGCACGATCGTGTGGCGCATCGTGCTCTTCTACATCGGCTCGGTGCTCGTCATCGTGACGCTGCTGCCGTGGGACTCGGACGCGGTCGGATCCGGGCCGTACGCGGCGGTGCTGGACCGCATCGGCATCCCCGGCACGGCCACCCTCATGGACGTCGTCGTCTTCGTCGCGCTGCTGTCCGCGCTCAACACGATGCTGTACGGCGCGTCCCGCATGGTCTACTCGCTCGCCGAACGCGGCGAGGGGCCGCGAGCCCTGCTGGCCGTCTCGCCCGGCGGCGTACCGCGCCGGGCCGTCCTGGCGTCGTCGGCCTTCGGGTTCTTCGCGGTGCTGCTCAACGTGTGGTGGCCCGAGCAGGTGTTCAAGCACATGCTGAACTCGGTCGGCGCCATGTTGCTGTTCGTGTGGTTCGCGGTCGCCGCCTCGCAGTTGGTGCTGCGGCGGCGGTACGAGCGCGAGGCGCCGGAGAAGCTGGTCGTGCGGATGTGGCTGTACCCGTACCTGACTTGGGCGTCGCTCGCCGCGATGGTCGCCGTGGTCGCGCTGATGGTCTTCGGCCAGAGCGACGACGCACGTACCCAACTCGCGTCGTCCTCCGCGGTGGTCGCGGTGATCCTGGCCATCGGCCTGCTGCGCGAGCGGAAGTCCGTCCGGGGCTGAGTCGTGTCTGCCTGGTCTCAGGGCCGCAGCCACTCCAGGAGTTTGGCGCGGGTCTGCGACTCGCCGAACAACGAGCTGTGCCACACCGCTCGGTCCGCGGTGAAGTGCAGTGTGCGCTCGTCGGGGATCGGGAACCCGGAGGCGGACGCGCCCGGGGGCAGATCGCGCAGGCACACGCCGTGCGTGGGGACGACCAGGTCGTTCGCCTCGGGGAACACCGAGTCCATGAGGAGATCACCGGCACGCAGCTTCAGCGCGAGGCCGTCCGCGGGCTCGAAGTCGGCGTGGATGCCGTAGAACTCCGTGCCCCCGCAGTCGGACGCGGCGAGCGCCTCGAGAACGGGGCTGCCGGGGCACATGGCGCACAGCCCGTCGAGGTCCGTCAGCGCCGCGTGCCCGAGGATCTGCACGGCGGTCATCAGGCCGGCCAGGGTGTCGCCGACGATCTCGGCCGGACCCGGCAGCAGGGTCAGCAGGTTGGTCTGGCGGTCGATGAACTTGACCACGTGCTCGGGATCGGCGAGCGGCGTACCGCGGTTCGGGGTGGCCGCGAACACGACTCGCCGCACGCGGTACTTGGCGTCCGGCGCGCCCTGGCGGCGGACCAGTTCGCGGGCGACCAGGCCGCCTCTGCTGTGCGCGACGATGTCGACGTCGAGCGGGCCCGGTGCCAGGGTCATGCGGTGCAGCGCGTCGATGTTGGCCTCGACGGAGACCGAGACGGTGGGGTGGTCGAAGGCGATGACGCGGCCGCCGTACGCCGCGTGCAGCGCCGCGACCGTGGCGGCGTCCAGCTCGCCGAACCCGCCGTGGCTGGTCGAGAAGGTGCCGTGCACGAGGAGAAGTACGCGGCCTTCGGTGAGGCGCGCCCACTGCTCGGCGGTCTCGATGCGGGAGTCGGGCGCGTAGGGCAGGGCGTAGTTGTCCGGCGTGAACGTCCGCACGCCGTAAGGGCGCGTCTTGATCTCGTGCTGCTGGGCGAGGTTGTCGACGATCGGGTCGAGCACGCGGTCCACGATCGGGTAGACGAACACGACGAGTTCGTGCACGACCTTGCGGACGATCGTGCCGATGATGCCCTCGTCGAGGTTCGGCCCGTCGGGAGGCGGCGGGGCCTCGGTGGTGTCGAGGGCTGTGGCCGGTACGGCGAACCGCGTTGTCCCGGCAGCGGGTTCGCCGGTTGCCCCGGGGGCCGGGTCGGCTCCGGGAGCGGCGGCGCTCTGCGGCCATGCCCAGTGCCACAGTCCCGCGGCGTCCTGGTAGCGCAGCACCTGGGCGGTGCCGGGTGCGGAGGGCGGGACGTCCAGGATGAGGTCCGAGGCGGGTGCGGGCGACAACGATTCGAGGCCCGGCGGCGGCGCCTGCGCGGGCAGTACGCCGTCCGGTCCGGTCGGCGCGGGGCCGGAAACGGGCGCCCCCTCGGCGGGCGCGGCCGTCGTGCTGACCACGAGTGTGCGCTCCGCCGTCATCCCGCTCGCCGCCAGCGCCGCGCGGACCGGGTCGACGGCGACCGCCAACCCCTCGTCGGCGAAAGGTCGTTCCGGTACCACGTCGACGCCGATCAGAAGCCCGGGGGCGGTGAGCGCCACCCCGTCGCCGAGGTCGACGTGGCCCTGTCCGCCGAATGTCCCTGCCATGGCGATTCCCCCCGGAATGCCGAATGACCCCCGCGCCGCAATCGCGTCGCTGTGCACGACGATACTGCCGGAAGCCCCCGTTCCGAGGGCCGTACGGCCAAGCCCGCGGCCCGCCGCCGCCGTCGCGATCAGCCGCCCGGCGTACGCGAACCGGCCGGGTCGGACGACCATTCCGCGGCCAGGCGCTCTTCGAGGTGCTTGCCCTCGATGTCGGGGTCAGGCACGTACTTCGCGAACCACTGCGGGTGGTACCAGAGTTTGCCGCGCACGATGGCCATGACCGCCGGGACGAGGGTCAGGCGTACCACGAACGCGTCCAGGAACACGCCGGCCGCGAAGCTGAAGCCGAGGGCCTTGATCGTCGGGTCGTCCGTGAACATGAAGGCGACGAAGATCGAGAACATGATCAGCGCCGCGGCGGTGACCACGCGGGCGGACTGCGCGGTTCCGCGTTCGACCGCACCGCGCGCGTCGCCGGTCTCCGAGTGGTCCTCCTTGATGCGGGAGACCACGAACACCTCGTAGTCGCTGGACAGTCCGAAGATGATGGCCAGCATGATGATCGGCAGGAAGCTGATCGTCTCGGTCGGCGTGATGCCGAAGATGTGCTCGCCCCAACCCCACTGGAACAGCGCCACCTGGGCGCCGAACGCGGCCGCCACGGAGAGCAGGAAGCCGAGGATCGACTTGATCGGCACCAGGATCGTCCGGAACGCCAGCGTCAGCAGGACGAACGCGAGGCCGACCACCACCGCGAGGAACACCGGGAGCGCGTCAGCGAGTTTCTGCGAGACGTCGACGTTGGACGCGGTGGTGCCGCCGACCGTGACCGGTACTCCCCCGACCGCCGCCTCGACCGTGGCGCGGTTGTCGCGGATGCGGTGCACCAGGTCGGCCGTCTCCTCGTCGTTCGGCGCCGTGGTGGGGATGACCCGGACGACCGCGACCTGGTCGTTCACCGCCAGCGGCGCGGCCGACGCGACGCCCGGCTGCTGGTCGAGCGCGACGGCGAGCTGCTGGACCGAGTCCTGCGAGACCGCACCGTCCGCGACGACCAGGAGCGGACCGTTGAAGCCGGGCCCGAAGTTGTCCTCGACCAGGTCGTACGCCTTGCGCTCGGTCGTCGACGTGGGCTGCGACCCGGAGGTCGGCAGCCCCAGTTGGATGTCGAGCGCGGGGATCGCGAGCACCACCAGCAGGGCGACGCCCGCGAAGAGCACCGGGATCCGGAAGTGCACGACGAAGCGCGCCCACTTGGCGCCGAACGTCCGCGCCGGCTCCGTGGCGGCGGTCTTCGCGACCGTCTCGTGGTGACCGGGGCGCAGGCGCGTACTGACGAACCGGATCAGCGTCGGTCCGGCGAAGCCGGCCAGCGCCGGGAGCAGGGTGAGGGCGATGAGCAGCGCGATCGTCACCGCCGCGGCGGCGCACAACCCCATGACGGTCAGGAAGGGGATGCCGACGACGGCCAGTCCGCACAGCGCGATGACGACGGTGAGCGCGGCGAACACCACCGAACTGCCGGACGTGCCGAGCGCGAGGGCCACGGAGTCCTCGGTGGGTGTGCCGCGCAGCAGTTGGTTGCGGTGCCGGTAGAGGATGAACAGGCCGTAGTCGATGCCGCAGGACAGCCCGAGCATGATCGCGACGGTGGTCGACGCGGAGGCGACGTCC
Organism: Streptodolium elevatio; assembly: GCF_040649515.1. Classification (GTDB taxonomy): domain Bacteria; phylum Actinomycetota; class Actinomycetes; order Streptomycetales; family Streptomycetaceae; genus Yinghuangia; species Yinghuangia elevatio. The sequence goes on from NZ_JBEZFP010000003.1 coordinate 5,092, forward strand.
ACGACGGCCGCGACCGCCGTGACGCCCATCAGCGAGATGACCACGCCGATGACCGCGGTGGCGATCGGCATTCCGGCCGCGACCAGCGCGCCGAAGGTCACCAGCAGGATCACCAGGGCGACCGCGATGCCGACCAGTTCCGGGGTCTCGGAGACCTCGATGCGCCAGCCGGGGTAGACGCTGCCGGTGTACTCGACCTGGACCCCCGCGTCGCGTACCGGCTGCATCGCCTTGACCAGGTCGTCGATGCTGGAGTCCTTCACCCCGGCGGGGTCCTCGGAGTACTGCACGAAGCTCTGCGCGACGCGGCCGTCGGGCGCCACGCTCTGGGAGGCGTCGGACACCGAGACGACCTGGGGCACCGACTTGGCCTGCGTCAGCGCCGACTGGATCGCGGACTGGTACGCGGGCTCGGTGATGCTGCCGCCGCCGGGCGCCGCGAACACGATCTGCGTCTGCGCGCCGGCCAGGGCGGGGAGCTTCTGCTCCAGCAGATCGGTCGTCTGCTGCGACTCGGTGCCCGGGATGGTGAACTCGTCGTTCGTCTGGCCGCCGCTCGCCGTCGCGGTGACGATCGCGGCCACCAGGACCACGAGCCAGAACGCGAGCACCCAGCGACGGCGCCGGAACGCCCAGCGGCCGAGCCGGAACAGGTAGGTGGACACGCTGGTTCCTCCGACGCCGACTCCCGCTCCGGCGTGCGCGCCGGGCGGCCTGTGCCGCGGCCCCGCACCCCGGCTGCCGGCGTGCGGCCCCTGGCCGAAACATGATGATTGTCGGCATATCGGAACGCGGTCCTCGGAACGCCTCGCCGCGAAGGGCCGCGCATACGCTCACTTGGCCGAACCGCGGGCCGGGATCGACGAGCAACGGGCGACGGGCGACGCGCAACAGGCGACACGCAACGCGCAACGGGCCCGGTCGACCGGGCAGCCCAGGCGGCGTTCCGCGGGTGACCGGTGCCTACGAGGCGGCGTCCACGGGCGCCGCGCGACCGGGCACGGTGTCCTTTTGCCGGCCCGGGGCCAGCAGTGATATCGCCGTGGCCAGCGTCCCCGCACCGACCGCGATGCCGCACGCGACGGCGAACTGGGTCGGGCCGGGGATGCCGTGGGACCCCGTCGCGAGAACGGTGGCGGCCTGCTGCGCGCCGAGTGTCATGCCGATGTTGCGGGCGACGGTGTTCGCGCCGGTCGCGGCGGCGGTCTGGGTCGGCGGCACGGCCGCCACGACGACGTTGGCCAGTGCGGTCTGGAGCAGCCCGACGCCGAAACCGACCACGGCGCTGGCGACCAGGGCCTGCCATACCGCGGCGTGCCACAGGCCGAGCATGCCCATGCCGCCGGCGGCGAGCGCGGTGCCGCCCGCGAGGACGAGCCGCGAGCCGTACCGTGCTCCGACGCGGCCGCCGACGACTCCCGCGACCAGAATCGTGAACGACTGCGGCAGGATGAACAGCCCCGCCTTGGTGGCGCTGAGCCCCATGCCGAACCTGGTGGACTCCGGCAGCGCGGCCAACTGCGGCAGCAGGAACATGCTCGTCGACATCGTGACGCCGGAGAGCACGGCCGCGGCGTTCGCCGTCCAGACGGCACGCAGCCGCATAGTGCCGAGGTCGATCAGCGGGGCCGGGCTGCGCCCGGCGGCCGCCGCCCAGCACAGCCCGAACACCACGGACGCGGCAAGCAGCCCCGACACCCCGGCCGATCCCCAGCCCCACTGCCCGGCCTTGGTGAGCGCGAGCAGCAGGCTCACCAGGGTGCCGGAGAGCAGGACCGCGCCGATCCAGTCCACCGGCCCGGGTTCCCCCGGCGCCGACCGCGGGACCCATGCCACCGCGGCGGCCAGGGCGGCGACGATCAGCACCAGCGGGAACCAGAAGAGCCAGTGGTACGACATGTGCGTCACGATCGGGCCGGCCGCCACGATGCCCACGCCGCCGCCGACGCCGGTGAGTGCGGACAGCAGCCCGATCGTCGCCGCCACTTTCGCGGACGGGAACGCGTCGCGCACGATCGCGAAGGACAGCGGGAACACCGCGCCGCCGAGTCCCGCGATGACCCGGCCGACCACGAGAGTGGGCAGCGTCGTCGCCAGCCCGCACAGCGCGGTCCCGGCGGCGAGCAGCCCCAGCACGGCCAGCAGTACGCGGCGGTGCCCGAACATGTCGCCGAGGCGTCCGGCGAGCGGCGTGGCGACCGCAGCGGACAGGATGAAGGAGTTCATCATCCAGGCGAGTTCGCTGGTGTCCGCGTGCAGCTCGCGCTGGAGGGTCGGCACCGCGGGGCCGACCATCGCCTGGAGCTGCGAGTAGGCCATGGTGGCCAGGACGAGCGCCGCGAGCAGCCGCGGATCGGCGCGTTCGCGGGTCTTCTGTGCGCGGCCCGCGGCGGCATGCGCCGCACCCGCCCCCGCACCTGCTCCGGATCCCGCAGACCGCCGTGGCACGTTGTGTCCCGCTCCCTCGGCACGCGGCAGCCGCGCCCCACCTGACACCCCGTCAGTTGCCGATTCTGGCAGGTGGGCGTGTGGTTTGTCCGCACTTCCCGAGCACTAAATCATCGGCTGTTGACAGAACGGTCGGCGAGGCGGGCCCGCATGAAGGGCACGGGGGTCCGGCCGACGATGAGAGTGCCGTGCGGCAGGCGGGTGCCGGCGGGAGGACCGGCGGCCGGGAGGACGGCGGACAAGGGCGCCGCGGCGTGGATGCCGACGGGGCCGGCGCCGTCCGGCAGGGTGGCGACACGCAGGATGTCCTCGACCGGGTCGTCAGGGCCGGGGGCGACCGCGTTGACGAGTACGCCGCGATGCGGACCGGCCGCGACGGCGCGGGCGAACGCGCGTACCGCCGCGACCTGGGCGACGCGCGACGCGACCTCGATCCACGCGGGCCAGCCCTGGTCGGCGGCGGTCCCGTCCTCGACGGCGGCGACGTACCCGTCCAGCACGCGCGCGAGCTGCGGCAGGTCGGCGTCGGGACCGTCGAACCGGTCGCGCAGGCCCTGCGGCAGGTGGTCGAGCGACCCGAGCGCGCCGCTCACCACGACGAAGCGCGCGCCGTCGCGCAGGACCGGCGAGAACGCGGCCATCAGGCGGTGCACGCCGTGGTTGTTCAGCTCGATGTAGTCGCGGACCTGGTCGGCCATCCGCAGTCCGGAAGCGACGGCGCCGGTCGTGTGCACGATCACGATGTCGACGCCTCCCCCGCCCGCGGCCGCCGCGGACGCGGCCAACGCCCGGGCGGCAGGGGCGTCGGGTAGCTGGTCGGCCGCGGCCTCGCGCACCACCGCCCCGGGCGCCAGACGACGTCGCAAGCCGCGTACGACGGCGCCGCCGATCCCCAGGTCCGCTCCGGTCACGACGGCGCTTGCGGGCATGGCTGACTCCCTGGGGATGTGCGACGTCGCGGACGTCGGGACGTGGCGAGGTGCGGCGGCCGCGGCGATCGCGGCGAATGCGTGTGCCATCCAAGATGCGCGGACCGGAGCCCCGGAACAACGGCGAGGGTCGCAACCTTGGTTAACTCAGGGGTTACCGATCGCGATCCGAGGCGGTCGCGGAAGGCGGGACGGGGTACGTGGAACTGCGCGACATCGAGATATTCCTGACGCTCGCCGAAGAGCTGCACTTCGGTCGCACCGCGGACCGCCTGCTGGTCTCCCGGGCACGCGTCAGCCAGGCCGTCAAGCTCCAGGAACGCCGCATCGGGGCGCCGCTGTTCGAGCGTACGAGCCGCAACGTGACGCTCACGCCCATCGGCGCCCGGCTCCGCGACGACCTGGCGGAGGGCTACCGCCTCATCAACGAGGGCATTGCCCGGGCGAGTTCGGCGGCGAAGGGGCTGACCGGCGTCCTGCGCCTGGGCATCATGGACGCGATGCTGCACGAGATCCACGCGGTGACCGACCTGTTCCGCGAGCGCCATCCGGAGTGCCGCCTACAGATCCGCGAGGCGCAGATCGGCGACCCGTTCGGGCCGCTGCGCTCCGGGGCGGTCGATGTGCAGTTGGTCTGGCTGCCGGTGGAGGAACCGGATCTGACGGTGGGTCCGGTCGTGGTCACCGAACCGCTCGTCCTTGCCGTGTCGTCGCGCCACCACCTCGCCGGGCGCGACACCGTGTCGCTCGAAGACCTGGCCGAGGGGCCGGTGTTCCAGGCGGTGAGCAACATCCCGGCCTACTGGGAAGAGGCGATCAACCCGCGCGTGACACCGAGCGGCAAGCCGATCCCGCGCGGACCGGAGGTCGCCACGGTGCACGAGACCCTGGCCAACATCGCGGCGGGGCTGGGCATGTCGCCGGTGCCCGCGCACGCACCGAAGTACTTCGCGCGGGAGGACATCGCGTACATCCCGATCCACGACGCCGCGGAGCTGCGGTGGGCGCTGGTCTGGCGCAGTGCGGGCGAAAGCGCGCTGGTACGGGCGTTCGCACAGGCGGCCCGCGACGCGGGAACACGCCGCGTCTGAGAGCTACTTCGGCGGAGCCACCCGACCGCGCAGCATGGCGGCGGTGAACTCGTCCAAGGGGTAGAAGAGTTCGATGGCCAGCTCGGACAACGTGACGTCCGCGGGCGTCCCGAAGGTGGTCATGGTGCCGAACATCGAGAGCACGCCGACGGGCGTCCGTACGCGGATCGGCACCTGGATCGGGCTCGGCCGGGCGGCGGGAGTGTCCGGCCAACCGGCGTCCGGGTGGGGCGGCGCGGACCCGTCGGCCAGGGCGGCGGGCGGGGCGGGGTCGGGGTAGGTGCTGACCTCGTCGTACAGCGCGCGCAGTTCGGCGTCGCCGGTCGCCTCCACCTGGCGCCGCAACCGGGTCAGCGTGAGGTCGCGCACCTGGTCGAGGTTGGCGAGCCGGGCCGCGAGGCCTTCCGGGTGCAGCATCAGCCGGAAGACGTTGGGCACGGGCGCGAGGAGGTGGTCGGGGATGCCGTCCATGAGCACTCCGAGTGCGCCGTTCCCCGCGACCAGGTTCCACAGGCGGTCGACCACGACTGCGGGGTACGGCTCGTGCGCCTTCATCATCATGTCCAGCGCCGCCCGGATCGCCGCCATGTCCTCGTCGTCGAGGCTGCTCTCGCGGTACGCCGGGGCGTAGTCGGCGGCCATCAGGAGCACGTTGCGCTCGCGCAGCGGGACGTCCAGCGCCTCGGACAGCCGCAGGACCATCGACCGGCTGGGCAGCGCCCGGCCGGTCTCCAGGTACGACAAGTGCCGTGCCGACGTGTCGGCCAGCAACGACAGGTCGAGTTGGCTGAGCCTGCGGCGCTGCCGCCATTCGCGCAGCAAGGCCCCCACCCGGGTGGTCGGCGCGGTCTCCATGATCGCGAGGGTAGTGCGGTCGTGGTCATGGCGGCCATGACCTCACAGGTCATTGAGCGGCGGCACGGCGCGGTGGCACGGTCGTGGCACCGCCCGCCGCCGGGCAACACGGCCGGGAGCGGCCGGGCGGCCGACACGGAGGAGCAGGCCATGACACGCACCGCCGCCGGAACACCGACCACCGCAAACGCCAACGCCGCCGTCGACGCCCCCACCGCTTCGGCGGCAACGGCCGGCACCACCGCCGACACCGCGGCGCACACCACCGCGGCGCGGCCCGTCGGGCCGGCCCCGCCCTCCCCCGACGAGTTGCTGCGTGCCGCCGTCCGGCTTGACGCGTGGGCAGCCGGCGCGTTCGGCGTCTTCCTGCTCGCCCTCGGATCCCTGATCGACGGGCCTCTGGGGCTGCCACTCGCGTGGTCGGTCCCGTTCGGCGTCGCGATGCTCGGCGGGGCGCTCGCCCTCGCCCTGATCGCCAGGTATCCGGAGATCCCGGCGCCGCTCGCGGTGCTGGTCGTCTCGTGCAACGCGGCGTCGAGCGCGGCACTGCTGGTGCTGGCGTTCGTCGACCTGGTCCCGCTCACCGGGTGGGGCCGCGTCTTCATGCTCTGCGGTGCGGCGATCGTCGCGGCCTTCGCGGCGGTGGAGTACGTGGGCCTCGCCCGCCTCCGGGCACCGGAACGCGCTCGCACGTAGGGTGGGCGTCCCCGGTACCGGCCGGGTCGGAGAGGAGGCGGCATGCACGAATTGCGGCAGCACCACTACGGGTTCGCCCACGGGATCCTCCCGCAGATGGCCACCACGATGGGGCCCCGGCTGCTGGACGAGCCGCCGCCGCGCGGGTACGACGCCGCCCTCGCCGCGATCTGGGACGGCTACGGCGAGTCCCTTCCGGAGGAGGCTCGTCTCGACCGGCCCGGGCTCGCCGGGCAGTTGATGGAACGGGACGGCCACCGCATGCTGGTGGTCACGCTGCCGCCGCCCACCGCCCCGGCCGAGGCCTACTTCGCCGCCGTCGTCCGGGCCCCGGGCGCCGCCGCGTGCCGGTACTTCACGCTGGAGCACACCGTCAGCCCGATCGACGGCGCCGAGGGCACGGTGCTCGGCGGATGGGCGGACGGCAGCCACCTCAACTACGGTTCCTCGGGCCCCGCGACGGTCGAGAACTTCGTGGCCGCGATCGTGCTGCAGTCGGGACAGGGCTGAGGAGCGCGGCGCCGCCGGGCGGCCCCGCGCGGACCGGTCCGCGGCCCCACGGCCCCGGACCGCGGCCCCGGAACGCGGCCCCGGACCGCGGCCCTGGAACGCGGCGTCAGGCGTACCGCTCCTTGAGGTCCTTCTTGAGCACCTTGCCCGCCGGGTTGCGGGGCAACGTGCCGACGATTTCCAGGCGTTCGGGGAGCTTCTGCACCATCAGGCCCTGCCCGCGCAGGTATTCGCCGAGCGCGTCGAGCGTCGGCGGGGTGCCAGGGTCGGCCGCGACGACCACCGCGCACGCGCGTTCGCCGGTCGCCGGGTCGGGCAGCCCGATGACGGCGACCTCCGCGACGTCCGGGTGTCCGCTCAGGAGGTCCTCGACCTCCTTGGCGCTGATGGTCTCGCCCTTGCGGATGATGACGTCCTTGAGACGGCCGGTGATGAAGACGTTGCCGGCGCCGTCGACCCGGCCGAGGTCGCCGGTGCGGAACCAGCCGTCCTCGTCGAACGCCTCGGCGTCCAACGACGGGTCGAGATATCCGAGCATCAACTGCGGTCCCTTGGCTCGCAGTTCGCCCTCGCTCCCGGGGGCGGCGTCGGAGCCGTCGGGGGCCACGACGCGCAGCCGCACGCCGTTGGTGGGGCGTCCCTCGGCGGCCGCGAGCGCGTCGTCCGGGTCCTCCACACCGGCCATGGTCAGGATCGGCGCCTCGGTCAGCCCCCAGCCCGCGACGATGCCGACGCCCCCGAGCTCCTTCTTCATCTGCGCGTGCAGGCCGGGCGGCTTGGGGGCGGCGCCGCCGGGGAAGCAGCGGACCTCGGGGAACAGCGGCCTGTCCGGGTCGCGGCGCTGCGCGGCGAGGTACGTCTGATGGAACACCGTGCCGGCGCCCGCCAGGGTCACTCCTTCGCGACGCAGCAACTCGACCGTGGCCGCGGGGTCGAAGGACTCGGTGAGGATCATCGCGACACCGAACACCACAGACGACGTGAGCCAGGTCGTACAGCCGCCGATGTGCGCGAAGGGGAAGACCAGGCCCACGCGGTCGCCCGGTACGCAGGCAATCCGCTCCGCCATGCCGGTGCCGCCGGCCATGACGGTGGCGTCGGTGTGCCGTGCACCTTTGGGGTCGGCGGTGGTGCCGGATGTGTAGAAGTACCAGCGCACAGGCGCCTGTTCGGGACCGTCCGGAATGGCCGGGGGCGGTGGCAGCCGGGCCGGGTCGCCCGCGGGCAAGGCCACACCGGGGGCCACGCTTTCGGAGGACGCGTCTACGGAGGACGCGTCTACGGAGGCCTGGCCTTCCGAAGTCCCGTTCTCCCGCACCGCGCCGTCCAGGACCACGACCTCCAGCGCCGGGTTGCGCGCCGCGACGGCCGCGGCCATCGCCGGGTAGTCGAATCCGCGCCACACCGGCGGCACGATGAGCAGCCGGGACGCCGCCTGGTCGGTGACGAAGGCGAGTTCGCGCTCACGGTAGATCGGCATGACCGGGTTCTGCACGGCGCCGAGCCGGGCCAACGCGCCCACGACGACGACCGACTCGATCCAGGTGGGCAGCTGCCACGTGACGACGGTGCCCTCGCCGACCCCGCGGTCGGCCAGGTGCGCCGCGAACTTCTCGGCGGCGTCGCGGTACTGACCGTACGTCATCCGCCGACCGCGCTCGTCGGCCATCATCTCCGTGTCGGGTGTCTCGTCCGCCCGCGCGGCGATCACCGCCCAGAAGCTCGTGTGCATGCCTGCTGCCCCTCCTTATGCCCTGCCGTCGCGGGCGAGAGCCTGCTTGGCGATGACGATCTGCTGGATCTGGCTGGTGCCTTCGTAGATGCGGAAGAGCCGGGCGTCGCGGTAGAACCGCTCGACGGGGACCCCGCGCATGTAACCGGCACCGCCGTGCACCTGTACCGCGCGGTCGGCGACGCGTCCGACCATCTCGCTGCAGAAGTACTTGGCGCAGGACGGCGCCATGCGCAGGTCCTCGCGGCGGTCGAACTCCCCCGCCGCGGCGACGACCATCGCGCGCCCCGCGTACACGTCGGTCTGCGAGTCGGCGATCAGGCCCTGGATGAGCTGGAACTCCGCGATGGGGTGCCCGGATTGGCTGCGGGACTTGGCGTACGCGACGGTCTCCTCCAGCAGGCGCTGCGCGAGTCCCACGCAGAGGGCGGCGATGTGCAGGCGGCCGTGCGCGAGGCAGCGCATGGCGGTGCGGTAGCCCTGTCCGAGTCCGGCGTCGCCGCCGATCAGCGCGGCGTCGGGGACGGCCACGTCGTCGAGGAACACCTCGGCGGTCCAGGCACCTTGCTGGCCCATCTTGTGGTCGCGCGGGCCGACGACGAGACCGGGGGTGGCGGCGGGGACGAGGAATGCCGAGATCCCGTCGGCACCGCGGCCGGGGTTGTCCGCATCGCGGGCGAAGACCATGAAGACGTCCGCCACCGGGGCGTTGGTGATGAACCGCTTGGCGCCGTTGAGCACCCACCCGCCGTCGGCCCCGCGCCGCGCGCTCGTACGCAGGTCGCCCGGGTCGGACCCGGCCTCCGCCTCGGTGAGCGCGAACGCCGCGGTCCACTCGCCGCTCGCCAGGCGCGGGAGGTGGAGCTTCTTCTGCTCCTCGGTGGCGCCTTCCAGCAGCACGTGCCCGGCGATGCCGTTGTTGGTGCCGAACATCGACCGGAAAGCGGGGGTGGTCCAGCCCAACTCCATGACCAGGGAGACTTCCTGGCTCATCGTCAGGCCGAGACCCCCGTACTCCTCGGGGATCGCGAAGCCGTAGAGGCCCATCGCGGCGGCCGCGGCGCGCAGGTCCTCGGGGATCGTGTCGGTCTCGTCGATCCGCGCCTCCAGCGGCACCACCTTCTCGCGGATGAAGCGGCGTACCGAGGCCACGATCTCGTTCACGTCGGAGTCGTCCACCGGGTCTTCCTCCTCGACAGCAGGCACGGCGCGGCGATGCCTGGGACGGGTGCGCGCTCTAACCTTATAAACTTTGCGAGCACAGCCCTAGTGGTCACCAGGCGGTGATGTGACCCGCCACATGTTCGAGGTCGGCGAGTTGGCCCGGGTCGTACCCGACGACCACGACGATCGGCTCGTCGGCGGCGACCGCCCTGCGTACATCGTGCAGGTGCTCCTCGATGCCGACCGGCGGCCCGTCCGGAGCCCAGCACACGACCGGCACCACGATGCCGCGCGCGGCGGCCTCCGCCACCACCTGCTCGGTCGCCGCGTCGGGGCGCTCCCCGTCGACGAGGGCCAGCGCGGGCAGGTCCGGCTCGGCGGTACGCCGCGCGGCGACCGCGGCGGCGGCGAACCCGGGGGTGGGGACGGCGGGAAGCTCGACGGTCCGGGGGCGCAGCGTGGGGAACGTCCGCCCGAGGTAGAAACCCGCGGTCCCGGCGTCGGCCGCGACCATGCCGCGCTCGCCGAGCAGGAGCGCGTATTGGCGGGTTATCAGCGTGGGCGCCAGGGGCGGCGTCGCGCCTCCCCATGCCTTCTGCACGACGGCGGCCAGTCGCTCGCGCAGGGGCGCTTCGACGGTCTCCTCGCCGGACCGGTGGGCGCAGCGCACGGCCAGGATCTCCAGGTCGCCGACCGCACACGGCACCACGGGGAGCCCGTCGGGCAGGGCGGGCGGTTCGCCGTCGACGAGGCCGGTGGCCAGGATCAGGTCGTACGCCTCCAGCCCGCACAACGCCAGGTCGTGCTCCTGGAGGCCGATCGTGCCGAGGTGGTAGTCACTGTCCCAGGGCAGCACGCCCTTGGCGCGCCACGTGTTGTAGACCCCGATGCGGGCCTCGGCGGCCAACGCGCGCAGACCCGGTACGGCGTCGTGCTCCACGACCCCGGACCCGGCCACGACCAGGGGCCGACGGGCCGCGAGCAGCGCTTCGGCGAGGTTGTCGAGCGTCTCGGCCCGCGTGGCCCCGTCCTGGTCGTCGTGCGCGAACCAGGACCGCATGCGGGCCTTCCAGGGGCTCTCGTCGTTCATTCCCACCTCCGCGAAAACACCCCTGGCCTGGGCTGTCCGGCCACAGCACTAGACGTACCGCAAGGCGTACCAAAGCACCACCACCGCCCCGCCTGCCACGTGCGTTGCGCGGCGGGGGCAAGGGGTCCGGACGCGGTCCGGACGGCGGTTCGAGGTGCATGCCGGATGCCTGGGGCAGGGGCGGCGGGCAGACCGCGTGCGTCGAATGCGGAGGACACCGAAAGCGCGCGGCCCACATGCGCGCGATGTTCGGATGCGCCGGATGCGCGCCGCGTCAGACGTACATGAAGTGCGGGGACGCCACCACGAGGGTCGGGACCAGCAGGGCCGCGGCGGTGAGGGCGCGGAGGGCCACGACGGCGACCGGGGTCCGGGGAGTCCGCGGCTGGCGGACGGTCAACTCCTCCTGGCGCTGCTGCGGCCACGCGAAGCAGGGGCAGAAGGGGCCGTTGGCCTGGCCCGGGCCGGAGAGCTTCGCCAGCGCGCGCCGCAGGTTGGACCGGGCGATGGGGCCGTGCACGTCGGCGTCGGCGCCCTTCTCGGCGAGTGCCGCGCTGTGGTCGGCCCAGCGGACGAAGAAGCCCACCCGGGGGTACGCCTCGGCCATCGTCTCCGACGCGGTCATCCACAGCGCGTCGCGGCGGCGCAGGTGACCGGACATGTGGGTGAGGACCGCGTTCAGCTCCTCGGGCTTGAGCAGGTCGAGCGCCCGCGTGGTGACCTCGACGCGCGGCGGGCGGGAGGGCAGCAGGACGAGCCGCGGCTGCGCGTCCTCGACGATCACGAGGCGGGGGTGGCCGCGCTCGACCTCGTCCAGGACCGGGCTGGTGGCCTCAAGACGGTCAAGCTGGACGTGCAGCGCGCGGCGGTAGTCGCGTACCACCGGTCCCCCGCGCCGCCAGCCGGCCGCCAGGCCGAGCAGCACCGTGCACGCGACGGCGACCTGTACGGCGAGTGGCACGTCCACGAAGCCGATGCCGGGCGCGATGCCCATCGCCCGCGCCGGGGCGGTCCACAGGTCGGTGGTGAACACCGGCACCGCGAGGGCCAGGGAGACCAGTGCGCCACCCGCCGCGGCCCGCCAGCCCTGCTGCACGAGGCGCGGGCTGAAGCCGGCCGCTTCGGCGCGGTCCAGCACGAAGGGCGCGGTCACGAGAATTGTCGCCGCGAAGAGCGCAAGCACGAACCCGTGCATCACGTCGCTGCCGCCTTCCGCCCTGGGCACCGAGGGACCCCTGTCCGCACTTTTCTACCAAGAGGAGGCGGCTGTGCCCAGCATTCCGAGGGTTCACACGAAAGGGTTTGCTCACACTGGCAAATTGTGTGCGGAGCGGACGGCCGCGCGGGGTCGCGTGGGGGCGGTGCGAGACGTGACGAGGGGCGTGAAACCCGGGCAAGTGCCGTGGCTCACGCCCCTCCACACCTCGTGCCGCACCGCGCGGGGCTCAGCGGCCGTCGGCGAGGTCCTGCAGGGCCGGGCGGGCCGCGCCGAGGACCGCGTCGAGCCATGCGGTGTGGTCGTGTTCGGCGAGCCAGGCGTCGAGTTCGGCGAGCGGGACGTACGCGACCTCGCCCACCTCCTCCGGGTTCAGCTCCAGCGCGCTGCCGACGCGGCCCACGAAGAGGTGGTTGAACTCCTTCTCCACGAGGCCGGAGACCTCGTCGGTCACGTCGTACGTCACCAGCCCGGCGGGGATCAACACGGCGGGCTTGACGCCCAGTTCCTCGCCGACCCGGCGGGCGACGGCATCCGCCGGGGCCTCGCCGGGGAACGGGTGGCTGCAGCACGTGTTCGACCAACGCCCGGGCGAGTGGTACTTCGTGAGCGCGCGGCGCTGCATCAGCACGGCGCCCGCGTCGGGGCCGCCGTCCTCGCCGAGCAGGAACACCGAGAAGGCGCGGTGCAGTTGCCCGGGCGGCTGGTGGGCCGCGAGCTTTTCCGCAAGCCCGATCGTGTTGCCGTCCGCGTCGACAAGCTCGACCATCACGATGTCGGGCGACGCTGCCTGCGTCATGCGTGCTCCCTACCGTCCCGCTACTGTCCGTACTTACCCCAAAACCCTACCGGCCCCGGCTTTATGCCGTGGGCATTCCGGGCGGTATTCGGACCACTCCCGAGTGCCGCGGCCATCGACATCGCAAGGCCGTACTGCTTCACTGCGGACCATCGGTTAATGAGGTTTCATCACAAGCTTGCGTACGGCGGGAGGGCTCCTCATGCACGACCTGGTGATCCGCGGCGGCACGGTGGTGGACGGGACGGGGGCGACGGCGCGTACGGCCGACGTCGCGGTACGGGACGGCCGCGTCGTCGCGGTCGGCGACCGGTCCGGCATCGGCGCCGGACGCACCGAGATCGACGCCGACGGTGCGCTGGTCACACCGGGCTGGGTCGACATCCACACGCATTTCGACGGGCAGGTCACCTGGGACGACCTGCTCACCCCGGCGTGCTGGCACGGCGTCACGACCGTGGTCACCGGCAACTGCGGGGTGGGCTTCGCCCCCTGCCGCCCCGACGAGCGGCGCCGGCTCATCGAGCTGATGGAAGGCGTCGAGGACATCCCCGGCACCGCGCTGCACGAGGGCATGCAGTGGCACTGGGAGTCGTTCCCCGAGTACCTCGACTACCTGGCCACCCGGCGCATCGTCATGGACGTCGGCACGCAGATCTCGCACGGCCCGGTCCGCACCTACGTGATGGGCGAGCGCGGCGCGCGCAACGAGCCCGCGACCCCCGAGGACATCGCCGCGATGGCCGCGATCGTCCGGGAGGCGATGGAGGCGGGCGCGCTCGGCTTCACGACGTCGCGCACGATCATGCACCGGGCGATCGACGGCGAGCCGGTGCCGGGCACGTACGCCGCCGAGGACGAGCTGTTCGGCATCGGTGCCGCGCTGCGCGAGGCGGGGCACGGCGTGTTCGAGGTGGCGCCGGCCGGGGTCGCGGGCGAGGACGACCTCGCGCCTTCGCGGGAGGTGGCATGGATGCGGCGGCTTGCGGCGGCGATCGGCCGGCCGGTGGCGTACGGCATGACGCAGTCCAACGCGTCGCCCGCCCTGTACCGCGACCTGCTCGCCGAGACGCAGGCCGCCGCGGACGCCGGGGCCGAGGTGTGGATGCAGGTCGCCGGGCGGGCGACGGGCCTCATCTTCAGCCTGGAGACGACGTACCACCCGCTGCGCGGCCGGCCGACGTTCGACGCGCTCGCCGCGCTGCCGATGACCGAGCGGGTGGCGCGCCTCCGCACCGCGGAGGTCCGCGACGCGATCCTGGGCGAGAGCGGCGCGCAGTCCTCGCTGCTGAGCGCGTTCGGTGACCGCATCGTGCCGATCGGCGACGAGGTCGACTACGAACCGGCGTACGAGGACAGCGTCGTCGCGCGGGCGAAGCGCGAGGGCCGCGAGCCCGACGCGGTGCTCTACGACCTGATGCTGGAGCGCGATGGCCGCCGCATGTTCATGATCCCGATCCTGAACTACGCGGACGGCAGCCTCGAACCGGTACGCGAGATGCTGCTGCACCCGCGCTCGGTGTTCGGCCTCGGCGACGCGGGCGCGCACTGCGCGACCATCTGCGACGCCAGCATGACCACGACGATGCTGACCCACTGGGCGCGCGACCGCTCGCGCGGCGACCGGCTGCCCCTCGAACTCGCCGTCAAGAAAATGACCTCGGACACCGCCGCGCTGTACGGCCTGCGCGACCGCGGCAGCCTCGCCCCCGGCATGCGCGCCGACCTCAACGTGATCGACCTGGAGCGGCTGCGCACCCACCCGCCGGAGGTGCTGTACGACCTGCCGGGCGACTGCCCGCGCCTGATCCAGCGCGCCGACGGCTACATCGCCACCGCCGTCGCGGGCAGCGTCACGTTCCGCGAGGGCGAGCACACGGGCGAGCTGCCGGGCACCCTGATCCGCGGCCGACGCAGCTGAGGCCCGACCGCCCGAGAACGACCCGAGGCCCCGTACACCGCATGGGTGTTCGGGGCCTCGGGCTTACATATCGTCGGGTCGGTACTGCGCCCCGTTCATCCGGATCTCGCCGGACGACGGGGGTCAACCAAGACCTGGGAAGGTCAGAGGGTGACCTTGTCCGTCACCTCGTGCACAACCTGGATCTCGGGGCAGGGGCACTCCTCCTCCGGGCACTCCTCGACCGGCGGCGTGTGCGGCGGCTTCACCGGCGGGGTGTGCGGGGGCTTCACCGGCGGCGTGTGCGGCGGCTTGACCGGCGGGGTGTGCGGCGGCTTCACCGGCGGGGTGGTGGGGGGGCACGCCGGCGGGCCCTGCGGCGGGCAGTGCGGCGGCTCGTGCGGAGGGTTGTGCGGCGGGTTGTGCGGGGGCTTGTGCGGCGGGTTGTGCGGCGGCATCGGCGGCGGGGGCTTCATCTCGCCCTCGCCGTTGATGCACGTGTTGCCGAAAGCCGGGTTGAGCACACCGATGACGCTGACGGTGTTACCGCACAGGTTGACGGGCACGTGCACCGGAACCTGGAGCAGGTTGCCGGAGAGCACACCGGGAGAACCGACGGCCGCGCCGTCGGCGGCGGAGGAGGCGTATGCCGTCCCCCCACCGAAGGCGAATGCGCTGCCGACCATGGCGGCAGCCACCACGGTCTTCTTGGCGAACTCGTTCACTGAGTTGATTCCCATCGTTCGAATGACGGTGGAACCGGAGTTCCACCGTCATCAACGCGCGACACCCCACGGGGGCAACGGGAAGATCACCAATTCGCCCGTATGCACGACTGACCGCCGGGCATTCACCTGTGACGGGTAGTCAGAAGTACGAAAGAGACCGCTTGGCCGATCACTTCGGACTGACCCGGACAGTTGGAAACGGCTCAGGAACGCGGAATCGACGTGTGGTGGTGGATTACCTCGGCGATGAGGAAGTTCAGGAACTTCTCCGCGAAATCCGGGTCGAGCTTCGCACCCGCCGCAAGGGAGCGCAGCCGCTGGATCTGGACCGCCTCGCGCGCCGGATCGGCGGGCGGCAGGTCGTACGCCGCCTTCAGCACGCCCACGCGCTTGGTGCACTTGAACCGTTCTGCGAGCAGGTGCACCAGCGCCGCGTCGATGTTGTCGATGCTGTCCCGCAGGTCCTGGAGCTCGGCGGGCACCGCCGGCGCGTCCGTCGGCGCGTCGCCGCCGCGCTCGGGCTGTTCGGTGGTTCGGTCGGCCATGTCGCGCCACCCTACCCGGGCAGCCGGGCACCCCGGCGGCGAGGCCCCGACTTCCGGATCTTGCCCGGCCCGTACGGCGGATCTCCGCGGGCACGAGTCAGGTGTCGCGGCGCTCTCCCCGGGGAATCTCAAGGTACGGCCGACGCGGACCTACCTGCTCATCTGGGCGCGTACCCGGTCGGTACGCATGCGACGAGGCATGAGGGGGCGATCGGTATGGATGACGTCCGCCTGACACCCGCAGAGCGGCGGGCGCTCGAACTGATAGAGGCCGAGCTGCGGAAAGACCGCGATCTGGACCGCGCGATGCGCCGGATGCGGGTCCCGCGGACCGGCCGCAGGCCGCTGCGCCGCCGCGGATCCGCCGACGACGGCCCGGCCGAAGGGCCCGCTCAGGAGGGGCCCGCGAGCGCGCCCGGGGCGGACGAATGCACCGAGGCCCCCGACTTCCCGTTCACGACCTCCGCGGCGTCGGCGACCTCGGCGGCCGCCCGGCAGCGGGAGCGGCGGCGCGTGTGGGCGCTGGCCCTGGTCCTGAGCATCGTGTTCGCGGCCCTGCTCACCGCGGGCACGCTGTTCTTCCTGGTCTTCGCACTGGTTCTGGTGACGCTCGCGGCGTCGGCCGGGGTGGTGTGGATGGCGGTCAGCTTCTACCTGCGCAAGCCCGACCCCGGCTGATTCCCGCGGATCCCGGCTGAGCAGGGCTGGTCCGGGTGGTCCGGGCTGGTTCCGCGGCGGCGGCGATTGCCCGTCCGGCTCAGCGCGCGTGCCGACGACGGCTGTGCGCGCCGCCCGGGCGGGCTTCGTGCTGTCCCGGAGGCACCGGCGGCGCCGACCGCGGGGCGGCGGCCTGGGGTGCCGCCGAGCGCGCCGCGGCGGGCTCCGCTGCGCGCTGCCGGGAACCGGGGCCGTGCACGGGGCTGTTCCGGCCTCGCCCGCGTACCGCGACCACGATCGTCACCAGCGGCCCGAGCGCGCCGATCACCAGCGCGGCGTCCAGGGCGGCCAGGCGGCCCTGCCCGATCGACAGGAGGACCAGGGAGAGGCACACGACGATCGACGCGAGAACGCACACCGTCATACGGCTCTGCCGCGCGCCGTGCACGAACGTCCACGCGCACGCGGACAAGCCCACGACGGCGGTCACCAGCGCGGCGACCGAAGTGGTGTTCATCGCGGGAACCTCCGCATTCTCGCCCCGGACCACGCGCGGTCCGGAATCCGAGTGTTACCCGGATTGACCGCAATGATGCCGCAGAGCCCGCCGGGCGGCGGCCCCGCACTCCGGGGACACGTCGCACCACGGGACGGCGTCGGGCGCCTCTGCCACGGAACGCACCGTCCAACCTCCGAGTTCCCGTACGCCCGCCCGGGCAGGCGTACGCGGCACCGCGCCCGGCGGGCCTCAGGAACTGCCGGGTCAGGCCGGAGGCTTGCCGCCCACCGCGGTGGTGACCCGGGTGCAGGCCTTGAGGAGGCGGCGGCCGACGCGGTCGATCTCACGCGCGGTCATCTCGCGGTGGGGTTGTACGGAGAGGTTCATCTGCGTCCCGCCGTGCGCGTCGAACACCGGGGCACTCAACGCGCTCACCGGGTGGCGGCCGGACCCGGCGAGGTCGCCCGGGAGGTACTCGGCCTGGCGCAGTTCGGCCAGCAGCGCCATGACCATCGGCTGGAGGTCCTCGGCCAACGGGTCGTCACTCAACTCCGCGAGCGCGTGCCGCAGGCGGACCCCCGCGGGGGTCAGACGCTCGACGCTGTAGCCGCGTTCGCGGATCGCCCCCAGGGACGCGAGCAGGGGCCCGCGTGGCGCGGGGCGCTCGGTACGCGACGCCCAGTCGTCGATCACCTCGTCGGGCGCCCAGGCCACGAAGACGCCGCCGAAGGGCGGCGCGAGTGGGATCCGCCGGCCGATGCGCACCGCTCCGGCGTCGGGTCCGCTGCCCGCGTGGGCCACGATCACCAGGTGGCCTTCACTGCGGATCGCCGCGGTCGCCTGCATGCCGAGTTCTTCGGCGAGGGCGACGGCCTCCGCCTGCGCGAGGTGCACGGCCGGGTACGACAACTCCGCCGCCCGACCGGTCGCCACCAGTGCGGGTCCCAGCGTGAACGTCTTGTCCACGGGGTTGCGGATCAGGTAGTCCGCGTTGGCGAGGCTGGCGGTGACCGCGTGGCACGTCGCCTTGCTCATGCCGAGCGCCCGGGCGATGTCGCTGAGGCTGAAAGCATGCGCGGGACGGCTCGCGAGCAGTTCCAGGACGCCGACGACCCGGTCCGTCGGGGGCGACGGGCTCGTCCCGGGGGACGCCGTGTCGGTTCCGCCGCCGTCGACCGCCGCCATCGTCCTTCTCCACCCTCAGCCGCCCGGTCGCGGGCCGGATCCCGCGCCGCCTCGCGGGCGCGCCACACGCTACCAAGCGAACCACCCCATACCCCGCCGCGCGCCGCACCGACAGCCGCAAACACGTCGGAACACAGACCCGTGGGGGTGGTCGACGGCCAAGATCGCCGACGGCCGACGGTCTGGCCGCCGTCGGCGACACCAGGGTCCCGTCAGCCGGAGTTCTCCGCCAGCGCCTTGGTCACCGCGGCGAGGTCGAAGTAGTCGCGCCAGGCGTGGATCTTGCCGTCCCGCAGCTCGAAGACCCCCATGACGAGGATCTCCAGCGTGTTGCCGTTCGGGAACGTGAACACGTCCGTGCGCTCGTTGAGCACCGTGTCCCCGTGCACCGCCTGGTGGTGGACGGTGAACTCGGCACCCGTAAAAGGCCCGACGAATCCGGCGATGAAGTCGCGGATCTCCTGACGTCCCGTCACCGGCATGATCGGGATGTTGTGGTAGGTCGCGTCCTCGGTGAAGTACCCCGCCAGCTCGTCCGGGTCGAGCCGACCCCACGCCTTGATGAACTCGTCGACCGTCGCTGCTGCATCCATGCGCGCGACCGTAGTGGTCGGACGATACGACCGCCATAGCCGTCGGGGCGCCGATCTTGTGCACAGGAAGTAACGCCGCCGTTACGCTGACGCCCACACGCCGAAATCCCGCACGTGTCTACTGATGGAAGACAGAGATTCCTGAGAGTGGACAACCCAGTAGAGGGACGGCGACTCGATGACCACCCAGGCTCATCCGGCGGCCGACGCCGGGCAGGGACGGATTCCCTTCCAGAATACGCCCGTTCCCGAGACCGAGCCCTCGCTTTCGGAACGGGTCAAGGCCGACGGTGCGCGGTTCGTCCTCGCCACCTTCGTCGACCTCACCGGCAAACCGTGCGCAAAGCTGGTCCCCGCGCACAGCGTCGACCGGCTCGCGAGCGAAGGCGCCGGGTTCGCGGGTTACGCGGCGGGGGCGCTCGGGCAGACTCCCACCGACCCCGAGGTCATGGCCGTCCCCGACCCCGCCTCGTACACCCCGCTGCCCTTCGTACGGCCGGGCCTTGCGATGGTGCACTGCGACCCGTATGTCGAGGGCAGGCCATGGCCGTTCGCCCCACGCGTCATCCTGCGCACCGCGCTCGAACGCCTCGCCGCCGCCGGATTCACCGCGCAGGTCGGCGCGGAGGCCGAGTACTTCCTCGTCGAGCGCGACGGCGACGCGTTGTCCCCGGCCGATCCCCTCGACCGGTCCGCGCAGCCGTGCTACGACGCCCGCGCGCTCACCCGCATGTACGACCACCTGACGGGCATCTCGGACGCCGTCAACTCGCTCGGCTGGGACAACTACGCGAACGACCATGAGGACGCCAACGGGCAGTTCGAGCAGAACTTCACCCATGCGGACGCGCTGACGACGGCCGACCGGATCATCACCTTCCGCTACCTGGTCCACGCCATGTCCGAAGCGGCGGGCATGACGGCCACGTTCATGCCCAAACCGTTCACCGACCGCACAGGCACCGGCCTGCACCTGCACATGTCGTTGTGGGACGACAACGACGACCCGGTGTTCCCGGATCCCGCCGACCCGCGCGGGCTCGGCCTGTCCGACACGGCGTACGGCTTCATCGCCGGAATCCTGCGGCACGCACCCGCACTGCAGTCGGTGATCGCCCCGACCGTGAACTCCTACAAGCGGACGGGCGCGACGAGCACCGCGTCGGGCGCCACCTGGGCGCCGCGCACCGCGAGCTACGGCGGCAACGACCGCACCCACCTGATCCGGGTGCCCGACCAGGACCGCTTCGAGGTGCGCGCGGTGGACGGGGCGGCCAATCCGTACCTGGCGATGGCGGTCCTGCTCGGTGCCGGGCTGGACGGCCTGGACCGCAACCTGGACGCCGGCCCGCCCGGGCGCGCCCTCGACAAGGCGCCTCCGCTGCCCCCGACGCTGCTGCACGCCGCCGAGGCGCTGGCCGCGGACGACGTCGTGCGCGGCACCCTCGACGCCGCCGACCCGCTCGCCCGGGTGTCGGGGTACTACGGGCGGCTCAAGCGCGAGGAGTTCCTCGCCTGGCACTCCCAGGTCACGCCCTGGGAGATCGACCGATACCTCACGGCGTTCTGACCGCCGACGCGGCCGCCGACGCCCGTACGTACGGCGCCGGCGCGACACCGTCGCGGCACCCCCAAGCCGAAGTCCCTTACGAGGAAAGGCGGTATCCGTGTGCGGCATCGTCGGCCTGCACCTGCGCGACCGCGGTCTCCACGCCCGCCTGGGCACCCTGCTGTCCGACATGCTCGGCCGGATCGCGGAGCGCGGCCCCGACTCCGCCGGGATCGGGCTCTACGGAGACACGGCCACGGGAGCCGGGCAACCGGCGTACACCGCGGGTGACTTCACGGTCTACAAAGGTGTCGGACCGCCCGCCGGCGTGGCGGCGTCCATCGACCTCGCCAGGCGGACGGGCCACCAGGGCCTGGCACACACCCGCATGGCGACGGAGTCGGCGGTGACCGCCGCGCACTGCCACCCGTTCACGCCCGGCGGCGACCTCGCCCTGGTCCACAACGGCTCGTTCGCCAACCACGCGACGATCCGCCGCGCGCTGGTACGCGACGGCGTCCGGTTCGACACGGACAACGACTCGGAAGTGGCAGCCCACTTCATCGCTTCGTCCCTGGCGGACGGCGACAACTTGGAGAAGGCTCTGGGCAAGGTGTGCGAGACCTTCGACGGGTTCTTCACGCTGCTCGCCACCACCGCAACCCAGTTCGCCGTCGTTCGCGACGTCGTCGGCGGCAAGCCGCTGCTGATCGCGGAAACGGAGGCGTACGTCGCCGTCGCCTCCGAGTACCGCGCACTCGCCGGCCTGCCCGGCATCGACACCGCGCGCGTCTTCGAGCCCGCCCCGGAGGAGGTCCATCTGTGGTCACGCTGATGCCCGGCTACGAACGCCTGAGCAATGCCGAACTCGTGCTGGACCGCGACAAGTTGACGCTTCGCGAGGTCAACAGGGCGCTCAGGTCGTTGCCCCCGGGCGGCCGGGCGCGCGTCGTCAATCCGCGCGGTCGGCACAACCTGGCCGTGGGGCTCGACGCCGACGTCGCGGTCGACATCGACGGCCCCGCCGGGTACTACGTCGGCGGGCTGGGCAAGCACGCGACGGTGACCGTGCACGGCCGCGCCGGATGGGGCGTCGGGGAGAACCTGATGTCCGGCAGCGTGCACGTGCTCGGCGACGCCGGGCAGTCGGTCGCGTCCAGCGCGCACGGCGGCACGGTCGTCGTGGCCGGCGACTGTTCGCTGCGTACCGCGATATCCCTCAAGGGCGCCACCGTGGTGGTCGCCGGAGATGTAGGCGGCTACTGCGCGTTCATGGCACAGGCCGGCACCGTGCTCGTGGGTGGCGACACCGGCCCGGCCCTCGGCGACTCGCTGTACGAGGCCGTCATCTACGTGGCGGGCCGCGTCAAGTCGCTCGGCACGGACGCCCGGATCGAGGAACTCCGCTCCGAGGACGTCGCCTTGGTACGCAGCCTGGCCGAAGCCCACGACCTGGACCACATCGACCCGGAGAACGTCACCCGGGTCGCGTCCGCCCGCGAGCTGTACCACTTCGACACCCATCGCGCGGGCTCCTACTGAACTCCGTCCCTCACCGACCCCCTCTCCAGGAGCCAGCAAGGTATGGAGACAACCCCCCTCCCCTCTCCGTCGCCCGCCAACCACACCTTCCCGCCCTCGGTCATGGACGAGATCAGGCAGCGCGCCGAGTTGGGCCGGTACGCCATCCGCGGCCTCGGCTCGCGCCGTGCCGTCCCCTCCTTCGACGACCTGACGCTGCTGACCGCCGGGGCGTCGCGCTACCCCCTGGAGGGCTACCGCGAGACGTGCGTGACACGGACGGTGCTGGGCGCACGGAACGCGGCCGAGCCGATCGTGCTCGACATCCCCGTCACCATCGGCGGCATGTCGTTCGGCGCGCTGTCGGCGAACGCCAAGGAGGCCCTGGGCCGGGCGGCGACCGCGGTGGGGACGTCGACCACCACCGGCGACGGCGGCATGACCCCCGAGGAGCGGCAGTCCTCCAAAACCCTTGTCTACCAGTGCCTTCCGTCGCGCTACGGATTCGACCCGGACGCACTGCGCGCCGCGGACGCCGTGGAGGTCGTGCTCGGACAGGGTGCCAAGCCGGGCGGCGGCGGCATGCTGCTCGGCCAGAAGGTCGGCCCGCGCGTCGCCGCGATGCGCACCCTGCCCGAGGGTGTGGACCAGCGCAGCGCCAGCCGCCACCCGGACTGGATGGGCCCCGACGACCTGCGCATCAAGATCGAGGAGTTGCGCGAGGCCACGGACTGGCGCATCCCGGTGTACGTCAAGCTGGGCGCAACACGTGTCGACCACGACGTCCGGCTCGCCGTCGCGGCCGGGGCAGATGTGGTCGTCGTCGACGGCATGCAGGGCGGCACCGCCGCGACCCAGGACGTCTTCATCGAGCACACCGGCATCCCGACTTTGGCGGCGGTGCGGCAGGCCTCGGACGCACTGGCCGACATGGGCGTCCTCGGCGAGGTGCAACTGATCGTCTCCGGCGGCATCCGGTCCGGCGCGGACGTCGCCAAGGCCCTCGCCCTCGGCGCCGACGCCGTCTCGATCGGGGTCGCGTCGCTGGTCGCGCTGGGCTGCAACGCCCCTTCGTACCCGGGTGAGGACGGTGCGCCGGTCGACGTGACGGGCGACTACCTGCCCCTCGCCGCGGCTCCCGGCTCCTGCACGGGATGCCACACCGGCCTGTGCCCGGTCGGCATCGCGACCCAGGACCCGGCGCTCGAACGGCGCCTGGACCCGCAGATCGGAGCCGACCGCGTCGCGAACTACCTGCGTGCGCTGGCCATGGAGACCACCATGCTGGCCCGCGCCTGCGGCAAGGCCGACGTCCACCACCTGGAGCCCGAGGACCTGGTGGCGCTGACGGTCGAGGCGGCCGCGATGGCCCGCGTGCCGCTGGCCGGAACGTCGTGGATCCCGGGAGCGGCGCCGTGACCGGGTTGCCCGGCGGCCCCGGACCGGCCGCCGTACGCGGTCTCACCGGCGGCTGCGTCGTCGACGTGGTGGTCGTCGGCGGCGGCATCGAAGGCGCGGCCACGGCGTGGGCCCTCACCCGTCGCGGTGTCCGCGACGTGCTCGTGCTGGAGCGGGACACCGTCGGCTCCGGCGGCACGGGCAAGTCGAGCGGGGTCGTCCGCTGCCACTACGGCGTCCCGTCGCTGGCCGCGATGGCCTGGCAGAGCCTGCGGTTGTTCGAGCAGGCGGAGGAGGTCTGGGGGCAGGACGTCGGTTTCCGGCAGAGCGGGTACCTGGTCGGGGTGGGCCCGGAGAACGTCCGGGCGCTGGAGGCGAACGTGGCCGCGCAGCGTGCGCTCGGCATCGACACGCGGCTCGTGGACCACGACACCGCGGCGGAGATGTGGCCGGCCGCGGAGCTGAAGGACTTCGCGGGCTTCGCGTACGAGGCGCGCGGCGGCCATGGGGACGCCTACCGCACCTGCCACGCCCTCGCCCGGGCGGCGAAGCGCGCGGGCGCCCGCATCCGGCAGCACGCCCGGGTCGTCTCGCTGCTGACCTCGGGCGACCGGGTGACCGGCGTACGCCTCGCCGACGGGTCCGCCGTCGCCGCCGCCACCGTCGTGGTCGCCGCGGGGCCGTGGTCGGGCGGCCTGGTCGCGCCGGTCGGGGTGGACCTGCCGGTACGCGCGATGCGCGAGCCGGTCCTCCTCGTGGCACCCGGCGCCCCGCTCGCCGAGTCGCCCGTCCTGTCCGACCTCGTGAACCTGCAGTACGTGCGTACCGAGGGGCCGAACCTGCTGGTCGGCAACAGCGATCTGGCCGCCCCGGACTGGGCGGACCCGGACCGCTACGCGAACCTCGCCACCCCCGCCGAGACCGAGCGCGCCGCGCTGCGCTTCGCCGCGCGGTTCCCGGGCCTGCCGGACGCCGCGTTCGCGACGTCGTACGCGGGTTGCTACGACGCGACCCCCGACTTCAACCCGGTGATCGGCCCGGCGGGTCCCGAAGGGCTGTTCGTCGCGGCGGGATTCAGCGGACACGGCTTCAAGATCGCGCCCGCGGTCGGCACCCTCGTCGCCGATCTGCTGTGCGAGGGCGCCAGTTCCCATCCCGACATCCGCGGCACCGACTTCCGCCTGGAGCGCTTCGCCGAAGGCCGCCCGCTGGCGAGCAGGCACCCGTACGTCGGCGCGGGCGAGATGCGCTGAGCACCGAACCCACGGGAACGGCGCGGCAGTCCGGCCGCCCATGTGCGGCCGGACCGCCGCGGACGCCCGTCGCCTCGGGCGTGCGGACGGCTCAACCGGCCGGGGTCCAGCGCGGGTCCCGCCCGGTGAAGGCGAGGAGCCTGTCCGCGCTGCCGGAGTCCTCGGGAACCGGCACGACCGGCCCGTACTTGCCGAAGTTGTCGCGTACGAAGTCGACGGTGCGCTGCGCCGCGGCCTCGAGCCCTTCGGCGAGTTCGTCGGTCAGCGCCAGGTCCTGTCCGGTGGCCTTGGCGATGTCCCACGCGTGGACGGCGGCGTCGAGCGCGGCGACGGCCGCGCCGAGTTGCGTCGGCATCGGGCCCATCGGGGTCGGGACGTCCTGGGCTTGCGGATCGACCGAGCCCCATGCGGCTGCGGACTGCGCCAGCACGGCGTCGAGTCGGGCGATCGCGTCGTCGGACAGTTCGTCGGCCGGCGAGAACGGGTCGCCGGTGGGTGCCGCCTCCGGATCGATCTGCATGACCAGCGCCTGCTGGTCCAGCCGTGCGTGGTTCAGGACCTGACGGACCGTCCACTCGGTGCACGGTGTCGCGGCGCCCCACGAGCCCTCCGGCACACCGACTGCTGCCGCCCGCAAATACGCATGCGCTTCGGCCAGCACCTTGAGTCCGTCGACAGCATTCACTCGGAACCACCTTCCGGCACGATCACCCAGCTCGGACCGACCACGGTAGTGCGCGGACAGCTCAAAAACGCTGTAACTACGCGCCATGATCCGGTGCCGTCGACCCGGGGTGGTCCCGCCCGGGGTGGTCAGCCCGGCGTGGTCCCGGTGATCCCCTTCTCGGTGAGGTTGGCCAGTTCGTCTTCGGTGAGGCCCAGTTCGCCGCACAGGACCTCGGCGGTGTGCTCGCCGAGCGTGGGCGCGGCGCGGGTCACCCACGGGCCGCTGACCGAGGCGAGCCGGAACGGCAGTCCCGGCACCCGGTGCTCGCCCGCCACGGGGTGGACGACCCGGTTGAGGAAGCCGCGGTGTTCGAGCTGCGGGTCGGACTCGATCGCGGCGGGCGGCACGACCACGGCCGCCGGCACGCCCGCGGCCAGCAGCTCGGCCTCGGCGTCCGCGGGCCCGCGCGTCGCACACCATGCGGACACCACGGCGTCGATCTCGTCGTGTGCGTCGCGGCGGGTCTTCAGGTCCTCGTCGCCCGACCAGCGTTCGTCCGGACCCACGACGCCGAGCAGCGCGGCCCACTGGGCCACGGTCTCGGCGGCCAGCGCGACCCACGCGTCGTCGCCGGCGCAGCGGTAGACGCCCTGCGGGGCGGCACCCGCGCCGCGGTTGCCGTCGCGGCGTACCTCGCGGCCCTCGGCCGTGTAGGTGGTCAGTGCCTCGGCGGCCACGTTGAGCGTCGCCTCGACCATCGTGGACTCGATCATCGTGCCGACGCCGGTGCGGTCGCGCTCGCGCAGCGCCGCGAGCAGGGCGAAGACCGCGTGCGTACCGGCGTTCGGGTCGCAGGGCCCGCGCGGGATCAGTGGCGGGCCGTCGGCGCGGCCGGTCATCCAGGCCATGCCGGACGCCTGCTCCATCGTCTGGGCGAAGCCGGTGCGGTCGCGCCACGGGCCGTCCAGCCCGAACGCCGGCATGCGCAGCAGGATGAGGCGTTCGTTGCGGGCCTGGAGGGTCGGCCAGGTGAGGCCGAGGTTGTCCATGACCCGGGGCGAGAAGTTCTCGATGACGACGTCGGCCGTCTCGGCGAGCCGCAGGACCAGGTCGTGGCCCTCGGGCGTGCCGAGGTCCAGGGTGATGCCGCGCTTGCCGGGGTTGGCACCGAAGTACACCATCCCCCATTCCCACCACCGGTCTTCGCCGGGCTTGCGGGCGGAGGCGAAGCGCATGCCGTCGGCGCGCTTGTGCGCCTCGACCTTGATGACGTCGGCACCGAGCGCGGCGAGCGTGAGCGTGGCACTGGGGCCGGCCCAGAAGGCGGTGAGGTCGAGGACGCGCAGCCCGGCGAGAGGCCGGTCCCCGGGGGTGGCGGGTGCGCCGGACCCGGCCGCGACCACCTCGGACGCCACCGCTTCGGACGCCACCGCCTCCGACGCGGCCGGCGGGGCCGCGTCGGGTGCCGAAGCCTCGAACGGCACGCCCCGGAACTCGCCGATGCGGTACGGGACGCGCGGTTGCAGGAAGCCGCCGTACGGATTCGGCACGAACACCCCGCGCTGCACGAAGTGGTCGACCGAGGTGAGCGTGCTCGGCGTGCCCACCGCCGCCACCGGGATGCGCAGCGCCCCGGCGAGCGCCACGACGTCCTCGGTGCGCTGCTTCGTCGTCCATCCCCGCACGATCTCGAGGAATTCCTCGCGGTTGCGGGCCCGTTCACCCATCGTCGCGTACCGGGGGTCGTCGATGAGGTCGGGGCGCTCGATCATGAGCAAGAAGTCCTGGAGCTGCTGGCCGGTGCCCAGGCAGAAGCCCACCCAACCGTCCGCGGTCGGCTCGATCGACGGGATCTCCAGAGTGCGCCCGCTGACGAAGTCCACGCCGGTGGCCCGGAACAGCGAGGCGGCGACCGAGCCGTACGTCTGCATCGTCGACGCCATGCACTCCAGCATCGAGACGTCCGCGTGGTCGCCCTGTCCGGTACGCCGGGCCGCGTGCGCCGCCGCCAGTCCCGCGACCGCCGCGTAGCCGCCGCTGACCCACTCGCCTATGTGGCCACCCGCCTGCAGCGGCTCCTCCCCCGCCAGACCGCGCCCGCCGGTCGAACCGCAGGACGCCTGGAGGGTGAACTCGGTCGCGGGGCGCCCCGCGTGCGGGCCGGTGCGGCCGTAGGGGGTGATCGAGACGACGACCAGGGCGGGGTTCGCCGCGCGCAGCGCGGCGATCTCGGCGTCGGCCAGCCGGCCGTCCTCGACGAGGAGGTCGGCGGTGCGCAGCGCGCCGTCCCGGGCCGCGGCCGACAAGTCGTCGAGCGCGCGCACCGCCTTGCCCACGGCCAGGTAGCGGAACAGCGCGGAGTCGTCCTCCCCCGGGGTGGTGCCGCCGGCCGCGCGCCCGGCGGCTCCCGCGGTGCCGTCCCGGCCGCGCCGCAGCGGGTCGCCGTCGGCGCCTTCCAGCTTCACCACGTGTGCGCCTGCGTCGCGCAGAAGCTTCGCGCAGTAGCCGCCGGGCACGCCGTACGAGAGTTCGACGACGGAAAGTCCGGCCAACGGAGCGGTGGGAGCCAACGCGATCAACCTCCGGGGGCGGTCGAGGGGGTGAACTGCGGCCTGAAGTAGGGGAGTACGCGTTCGCCGCCCACACCGTGCGGGTCCACCCGCACGCGCAGGCCCTCGCGGACCGCGTGTACCTCGATGCCGATCAGGTTGGTGAGCATGCGGTAGCCCTCGTCGAGGTCGACGATCGCGACGGCGTACGGCGTGGTGAAGCTCGGCGTCACCGGGCGGTGCACGATCGTCCAGCTGTAGACGGTGCCGAGCCCCGCGCTGACGCGCCACTCCAGCGCCCGTGAGGCGCACCCCCGGCACAGGTCGGTCGGGGTGAAGTTCGCCGTTCCGCATTGCGTGCAGCGCTGGTAGCGCAGTTCGCCGTCCGCGCAGCCGTCCCAGAAGGGCGCGGTGAGCGGCGTGACGGGGTTCAGGGGTATGCCTGTCTGGGGTTCGAGCACAGTCAGGGCCTCTCGGTTCCGAACAGCGCCACCTGGTTGAACAGGGCGCCGGAGCCGCCCGCGCTGGCGAGGGCCACCCTGGCCCCCGGGATCTGCGTCGACACGCAGGTGCCGCGCACCTGCTGCACCGCGCGGATCGCGCGCTGGAGCATCTGGGGATTGGATCCGGCGTGGCTGTAGGACATCAGCCCGCCGTCGGTGGTGATCGGGTGCTTGCCGTCGGGTGCGATGTGGCCGTCCGCGACGAACGGCCCGCCCTCGCCCGGCTCGCAGAAGCCGAACGCCTCCAGTTGCCGGATGACCTCGAAGGAGAAGGGGTCGTACAGCTCCAGGACGTCGACGTCGGAGCGCCCGAGGCCGGCGGTGCGGAACGCCCGGTCCGCGGCCCGGCGTCCGACCGAGCCGACGACGTGCTCGTCGTCGCGTCTCCCGGCCAGGTCGTACGCGGGCGGGTGCTGGTAGGCGGGCCCGTGGCAGTCCGCCGCCATGCCCAGCAGGTACACCGGTGCGGACGGCAGGTCGCGGGCCCGGTCGGCGCTCGTCAGCACCAGGGCGCAGCCGCCCTCCGAGGTCATCGCGCAGTCCAGCAGGTGGAAGGGCTCCGCGATGGGGCGGGACGCCAGGATGTCCGCGGGGGTGAAGGGTCCGCGGCCGTGGTAGACGGCCTCGGGGTTGACGTGCCCGTTGTTGCGGATGGTCGCGGCGACGGTGGCCAGCTGCTCTTCGGTGGTCCCGTACCGGATCATGTGGCGGCGGGCGATGAGCGCGAACTCGGCGGCGGTGAACAGGCCCCAGGGGATCACGAACTCGTTCTCGGGGCGGGTCCAGGGGGCGGTCGCGGCGTGGTCGGTGTAGACGCCCGCCTCGCCCGACGCCACCACCGCCACGTCGCACATGCCGGACGCGATCGCCGAGGCGGCTTCCGCGATCATGCCCAGGCCGTACTGCGTGCCGCGCCAGGCCGGGCCGAGGCGCAGGTCGTAGATGAGCTTGGCGGACAGGTCGGCGGCGGAGACCCCGTCGACGTCGTCCAGGCCGAGCCCGGCGTCCGCGAGGGCCCCGTGGATGGCCTCGACGGTCACCGACACGGACGTGTGGTCCGGCAGGCGGCGGGCCTGGGCCGTGTTGAAGACGCCCGCCACCGCGACGTCGCGGTAGGGATGGGACCCCGGTGCCATGGCGACGTCTCCCCTTCTCAGCCGTTCCCGGCCCGACGGCCGGCACGTTCGTCCGCGAGGGTTGCGCGCCCTTCGCGAAGGCCCATTTGAAGCGGGACGTGATGAGGAGTCAAGAGCCATTGGTTGTAAGGCGCCACTGTCGTTCACGGTCGTTTCCGGTCAGCTTGCGAGGAATTCCCGTGAATCGCGGACCGCGCAACGGGGCGGGAGACCGGCTCTGTTCGCAGTCTGATCCGGACTGCACGGGCCGCGACGCATCGGAGCGGGGCCAACGACCGGGTGGCACCGCTCAGCGGACCGGATCTCCGCAATCAATGAGGACTTCTGTGTTAAGGCGGGCACATCGGGTGACCTCCATAGGCCAGGATGGAACTTGCATACGCGTCGGCCCGACCGCCATCGGACGATGCGTGCACCCTCGTGGGGAAGGTGCCGTCATGGCAGAAGCGAACGGATCGCCGGGTTCCGGGGCCCTGCGGCCCGCCGGAGCAGCGGCGGACGCGGCCTCCGACGGGCGCTCGTCCTCCGCGCCCGCACGGCGCGAAGGCGGCGCGCGTCGCATCGACGTGCGCCGGGGCGCTGCCGTCGAGGTGTCCGGCTGGGATGGCTCGGAACCGCTGCTCGCGCAGGCGCCGTTACTCGAACGGGACGACGAAATGGCCGTCCTGGAAAGGGTGATCGGCAAGTTGTGCGAGCAGGCACGCGCCGAATCCGGTGCGCCGGGCGCACGCCCCGGAGAGCTTCTGGTGGTCGAGAGCGAAGCCGGGTGCGGCAAGACCACGCTGCTCGACGAGGCACGGCGGATAGCCGTCGAACACCATTGCACCGTCCTGCACGCCAAGGGCGCCGAGCGCGAGCAGACGCGCTCCTTCTCCGTCGTGAAGCAGCTGTTCTTCAACCTCCTCGCCGGCTGCACCGGCGACGAACGCGCCGCGATGCTCGGCGACTGGCACGACATCATCGCCCCCGCGCTCGGCCTCTGCCCCGCGACCGCGGGCTTCGCCCCCGACCCGCTGGGTATCCGGGACGCCCTCGACTGGCTCATGACCGGCCTGACCCGGCACCGCGGCCCGGTCGCCCTCGTCGTCGACGACGCGCACTGGGCGGACGCCGAGTCCCTCGCCTGGATCACCAGCTTCGCCGGCCGCCTCGACCAGTGGCCCGTGCTCCTCCTGGTCTCCCGGCGCACCGGCGAAGTCACCGACGTCGAACCCCTGTTGCGCGAGCTGTGCGCGCTGGACCGGACCCGTCGCATCTCTCTCGACACGCTGTCCCGCGCCGCGGTCTCGTACATAGTCGGCGAGGCGCTCGGCTCCGGCGCCGACACCGCGTTCCGGGAACGCTGCTTCGAGGTCACCAGCGGCAGCCCCTTCGTGCTGTGGGCGATGCTGCGCGAGGTCCGGCGCCTGCGCATCGCCCCGGTCGCCGCCAACACGGGCCGCCTCGGCGCCATCGCCGCCGACCAGATCGGCGAGCAACTGGCGGCCCGGCTGGAGCGCATGGGCGAGGCGACCATCGCGGTGGCCCGTGCGGTCGCCGTCCTCGGGTCCGACGCGACCACCGTCCGGGTCGCCTCGCTCGCCGAGATAGACATGGACAAAGTCGGGCTGATCGCCGACCGGTTGCGCGCCGCCGCGATCCTGGTCGACCTGGACGTCCTGAACTTCGTCCACCCGCTCATCGCCGGCGCCGTCTACCAGTGGATTCCCAAGAGCGCCCGCAGCGCCCTGCACGCGCGCGCCGCACGTCTGTTGGTCGCGGACGGCCGCGACGCGCGATCCGCCGCGCTGCACCTGCTGGCCACCGAACCCTGCGGCGACCCGTGGGTCGTCGAGCAGTTGCGCGAAGCCGCCGCCCAGGACAAACGCGCCGGTGCCCCGGACTCGGCCCTGCGCTGCCTGCAACGTGCGCTGATCGAGCCGCCGCGTCCCGCCGACCGGGCCGCCGTACGCTACGAGCTGGGCCGCGCCACCTTCGTGACGTCCCCTCAGGAGGCCATCAACCACCTGCGGGTCGCACTCGCCGACGACGCGGGCGACCGCGTCCTGCACCTGTCACGCGCCCTCGGGTACACCGACTGCATCCAGGAAGCCGTCGAACTCCTCGACACCGAGGCCCAGGCCGCCAACGCGTCCGCGACACGGCTGCGCCTGCAGGCCGAGCACTTCCTGTGGGCGGTGTTCTGGGTCGACGACCCCGACTACCACGCACGGGCGCGCCGCCTGAAGAACCTCGTCGTGCGGCTCGAGGGCAGCAACCGCACCGAGCGCTGCCTGCTGGCCCTGCGCGCCTGGTACGGCATGGTGCGCGGCGACCCGATGGTGCAGGTCCTCGCGAGCGCCGACCAGGCGTGGGGCCCGGGCCTCAACTGGACGGACGAGGACTGGGGCTTCGAGATCCCCAGCCTGCTCGCCCTCACGTACATGTACTGCGACCGCAACGACCGCGCCGAGGAACTGTTCACCGAAGGCATCACCGAGCTGAAGGCGCACGGCTGGCGCGGCACGCACCTGTCGTACGCGCACTCCATGCGCAGCCTCGTGCGCTACCGCCAGGGCAAGCTCGTCCAGGCCGAGGAGGACTGCCAGATCGGGCTGCGGCTCGCGCTGCGCCTGCCGCCGACCGCACCCGCGCGCTGGTACCCGCTCGGCACGCTGATCCAGGTGCTGGTCGCCCGCGGCCGGGTCGGCGAGGCCGCCCGGATAGCCGACGAGCACGCGTTCGGCGAGCCCTTCCCCAGCGCCGTCGTGTTCCCCGACCCGCAGGCGGTGCGCGGCGAACTCCGGCTCGCCCTGGGCCTCGCGGACGAGGCCGCGGCGGACTTCCTGGAGACCGGCGCGAAGTTGGAAGGACGCGGCGTCGCCAACCCGGCCTGGTGCGGGTGGCGCGTCAACCTCGCCAAGGCACTCGCCGGGCGGGATCCGGAGGCCGCGTACGAGCAGGCCGGCGAGGCACTGCGCCGCGCGTACCGGTTCGGCGCGCCTTCCGCGATGGGACAGGCGCTGCGGGTGACCGGGCGCCTGGAAGGCGGGCAGAAGGGCCTCGCGAAGGTCGAGGACGCCCTGATGTGGCTCGAACACTCCGACGCACGCTACGAATACGCCCTGACCCTGGTGGAGTACGGCATGGTTCTGCGCCGCGAGTACGGCGACCGGGACGCCGTCGACCCGCTGTTCGAGGGTCTGACCGTCGCCGTGGAGTGCGGGGCCAACGCCCTGGCCGACGCGGCACGCGCCGAACTGGCCGACATGGGCGAACTGCCGCCCACCGCCATGCTCGGCCCCGGCTCGGGAGGCGCCCGATGAGCGCCGCGGCCTCCGCCGCGTACGACCCCGCCGACGCGGGACTGTTGGAACGCGGCGACGAGCTCGCGCTGCTCCAGGGGCTCATCGGCAGTCTGCTCGACGCCGCGCCGACGGCCGGATTCGGCGGGGCGCAGCGCGGCCGGGTCCTGATGTTCGAGGGCGCGGCCGGGCTCGGCAAGACGACCCTGGTCGACGCGGCACGGCGCCGCGCGGCGGCCCAGGGCTGCACCGTGCTGCACGCGAAGGGCGGGGAGCGCGAACAGGGCCGCGCGTTCCATGTGGTACGCCAGCTCTTCCGTCCCCTGCTGGTCGCGTGCACCGACGCCGAACGGCACGAACTGCTGGGCGGCTGGTGGGACATGGTCGCGCCGGCCGTGGGCCTGCCGCCGTCCAACCCGGACCACGAGGTCGCCCCGCCCGAACCGCAGGGCGTACGCGACGCGCTCGACTGGCTGATGGCCGGGCTCACGCAGCGCCGCGGCGCGATGGTGGTGCTGGTCGACGACGCGCACTGGGCGGACCGCGAATCGCTCACCTGGCTGGAGGCGTTCGCCCGCACCGTCGAGTCGATGCCGGTGCTCCTCGTCGTGGCGCGCCGCCCCGAGGAGCCGACGCCGAACGCCGACCTGCTCGGCGATCTGGTGACGCTGCCCAACACGCTCCAGCACCAACTGGCGGTGCTGTCCCCGGGCGCCGTCGCCGCGATGCTTCAACTCCGGCTGGGCGACGCGGCCGAGCACCGTTTCGCCGAACTGTGCCACCGCGCCACCGACGGCGTGCCGTTCGTCGTGGCCCAGTTGGTCGGCGAGATCGTCGACCGCGACATCAAGCCGACGGCCGCCAACGCCGAGCAGCTCGACGCGCTCGCTGCGGCGATCGTGGGCCGGGGCATGATCCGGCGCCTGGAGCGCACCGGTGAGAACGCGGTACGCCTGGCCCGCGCGGTCGCCGTCCTCGGCGCCGACGCCACATTGGGCCGCGCCGCGGAGATGGCGGGCCTCACCCTGGCCGAGGCGGTCGGGCCGGCCGACTCGCTGCGTGCGGTCCGCGTGCTCGCCGGCGACGAAACCCTGGAATTCGCCCACCCGACCATCGCCACCGAGGTCTACCGGCGCATCCCACCGCAGGCACGCGGCGCGATGCACGCGAAGGCGGCGCGGCTGCTGATCGCGGACGGCCACGACGACGCGCAGACCGCGGCGCACCTGTTGGCGACGTTCCCGTCCGGGGACCAGTGGGTCGTGCGACGGCTGCGCGGCGCGGCCCGGCAGGACCTGCGGGCGGGGGCGCCGGACTCGGCGTACCGCAACCTGCTCCGGGCCCTGAACGAACCGCCGTTCGGCGATGAACGCACCTCTGTCCTGTACGAGTTGGGCCTCGCGGCGTTTGTCCACGACCCGCGCGCGGCAATCGAGCACCTGACCGCGGCGCTGGCCGGCGCGCAACCGGAGAGCGAGGCCCGGCACGCCATCGTGCTGCGCCTCGCCAAGGCCCTCGCGCACGACGACCGGCTCGCGGACGCCGTGCACCTGCTGGACGCCGAGGCCCGTGCCACCAAACTCTCACGCGCCCGGCTGCGCCTGCAGGCCGACCATTTCCTCTGGGCGATCTTCTGGACGGACGACACCGACTCGCACGCCCGGGCCCGCCGGGTGCGTGCGCTGGCGGGACGGCTCGCCGGCTCCGACACCACCGAGCGCTGCCTTCTGGGCATCCGCGCGTGGTACGGCGTGGTGCGCGGCGACCCGGCGGTGCAGGTGCTGGCGTACGCGGAACGCGCCATGTCCCCGCCGCTCAGCTGGGTGGACGACGAATGGGGCTTCGAAGTCCCGGTGATGACCGCGCAGTCGTTCGTCTACTGCGACGAACTCGACCGCGCCGAGCAGTTCTTCGCCGAGGGCATCGCCGAGCTGGAGGCGCGCGGTTGGCGCGGCACCCATCTGTCGTTCGGCCACACACTGCTGGCGCACATCCGCTACCGCATGGGGCGCCTCGTCGAGGCCGAGGCCGGGGTACGCAAGGGCCTCGAATACGCGGAACGGCTGGGCCCGGACGCGCCCGCACGCTGGTACGGCTTGGGCGTGCTGATCCAGACCCTCATCGCGATGGGCCGCCTCGACGAGGCCGAGGAGCTGGTGGACCGGCACGACTACGGCGTGCAGCAGCCTCAGGCGGTGATCTCCCCGGTGCCGCAGGTGGTGCGCGGCGAACTGCGGCTGGCCCGGCACCAATACGCGGCCGCGGCCGCCGACCTCAGGGCGGCCGGCAAGCAGCTCGACGCACGCGGGGTCGGCAACCCGGGCCTGTGCGCCTGGCGACCGCTGCTCGCGCTGGCGCTCGCCACCGACGATCCCGCCGCGGCCCGGCGCCTGGCGAACCGGGCGGTGGGCCAGGCGTACGTGTTCGGCTCACCCGC
Organism: Streptodolium elevatio; assembly: GCF_040649515.1. Lineage (GTDB taxonomy): Bacteria > Actinomycetota > Actinomycetes > Streptomycetales > Streptomycetaceae > Yinghuangia > Yinghuangia elevatio. The sequence continues at coordinate 40,026 of NZ_JBEZFP010000003.1, forward strand.
GGGCCTGGGGATCTCGCTGCGTGCCGCAGGCCAGGTGACCGGCGGTCCGGAAGGGCTCGCCAAGCTGGGCGAGTCGGTGCGCTGGCTCGCGGAGTCGCCCAACCGGTACGAATACGCCGTCTCGCTCGTCGAGTTCGGGGCGGCGCTGCGCCGGGCGAAACGCATCACGGAGGCGCGGCTGCGCCTCGGCGAAGGACTGGAGGCGGCCTCGCGCTGCGGAGCGGAGGCGCTGGCCGCGCGGGCCCGGGCCGAGTTGGTCGCGGCCGGCGGGCGGCCGAGGCGGGCGTACCGGACCGGGGTCGAGGCGCTGACCGCGCGTGAGCGCCAGACGGCGGAGCTGGTCGCGCGCGGCATGTCGAACACGGCGGTGGCACGGCATCTCGCGGTGCAGCTAGGCACGGTGCAGAAGCACCTGACCGCGGTGTACGCGAAGCTCGGCACCGACCGCGACGGACTGGCCGACCTGCTGGACCCCGTCCCCTTCCCGGCAGTTGTGCCGGGCGCAGGCACGCCGGTCGTCACCGGTGTCGCCCCGGACGGTGCGGTAATCGGCGGCCTCTCCGGCGGCGTACCCGAAGGTGCCGCGGAGAGCGCCGATCACCGCTGACGGAGGAGCACCGCGCGGGTGTACATGACCGGGCAATAGGTGATGACGGACTCGTCGAGTCCCAGCACCAGGCGGCCCCGTTCCGCGTGCACCGACAGAGGACTGTGGCCGTAGCCCTCGATGGTGATCTCGCCGGATCCGTGCGCGGCGTCGAGATAGCCGTACGCGTATCCGAGCAGTACGTGGCAGCGCCGGTAGCGGAAGCGCGCCACGTCTCGCGGGTCGTCGGCCGGCTTCTTGTCGATGAGGTACGCGGTGTGCGAGCCCCGAAAGGTGCCGTCCCCGGCCAGCCGGATGTCCAGGAAGAAGTCACGGAGGTCGTACCCGGCGTGGCCCCGGTGCCCCGGAACCACGGTCTCCTCGGATACCCAGCGGGCGCCGAGCCCCCGCGGGACCGTGCTGCCCCGGGTGGGTGCCGGACTGTGGTGGAGGACCACGCGTGACTCCTCGTGCTGTGAACGGGAAGGTCGGCCGGGAAAAACGGCCGACTCCCGCGGTGCCGCCGATCGTCCGTCGTCCGGACCCGCGGCGAAGCGGGTCCGGACGACGCCCCCGCGCGGCCCTTCGGCCTTCCCCCGGTCGGCGGGACCACGCCGAGCGTGCCTGCGCTCGTGTAGCTCAGCGTGCCGGACCTGCGACGGTCGGCGCAGTGGAGGCGACCCTCTACTCTTTGCCGACTGTGCGGCCGGCAGGCGTTCGGTTGTGCTTCGCTGGGGCTCGCGGTGTGACTCGTCCTATGACTTGTCCCGTGACTTGTCCCATGCCCTGTTCCGTGCCTGGTCCCGTGACCTGTCCCGTGCCTTGCCCGTGACCTCTTGCGCGGCGTCTCGCGCGGCGGGTCGGCCGGCGTCCATCTGGCGGGCGTTCCGGCCCCCGGCAGGAGGGTCCCGGTAACGTAGGCCGCGTGATCGAGACCTCTTCTGCTTCCACCGCTTCGGGTGCCGTCGCCGCGGGACTGGCGACGCTGGCCGCCGACGGCACCGTCCTGGACACCTGGTTCCCCGCGCCCGAGCTCGCCCCGGTCGGCGAAAAGGCCGAGACCGTGCGGCTGAGCGCCGACGAGGCGGTGGCCGCCCTCGGCGCCGACGTCGCGGCGGGCCTCGGTGCCGACGAGATCCGCGGCGTCGAGGTCGTCGCCGTACGCACCGTGATCGGCTCGCTCACCGACGCGCCGGTCGACACCCACGACGCGTACCTGCGCCTGCACCTGCTCAGCCACCGCCTGGTACGCCCGCACGGGGCGAGCCTCGACGGGCTGTTCGGCCTGCTCGCCAACGTGGCGTGGACCAACCTCGGGCCGGTCGCGGTCGACGGCGTCTCGGCCGCGCGGCTGCGCGCCCGTGCCGCCCGGGTGTCGTTCGAGGTGACGGGCGTCGACAAGTTCCCGCGCATGACGGAGTACGTCGTCCCGTCGGGCGTCCGCATCGCCGACACCACGCGCGTACGCCTCGGCGCGCACCTCGCGTCCGGCACCACCGTGATGCACGAGGGCTTCTGCAACTTCAACGCCGGAACGCTCGGCGCGTCGATGGTCGAGGGCCGCATCAGCGCGGGTGTCGTGGTGGGCGACCACAGCGACATCGGCGGCGGCGCGTCGATCATGGGCACCCTGTCCGGCGGCGGCAAGCAGGTCATCTCGGTCGGCGAGCGGTGCCTGCTGGGCGCCAACGCGGGCATCGGCATCTCGCTGGGCGACGACTGCGTGGTCGAGGCGGGGCTGTACGTCACCGCCGGCACGCGCGTCACCATGCCCGACGGCGCGGTCGTCAAGGCCGCCGAACTGTCCGGCCGCAGCGGCCTGCTGCTGCGCCGCAACTCGACGAGCGGCGCGGTCGAGGGCATCTGGCGCACCGAGTCGTGGGGCGCGCTGAACGAGGACCTGCACAAGAACGACTGAGGTCACACCGTCGCGCACGAGGGGCGGGATACGGCGTTTGTCCGTGCCCCGCCCCCTCGTGTCGGACCGTCCGGCCGTTTACAAACGGCCGTTTACAAACGGCGGTTCACGAACAGCGGTTCACGAACAGCGGTTCACGAACAGCGGTTCACGAACAGCGGTTCACGAACAGCGGTTCACGAACCGCGGCTCGGGGATCAGGCGGCCGACTCGGCGCGGCCGAGCGACCTGACCACGTCGAGCACCGCTTCCACATCGGTCAGGTCGGCCAGGACGATGTCCGCCCCCGCGCGGGCCAGTTCGTCCGCCGTCGTGTACCCGGTGGCGACCGCGACGCACCTCGCCCCGTTGTGCAGCGCGGCCTCGACGTCGCGGACGGTGTCGCCGATCAGCACGGTCCGGTCGGCGGCGAACCCGCCGCCGGTGGCAGCCGCCGCACGCCCGAGCGCCAGCGGCACGAGCTTGTCGCGGTCCTCGTGGTCGTCGCCGTACGCGCCGATGTCGAGCCGCAGGTGCCGCGCGGCGGCACCGAGCAGGGCCAACTTCACCGGTGCGGTTGCCGCCTGATTGCCGGTCAGCACGCTCTGGTGCACGTACGGGAGTTCCGCCAGCGCGCCGATCAGCGCCACCGCACCCGGCAGCGCAACGCCCTCGCGCCGCACCTGGTCGGCCCGCGCCGCGAAGATCTCGGCGAAGGTCTCGTTCAGGCGCGTGATCAGGTCGTCGGTCGGCAGCAGCCCGTGCGCGCGCAGCGTCTCGCGCGCGATGTGCAGATCGGTCCGCCCGCCGAAGTCGACGCGCTCGGTGAGCGGTCGCCCGGTGACGGCGAGGAGCGCGTCGGCGTACGCCTCCCGGCTCGCGGGTCCCGCCTTGACCAGCGTCTGGTCGATGTCCCACAGCACCAGGACCGGCCCGGCCGCGTTCCCCGCTTGTCCGTCTGCCACGGCGCCAGCGTAGTTTCCTCCGGATGCCGTGGCGAGGGTTCTCCGTCCGCAACACGGTGAATGAGCAAAATGTGTGAATGGCACCTTATATCAGCGAGTTCGCCGCCACACCGTCGTTGTTCGGCATCGACAACGGCCAGGGCGCCCGGCAGTTCGCGGAGCTGGGCTTCGCGCTGGTGCTCACGTCGCTCCTGGGCTGGGAGCGCGAGGCACGGCAGAAGAGCGCCGGGATGCGGACCCACACCCTTGTCGGAGTGGGCAGCGCGCTGTTCATGGAGGTGTCGATCCACGGCTTCGGCGCCACTGAGGGACTGCCCGGAGTCTCGTTGGACCCGTCGCGCGTCGCCGCCCAGATCGTGTCGGGGATCGGCTTCATCGGCGGCGGGCTGATCTTCGTCAAGCGCGACATCGTGCGCGGCCTCACCACGGCCGCGACGATCTGGTTCGCGTGCGCGATCGGGATGGCGTGCGGCGGCGGCCTGCCGCTGCTCGCGGGCGGGGCGACGCTCCTCTACTTCGTCATCCTGCGGGGCATGCCGGTGCTGACCGCGCGGATCCTGCCGGACACCGCGTACGGCGCAATCGAGTTGCGGCTGCGCTACGTCCAGAGGCGCGGCGTGCTCGGCCGCGCGCTGGCCATCTGCACGCAGCACGGTTTCCAGGTCACCGACGTGCGCACCGAACCCGGCGGCACCGACTGGCAGCCGGAGCACGCCGGCGGCGGCTACCGCAGGTCCGGCGAGGAGGACGACCAGGACGACGGGACGGAGCACGGCGGCGGTGCCGCCACCGCCGTGCTCCTGCGCTTGGAGGGCACCGGCCCTGCGCATCCGCTGGTCGAGGAGCTGTCCGAACTGGACGACATGCGCGCGGTGTCGCTCGGAGTGCGCTCGGACGCGACCGAGTAGCCGGCTACTCCCCGGATACTCTCCCGGCCGCCGCGGACGCTCCCCGCCGCCAGTTGCCTACTCCTACTCCTGGCCTACTCCTCGACGAGGTCCGCGGCCTTGGCGCCGGTGGCGACCGCCCGGATCACCTTGCCGGTCGGCGTGCGCGGCAGCGGGGTCGTGCGGATCTCCCAGTGCGTGGGCACCTTGTAGTACGCGAGGCGTTCGCGCACGTACGCGGCCAGCGCCTCCGACTCCAGCTCCGCCCCCGGGCGGGGCACCACGATGGCCTTCGCCTCCTCACCGAGGTCGTGGTGCGGTACGCCGACCACCACCGACTCCGCGACGTCCGGGTGTGCGTCGAGGCAATGCTCGATCTCCGCCGGGTAGATGTTCTCGCCGCCGCGCAGGATCAGGTCGGAGCGGCGCGTCGCCATGAAGAACTGGCCGTCGCGCGCGTACCCCAGGTCACCGGTGCGCAGCCAGCGGTCGGGGGTGATCGACTTGGCGGTGGCCTCGGCGTTGCGCCAGTACTCCAGCATGACGAGAGGGCTGCGGATCCAGATCTCGCCCTCCTCGCCGTCCGCGAGGCGCTGCCCGTCCTCGCCGTGCACCTCGACCTGCACGGTGGGCACCGCGGCGCCGATCGCGCCCGGCATCGACTCCAGTTGCGCGGCCCCGGCGGAGGTGGCCACGCCCCCGCTCTCGGTCAGGCCGTAGCCGACGCCCATCGCACCCTTGGCGTGCGGAAAGACCTGCTGAAGACGGGTGATCAGCTCAGGTGCGAACGACGCGCTGCCGCCGCCGAGCCGGGTGACCGACGACAGGTCGAACGCGCCGGAGTCGGGGTGGTTCACGACCCGCCAGCCGACGGTGGGCACGAGGGACCAATTGGTGCAGCGTTCGCGCTCGATCGTGGCGAGCACCGAGGGCACGTCGAAGCGGCCGCTGTAGAGCACCATCGTGTGGCCGTCGGCGAGCGCCGCCACGGCACCGGCGAGCAGCCCCGACACGTGGAAGAACGGGCTGTTGACCAGCCAGCGCCCGGGCCGCGCGGCGGCGGCGCGGCGCTCCTCGGGCAGGTGGGCGATGCCGCGCGCGGCGAGCAGCGCCTGCACGTTCTGCATGGCGATGACGTTGCGGTGGGTCAGGACGGCGCCCTTGGGGCGGCCGGTGGTGCCGGAGGTGTAGAGAATGACCGCGGCGGCGTCCTCGTCGTCGGGGCCGGCCGGGAGTTCGGCGTCCGGGGCGTAGCCGACCAGGTCGGCGAACCCGCTCTCCATCTCGACGACGGGCACCGGCGGTTCCGGCAGGCGCTCGAGCCGGCGCCGGTCGGCGACGAGCACCTTCGGCTCGCAGTCGGCGAGGCCGTAGCGGATCTCGTCGCCCGCCCACCAGCCGTTCATGCCGACGGCGACGGCGCCGAGGGCCACCGTGGCCCAGAAGGTGACGAGCCATTCGGGGCGGTTGTTGGACAGGAGCGCCACCCGGTCGCCGGGTCCGACGCCGTAGCGCTCGCGCAGTGCGCAGGCGACGGAGGCCACCGCTCGCGCGTGCTCGGCGTACGTCCACCGGGTCCCGTCGTCGTGCACGAGGTACTCGCGGTCGCCGAAGGCCGCCGAGTCGGCGACGAAGGACGCGAGCGACCGCCGCCGGTGCGCGAGCACCCGCATGGTGACGCCGAGGACGTCCTCCTCGGCCAGTTCGAAGGGGGAACCGGGAGCGGTCAGCGCGGCCATCGGGTCGGCGGCCGAGCCGGATGCGGAGGACGCCGGTGCGGGAACGGAACCGGGGGTGGAGATCGCCATATGCGGACCCTAGGAATGCTTGACCGAGTCAGTCAAGTGGTCGCGGTGTGCGAACAGGCCACACCGACCCGGCCGCATCCCCGCAGGTTGGCACGTGTTGCATGCCCGGAGACCGCGTACGCGTCCCCGCAGTCACCCCCTTTTGCCGCCACGCCGAGCGGCGCCCACCCAAGTCCCGCCTGACGCATCGTCAGATCAACCGCCTCGCCCCACGCCGCCCCCGACGCGCACCTGGAGGCCGCCGCGACACCCGCGCCGCCGTAGCCCGAACAATTTCGAGGGCATCCAGCATGGCTCGATTCCCCACCCTCCGATACCCGCCCCCGACTCCTCAGCGGCTCAGCGGCTCAGCGGCTCAGCGGCTCAGCGGCGTTGGCATACCCTGCCCCGGTAGGCTACGTCGGGAGATCGGGCGGCGGCTCAGGTCATGCCACGCGGGAGTTCGAGGAGGGAGCGGGCGGATGCGCATTGCGTCGACACTGTGCCGTCTCCTCCTCTTCGCGCTGATCCTGCTCGGCACCACCGGGATGCACACGATCGGGCATCCACCGGAGGCGCGGGCCGCTTCCGGCGCCGAGGCGACGCATCCGAGTGCGGCGGTCTGTCCTGACGGGCACTGCCCCTCCCCCGGTGCGAGCTTCGGCAGCGGCGAACACGACATGCCCGCGCGGCACGGCGGCGGCACGGATCCGATGTCGCTGTGCCTTGCCGTCGCTCTGGCCGCGTTCGTACTGGCCGTCACGTGGTTCGCGGTACGCCGCCGGGCGCGCGAGCACGTACGGTCCGCGCGCGGCGCCTGGGGCCGCCTCGTCTCGGGGCTGCCGCCGCCGAGACCTCCCGACCTCTCCCGACTCGCAGTGCTGCGGATATAGGCCGACGCGCGTCGGCGGGCGAGCACGCCCGCCCACGTACCGGCCTGTCCGCCGCCGCGCGTGCGGCAGTTGATCCGCGGCGCGGCGAACACCGAAGAGTTTCGGGAGATATACGTATGAAGCGCCGTACCACGCGCACCCTGTCACTGTCCGCGATCGCCCTCTCGGGCGCCCTCGTCCTGGTCGCCTGCGGAGGCGACGACACGGACGGCATGGACCACGCCAAGGGCGGCTCGGGCTCGGGTTCCGCCCCCGCGGCCGCGCCGGGCGCGTCCCAGGGCGGGTTCAACGACGCCGACGTGATGTTCGCGCAGATGATGATCCCGCACCACGAGCAGGCCGTGGAGATGGCGAAGGTCGTGCTCGCCAAGACGGCCGACGCCGACGTACGCCGCCTGGCGACCGCGATCGAGGCGGCGCAGGCCCCCGAGATCGCGCTCATGGAGGGCTGGCTCGCCGCATGGGGCAAACCGGCCGACGCGTCCGGCGGCATGGACCACGGGTCCGGCGGTGACGGCATGATGTCGGACGCCGACATGGACCGGTTCCGCGCCGCGGCCGGCGCCGAACTCGACCGGCAGTTCCTGGAGATGATGATCGTGCACCACAACGGCGCGATCGCGATGGCCGAGGAGGAGTTGGCCAAGGGCGTGAACCCGGAGGCCCGCAAGCTGGCGGAGGCGATCAAGTCGTCGCAGGCGGCGGAGGTCCAGGAGATGCAGCGGCTGCTGACCGCGCGTCCGGGGGCGCCGGGTGGCGCGTCCGGCGGCACGTCCGGCCCGGCCTCGTCACCGGCTTCCGCCCCGGCGGCCGCGACCGGCGGACACCACTGACGGGAGAGCAGGGGCGGTCCGGTACGCAACACGTGCCGGACCGCCCCAACCTCACACGACTGCCGCCGATGTCGCCGCCCTGCGGAGGCGGCCTGAGGAAACGTCTCAGCGCGGTTCCAGCATCGGGATCAGCACGTTGTCGACCATGCGCGTGACGTCCTCGCGCGTGGGCGCGGTGTCGTTGGCCATGTAGAGCTGCCCGATCATGGCCGGTCCGGCGATCAGGCACTCGTACGCGTCGGCCCCCGCCCGCGCCTCGCCGCGCCCGATCGCGCCCTGGACGACCTGACGCAGGAGGCCGATGGCCGGGTCGACGGCGCGCTCCTTCCAGAGGCGCCTCAGCTCGACGCATCCGCTCGCGCCTCCGCAGACCGCGCGGAGTGCGATGCCCAACGGACCGGTGCAGCCGACCGCGTACGAGTACATGACGCTGAGCAGGTCCTCGCGCAGATCCCCGACGAGCTCGTGCTTCTCCGGCGACGGAAGCGCGTCCGCGAGGCAGTCCACGATCATCGACGGCTTGTCCGCCCACCGGCGGTACAGCGTCGACTTGCCGGTCCCGGCCCGGGCGGCGACGCCCTCGAACGTCAAGGCGTCGTAGCCGCGTTCGGCCAGTTCCTCGACCACCGCCACGCTGATTGCACGTGCCAGCACCTGACCGCGCCGACGCGGGAAGCGGCGGTGGTCGCAGCCGACCCCGGCGGCGACGTCGTGGATCGCGCCCTTCGGTACGTCCACACGGACGTCGGCCGGCACAGCCTGTACTTCGGTCATCCGTCTGCCCTCCGGATTCCATCGTACAGAAAACGTTTGCGTTCTCTAAGTGCGTTGCCTACTGTGTTGAAAGTACGGAACCGTCCTCTAATTCCGACACCCTGAACCACCTGAACACCGGAATCCTGTGAGGTAGCAGCATGTCAACGGCACCCCCAGAGGTGGCCGCCACCACGGCATCCCCCGCAGCGCCGGGCCGGAAGGTACATCCGGGCCTCGCGCTGGCCGTCCTTGCGGGTGCGCAGCTCATGATCGTGCTCGACGCCACGATCGTGAACATCGCCCTTCCGGACATCCGAGAGGCGCTCGGCTTCTCCGAGGCCTCGCTGACCTGGGTGATGAACGCCTACACGCTCACGTTCGGCGGCCTGCTGCTGCTCGGCGGGCGGCTCGGCGACCTGGTCGGCCGTCGCAAGATCTTCATCTACGGCCTGCTGGTCTTCACGCTGGCCAGTCTCCTCGGCGGCTTCGCGCAGAACGAGGCGACGCTGCTGGCGGCCCGCGCCCTCCAGGGCGTCGGCGGCGCGATGACCGCGCCGGCGGTGCTGTCGCTGGTCACCACCACGTTCAAGGAAGGCGCCGAACGCAACAAGGCGCTCGGCGTGTACGCGGCCGTGTCCGGCATGGGCGCCGCGGTCGGCCTGCTGGCCGGCGGCTTCCTGACCGAGTACGCCAACTGGCGCTGGGTCATGTTCGTCAACGTGCCGATCGGCGTGGCGCTCGCCCTGGCCATCCCGCGCGTGTTCCCGGCGGACGTCGTCGTCGACTCCGGCCGCGGGCTGGGCCGCTTCGACATCCCCGGCGCGGTCACCTCGACCGTGGGTGTGTCGGCCCTGGTGTACGGCTTCATCCGGGCCGCCGAAAAGAGCTGGACCGACTCGGTGACGCTCACCGCCTTCGTCCTGGCCGCCGTGTTCATCGCGGGGTTCCTCGCGATCGAACTGCGCACCCGCGAACCGCTGCTGCCGCTGCGGCTGTTCCTCAACAAGACGCGGACCGGCGGCTACCTGGTGATGATGCTCGCGGGCGCGGGCATGATGAGCACCTTCTTCTTCCTGACGCTGTTCATGCAGGAGGACTCGCTGCTCGACCTGTCGCCGGTGCTCGCGGGTACCGCGTACCTGCCGCTGACCGTCGGCGTCATAACGTCCGCGCAGATCACGTCGCGCCTGATCACCACCAAGGGTCCGCGCCCGTTCCTGATCGTCGGACCGCTCATCGCGGGCATCGGCCTGCTGTGGCTGTCGTTCCTGGAGACGGACTCGACGTATTGGACCGGCATCCTCCCGGGCGTGCTCCTGATGGGCATGGGCATGGGCGCGGTGTTCGTGTCGATCATGACGACGGCGACCGCGGGTATCGCGCCCGAGGACGCCGGCATCGGCTCTGCGGTGCTGAACGTGACGCAGCAGATCGGCGGCACGATCGGCCTCGCGGTCCTGGCGACCATCTCCACGCAGGCGCTCAAGGACGACCTCAAGGACCAGGTGTCCAAGGCCGGCGAGGTCACCCCCGCGGTGCAGGCGCACGCCATGACGGCGGGCTGGACCGCCGCGATCCTGGCCGCGTCGATCATGTTGTTCGCGTCGGCGCTGATCGCCTTCGCCCTCGTGCGCATCCGCCGCGAGGACGTCGTCGTGGACCCGAGTGCCGTGACCCACTGAGTCGACGGGAGTTGACGGCGGTCGACGGGAGTTGACGGCAAGGCACCGGCCGTCCGGCCGCGCGCACGGTACGCACCCGGCGCGCGGCCTCGGGTGGCCGACCGGATGCCCGGGCCGGGTGGTGGATCTTCCGCCACCCGGCCCTTCGTCGTTCCCGGGCGGGGGCCCGGGCCGGGCCCGCCCGGTGACGGCAGGTCAGATGTCGAGGAAGCGGACGTCCTTGGCATTGCGCTGGATGAAGTGGCGGCGTGCTTCGACGTCCTCGCCCATCAGGACGGAGAACAGGTCGTCGGCGACGGCCGCGTCGTCGAGGGTGACCCGGCCCAGGACCCGGTGGTCCACGTCCATCGTGGTCACGCGCAGTTCCTCGGCGTTCATCTCGCCCAGGCCCTTGAAGCGCTGGACGGAGTCGTCGGTCACGCGGCGCCCGGCCTGCCGGCCCCGTTCGACGAGCATCGTGCGCTCGCGGTCGGAGTAGGCGTATTCGACGTGCTCCCGGGCCCACTTGATCTTGTAGAGCGGCGGGCGGGAGAGGTAGACGTGGCCTCCCTCGACCAGCGGCCGCATGAAGCGGAAGAGGAAGGTCAGCAGCAGGGTGTTGATGTGCTGGCCGTCGACGTCGGCGTCCGCCATCAAGATGATCTTGTGATAGCGCAGCCGGGCGATGTCGAAGTCCTCGTGCACGCCCGCGCCGAGCGCGGAGATGATCGCCTGGATCTCCTGGTTGTGGAGGATCTTGTCGATCCTGGCCTTCTCGACGTTGAGGATCTTGCCGCGGATCGGCAGGATCGCCTGGTACCGCGGGTTGCGGCCGGACTTCGCCGAGCCGCCCGCGGAGTCGCCCTCGACGATGAAGATCTCCGACCGCGCGGGGTCGTTCGACTGGCAGTCGGCCAGCTTGCCCGGCAGCGCCGCGGATTCCAGCAGGCCCTTCCGACGGGTCAGGTCGCGCACCTTGCGGGCCGCGACCCGGGCCGTGGCAGCCTGGACGGCCTTGCGGACGATGTCGGCGGCCTCGTTCGGATTGCGGTCGAACCAGTCGGCCAGGTGCTCGTGCACGACCTTGTGCACGAAGGTCCGGGCCTCGGTGTTGCCGAGCTTGGTCTTGGTCTGGCCCTCGAACTGCGGCTCGCCGAGCTTGACCGAGATGATCGCGGCCAGGCCCTCGCGGATGTCCTCGCCGGCGAGGTTGGCGTCCTTGTCCCGCAGCAGCTTCCGCTCCCGCGCGTAGCGGTTGACGACGTTGGTCAGCGCCGTGCGGAAGCCCTCCTCGTGTGTGCCGCCCTCGTGCGTGTGGATGGCGTTGGCGTACGAGTAGACGCTGTCGGCGTACTGGCTGTTCCACTGCAACGCGACCTCGACCGACAGCAGCCGCCCGGCCGCCTCGGCGCCGAAGGAGATCACCGAGGGGTGCACCAACTCGCCCTTGCGCGCGTTGAGGTAGGCGACGAAGTCGGTGATGCCGCCGTCATAGCGGTACGAGACCGTCCGCGCCGGCTGCTCCCCGGCGGTGGTCCGGCCGGCCCGGTCGGCCGCGGACGTGGCACGCGCGGAGGGCCGTTCGTCGGTCAGGGTCAGGGTGAGCCCCCGGTTGAGGAACGCCATCTCCTGGAAGCGTCGGGCCAGCGTCTCGAAGGAGTAGTTGGTGGTCTCGAAGATCGCCGGGTCCGCCCAGAAGGTCAGCGACGTGCCCGTGCGGGAGGTTGCTTCGCGACGGGCGAGCGGGGCAACGGGGGTGCCGTCCTTGTAGTCCTGCGTCCACCGGTGGCCGTCGGTCCGGATCTCCGCCGACAACCGGGTCGACAGGGCGTTGACCACCGACAGGCCCACGCCGTGCAAACCGCCGGAGACCGCATAGCCCCCGCCGCCGAACTTCCCGCCCGCGTGCAGGACGGTCAGGACGACCTCGACGGCCGGCCGTTTCTCCACCGGGTGCATGCCGACCGGGATGCCGCGGCCGTTGTCGACCACCCGTACCCCGCCGTCGGCCAGGACGGTCACGTCGATCCGGTCGGCCACCCCGGCCAGCGCCTCGTCCACGGAGTTGTCCACGAGTTCCTGCACGAGATGGTGCAGTCCCCGCTCGCCCGTGGAACCGATGAACATCCCGGGCCGCTTGCGTACGGCGCGGAGTCCGTCCAGGACGGTGATCGCGTTGGCGTCGTAGGCCGCTGACCCGGCACGGCCGGTCCGCTCGGATCCAAGGGCGTCGGTGTCGATGCCCGTGCCGATGTCAGCGCCGGCATCGGGATCGGTGCCGGCGTCGGTGTCGGCGTCGGTGTCGGTGTCGGCGTCGGTGCGGGTGCCGTAAGTGGTCACAGATGCTCTCTTTCGGGCATGGCGGACCGCACTCCGGCACCTCGGTGCGGGAGCGGCCGGACAACTGGCGGGAACGTGATGCGGCAGCACACGGGCAACACACGGACAACACAAAGAGGACCCCCGAGGCCTCAGGGGTCGGGACCAGTGGCCGCCGAAACTCCTTCCAGGATACCGAAGATGCCCCTTGCCTTCGGGTCAGGAGGATGTCTGAATGCCTCCAGGATCGCCGTTCTCCCCCATGGTTGATCCCCCCTATACATGGACCCCGAAAAATGCTCTGGTGGGTCACGCAGCGACTTTCCCGATGCCCTGCCGCGGAGCGCTACCGGCACTTTCTTCGGGCGGCTCTCCCCGCACGCGTGTCGTGCCGCTTCAGGCCCGCTCGCGGCCCGAGCGGCGAACACCCGTCCGACGGACGGCCCGTGGAATGAGGGTGCTCCCTCGACTCGTGAGCGGACCGCGGCATCGTGGAACCCGGTTCATCCCGCACGCGTCTCAACGCTGTGAAGGTTCCGCGACACCTGCCGCGGAGGGGGAACACCGTGGGCGCGCGCGTCCCCGGGCCGGTACTCTGCCTCAGGCAGCAGGGGGATTCCGGACGCGGCGATCTGCGTCCCCGGGTGGCTGCGCTCGCGTCGGCCGCACGGGCCGACGCCAGGTCTGTCGCAGCGAGGAACCGGCGGGGATGATGGGCGGTGGTGGGGGAGAATTCGGGGGGATTGTGGCGGAACACGAGTGGCCGGGTGAACCTCTGGCCAAAGGCGACCCGACCCGCATCGGGCCCTACACGGTTCTCGGCCGCCTGGGGGCGGGCGGCATGGGCCGGATCTACCTGGGCCGTTCACCGTTCGGCCGGCTGGTCGCGATCAAGACGATCCGCTCCGAACTGGGCGGCGACCCCGGCTTCCGGGCGCGCTTCGCGCAGGAGGTGGCCGCGGCCCGACGGGTGAGCGGCGTGTTCACCGCCGCCGTCGTCAACGCCGACCCGGACGCCGCCGTGCCGTGGCTCGCGACCGCGTACGTCCCGGCCCCCTCGTTGGAGACATTGGTCCGCTCGTGCGGTCCGCTCCCGGCGAGCGCGGTGCGCTGGCTGGCCGCCGGCATCGCCGAGGCGCTGGAGTCGGTGCACGCGGCCGGCCTGGTGCACCGCGACCTCAAGCCGTCCAACGTGCTGGTGGCCAGCGACGGCCCCAAGGTGATCGACTTCGGCATCTCGCGCGCGGCCGACTTCGGCTCGCTGACGATGACCGGCGTAGCCGTCGGCACCCCCGCCTACATGTCGCCCGAACAAGCCCAGGGCGTACGCGACATCACGCCGGCCAGCGACATGTTCTCGCTCGGCGCGACCCTCGTGTACGCGGCGACCGCGCACTCCCCCTACCCGGACCGCAAGCCCGCCGAGGCGCTGCTGCGCCTGGTGACGGGCTCCGCCGACCTGACGGGGCTGCCGGACGAGCTGCACGACCTCATCAACTCGTGCATGCAGCGCTCCCCCGAACACCGCCCCTCGCCGACCGCGCTCCTGACCTCGGTGGCTCCGCTGCTCGACTCGGAGAGCGGCTACACCGGGGACAGCCGACTGCCCGAGGCCGCCGCCGCGATGGTGGAGCGGTTCGAGCGGCAGTACCGCCCGGCCGGCGCGCGCACCCCGCCGGTCCCCGAGCCGCAGCCGGCCCCGGACGTGCCGGACGAGGAAGCCCCGGGCCGGATCAGCGACGACGACTGGGGCAAGCTCCCGGCCCAGGTGCGCGAGGAGCCGCCGCCGCGCGACGACGGCGGGCGCCGCTCCGACCACGCAGCCGACCGGCCGGGCCCGGCGCCGACCACGCCGGACGGCCCGCAGGGGCCCGGGCAGCAGCACGGGCACCAGCCCCAACCGCAGCCGCAGCCGCACGCGGCCCAGCACGGCCGGCACGAGCAGCATGCGCAGCACGGCGGACAGGCCGCGCACGGGCAGCAGTCCCCGCCGCGACCGCCCGTCGGTCCGCCGCCGGTGCCGCGCCCGCAGAACCCGGGCGGCGGCTCGTCGTTCCCGCCGCCGCAGCCGCGTCCCCAGCAGCACGGACAGCCCCACGGGCAGCCGCAGGGGCAGCCCCAGCCGCACGGACAGCCGCCGCCGTACGGCCCGCCGCCCGGCCAGTCGGGTCCGGGCGGGCAGCAGCAGGATCGGCAGTACCCGGGCCAGGGGTCACCGTACGACCAGTCCGGCCGACCGCAGCCCCAGCCTCCCGCGAACCAGCAGCACGGGGCCGGGGGTTCGGCCCCGTCGGGGTCGCCGGTGGCGGCGCTGCCGACCGAACTGGCCTTCCGCAAGGGGCCGCCGCCCGCCGCACCGACGTACGTCGCCGGTGCGGACGACGCGCCGCGCCAGCACCCGCCGACCCCGCGCACGCCGACCGGACCCATGGAGGCCCCGACGTCCCAGCCGTGGCGGTTCGCCGCGACGGCGGAGATCGTGGCACCGCCGGTGCGGGCGGGCGGTGCGCGTACCTCGCGCGTCCACGTGCACAGCAAGGACAACGGCCTGCACACGCTGCACCTGGCCACGCGGGAATGGCGGTTCGACAGCAGCGGTTGGTCGCATCCGCCCGCGGTCGAGGGCGACATGATGTACCTCAGCAGCCAGGACAACCACCTGTACGCCCTGGAGTTGACGAGCCGTCAGTGGCGGTGGAGCTTCCCGACGGGCGGCGAGGTGGTGGCCGCTCCGGTCGTCGCGAACGGCACGGTCTACTTCGGCAGCAGCGACAACGCCGTGTACGCCGTCGAGGCCGCGACCGGCCGGTGCCGCTGGCGGCACCAGACCAGCGGCTGGGCGACGTCGCCGACGGTGGTCGACGGCACGGTCTACTTCGGCAGCAGCGACCGCTGCGTCTACGCCGTGGACGCCGCGACCGGCTGGGCCCGCTGGCGCTACCAGACCGGCGGCTGGGTGTCGGCGCCGACCGTGTCGGGCGGCATCGTGCACATCGGCAGCACCGACCACTACCTCTACCTGCTGGACGCCGCGGCGGGGACACTGCGCGGATGGTTCGCCGCCAACGGTCCGGTCGCCCAGCCCGCGGCCGCGGCCGGCATGTCGTTCTTCGGCAGCGGCGACGGCGGGCTGTACGCGATCGACGTCAACACCCAGCGGTGCGTGTGGCGTTACAACACCGACGGCTGGGTGACCTCGCCGGTCGTCGCGGGCGACACGGTGTTCGCGGGCAGCAGCGACCACTCGATCGTGGCGGTCGGCACGAGCGGTGAGCCGCGCTGGAAGTTCCAGACCGGCGGACGCGTCACCTCGCCGATCGTGGCGGACGGACTGGTCTTCGTCGGCAGCACGGACCGGCACCTGTACGTGATGGACGCGGCCACCGGCGGGGCGCCGCGTACCGCGCGCGGCAATTGAGTGCCGTCCCACAAAGCCCGATAGGCAACTGACCGGTTATCTCAGCGAGTTCATGATCACAGCGCCATCGGCGCAGGTCGCTTCGGCCCCGGTGAACAACTGTTCACCGGGGCCGGAATGCGTCCGGTGATCGTTCGTGTCACGGTCGCATCACAAACCTACCTATCGCTAAGTAACAGTCGTACAGTCTGCGCACCGGAGTCCGGCAGGCCCGTGAACCCAAGGTCGGTGGTGACCCAGGTGCGCTTCCTGTTCCGACGTATCGGCTTCTACGCGGTGACCGCGTGGGCGGCGATCACGATGAACTTCCTCATTCCCCGGCTCATGCCGGGGAGTCCCGAGAACACTGTCCTCTCCCGTTTCCAGGGCTCGGTGTCCCAAGAGCAAATCGACGCCGTGAAAGCCCAGTTGGGGGTGAGCGACGCAAGTCTGCTGTCCCAGTACGGGACCTATTGGAAGGACCTGCTCTCTGGCGATCTCGGCGTCTCCGTCTCGTACTTCCCCGGCGACGTCAGCGAGGTGATCGGCCAGGGGGTGTGGTGGACCGTCATCCTCATCGGCGTCGCGACGCTGATCAGCTTCGTGCTGGGCACCTTCCTCGGCGTCCTCGCCGCCTGGAAGCGCGGCTCGCGGCTGGACGCGCTGCTGCCGCTCACAACGTTCCTGTCCGCCGTCCCGTACTTCTGGATCGCCCTGGTCGCACTCAGCGTCCTCGGCGTCGAGATGGGGATGTTCCCGATCACCGGCGGCTACCGGCCCGAGCTCCAGGTGGGCTGGAGCGCGGAGTTCATCTCCAGCGCGCTCAGCCACTCGGTGCTCCCGGCCTTCACGATCATCGTCAGCTCCATCGCCGGATGGCTGCTCGGCATGCGCAACATGATGCTGACGACCATCTCGGAAGACTACGTCCTGGTCGCGGAGGCCAAGGGGCTGCGCACCCGGCGCGTGATGCTCGCGTACGCGGCCCGCAACGCCCTCCTGCCGAACATCTCCGGCTTCGCGATGTCGCTCGGCTTCATCGTGAGCGGGTCGATCGTCACCGAGACCGTCTTCTCGTACCCCGGCATCGGGTTCCTGCTCTTCAACGCGGTGCTCAACAACGACTACCCGCTGATGCAGGGGATCTTCCTGATCATCACCCTCATGGTGCTGTTCGCCAACCTCATCGTGGACCTCTGCTACGTGGTCCTCGATCCGCGCATCCGACAGGAGGCCTGACCCATGGCGGCAACGGCCACCCTCGCGACCGCGGAGACGCAGCCGGCCCCCGCACGGGCCCGCCGCGGCATCCCGCTGCTGCGCTCCGGCAAGGCGGTCGCCGGACTGGTCATCTTCGGGACGTTCGTGCTCCTGGCCGTCATCGGCCCGTGGATCGCCCCGCACGACCCGTCGAAGACAGGCGGCCCAATCCTGCAATCCCCGTCCGGGGAACACCTGTTGGGGACCACGCAGTCGGGGCAGGACATCCTGTCGCAAGTGCTGGAGGGCGCGCGTACGTCGATGCTCGTCGGGCTGGTCGCGGCAACCTTCGCGACCGCCCTGGCCATCCTCATCGGTGTCACCGCGGGCTATGTCGGCGGCTGGGTGGACGACACCCTGTCGATGCTGACCAACATCTTCCTGGTCATCCCGGCACTCCCGCTGACCATCGTGCTGACCGGATACCTGGAAGGCGGCGGGTGGTTCCCGATCGCCGTGGTCATCAGCGTCACCGGATGGGCCTTCGGCGCCCGCCTGCAACGCGCCCAGACCCTTTCGCTGCGCAACCGCGACTACATCAAGGCCGCGAAGGCGATCGGTGAACGCCCGTGGCGCATCGTCACCGTCGAACTGGTGCCGAACCTCGGCGCGATCATCATCTCCGGCTTCCTCTTCACGTTCATCTTCGCCATCCTCACCGAGGCCAGCCTGTCGTTCCTGGGCCTCGGCGACCTCGGCGGCACGTGGAGCTGGGGCACGACGCTCTACTGGGCGCAGAACTCCAGCGCCTTCACCACCGGCGCGTGGTGGTGGTACATCCCGCCCGGGCTGTGCATCGCACTCGTGGGCGCCAGCCTCTCGCTCGTCAACTTCGGTGCGGACGAACTCATGAACCCGCGCCTGTCCCCGGTGGCCAAGCGCGAGCGCAAGCGCCGCCGCCACGCCGCCGGCCCCGTTCTCGGCGCCGCGACCGGTGCGGCGGCCGGGGCCGACGGGCCCGTCCCGCCGGCCCGGGGCGACGCGCCGGTGCCCGCCTCCGCAGGAAAGGAACCGACGCCGTGACCGCGACCGAGATCACCGCCGCATCCGCGGCACCGGCCGACCGCCCGGCTCTCGGGCGCGAACCCCTGCTGGAGATCCGGGGCCTCACCGTCGACTACGGCGAGGGTCCGGGGGCCGTGCACGCGGTCGACAACGTGGACATCACCCTGCACCGGTCCGAAACCCTCGGTCTGGCCGGGGAGTCCGGGTCGGGCAAGTCGACGCTCGCCCATGCGGTCACCAGGCTGCTGCGGCCGCCGGGGGCGATCACCGGCGGCCAGGTCCTCTACCACCGCCGAGCCAAGGAGGGCGCCGCGGCCGGCGGACACGTGTCGGCTCCGGTCGACGTACTCGCCATGAACCGCGCCGAACTCCGGGCGTTCCGCTGGGAGGAGATCGCGATCGTCTTCCAGAGCGCGATGAACGCGCTCAATCCGGTGCACAATGTGGTCGCCCAGATCAGCGACACCCTGCGCGCCCACCGGCCGGGCATCACGAAAGCCGAATGCCGGGAGCGGGCGGCGCAGTTGCTGACGACCGTGGGGGTGCCGGCGGCACGGATGCGGGCCTACCCGCACGAACTCTCGGGCGGCATGCGGCAGCGCGTGATGATCGCGATGGCGCTGGCCCTTGACCCCGACGTGCTGGTGCTCGACGAGCCGACCACCGCGCTGGACGTCGTGGTGCAGCGCGATGTCCTCGCGGAACTCGTGCGGCTGCGCGAGGAGTTCGGGTTCGCCGTGCTGTTCATCACGCACGACCTGTCGCTGCTGCTCGAAGTGGCCGACCGGGTCGCGATCATGTACGCGGGGCGCCTCGTCGAGTCGGCGCCCGCCTACGAGATCTACCACGACCCCCAACACCCCTATACCAAGGGGCTCGTGGGGTCCTTCCCGCCGCTGCGCGGGCCACGCCGCGAACTGACGGGTATCGGGGGCTCGCCCCCGGACCTGCGCTCGCTGCCGCCCGGTTGCGCGTTCTCGCCGCGCTGCGGCCACGCGTTCGACCGCTGCACGCGGGACGTTCCGCTGCTGCGGGTTCCCCCGGACGATCCCGAGCGCCTGGTCGCGTGCCACCTGGACGATCCGAACGGGAGCGCCGATGACAACCCCTGAGCGGAACACCCCGCAACTGGACGGACAGCCGGGCACCGCATCCGGAACAGGCCCCTCCCCGAGCGGGCCGGTCCTGGAGGCCCGCGACATCTCCCGCCACTACCCGGTCCGGCACACCGGGCGCGACGGGCTCATCGGCCCGCGCCGCGTGGTGCACGCGGTCGACGACGTGTCGATCGCGCTGCACCGGGGGCGGATCACCGCGGTGGTCGGCGAGTCGGGCTCGGGCAAGTCGACGATCGCCCGGGTGCTGGCACGCCTCGAGGCGCCCACGAAGGGCGAGTTGCGGCTCGACGGCCGGCCGGTGGGCAAGCCGCGGGGCCGGGCGTTCCGGGACTACCTCGGCCAGGTCCAGATGATCTTCCAGGACCCGTTCGCGTCCCTGAACCCGATCCACACGGTCGAGCACCACATCGCCCGGCCGCTCCGACTGCACGGCCCGCGGCGCACCAAGGCGGAACTGCACGACGAGGTGCTGGCACTGCTGGAACGTGTCAGCTTGACCCCCGCGGAACAGTTCGCCCGCAAACGCCCGCACGAACTGTCCGGCGGGCAGCGGCAGCGCGTCTCGATCGCCCGCGCGCTCGCGGTACGCCCCGAGGTGATCCTCGCCGACGAACCGGTGTCGATGCTCGACGTGTCGATCCGCCTCGGCGTGCTCAACCTGCTGCAGGGGCTCGGCCACGACGACGGGCTCGCGCTGCTCTACATCACCCACGACATCGCGTCGGCCCGGTACTTCGCCGACAGCGTCCAGGTGATGTACGCGGGGCGCCTGGTCGAGGGCGGCCCCGCCGAGGCGGTCACCCAGGAGCCGGCGCACCCGTACACGCGCCTGCTCATCGACTCGGCACCCGATCCGGACCGCCGGGGCTCGTTGGCCGGCGCACGGGGCGAACGCCTCGGCGAGGCACCCGACCTCGCCGATCCGCCCACCGGATGCCGCTTCCACCCGCGCTGCCCGCTGGCGATGCCGGTGTGCGCGGAGAAGGAGCCGCCCAAGTTCCCCGCGAAAGCCACCGGTTCCGCGGCCGCGGCCGGGACGGGGTCCGCGCCCGGGGCGGGGGCCGCGGGGGGCGCAGGGGGGACGGGGGCCGTCGGCGGTACGGGGGCCGTCGGCGGCGAGGAGCACTGGGCCGCGTGCTGGCTGCACGCCCCGGAGCAGGAACGGCACGACCAGCAGGACCAGCACCCGATGACGACCGGACGGCGGTGAGTGCTCGTGCTCAGATTCGGCAGGCCAGGCAGGCTCGGCGGAGCAGGCGGGACAGGCGGTTTCGCGGGGTTCGGCGGCATACGCCGCTCCCGGGCCGTGGTCCGGACCCTCGTGGGCGTGACGGCGCTCGCCCTCGCGGCGACCACCGCCGCGTGCAGTGACGAGAGCAGTTCGTCGGGTTCGACGATCCTGAACGTGGCGGGCGCTCCCACGGGTCCGTTGCAGCGCAACTTCAACCCGTTCCTGACGACGGGTCCGATGAACCTCATCGGCGGCGTCTCGATGATCAACGAGCCGCTGTTCATCCCGAGCGCCGTCGAAGTCGGCAAGACCACGCCCTGGCTGGCCAAGTCGTGGAAGTACTCGGCCGACGGCAAGGAGCTGACGCTCGACCTGCAGAGCGGCGTCAAGTGGAGCGACGGGCGGCCGTTCAGCGCCGAGGACGTCGTGTTCACCTTCAACATGCTGCAGAAGAACCCGGCGATGAACGTGTACGGCCTCGCCCTCGGCCCGGCGCGCGCCGAAGGCCCGGACAAGGTCGTCCTCACCTTCCCGGTGCCCGGTTTCACCCAGGAGGCGTTCATCGGTGCGACGTACATCGTGCCGAAGCACATCTGGGAGGCGGTGCCCGACCCGGCCGCCTTCACCAACGAGAACCCGGTGGGCACCGGGCCGTTCATGCTCGACACGTGGTCGCCGCAGGGCTATCTGCTGAAGAAGAACCCGGGTTACTGGCAGGCCGGGAAACCCAAGATCGACGGTCTGCGGTACGTCGTCTACAACTCCAACGTGAGTGCGAACCTCGCCTTGGCGCAAGGCGAGTTGGACTGGGCGGCGAACTTCGTCAACAACATCGAGAAGGAATACGTCGCCAAGGATCCGGCCAACAACAAGTACTGGTTCCCGCCGGTCGCGCCGACGTTCCTGGGGATGAACCTGACGAAGCCGCAATACCAGAACACCGACGTGCGCAAGGCGATCAGCCTCGCCCTCGACCGCGAGAAG
Organism: Streptodolium elevatio; assembly: GCF_040649515.1. GTDB lineage: Bacteria > Actinomycetota > Actinomycetes > Streptomycetales > Streptomycetaceae > Yinghuangia > Yinghuangia elevatio. The sequence continues at coordinate 61,605 of NZ_JBEZFP010000003.1, forward strand.
CTCGTCGAGGTCGCCGAGCAGAACCAGCAGCCGGCCAACACGACTCCGACCGGCCTCGTATTCCCGCAGCACGAGAGGTTCGTCGCCGCAAAGTACAAAGGCGTGACGCTCAAGCAGGACATCCCCGCGGCCAAGGCGCTGATGGAGAAGGCCGGTTACCGCATCGGCGGCGACGGATATGCCGTCGGCCCGGACGGCAAGCGGTTCACGATGACCCTGCTCACCTCGTCGGGGTTCACCGACATCATCACGATGTACCAGGTGATGACGGACCAGCTGAAGCAGATCGGCATCGAGGTCAAGGTCGAGACCAAGGCGACCAGCGAGTTCATCGCGAACCAGTTCGTGGGGAACTTCGACGCCTCCACCGTCGGACCGCTGACCGGGGCGTTCACGCCGTTCCACGCCTACGAGCGCACGCTCGCCGGCTACCTGACGCAGGACATCGGCAAGCCGGCGTTCGCGAACCAGGTCCGGTGGAAGGACACCAGGACCGACCAGCTCCTGCAACAGTACGCCGCGACGCAGGACCCGGCCGCCCAGCAGGCCGCCTTGGACGGCATCCAGGACATCATGGTCGAACAGGTCCCGGTGATCCCGCTGTTCAACTTCGTCGCGTGGGCCGAGTACAACACCCGCAAGGTGGTCGGCTGGCCCGACGCCGGGAACCCGTACGCCACGGCCACGCCCATCGGCCCCGGCTCGGTCCTCGTGGCCACCTCGCTGGAGCCGAAGGCCAAGTAGGGACGTGCACGGCGGCGCGCAGGGGCCGCCGCCGCGCACCGGAACGGCCGGCCGGGACCTTGGAGGGTCCCGACCGGCCGTTCGCCGTCTGTGCGGGCCGCGAGCGGCGTGCCCGGGCTACCTCAGCGGGCGCCCAGCGGCACGTAGTCGCGGATCGGCGTACCGGTGTAGACCTGGCGCGGGCGGCCGATCTTCGACGCCGGGTCGGCGATCATCTCGCGCCAGTGCGCGATCCAGCCCGGCAGGCGGCCGAGCGCGAACAGCACCGTGAACATCGACGTCGGGAAGCCCATCGCGCGGTAGATGAGGCCGGTGTAGAAGTCGACGTTCGGGTACAGCTTGCGGGACACGAAGTAGTCGTCCGACAGCGCGACTTCCTCGAGGCGCATGGCGATGTCGAGGAGCTCGTCGCGCTTGCCGAGGCGGCTGAGCACGTCGTCGGCCGCCTTCTTGATGATGCGGGCACGCGGGTCGTGGTTCTTGTAGACCCGGTGGCCGAAGCCCATCAGACGGACGCCGTCCTCGCGGTCCTTGACCTTGCGGACGAACGCGTCGACGTCGCCGCCGTTGGCCTTGATGCCGTCGAGCATCTCCAGCACGGACTGGTTGGCACCGCCGTGCAGCGGACCCCACAGCGCGCTGATGCCCGCGGAGACCGACGCGAACAGGTTGGCGTGGCTGGAGCCGACCATGCGCACCGTGGACGTCGAGCAGTTCTGCTCGTGGTCGGCGTGCAGGATGAGCAGCTTGTCCAGCGCTGCGACGACGACCGGGTCCGCCTTGTACTCCTCGGACGGCACGGCAAAGGCGAGGCGCAGGAAGTTCTGCACGTAGTCGAGGGAGTTGTCCGGGTACAGGAGCGCCTGGCCGACCGACTTCTTGTACGCGTACGCCGCGATGGTCGGCAGCTTGGCGAGCAGCCTTATGGTCGAGATGTGGACCTGGCGCTCGTCGAACGGGTCGTGGCTGTCCTGGTAGAAGGTCGACAGCGCGCTGACCACCGACGAGAGCATCGCCATCGGGTGGGCGTCGCGCGGGAAGCCGTCGTAGAAGCGCTTGACGTCCTCGTGCAGCAGCGTGTGCTTGGTGACCTCGTCGCGGAATTCGTCGAGCTCCGACGGGGTGGGCAGCTCGCCGTAGATCAGCAGGTACGAGGTCTCCAGGAAGCTGCCCTGCTCGGCCAACTGCTCGATCGGGTAGCCGCGGTACCGCAGGATGCCTTCTTCGCCGTCGATGAAGGTGATCGCGGATTTACACGCGGCGGTGTTGACGAATCCGCCGTCGTACGTCACCAGACCGGTTTCGGCACGCAGCTTTCCGATGTCGATGGCGTTGTCGCCGATGGTCCCTGGGACCACCGGGTAGGTGTGTTCGTTCCCCTGATAGCGCAGTACTACCGAGTCCTCGCTCATGGCTGGTCCCCTACTTCTCGGCTCAGGCTCCGACACCCGTCCGGATCGTGTCCGGTCGGCCCCGGCTTTCGTGACATGTGTGCACCAGTACGAATAGCAGGCGCACAATGCCGCGCCGCAACCGGCTCCCAACTCGCGGATCAAACCGTGAGCCACATCACGTGACGGATCGTCACATGAGAATCATGCCCGGGTGGGCACCCGCATATCCCCTCGGAGCCGGGTCTACCTGCGCGGACCGCACGGTGGCGGTCCGACTCCCGCCCACGGTACGGGGTCGCCACAGGCCGGACCACTTGGGCCGAACGGGTTCCGCGGTGCACACGCAGTGTGACCGCGCGTGCCATCTCACGCCGCACGCAGGGGCGTTGTGAGATCGGGGGCCGGGGCGGGAACCGGTCGGGAGCACGTCGGAGGCATGGCGCCGGGGCCGGGCCGGGGGTCGGTGTGGGACGGGTCACGCCCGTCCCACAGGTCCACCGGGATCACTTCCGCACCGGCTCCAGCACGCCGGAGGTCAGGCCTTCCAGGAGCCCCGTGCCCAGGCGCGCACCGAAGTCCCCCACGCGGCTCAGTGCGGTGTTGAAGCGGTGCAGGGCGCGGAAGGTGGCCCCGTAGCTCCGCTGGACGTCCAGGGGCAGCAGGGGCACCTCGAAGCGGCGCACGTCCAGGCGGACGATGCTGGAGCCGTACGTCGCCTGCCGCGTATTCGCCGGGGCGGCCAGGAATCCGGCCAGGAACCACGCGTCGAGGACACCGGGGTCCGGGCGCAGCAGGTGCAGGTTGGGGCCGAGCAGCGCGCCCGCGTCGGCTGCCTCGGCCACGCGTACCGCGGTGCCCTCGGCGGTGAACACGGCGGGGATCACGACGTCGCCCGGCTCGATCCGGGTGCGCCGGTCGGATCCTGCGTCGCCGGGCGGCCACGAGCCGCTCGGGGCGGTCCCGGCGGTGACGTCGGCGGCGGTCAGGACGCGGTCGGCCGGGGCTCCGCCGGCGCCCGTGGCGGCGAATTCGGACTCGCCGCGGCCGGTGCGCACCGGCCCGCGGAACAGCGCCACACCGCCGCCGCGCGTCAGGTCGGCGATGGCGACGCGGCGCCAGGCCGGGGCGCCGGACCCCGCGCGGCGGGTGTCCGGGAGGAACTGCGGGACGGATTCGAGCGCGTCGGCGAGTGCGCCGCGCATGTCGGCGACGACGTCGGCGCTTTCCGTGCCGGCCGGGAGCGGCAGGTTGTGGGCCGGGGTGAGGTCGACGGCGTCGTCGAGGAGGTCGATGACGGGCACGGCCTTGCGTACGCCCGGGATTTCGGCGAGTGCGGCCGACTCGGCCGCGAAGGACCGCCAGGCGTCGACGGCGATTTCGGACAGTGCCGTCCAGTCCGGGTCGCGGCGGGAGTCCGGGGCGTGGCCGGCCGCCTCGTTCGCGGCCGCCGAACGGGCCGGGCCCGGCCGCGGCGCGGCGGCGGCGGCCTCGTGCGCGGCGGTGTCCACGAACAGCACGTGCGAGGAGGCCGTGCCGGGTTCGGGGCGGACGAGCAGCCAGATCTGCAGGGCCACTCCGGCCGGCGGCGCCGCGCCCGCGGGCAGGCCGACAACCGCGCGCAGGGCTCCGCTGCGCAGGAGTTCCGCCCTGATGCGGCGGCCCGATCCGCGTGAGGCGACGGCCGGCGGCATCAGGACGGCGACCGTGCCGCCGACCCGGGTGTGTGCCAGCGCGTGCTGGACCCAGGCGAGTTCACCCTCGGTCTTGGGCGGCAGGCCGTACTCCCAGCGCGGATCGTAGGCCAGTGCGTCGTGACCCCAGTTGCGTTCGTTGAACGGCGGGTTGCACAGGACGGCGTCGAACCGCACCGCCGGCCAGGCGTCGTGCCGAAGCGCGTCGCCGACGGCCACCGAGGGCGCGGCCACGGCGTCCGGACCGCGAACCGCGGCCGGATCGCCGCGGGTTGCCAGGAAGGCCAGGCGTACGGCGGCGAGCTGCGCCAGGCCCGCGTCCGGGTCCTGGCCGGCGACGGCCTCGGCGCCGTGGCCCGCGCGCCGGGCCGCGAGCAGCAGGTCTCCGGCGCCGCACGAGGGGTCGAGCACGGTACGGGCCGGTCCGAGCGCGGTGGCGAGTGCGGTCATGAGGGCGGCGGGGCCCGGCGGTGTGGTGGCGGCGGGGCGCGCGCCGGAGTCGGTGTAGCGGGCGTACAGCTCCTCGAACACCCGGGCGGAGCCCACCTCTTCAGCGCGGCGCGCGGCGTCGCGGAGCACCGCGGCGCGCGGTCCGCCGCGGGCCGGGTCGGACGGCTCTCCGGCACCGGGCCGCAGCAGGTGCTCGCCGACCTGGGCGAGCACGGCAGCGTGGTCCTCGTCGCCGGCCGCTTCGACCAGGGCACGCCACAACATTTCGTCGGGCGCCACTTCGGCGATCTTGCCCTGTTCGCGCAACCACCCCTCGACCTCGGCGAGGGAGAAGGTGGGGCTCGTCTCGGTGCCGCCGACCGGCTGCGGGAAGTCCGGGAATCTGCGCCGCCAGTTGCTGACCGCGGCACGGCCGACTCCCGCGATCCGGGCGATCTCGGCGGCGGTGACCTGGGGGCCTGGCATTCGCGGCGCCCTTTCGCTGGAGGGTCGTGAACTACTCAGCGCGAGCCTACCCTGACGTATTGCCGCCCGGACGGTTTGCCTGTTGACACTATTCACAGACGTTGTACATAGTGGCTACGTCATCAAGGAGCCAACATGAAGTCCGTGGCCACACCGGCGTCGCGGGCACCGTCGGAGGAGAAGATCCGCATGTCGCACACCAAGGCCCGCAAGCGCGTCGGCGTCATGGTCGCGGTCGGTGTGGCCGCCCTGCTGGCCACCGCCTGCGAGAGCAAGGACGAGAAGAACGCCGACAAGGCGCCTGCCGCGGCCACCGCCGGCGCAACCGACGGCGCCGCGAAGCCGAGCGACTCCGCGAAGGACGGCGGCGCCACCTCGGAGAAGCCGGCCGACAAGCCGGCGGTCGGCGACAAGGGCAAGTACACCGCCGACCTCAAGGCGTACCTCGCGACCACCAAGCTCGGCGCCCATGTCGTGGAGGTCCGGGCCGACAAGCAGACCGGCTCCGACTACACCATCACCGTGAACACCGACCTCCCGCCGACCCAGGGCGCGACCGACGACGCCGCCGTCAAGGCCATGGCCATGGGCGAGAAGCTGACCAACGAGGCCCACCAGTGGGTCCAGGAGCACAACGACCTGAAGGTCGGCTACATCGAGGTGCTCGACAAGGAGAAGGGCACCGCGGGCAACGAGAACCTGGACAACAAGCCCAAGGACAAGGCCGCCAACGACGCGTACGCGCAGAAGGTCGCCGCGGGCGTCAAGGGCACGACGTACGGCTCCGCGGTCACCGCGGTCTTCGTCTACGCGGGCCCGTACGGCGGCGACGGCAAGGTCGTCATCAACTCCACGCTCCCGGCCGCCTCCGACGACGTGGACGCGGACCTCGCACGGATGGACAAGGCGCAGAAGCTGGCCACCGAAGCCAAGCAGTGGATCCAGGACAACGCGGGCGTCAAGGTCGACTACATCGAGGTCCTGGACAGCGAAAAGGGCGTCGCCGGCAACGAGATGCTCTGACCTGGCACTTCACGACGCGAGTCGGGGGTCCGAGTCGGGGGGCGGGTGCGCTGGGGGCGAGCCCGGGGCTGAGCCGGGGGGCTGAGCCGGGGTGGGTGCGCGAGGGGGGCGAGCCCGGGGGTGGGTGCGCTGGGGGGAAAGCCCGGGGCTGGGCAGGGGGGCTGAGCCCGGGATGGGTGCGCTGGGGGGAAAGCCCGGGGCTGGGATGGGGGCTGGGCCGGAGTGGCGGGCTGGGCGTGCGCCTGGGGGGAAATGTGCCGCAGGCCGGGGTGGCGTGGCGCGGGGCCGGGCGGCGTCACGCGCCACTGGACTGCGGCGGCCCGTCCGGCAGATGGTCGCCGGGCCGCCCCGCACGCAGCAACTGCCGCCAGCGGACCGGGTCGTGGTCGGCGGCGGCGGTGGCCTCCACGAACTCCTCGACGGCCTTGGCGAATCCGGCGGGATCGTCGTGGTGCGGGAAGTGCCCGGAGTCGGGGAAGACCCGGAGCAGGCTGCCGGGCATGGCGGCGTGCGCGATGCGGGCGTGGGCGACGGGGATGACCGGGTCGAGCGCGCCCCACAGGATCAGCGTGGGCAGTCCCGCCGCCAGGTAGCTCCGGTCGAGCATCGTGATGACCTGGCCGCGGGCGTCGACCCCGGCCCGCAGCGTACGCAGGAATGCCTGGCGGGCAGTGGTGTCGGCCAGCGACTGGTACCGCCCGAGGACATAGTCGAAGTCCGCCCCGAGGCCCAGCCTGGTCCAGCCCGACAGGCGCCCGTCGCCCCACCGTCCGATCCCGCGCAGCAGCGGCACGAGCGCGCGGACCAGGCCGCGGACCGGCCCCGCGGTGGCGAGCGGCAGCGTCACCTCGGCCCCCGGCCCCGCCGCGAGGCGCAGCAGCGGGTGCACGTCGCGGCCGATGCCCGCGGTGCCGACCAGCACGAGGCGTTCGCAGCGCTCGGGGAACTGGTACGCGAACTGCATCGCCACCCCGCCGCCGAGCGAATGCCCCACGACCGTCACCCGCTCGATGTCCAGCACGCCGAGCAGGTCGCGCATGCCGCACGCGTACGCCGCCACCGCGTAGTCCGCCCGCGGATGCGCCGAACTCCCGTGCCCCAGCAGGTCCGGGGCGATCACGGTGTGCCGCCGGGCGAGTTCCGCGACGACGGGCAGCCAGGTCTCGGAGCTGTCGCCGATGCCGTGCACGAGCAGCAGCGGCGGCCCTTCGCCGGCGATGCGGTAGGCCCGCCGGTAGCCGTGCACCTCGCGGTACCGGAGCGGGATTTCGGCGCTGTCCCGCAACGACGCGTCGGTGAGGGGGCCGATCAGCGTCTCCCCCACGGCAGGAACGGCTTGGCTCATGCGCGGCACCCCGCTTTCGCACCCCTGTCCGGCAGGCCGAAGTCGCTGCCCGCAACCGATGGTTCCGAAGGGGCCTGTGGGTCCAGTACCCCCGACCATGGTCCGACCGGCCGGTTTCGTGGACACTTCCGACGTGTAAGGGCCGGGTGACTTCCCGTCATATCGGGGGCTACGCCCGGGGCCGGCCGTCGGGACCGCCACCACGTGCTGCCGGTGACGGGCCGCTACCCGGGGAAGTTCGGCTACTGAAGCAGTTCGACTACCGACGAAACCCGGCTACCAAGGAAGTTCGGCGAGCGCGGGCGCGGCGTCGTCGCGCAGCACGGTCCCCTCGATCAGCCCGTAGGGCCGGTCCGCCGCGTGGTAGACCTCACCGGGATTGTCCTGCCCGTACGGCGAGAGGTCGACCAGGAAGTGGTGCTTGTTCGGCAGCGCGAACCGTGCCTCGACAAGGCCGTTCTGCTCCGCGAGCACCGCCTCGCCCATCGCGTACAGGGTCTGCTGGAGCGCGAGGCTGTGCGTGTCGGCGAACACCCGCAGGAGCGTGGCGCGGGCCCGCGCGAACGACGCGCCCCAGTCGGCGGCCACGCCCGCGTGCCGCCAGCGCGCCTGGACCGAGGTCGCCAGGATGCGGTCGTCGGTCGGTCGGAGCGTGGTGTACCGGTCGGTGAGGAACCCGTGGAACTCCGAGCCGGTCGACTTCAGCACGGTGACGTCCTCCAGGCCCGACACGACCTGCGTGCCGTCGGGGCCGCACACCACCCCCGCGTACCGCGTGCCCGCCCCGCGTGACCACGCGTGCGGATGCGGCCCGTTCGCGGCGGTGATGCGCTCCCATGGGTAGGCATGGACGCGTACGCGTGCGGTGTGCACCGGCGCGTACGCGGCAACCAGGTGCCGGGCCAGCCGGAGCGCGAACTCCTCGATCTCGCCGACCGGCCACTCCCGTGCGAAGGAGTAGACGATGCCGCGCATGGTGTCCGTCGGCAGGACGTTCGCGTTGTCGCCGACCAGATGCGTCGCGGCGAGATCTCCCGACAGTGCGATCGACACGTTGAGATCGGTGATCTCGTGGCGCACGGCGTCCTCGCGGACGACGCGGACGAGCCGCACCTCCGCCTTGCCGTACCGGTTCGGCCCCAGCACGATTCCCATGCGGCCCGCCTCCTCGCGTTTCTCCCGATCATCCCCCGCCGCGCACTCCGGCCATGCCGACCCGCCCGTGCGTCGCGGCGGAAGCCCCGGATCGGTGCAACGCCCGACCACCGGAGCCGGGAGCGCCCGGGTCCGGAGCATCCCGGACGCTCCGTCACATCCCGGGCGCCGACCCGCGTCACAGCCTGGGAACAGCTGGGTGCCTCCTGTGCGGCACCCTCTGCCGCGGCTTCCGGCCGACGGTAGGCTGCCGCTCATTCACCGGACCCCACCTGCGCGTTCGCGGGCATTGCGCGACGCGTGGCGCGGCAGGCAGGGGCCACGGAAGGTCGGTCGGCGGAGTACGGAGGGCGGGCAATGGAAGCGCTGAAGCCGGGCGACCCGGGGGTGGTGGGCCGGTACCGCCTGTCCGCGCGACTCGCGCAGGGACGGCTCGGAGCCGTCTTCCTCGGAAAGGCCAAGGACGGTGGCACGGTCGCGGTCCGCCTGGTGCGGCCCGACCTCGCGTCGGACCCGAAGTTCGTGGCGCGGTTCCACCGGACCGTCGCCGCCGTGCGCGAGGTCGACGGCCTGCACCTGGCCCATGTGCTGGACGCGGACGCCGAGGCGAAGTGGCTGGTCACCGAGTACGCCCCCGGGCTGCCGTTGGACGCCGCGCTCCGCGAACACGGGGCGCTGCCGGAGGAGTCCGTACGCTCGCTGGGCACCGCGCTCGCCCGGGCCCTCGTCGCGGTGCACGAGGCCAAGGTGGTGCACCAGGGCCTCGGGACGGGCACCGTGACGCTCACCCAGGACGGCCCGCAGATCACCGACCTCGGACTGCCCGCCCTCCTCGGGGCGGACGCCGTCGGCGTGTTCCCGGCGCCGGAGCAGGCGACCGGCGGGTCCGTCTCGGCCGCGACCGACGTGTTCGCGCTGGCCGGGCTGTTGTGCCAGGCGGCGGGCGTGCACCCGTACGGCAAGGGCACTTCGGCGGAGTTGGCGCAGAAGGTGCTGCGTACGAACCCCGATCTCGCGGGACTGCCCGAGGACCTGGCCGAGGTGCTGGCCCGCTGCCTCGCACGCCGTCCGGACGCCCGGCCGACGGCGGCCGAACTGGTCGAACTCCTCGACGGCGCGGACGCCTCCGGCATCGCCTGGCTGCCCGAGGCACTGCGTGACCCGGTGACCACCGCCGCGCACAAGCCGCCGCCCAAGGCGGCGTCGAAGGCCCCCGCCAAGGCACCGGCGAAGGCGAAGGCCAAGAGCGGCGTGGCAAGCCCCCCGGCCAAGGCTGCCGAAGCGGACGAGGCGCACGAGGCACCCGCCGCGGGCGGGGCGGCGGCTTCCGCCGGCGTTCCCCAGCAGGCCGCGGCCCCGGCCGCACCCACGGTCCAGGTCCGCAAGCGCGAGGCGGGCAAGCCCGATGCGGCGGCCTCCCCCGAAGCCGTGGATGCCGTCGAAGCCGCGAAGGCCACCGTCGAGGCACCGCGTCGCGCCGCCGTGGCACAGGCCGCGGCCGTCTCGGCCGCCTCGGCCGACGATGCGGACACAGCCGAGGGCTCTGAGGCGGCGACCGTCGAGGTGCCCAAGCCGGCGGGCGGTGCGGCGCCCACGGTCCTCGCGGCACGTCGGCCGTCCACCCCCGCACAGCCGACCGACGCGGACACCGACCAGGACGGCGACACCACCGTGGAGGTGGACCGGGGAGCCGCCGCCGCGGGAGTCGCCGCACGCGCGGCCGCGGAGTCCGCGGTCGAAACCGTGCTCGCCGGCCAACCGCTCGACCAGCCGCGCCTGGTCAAGCCCCGGACCTCGGAACCCGGTACACCGGACGCCAGGCCGGCGGCGGCTTCCGCGGCACCCCCCGCGGCGCCTGCCGTTCCCACGCAGCGCGCTGACGCGGGTCCCCGGTGGAGCCCGGCGGAGGCTCCGGCGAGCGCGGCGTCCGCGGCCGCCGCGCCGACCGAACTGGCGCCGCGCCCGCCGGTGGCCGCCGCGTTCCCGCAGGCGGCCCCGGTCCAGGCCGCGCAGGTTCCGGCAGTCCGGGCCCACGCGCAGGCCCCGGCAGTCCAGGCTCCGGCAGCTCAGGCCCCGGCGGCCGCACAGCCGAAACGCCAGGCGAGCAACGCCGTCTGGTACGCCGTCATCGTGCTCGTCGGCCTGACCTCCGTCGGGCTCGCGGTCTACCGGCTGCTCGACAGCGAGTGGCGCGACCTGCAGAACCCCCTCATGGGACTCGTTCTGCCCGGCGTCTCCCTGGTGTTCGGCCTCGCCGGAATCGTCGTGCTGGCGCTGGCGGTGGCCCAGCGGCGGAAGACGCAGCAATCGACCTGATCGGGACGACGAGCCGGCGCGGTGTGCCGACGGGCTACATGTCGTGGTCCCGTCGGCCCGCCCGCCGGTCGACGGCCGTATCGGTCACGGCAGTATCGGTCACGGCAGTTCGCCGGTCGGTGCCCTCGCGGGCCTCGAAGAGCGCGTCGCCGTACTCACCGATCCACTGGGCCATCGCCACCAGGGGCCCGTCCACCAGCGATTCCCCCAGCACCGTCAGGCGGTACTCGACGCGGGGCGGGGCCTCGGCGTACGCCTGACGCGCAATCAGACCGGTGCCCAGCAAGCGGGTCAACGACTCCGTGAGCACCTTGTCGCTGATGCCGCCGATGGCGGAGCGCAGTTCGCCGCGTCGCCTCGGCCCCGAGCGGAGCGCCGCCAGGACCACCGGATCCCAGGTGTGGGCGAACAGCTCGGTGGCGGCACGCAGACGGCAGTCGGCGACAAAGCCGTGCGCCGCGGAGTCACTTGTCACGCCCCCATGGTCCCCCACGCGTTACGTACCGTTCGGTGCGGAACGAGTTGCCTACCGTGAGTGCGCCCGACAACACTCACGAGTTTGGAGCGACCATGCGCATCGGGATATTGGGGACCGGAACGCTCGCCACGGCGCTGGGCGAGGGCTGGGCCGGCGCCGGGCACGAGGTGGTGATCGGCGGGCGATCGGCCGCCAAGGCGGAGGAGGCCGCCGACCGGCTGGGACGCACGGCGCGCGCCGCCGCACCGCGCGACGTTGTCGCGGGGGCGGACGCGGTGCTGCTCGCCGTTTCCTGGGACGGCGCCGAGGAGATGCTGCGGACCGCGGGCGCCGGCGACGGTTCGCTGCGCGGCACCGCGCTCGTGGACCCCACGAACGCGGTGCGCCACGGCGTCGGCGTGCTGCTCACCGAACCCGGGGAGGCCATGGCACACCGGATCGCGCGGGCGGCTCCCGGGGCGCACGTCGTCAAGGCGTTCCACCTCTTCCCCGCCGCGCAGTGGACGCGGGCACGTGGTGTCGGCGAACCCCCGGTGACGGTGCCGATGTGCGGCGACGACCCGGAGGCGCTGCGCGTGGTCGGCGAACTCGTACGCGCGGTCGGCGGCTCACCGGCGGTCCTCGGCCCACTGGACCGGGTCCGTCAGCTCGAAGAGGTCGCGGGCTTCACCATCGGGCTGGCGTTTGCGGGCGTGGACCCCAACAGCGCGATCCCGCGCCTCGGGTAGCGGGAGGCAGCGCGAGTCGGCGCGGGTCGGCTCAGGTCGATGCGGGGTCAGCGCATCACCACCGCGCTCTGCATCTCGCTCTGCACGAACGTCGTCAGCGCGACGCCGTGCAGCCCGCCCAGTCCCCCGCACACCACGGGGACGAACTGGTCGGGCCGCTCGGCCACCGCGACCCGGCCCTTGTCGTCCACGCGGTCCTTGGCGGCCAGGATTTCGGCGTTCGCGGGGCGGAAGGCGTCGATCGGCTGCCAGGCGTGCTCCCACACGTACGTCTGGAAGTCCTCGGCCTTCGGGAACGCCGCGCCGAGGCGGCGGGCCCACATCGGATTGAGCAGCAGCACGATCTGTCCGCTGCTGCCGGTCAGTTCGAGGAACCAGTTGTTGAGCGGGAAGGCCACGGTCTTGGCGACCGCGTACGCGAGGTCGCGGGGGTCGTCGTTGTTGACGTCGGCGAACGGGAAGACGCCCTTGCCGCCGTGCACGGTGACGACCTCGGCGTCCGGGGACAGTCCGCGGCGGGCGGCCAGCGAAGGCCACGGCGAACGCTCCTCCCACTCGCCGAAGCACAGTCCCGTGCGGGCGGGTTGGCCGAAGACCGTACGCGAGGTCACGCCCGCCCGCTGGCCGCCGATGTTCCGCAGGCACAGGGCCACGGCGCGGCCGATGGTCATGGATCCGCGCCCGGCCGCGCCGCCGAGGCAGCCGGCCCGGTAGTCGATGCGCAGTTCGTCGCGCTCGGGGCCGTTGACGATGAGCATCGGGCAGACGCTCGACGTCGTCGTGGTCAGTGCCACCGCGTTCCACTCGGGGACGAGCATGGCCTCCAGGGCGGCCAGCACATAGGGGAAGGCATGCGGTTCGACACCGGCCAAGGCGGCGTTGACCGCCACCAGTTCGACCCGGGCCAGGCCGAAGCGCGGTGGGAGCGCGCCGAGCACGTGGTCCCCGGGGTACGGCGTCGCGGCGAGCAGCGCCCGCACCCGGTCGTCGGTGGCGGCGAGGACGGGCGCCCCGTCGCCCCAACCCCCGTGCAGGGAGGCCTCGTAGAGGGCGTGCCCGCCGTCGTCGTCCACTTCCAGGACCTCGGCGGTCAGCTCGTACTCCCCGGTGCCGCGCCCCGAGCCCGCCCCCTTGTCCCTCCCCTTGCCCTTGGCCTTGGACTTGTCCTTCGACTTGTCCTTGGCCCTGTCCTTCGCTCTGCTCGCTCTGCCGGATTCTTTGTCCTTGCCCGCTTTGCGGTCGCCCTTCGCGTTCACCTTGTCGCTCCCAGGAGTTCCACGAACCTCGGGTAGTACTCGGCGGCTATGCCACGCAGTTCGTCCGTAGGCCGGGCCTCCAGCGGGTACGGCAGGACGAGGATCTTGAGGCTGGGATGGCCCAGGTACGACGCCATGTTCCGGGCATGGGTCTCGAACTCGCTGCACACCGCGGCCACGGCCGGCCTGCGCAGACGCTCCAGCGCCACGGCGTCGCTCACGCTGTTGGACGTACACGAGCCGCACGTGCCGAGCCCGGACACACCGCAGTCGACGCTCTCGGCCCAGGCCGCGACGTCCTTGCGGGTGCGCTCCCCCTCGTCGCCGACGCGGCCTTTCGCCAGCAGCACGGACGGTTCGGCGCCGTCGTCCCGCAGGTAGCGCTGCCATTCCTCGACGATGGTGATCCAGGAGCGCCACGAACCCTCGTGGCGCAGGCCCACGGTCCGGCCGCGCAGCGGTCCGTCGACGGTGAACGACGGCGCGCCCACGTCGGACGGCGGTCGGGCGACCGGCAGGCGTACCCGCAGTTTCGGGCGCGGCGACGGGATGATCCCCATGGTTCCCCCTCCGGAGGATTCGGCAGAGAGGCGTCCGGGACGGGGACGCCTCAGGTGTGCCCGGCCGGGGCTGAGCTGCCCACTCAGGGTTCGGCCGTGTCCGGCTTGCGCCGGGGGTCGTGCAGGACGAGCTCGAACTCCTCTGCGAGGTCGCGGCGCAGGACGTCCGCCACCACCTCGGCGAGCCGGTCCGGCGGCAGGATGCACTCCGCGCAGCCCACGCCGTCCAGTTCCAGGCGGAGTTCGACGAGCGCGGTGCGGGGGTCGGCGCGGACCAGGACGAGGTCGGCGCCGTCCGCGCGCAAGGGTCGGCGAAGCTCCTCGACGGCGGCGGTCACGGTGCCCTGGTCCATCGCTCCTCCGGTGCTGCCGTATCGCCGTACCGCGCGCCGCTCCACACACCGGTTCGTTGGCGTTCCCGTGTCGCGGCGGCGGACTGATCTTGCCCACATGCCATACGTAGCACGGGAATTGACGGCCCGTCGACCTATCGGGACACAGTCCGCGAACTTCCGGTGAATCGGATCGCCGGGGATTCCGCACGGTATTCGGCACGGTACGCCGCGCGGTCGGCCCGCCGCCAGGCCGCTACGCCTCCACCCCGAACTCCGCGAGGACTTCGGCCGTGTGTTCGCCGACGGCGGGCCCCGGTGCGCCGATTCGGCCCGGGGTCGCGGAGAGGCGCGGTGCCGGCGCGGGCATCAGGACGCCCCCCGCCTCCGGGGTCGCGACCGTGCGCAGGTTCTCCCGCGCCGCGACGTGCGGGTCGGCGAGCAGTGCCGCCAGGTCGTTGACGGGGGCGACGGGGATGCGCGCGGCGACGAGCGCCGCCACGACGTCGGCCCGGTCGTGGCCGACGACCCACGCGGCCACCAGCGCGTCGAGTTCGTCGGCCGCCGCGAGCCGGGCCCCGGAGGTGCCGAAGCGTTCGTGGTCCTCGGCGCTGTCGCGGCCGATCACCCCGAGGACGCGGGCGACCTGGCGGTCGGTGGTCCCGGAGACGACGACCCAGTGGCCGTCCCGGGTGCGGTAGACGTTCCGCGGCACTCCGCCCGCCACGCGGCTTCCGGTACGCGCGGGGGCCGCGGCGCCGGGGTCCCACCCCGCGATGGTGGGGCCGAGCAGGCCGAGCACCGGCTCGTACATGCTGACGTCGACATGCTGTCCGCCGCCGCCCAGCACCTCCCGGTTGCGGCACGCCAGCAGGACCCCGATGACCCCGGAGAGCGCGGTGAGGCTGTCGCCGAGCGGCAGCGAGGGCAGCGTCGGCGGTCCGTCGGCCGCACCTGTGAGGTGGGTGAGCCCCGCGAACCCCTCCGCGAGCGAGCCGTTGCCGAAGCGGTCCGCGTACGGGCCGTCCGTGCCGTAGCAACTGACGCTCACCACCACGAGATCCGGGTTCAGCGCGTGCAGCGACGCACGGTCGGCCCCCCAACGCCGCAGCACCGGTTCCGGGTGGTTCGCGACGACGACGTCGACACCCGCGGCCAGTCCGCGCAGGGCCCGGGCACCCTCGGGGGTGTCCAGGTCGAGGACGACCGACCGTTTGTTGCGGTTGATGTACGGCCACAGCATCGACCGCCCGTCACGCTGCGCGCCGATGCGCCGCAGCGGATCCCCGCCCGGCGGCTCCCACTTGACGACGTCCGCGCCGAAGTCGCCGAGGATCGCCGCGATTTGCGGCGCCGCCAACAGTGTGGACAGGTCCAGGACCCGCAGTCCAGCGAGCGCTCCCGGGTTCGTTGTCGGCACGCCGCGTCCCTCCGCTCCCTCGCGCCTCGCACTCCGCCGACCGGGTCAGCGCAGGCGGCCGACGCCTCCGTAGTGCAGGATCAGCCGCAGTTCCTCGTCGGTGGGGCCGTCGCCGTCCGGGCGCCACAGCGGCAGGCGGACGATCCCCGGCTCCACCAGGTCGAAGCCCTCGAAGAACGCGGCGATCTCGGCGTGCGTGCGGCCGGTGACGCCCGCGGAGGCGTTCTTGTAGACCTCGACGGCCGCGTCGCCGAGGTCGTCGTCCACGAAGTCGCCGGTGCCGTGCGTCATCAGCATGTACGAGCCCGGCACCATCGCCTCGCGCAGCACCGCGATGATGCGCTCGGGGTCGTCCTCCGGCCCGATGAAGTGCATGATCGCCAGCAGGTTGAGGCACACCGGGCTGTCGAAGTCGATGACGTCGCGCACCTCGGGCGACGCCAGGATTTTCTCCGGCTCGCGCAGGTCGCCCTGGCTGAACGAGGTGCGCCCACGCCCGTCGGACGACATCAGCGCGCGGGCGTGGGCCAGCACGATGGGGTCGTTGTCGACATACGCGACGCGCGCCTCGGGCAGCACCGCCTGCGCGACCTCGTGGGTGTTTCCCGAGGTCGGGATGCCGGTCCCGATGTCGAGGAACTGCCGTACGCCCGCCCGCGCGACGTGCCGCACCGCCCGGCCCAGGAAGGCCCGGTTGGCGAGCGAGGTCTCGACGATGCCGGGCATGATGCCGATGATGCGGTCGCCCGCGGCGCGGTCGGCGGCGAAGTTCGTCTTGCCGCCGAGGAAGTAGTCGTACATCCGGGCGGTGTGCGGCGTGGACGTGTCGATGCCGGGCGGGGCGTACGTCTCGATCTCGTCGCCGCGCGGCAGACGCCACGCGGCGGCGGCGTCGTCGCGGTCCTCTGGCGTCATCGCGCGTCTCCCGGTCCCGTGCGGTGTGGTGTGCTGCGGTGTGGTGAGCGGCAGTCAGTTCTTGACCGCGACAGCCCCGAACACCGTGGTGTCCTCGAGCTCTTGCGGAGTCTGCTCCGGCGCGTCCGGCCCCGGGCGCCACTGCGACACACGGACCAGGCCCGGTTCGACCGGGGTGAACCCGTCGAGCAGCCCGGCGATCTCCTCGTGGGTGCGGGGCACGACGGGCGCGCTCGCGCGGTCGTAGACCGCCTCCGCGATGCGCTTCAACTCTTCGGTCTTGTACGTGACATGACTGAGAATCAGCACACTGCCGGGGACGAGCGCGGCGCTCAGCCGGGCGACGATGCCCGCCGGGTCCTCGTTGTCCCGTACGAAGTGCAGCACCATCGCGAGCACGAGCGCCACCGGCTGCCCGAAGTCGATGACGTCGCGCACCTCGGGCGAGCCCACGATCTTCTCCGGGTCGCGGAGGTCGGCCTGCACGAACGTGGTGCGGCCGCGCGGGTCACCGGTGATCAGCGCACGGGCGTGGGCCAGCACGATGGGGTCGTTGTCGACATACGCGACGCGCGCCTCGGGATACACCGACTGGGCGATCTCGTGGATGTTCCCCTCGGCGGGGATCCCGGTGCCGATGTCGAGGAACTGGCCGATGCCGTGTTCGGTGGCGGCGCAACGCACCGCGCGGGCCAGGAAGTCGCGGTTGGCGCGGACCACGTGCCGGGCCTCGGGCGCCACGTCGAGGATGAGTTCGGCGGCCTGACGGTCGGCGGCGAAGTTGTTCTTGCCGCCGAGGAAGTAGTCGTACATACGCGCGGGATGGGCGGTGGAAGTGTCGATGCCCTGGGGAACGTGGGTCTCGACTTCATCCCCTCGTGGCAGGCGCCACGGCTCCGATTCCCGCTGCGTCACGGCTTATCACTCCCGCCCGTACGTCCTGGGCCGCACGTCCCCGAGAGCTTACCGGGTGCCCTGCGGCGATAGTGATCCAACCCTGCGGCGCAACCGGTGTTTCAGGCTGGACTGCGCTGGTCTGTCCGGTAATTCCGCTGCGCTGGAGTGCGGGAAACCCCTCGAATCGGCGCCACAGGTGGATCGTGTGACGCCGCGTGCGGACCATGGGATCCGTCGGGGGGCGCGAACGCGGTGTCGGGGGGCGGGGTCTTATGCGAACGACCGGGATGCGGCGAGCAGTTGTCGCCTTGTTGGTTCCGCTGGTCGTGGCGGTGGCCGCGTGCTCCCCGGGGGACCGCCGGGTGGCTCCGGTGGTGCTGTCGTCGCCGTCGCTGGTACCGGCCGCGTGGCCCGCGACGGACGCCGACTACCCGGCGGCGTCCGGGGCCGCCGCGTGCGACCCGCGCGAAAGCCTGACCCCGCTCTCGACACTCCCGAAACCCGGCAACATGCCGCCGGGTTCGACGATGGAGCGAATCCGGAGGGACCAGCGGCTGAGGGTCGGGGTCGACCAGAACACGATGTTCTTCGCGTCGATCGACAGGCTGTCCAAGGAGAACGTCGGCTTCGACATCGACATGGCCGAGGCGGTCGGCCTGGCCATCTTCGGCGAGCCGGGCCACGTGGACTACCAGGTCATCACGCAGGCGCAGCGCATCCCCATGCTCCAGCAGGGCAAGGTCGACCTGGTGGTGGACACCATGACGATCACCTGCGACCGCAAGACGCAGGTCTCGTTCAGCGGCAACTACTACGACGACGGACAGCGGATCCTGGTGCCGCGCGACTCGCCCGCGCAGAACATCGCGGGACTGGCCGGGCAGCGGGTGTGCACGGCGCGCGTGACGACGTCGATCGTGACGCTGCGGAACTCGGGCGTGCTGCCGTACGCGGTCGACAACTGGACCGACTGCCTTGTCGCCCTTCAGCGCGGCGAGGTGGACGCGATCTCCACGACGGGTGCCCTGCTGGCCGGCCTCAAGGCGCAGGACGTCGACACCGAGATCCGGGGCCCGCGCTTCACCGACGAGCCGCACGGGATGGCCGTACCGCTGGGACAGGACGACTTCGTACGCTTCCTGAACCGGTTGTTGGCCGACATGATCGAGGACGGCCGCTGGCAGGCGATGTACGACCGCTGGCTCGCGGTCCCCCTCGCCGATCCCGCGAACCCCGACCCGGAGCCGCCGGTGACCCGCTACCGGGATTGATCCGTCCCGGCCCTGTCTTGCCGCGTGCGCCGCAGGGCAGCACCTGAGAATGAGCCCCATGGACGATCTCGCGACGCGCACCGCCGCCGGGCCGACGGCGTCGGAGCGCGAAAAGGCACGCGGAGTGCGCCGCATGAAGGCGATCGCGGTCGGTTTCCTGGTCTTCGCCACCATTGTCTTCGCGGTCACGCGCTGGCTGGAGTCGCGCGGCGCCGGGCCCTGGGCGGGGTACGTGCAGGCCGCCGCGGAGGCCGGCATGGTCGGCGCGATGGCCGACTGGTTCGCGGTCACGGCGCTGTTCCGCCGCCCGCTCGGCCTGCCGATCCCGCACACCGCGATCATCCCGACGCGCAAGGACGCGCTGGGCGACAGCCTCGGCGAGTTCGTCGGCGACAACTTCCTGTCCGACACAGTCGTGCGCGGCCGGCTCGCCCAGATGGACGTCTCGCGCCGCTTCGGCGCGTGGCTGGCCGACGAGGGCCACGCCGAACGGGTGACCGAGGAACTGGCCGCGCTGGCCCGCGCGGCGCTCACCATCCTGCGCGACGAGGACGTGCAGACCGTCTTCGGCCAGGCCATCACCCGCCGGGTCTCGGCGCGGCAGGTCGCGCAGCCCGTCGGGGCGCTGCTCGGCCGCGTGGTGGCGGACGGCGGGCACCACGGGCTGGTCGACCTGGTCACCGACAAGGCGTACGCCTGGCTGGTCGACAACCGCGAGGCGGTCCTGCGGGTCGTCGCGGAGGAGTCGCCCGGCTGGTCGCCGCGCTTCCTGGACCGCACGGTGGCCAACAAGGTGCACCGCGAACTGGTGCGCTTCGCGGGGGCGGTACGCGACGACCGCGACCACCCGGCGCGGGCCGCGGTCGACGCGTTCCTCGCCGACACGGCCGAGGACATGCAGCACGATCCGCGCATGATCGCGCAGATTGAGGGCCTGCGGGACCGTACGCTCGCGCACCCGCAGATCCAGGACCTGATCGCGTCGGTGTGGAGTGCGGCGCGCGCGATGCTGGTGGAGGCGACCGAGGACCCGGACAGCGAGCTGCGGGCGCGCAGCGCCAAGGCGGTCCGGGCGTTCGGGACGAAGCTGGCGGAGGACCCGCGCATGCGGGCGAAGGTCGACACGTGGCTGGCGGACGGGGCGGCGTACGTGGTGACGAATTACCAGGCGGAGATCACCGCGTTGATCAGCGACACCGTGCACGCGTGGGACCCGGCCGAGACGTCCGCCAAGATCGAGCTGCACGTCGGCCGGGACCTTCAGTTCATCCGCATCAACGGCACCGTCGTAGGCGCGCTGGTAGGGCTGGTGATCCACACTCTCGCCGAACTGGCGGGATGAACGCGGGCACCGCGTCGGGGGACGTGCTGTTCCTGCCCGACGCGGCGTCCCGGGCTGCGACGCGCCGACGCGCGCGTCCCTGGCGGGTCCTATCCGTTCGACAGTTCCTCGGCGCGGGCCTTTGCGGCGCGTAGGTCGACCTTGCCGGCCGCGGTGCGCTCGATGGCGTCGACGACGTGGATCTCCTTGGGCGCCTTGTAGCCGGCGATGAGGGTGCGCACGTGCGCGCTGAGGTCGTCGTACGCCGGCGCGGTGCCCTCGCGCGGCACGATCAGCGCCGTGACGCGCTGGCCGAACCGCGGGTCCGGGACGCCGACCACGACCGCGTCGAAGACGTCCGGGTGCGACTTGAGGGCGGACTCGACCTCGTCGGGGAAGACCTTCTCGCCACCGGTGTTGATGGTGGCGCTGCCGCGGCCGAGCAACGTGAGCGTGCCGTCGGCCTCGATGAGCGCGAAGTCGCCGGGGAGCACCCACCGGCGGCCCTCGCCGTCGACGAGGAACGTGGCGCGGGTCTTCTCGTCGTCGCCGTGGTAGCCGAGCGGGATGTGGCCGCTGACGGCGAGGCGTCCGACCGTGCCGGAGCCGGGCTCGACGGGCTTGAGGTCGTCGTCCAGGACGGTGGTCGTCTTGGAGGACGCGAATCGGGTCGCGCCGCCGGGGGCGCCGGCCTGCCGGGCCGCGGCGCCGGTCTCCGAGGCGCCGAAGCTGTCGATCACGAACAGTCCGGCGACCTTCTCCAGTTGGTTGCGGACCGGGGCGCTCATCGGGGCGCCGCCGTTGCTGACCGCCATGAGGGAGGAGAGGTCGTACTTGCCCTTGTGCTCCTCGTACCAGTCGGCCAGCGGCCTGGCCATGCCGTCGCCGACGACGGAGAGCGAGAGCACCTTCTCCTTCTCGACCAGTGCCATCACGGCGTCGGGCTCGAAGCGGCGGCCGGTCCACAGCAGGTACGTGTTGCCCATGTAGAAGGTGTTCCACATCGACCACTGCCCGCCGCCGTGCATCATCGGCGCGAGGCCCATCATCACGTGGCCGGCGGAGGCGAGTGCCTCGGCGGCGAGTTCCTCGTGTGTGGTGATCTTGGGCTTGCCGACCCGGCCGGCCTGGAGGGCCGCGAAGAAGATGTCCTCGCTGCGCCACAGCACGCACTTGGGCATGCCGGTGGTGCCGCCGGTGTAGAGGCCGTACAGGTCGTCGCCGCTGCGCTCGCCGAAGCCGCGCTCGGGCGACGCGGCGGCGAGGGCGTCCTCGTAGCCGACCGCGCCGGGGACGGTGTGCTCGGTGCCGGTGCCGTCCTCCAGGAGGACCACGTGCCTGAGCGCCGGGAACTTGGGGACGAGGCGGGCGACGGTGTCGGCGAAGGCGCGCTCGACGACGAGGGCGGCCATGCCGGAGTTGCCGTACAGGTAGTCGAGCTCGGCCTCGACGTACCGGTAGTTGATGTTGATCGGCACCGCGCGCGCCTTGTGCACGCCGACCATGGTCTCGATCCACTCGGCCCGGTTCCACGCGTGCACTCCGACGAAGTCCCCGGGCCGCACGCCGGCGCCGATCAGGTGGTGGGCGACGCGGTTCGCCCGCTCGTCCAGCTGCCGGTAGGTCAGGCGGACGTCGCCGGCGACGAGCGCGGCCCGGCCGGGCACGGCGTCGACCACGGCCTCGAACAGGTCGGCGAGGTTGAACGTCGGGCTGGTGCTCATGGGACTCCCCACGCGAGGACTGAGGACTGGCGCGAACTGACACGTGACTGCAACAGGTTTCAGAAACATACCCTTGACAAGGTCAAAAACATAGCCTGAGGCTGGAGGCCGGCACGGCCGACGAAGGTCCGGGCACACAGGGGAACACAGGAGTTTCGGGATGCGCGTTCACGACAAGATCTTCATCGGCGGCGAGTGGGTGGAGCCCACGGGCACCGACACGTTCGACGTGCACAACGCCTCGACGGAAGAGGTGATCGGCCGCGTTCCGGCCGGCACCGAGGAAGACGTGAACCGCGCGGTGGCCGCGGCTCGCAAGGCCTTCGAGGGCCCCTGGGCCGCCGCGACCCCGGACGAGCGCGGCGACGTCCTCGCCGCCCTGTCGGCCGGCATCATGGGCCGCCTCCAGGAGTTCGCCGAGGTCATCGCGCAGGAGACCGGCTGCCCGATCGACAACTCGGTCGGCGTCCAGGTCTTCAGCTCCACGATGGTGCTGGACTACTACGCCAAGCTGGTCCGCGAGTACCCGTTCGAGGAGCAGCGCCAGGGCGCGATCTTCAAGACGCTGGTACGCCGCGAGCCGGTCGGCGTCGTGGCGGCGATCGTGCCGTGGAACGTCCCGCTGTTCGTCACCGTCCTCAAGCTCGCCCCGGCGCTCGCCGCGGGCTGCACGGTGGTCCTGAAACCGTCCCCGGAGACCGCGCTCGACGCATACATGCTGGCCGAGGTCGCCCTCGAGGCGGGCGTGCCGGCCGGCGTGCTCAACATCGTCGTCGCCGACCGCGAGGTCAGCGAGAAGCTGGTCGTGCACCCGGACATCGACAAGGTGTCGTTCACCGGCTCCACCGCGGCGGGCCGCCGCATCGGCGCGCTGTGCGGCGAGCGCCTGCGCCCGCTGACCCTGGAGCTCGGCGGGAAGTCGGCGTGCATCCTCATGGAGGACGCCGACCTCGACGTGGCCGTCCCCGGCCTGCTGCCCGGCTCGTTCAACAACAACGGCCAGGCGTGCGTCGCGCAGACGCGCGTGCTCGCGCCGCGCTCGCGCTACGACGAGGTCGTCGCCAAGCTGGCCGAGCACGTGGGCGCCATGACGGTCGGCGACGCGCTGGAGAAGGGCCTCGCGATCGGCCCGCTGGTCTCCGAGCGGCAGCGCGACCGGGTGCTGGGCTACATCGAGAAGGGCAAGGCCGAGGGCGCCCGCGTGGTGGTCGGCGGCGGCCGTCCGGAGGGCCTCGACAAGGGCTGGTTCGTGCAGCCGACGGTGTTCGCGGACGTCACGAACGACATGACCATCGCGCAGGAGGAGATCTTCGGCCCGGTGCTCGCGGTCATCGCGTACGACGACATCGACGACGCGGTCGCCATCGCCAACGACTCGCCGTACGGCCTGTCCGGCGGCGTGTGGGGCACCGACGTCGAGGCGGCCACCGAGGTCTCGCGGCGCATGGAGACCGGCACGGTCAGCGTCAACTCGTGGGTGGCGATGGACTTCGGGGCGCCGTTCGGCGGCTACAAGCAGTCCGGCCTCGGCCGCGAGCTGGGCCCGGAGGGCCTGGACGCGCTGGTCGAACTGAAGACGGTCGTCCTGCCGTAACCCGTGCGGGGCGCCCCCCGCTACCGAACGGCCCGGAGCCTGGTGGTACTCCGGGCCGTTCGTCGTTTCGGCGGTGACGGCGGCTGCCGAAGCACGCCGCTGCCATGATGGCTCGGGTGGACAACGACGACAGCCTTCACGACAGCCCCGCCCACCCCCCGACGAACCGAACAGGCCCGCGACGCAGCCGTCTTGCCCTCGCCACGCTCGCCCTCGCGGCGACGCTGGCGGCGGTCTCCGCCTGCGGCTCGGACGACGAAGGCGCCCCCGACAAGGCGTTCCCGACGGGCGGCGGCAAACCGACCGGCCCGACGGTGACGGTGGTGCTCGGCGCCCCCACCGGGGCATCCGGCGCCGACCTGGAGCGGGCCCGCGAAATCCTGGACCGGCGCCTGGAGTTGGCGGGCGTACCCGGAACCGTGGAACTGCGCGACGGCCGGCTCGTGGTGACCGGCGCGGCCGCCGACCGGGAGGTCCTGACCGGCATCGAACGCCGCGGACGCCTGGAGTTCCGCCCGGTGTACGCCGCCGAGCCGGTCGGTGCGGCCGCACCCGCCCCGCCGGGCGCGACCGGGAGCGGCGAACTGCCGGGCGTCTCGGCGGAGTTGCGCGCCACGTACGCCGCTCTCGACTGCTCCCAGCCGACCGCGCCGCCGACCACCCTGCCGCCTGCCGACGCCCCCGCCGCCGCATGCGCGCAGGACACGACCGACGGAACGGTCGAACGCTTCCTGCTCGGCCCGACGGCACTCGACGGCGGCACGGTGCAGAAGGCCACTGCCGAGGAGCCGGACGAGATGCCCGGCCAGTGGCAGGTCACCATCTCGTTCAACAGCGCCGGCGCCGACAAGTTCGGCAAGCTGACCACCGACCTGAGCAGCGGCTCGCAGCCCACCGACCGCCTCGCGGTGACCCTCGACGGGGTCGTCCTGATCGCCCCCACCGTGGCCCAGCCGCTGAGCGGCGGCACCGCGGTCATCACCGGGAAGTTCACCCGCGCCGACGCCAGGCGCATCGCGGCGTCGCTGCAGACGGGCGCGCTGCCGGTGCCGCTGACCGTGGAGTCGACCACGTAGCAGCACGCAAGGACACGTGACACGGACCCGGACACGGGCACGAATACGGATACGGGCACGGGCTCGGGCGCGGCAGCCAAGACCGCGACCCGTGCCCGTTGCCTTGCCTTGCCCTGCCCTGCTTTGCCCTGCCTTGCCTTGCCTTGCCCTGCCCTGCCCGGCTCGGCTCGCAGCCGGGGCCGCGCCCAAAGTTCATATTCCGGGCACACCGTGGCCGACGCGCGCATGTCTCTGACACAGACGCGTGCACATCCCTGACCTATATGAGACGATCATGTCTCATATGAACAACGTCAGTCCTGAACCCGATCCCCGGCGGTGGGCGGTGCTCGCGATCCTCGCGGGCAGCCTGCTGCTGATTGCCATGGACACGACGATCCTCAACGTCGCGTTCCCGTCCCTCGTCGAGGACCTGCAACCGGGGTCGGTGCAGCAGCTGTGGATCATCGACGCGTACGCACTCGCGCTGTCCGGGCTGCTGGTCACCGCGGGCGCGCTCGGCGACCGCTGGGGACGCAAGAAGCTGCTGCTGATCGGCTTCGGGATCTTCGCGGCAGCTTCCCTCGGCGCGGCGTTCGCGACGGAGGCGTGGCACGTCATCGCGGCGCGGGCGATGCTCGGCGTCGGCGGGGCGGCCATCATGCCGTCGACGCTGTCGATCCTGCGGACGGTGTTCCACGACCCGAAGGAGCGGGCCCTCGCGTACGCCATCTGGGCCGCGGTCTTCGGCGGCGGCATGGCGGTCGGCCCGGTGGTCGGCGGCCTGCTGGTGGAACAGCACGGCTGGGAGTCGGCGTTCCTGCTCAACATCCCCGTCGCGCTCGCGGTGATCGGCTTCGGGGCGTGGCTCGTACCGGAGTCGCGCAAGCCGCGTGCCGGACGCTGGGACTGGTGGGGCGTCGCGCAGTCGATCATCGGCATGCTGGCGCTCGCGGGCGGCATCAAGCAGCTCGGCAAGGGCGGCGTGACCGATCCGGTCGCCTGGACCCTGCTCGCGATTGCGGCACTCGCCCTGACCGTCTTCATCCGCCGCCAACTGCGCATCGCGCATCCGCTGTTGCAGGTACGGCTGTTCGGCAGCCGGTCCTTCAGCATCGCGGCGTCGGCCATCTTCCTCAGCATGATCGCCATGGGCGCGGTGCTGTTCCTCGTGACGCAGTGGTTCCAGTACGCGGAGGGCTTCTCGCCGTTGGAGGCGGGCGTACGGCTGCTTCCGGCACCCGTGGCGCTCATCCTGACGTCGATCGTCACGCCCGTGCTGATGCACCGTTTCGCGATCCGGCACGTGCTGGGCGTGGGGCTGATGATGATGGCCGTGGCGCTGGCGCTGCCCTGGCTGGTGAACCACTCGGGGTCGATCAGCTACCTGGAGATCGCCGTCGCGCTCGCCCTGCTCGGCGCCGGAGCCGGCATCGCGACGACCGTCGCCTCGGTGACCCTCATGGCGGCGACTCCGTCCCGGGACGTCGGCGGAGCGGCGGCCATCGAGGAGACCTGCTACGAACTCGGCGCCGCCATGGGCGTGGCCATCCTCGGCAGTCTCGCGGCCGCCCTGTACCGCACCCACCTGCCCGACCTGGGCGACGGCCCGGTCGCCGACTCGGTGCAGGACTCGATCGGCGAAGCGGCCCACGTGGCGGCGGGGATCGGCGGCGCGGAAGGTGCGGCGCTGCTGGAGGAGGCCGCCTCGGCGTTCACGTCGGGCATGACCCCGACCTTCCTGATCGCCGCCGCACTCCCCTTCGCCGCCGCGGTGTTGGCCTGGACGCGCATCCCGAAGGACCTGCGGCCGACCGAGAACGCCGAGCACTGAGGCGGCGGTTGCCGCGGCCTCGGCATCAGGTCCCGTCGACGATGCGCAAGTCGCATCTACGCACGCCGTCTTCGACGTGCGCGACGATGTCACCTGCCTCGACCGCTTCGGCGAACCCGTCGAACGGCCATGACAAGCCCCCGCCGATCGACACCAAACCGTCCGCATACACGGAGAGTCCCACGAGCTCCTAGCGACCGTTGGTGCGGTGGAGGACGAGGCGGGTCTGCCCCTCCACCCGGTTGCCGTCGGCCAGTCGGTGAGTGGCTTCACGCGCCGAGTTCAGGACGGGCCGCGTTCGCATGATCAGATTGGTACCGAGATGGTGCGGGTACGGCAGCCCCGTCAGCCGGGCAACAGCCGAGCGATCGATGTGCGGGTATTCCAAGGGACCTGCACGCGGCCGTCGGTCAAGGCGTCGCGGCACGTGCCCCCGGCGATCAGCACCGCCTCGTGACCAGCGGCGTTGCGGAAGAACACGGCCTCCCCAGACATGGCGACGGAGCACGCCCGTTCCGCCGAACCCGGGCTCTGCGGGCTGCTGTTCACCATACTCGCGAACTGCTCGCTCGCCGCTGCCGACAGCGTTACCTCGGTCGGCTTCACCCCCGCGCCCGACCACGGGTATGAGCACAGCAGCGCCCTGCCGGGACGGTCGGGCAGCATCGCCCCCTGCGTCACACCGGGGTTGGACGGTTCGGGCGCCGTGTCCGGGCAGGCGGCAACCGCCGTGCCCGAAGCCTCCGGCGGCACTTTGGTTGTGTCCGAATCCGGCGCTGCGGCGTCCACCTGGTCGCCGCCGCCTCCGCGCCATTCGAACGGGTCGCCCACACCGACGCCGACAGCCGCCCCCAGGGCCAACACCACTGCCCCGGCTCCGACCTGCACCCGGGCCCGCTGCCGTTTGCGCGCCGAACCGGCCACCTGCTCGTACAGGTTGAGAGGCGCGGCAACCTCCGCGACGGCGTGCCGCATGCAGGTACGCAGATCGCCGTCGTCCATGTCGTGTTCCCGCTCGTCGTGTTCCCGGATCATGGGTCCGCCCTCTCCGCCTGCGTCATCGCGTCCTGTCGATCCCGCCGGGCGGCGCGTTCCCGCAACGTGCCCAGCGCCCTGTGCAGTTGGCTTTTGACCGTCCCCACGCTGCACCCCAGCGCCTCGGCGCACTCGTCCAGCGTCAGGTCGTCGTAGAAGCGCAGCACGACCACGGCCCGCTGCCTCGGCGGCAGGCGGCGCAGATCGGCGAGCAGCGCCTCGGCGTCGTCCCACCGGGTGAACGCGTCGCCGCCGTCCGGGAGGGCGAGGATCGCGGCGTCCGCCGCCACGTCGGTCGGGTATTCGCCGTGCCACTTGCGTCTTCGCCAGTTCAGGAACGTGCTGGTCATGATCCGGCGCACGTACGCGTCGACGTTCTCGCCCCTGCTGACCCGCGCCCAGCGCGGCCACACACGTACCAACGCGGCCTGCACCAAGTCCTCGGCCAGGTGCCGGTCCCCGGTCAGAAGAACGCCGATACGCACCAAGTGGTCCCTTCGTGCCGCGACGTACTCCCGGAACCCGGGCGGATCCTGCATGAGGTCGGTCCTTCCTCCGTCGACGTGCCGCCACCCCCTGAACAACCCAGGGCCCCGAAAGCGTTGCCACGGGACGGTCGTGGTCCGTGAATCGCGTATCAGTCACGGAATTCCGAAACCGCCCATCCGGTCGGTCGGATTCCGCTACGGTCGCGGCCTGACCTTGGGGGTGGGGAATATGCGCGTAACAGTCGCGCCCGAAAACAGTCGGCGCCACGGAAGAGCGTTCCGGGGGTGGGACGCATGACGTACCCGTCGCAGCAGCCGTGGGGAGCACCGCCGCCACCGCCGCCGATGCGGCAGCCGTGGCACACGAAGACCGGGTGGATCGTCGTTCTCCTGATCGTGTTCGCGCCGGTGGGGATATTCCTGCTCTACCGCGCGGGCATATGGCGCGGGACCGCGCGGCACGTCGTCGCCGCGGTGGCGGGCATCTGGTTCCTGATCATCGCTATTGGAAGCGCCGCCGGCGACCCGAAGGACAAGGAGGCTGACAAGCCGACCGAGCCAGCCGCGGTCATCAGCACCACACCGGCGGCGCCCGGCAGTTCCGCGCCGCCGTCCACAGAAGCGGCCCCCGTTCCGGCGACCACCGCACCGGAGCCGACGACGGCCGCACCGGAGCCGCCGCCCACGAGCGCACAGCCCGTCACGGTGGCACCGCCGGCACCCGTGGAAACAAAGCCCGCACCGCCGCCCGCGACAAAGCCGGCCCCCGCTCCGACGACACGTGAGCCGACGCCCGAGCCTGAGCCGACTCCGGAGGAAGAGTCCGTCTATTACAAGAACTGCAAGGCGGCGAAGGACGCAGGCGCTGCACCGGTCCGCATCGGACAACCTGGCTACGGCCGCCACTTGGACAGCGACGGAGACGGCGTCGGCTGCGAAAGCTAGTCAGGGCGGTTCACGAATGCGAGTTCGGGCCGGTGCCATCTGTGGCGCCGGCCCGGCTCAACCGTTCGACACGCCGAGCGACGAGGTCAACGCCGACCAGGAGCTCAACGGCAACGCGAGGTGAGCGCGATGAGGCAGCTTGGAGTCGCGGACCAGCATCGCCGAAGCCCCCACGGCAACTTCGACACACTCTCCGCCGTTGCCACCGCTGTGGCTGCTCTTGCGCCACGCGACGGCTTGGGTGCCAGCTTGTCCGCTGTTGCTCATAGTTCTCGCCGCACTTTCTCGATCAACGCCAAGGATTGGACGGGGTCGAGCG
Organism: Streptodolium elevatio; assembly: GCF_040649515.1. Lineage (GTDB taxonomy): Bacteria > Actinomycetota > Actinomycetes > Streptomycetales > Streptomycetaceae > Yinghuangia > Yinghuangia elevatio. Next base: position 90,360 of record NZ_JBEZFP010000003.1, read on the forward strand.
CCTGCGCCCGGATGCTGCCGTATCGTGCGGCCAGGATACGAACTTGCTCCTGGTCAGTCACCAGTCTGCTGACGTCTTGCACCTCCACATAGGCAACTGGCTGCCTCCCCTTGGGGGTCAGCAGGATGAACGGGCCCTCCATTCCGGCATGGCCCTCGCAAGTCAGCGGCAACACTTGCAAATGGACGTTCCGCATGGCGCCGATGCGAAGCAGACTCGCGAGCTGATCCTGCTGGACAAGCGCACCGCCGATGCAGCGCCGCAATACCGCTTCCTCGATGACCACGCTGACCGTCGGAAGGGGCCACACGGTCAGGATCTCCTGCCTCGACAGCCGCGCGGCCACTCGTTCGTCGATCTCGCCTTCACCCAGCAGCGGCTGACGAGCAGTGAAGATGGCACGGGCGTACGACTCGGTCTGCAACAGCCCTGGGATCGTCAGCGTTGCGTAGAAGTGCAGTTCGACGGCGGCCTTCTCCAAGCGCGCATAGTCCAGGAACCAGGCTGGGTGCCGCACTCGGGACCGCGACTTCGCGCGTTCGACATCCTCGACCGCGACCGACAGCAGTCCCCTGCCGTCCACCAGGCGGTCGACCGCTTCCAGGAACTCCGGTTGCGGGGTGCGCCGACCGCGTTCCACCGAGAACACCGTCTCCTCGCTGTACCCGAGCTGATCGCCCAGCTCGCGTCGCGACAGCCCCGCGCGTTCGCGCAGCACCTGGACTTGGCGACCGAGTGCCCGGAACAGGTCCGCGCCGCCGGCCTCGTCGAGTGGTTCGTTTTCCGCCATGGGCACCGTGCCTTCTTCAGTCGCGCAGCGCACCCCCACCGGCACTCATCGTAGTCAACGCCACGTCCACGCACGGGGGTTCTCCGTACGCGTCGTACAGTTCGGCGCGTACGTCCCGTACATCCGCGCGGCGTACGGTGGCCGGGACTGGCCGTCTGCCAACCGGAACGTCCACGCTCCTCGCCATGGACACCAGCACACACCGCGACGAACAGCGCCGCACACTGTGTCAGTTCGCCTGCGAGGCCGAGGCCGGTCCGCTCGGCGTACGCCGACTCCGTACCGCCGCCGGGGCCCAACTCGCCGCGTGGGGTTGGCCCGCGCGGTCCGACGTCGCTCAGGCCGTCGCGTTGGTCGTGGCCGAGTTGGGCGCGAACGCGGCGACACACGGGGCCCGAGGCGGCGCGGTGATCGTGCTGCGCATGGGGGTGCTCCCGGACCTCGCCGCGCCTGAAGCAGTGCGGGTGGAGGTGACCGACGCGCGCGGGGACGTCGCGCCGCGAACCGGCTGTCCTTCGGCCGAGGCGGTGTGCGGGCGCGGGTTGCTCTTGGTGTCGGCGCTCGCACGCCGGTGGGGTTGGTACCGGAACGGAGTCGAGGCGAAGACGGTGTGGGCCGAGGTCGCCGTCGGATGACGACCGTCAGAGGAAGCGCGCGACTCGTTCGGCCATCATCACGCAGCCGAGGTAGGTGTTTCCGGCCGGGAGCTTCGGCATTGCGGAGGCGTCCACCACGCGCAGGCCGTCGACGCCGCGCACGCGGCAGCGGGCGTCGAGGACCGCGAGTGGATCGCCGTCCGGGCCCATGGCGCACGTGCTGCCCAGGTGGCCGTAGCTGATGAGGCCGGAGGCGACGAGGGTGGCGGCCGCGTCCGGTGCGCGGAGGTCGGCGACCGGGTGCACGCGTTCGGCGGCGAGCGAGGTGAAGGGCTCGGACTCCTCGAGTTCGGCGATGCGGCCCAACAGCCAGTCGAATCGGGCGAGATCGTGGTCGGTGAGCGTCGGCATGACGACGTCGGGTTCGCTGTCGGGATCCGTGGACGCGATGGACACCCTGCCTCGGCCCGTGACGTCGAGCAGGAACGGCACGACGGAGAAGTGCGTGCCGTGCTCTCCCGGTTCGCCGACGGGGAGGTTGAGGACGTGGAAGTCGATCATCGTCGCCTCGGGTGTCCGACCGACCCAGACGGGCTGAACCGGACCGCCGCGCAACGGTGTTCCTCCCGGGTGGCGGTAGAGCAGGGCTATGCCCAGGTGGTCCTGGAGGTTCGCGCCCACGCCGGGAAGGTCGACGGCCACCGGCACGCCCAGGGCGTCGAGGACGGACTTGGGCCCGATGCCGGAGCGCTGGAGGAGCGCGGGGGATCCGGTGGCGCCGCAGCACAGGACGATCTCGGTTGCGGTGTAGGCGCGGTCGTCGGAGGTGACGACGGAGGTCGCCCGGCCGTCGACGACGGTGACGCGGGCGGCGGTGGCCGCGGTGACGATCCGCAGGTTGGGGCGTGCGCGCACCTCGTCGGGGAGGTACGCGCGGCTGACCGTCAGGCGCTCGGCCCCGTCGGGCGAGGTCGTGAGCGGGAAGATGCCGATGCCCGGCAGGCGGCGCGGGTCGTTGACGTCGTCGGCCCATGGCACGCCGAGCGTCCGCACCGCGGCCTGGAACGCCCGGTGCGACTCGGACTGTTCGTCGAGCGGGGACCGGCGTACGACCAACGGTCCGCTGCCGCCGTGCAGTTCCGTGTCACCGAAGTCGAGGTCCTGTTCCATGCCCCGGAATGTGGCCAGGATGTCGGGCCAGCTCCAGCCGTCGAGGCCGCGCGCGGCCCACGCGTCGTAGTCGGACGGCTGGCCGCGCATGGTGGCGAGGTAGTTGACCGCCGACGTCCCGCCGAGGACTCGGCCCCGCACCATCTGCACGGTGCGGTCGGCGCCGGCGGACATCGCGTAGGGCCGCGCGAAGGGCGTGCCCGCCCACACGTCCCCGGCCGAGGCGGGCCGCAGCACGCTCGCGTCGTACTCGGCGTCGTCCGGCCCCTGTTCGAGCAGCAGGACGCGCCGCTCCGGGTCCTCCGAAAGCCGCGCCGCGAGGACCGCGCCGCTGGTGCCGCCGCCGACGACGATCACATCCGCGTCCATCGCCACTCCCCTGCCTACGCGGGCCGTGGCCCAACTGCTTGACCGCGTCACCTTATGCGGCAAAGGGAGGCGAGTCGAGGGTGATCGGCGTGCCGTCAGGCGGTCGCCGCGCCGGCCGGGCCCTCGCCCTCCGCGGTCCGTTCCGCGTACGCCAGCAGCAGGTCGGTGGTCAGGTTGATGTGGTCGGCCAGCAGCGCCACGGCCCGGTCCGCGTCGTGGGCCAGCGCCGCGTCCATCATCGCCCGGTGCTCGCAGGCGACGTCGCGCGTGGCGGCCTCGGCGGCGAGCGGCCCGGACCAGCGGCGGTACAGCTCGGCCCGGTCGCGCAGGCTCGCCGCCATGCTCCGCAGGCGCGGGCTCGGCGAGGCGCTGATCAGCGCGTCGTGGAAGATCGCGTGCGCGGCCGCCCACTCCTCCGTCACGGTCAGCGTGGCGAGGTCGCTGAGGAACGGGGTGCGCGTGAGGCGGTGGTGCGCCCCGACCACCAGGGACTCGTACTCCACGTCCGCATGTTCGACGGCCTCGCGCAGCGCGGCCCCCTCGATGAGCACACGCACCTTGGTCAGGTCGATCAGGTCGGCCACGTCGAGGGAGACGACGGAGAAGCCGAGTTGCGGGGCCGCGACGACGAGGCCCTGCTCGGCCAGCCGGCTGAGCGCCTCGCGCACCACCGAGAGGCTGACGCCGAAGTCGTCGGCCAGCGCACGCGGGCTCAGGCGCGCTCCCGGGGCGAACCGCCCGGCGAGCACCCGCGCGCGCAGCTCGGTCTGGACCGCGACGGTACGGCTGGGGGCGGCGTCGCCCTCACCCGCCTTGTCGGTTCTGCGGACAGGCCGACGGTCCTTGTCCTGTCGTGCCGCCACGGTTGTGCCCCCTGCCTAGGTTCTTCCCGCCGGCGATACGCGCCGCCGAGCGCTTCGGCCGACTTTCCGGCAGATGACCCTCAACTTTACGCCTGATCGATTTCCTGAGGGTCTTCCCCTCCCCTCCCGGTGGCAGCGGAGACCAGCGGGCAGCCGACGGCCCCGGGCAACAGACCCGACCGAGGTCAGCGGTCCAGGCCGGGGGGGCGGGGCCTGGGCAGGAGGTCGGGCAGAGGGCCACGGTGGGGGCCCGGGTCGGGCCCGGTCGGTGGGAGCACCGGCGGGGGCCCGGTCGGGGCCGGACGGTGGGAGCCCCGGCGGCGGGGGTCCGGGTCGGCCCGGACAGTAGGAGCGCCGGCGGGGGCCCGGTCGAGCGACGTCGGATCCGACATCGGACAGCAGGTCGGCCGATCAGTTCGCCGGCCGGCGCCCGGTCAGCCCCCGTTCCGTGGCCCGGGCCACCGCGACGAGCCGGTCCAGAGCCTCCGGGTCGTCAACGGCGTCGCGGCTCACCGCGGCGTCCGGCTCCGCCCCGAGCAGAATGCGCTTGACCGGCACTTCGAGCTTCTTGCCGGTGCGGGTACGCGGGATCGCGTCCACGGCCAAGATCTCGTCCGGCACGTGCCGCGGCGACGCGTCGCGGCGCAGGCGCTCGACCACCTCGGCGCGGAGGTCGTCGTCGAGTCCCCCGTCGACCACCACGAAGAGCGGCATCCAGTACGTCCCGTCCGGCCGCTCGACGCCGACCACGAGGCTGTCCAGCACACGCGGGACCTTCTCCACCACGTCGTAGATGTCGGCGCTGCCGAGCCGTACCCCCTGCCTGTTGAGCGTGGCGTCGGCGCGGCCGTGGATGACGACGCTGCCGCGCTCCGTGATGGTGATCCAGTCGCCGTGCCGCCAAATGCCGTCGTACACCCCGAAGTAGGCGTCCCGGTACTTGGCGCCGTCGGGGTCGTTCCAGAAGTACAGCGGCATCGTCGGCATCGGGGCCGTCACGACCAGTTCGCCGACGCCGCCGCGCACCGGCCGGCCCGCCGGGTCGTACGCGTCCAGCGCGACGCCGAGCGCCGCCGCGGAGATCTCCCCCGGCCAGATCGGCAGGTTCGGCGCCCAGCCGGCGAGCGCGGTGACCACGTCGGTGCCGCCGGACACGGACGCCAACGGCACCCGGCCGCCGAACTGTTCGCGCACCCACTCGTACGCCGCAACCGAAACCGGCGACCCGGTCGCGCCGATGGCCCGGAGGGCCGCCAGGTCGTGGGCGTCCGCCGGGCGGTGGCCCGCCTTCTCACTGGCCGTCAGATAGGCCGGACTGGTCCCGAACACCGTGACCCGGTGCCGGCCCGCCAGTTCCCACAGCCGGTCGACGCGCGGGTGCGCCGGATTGCCGTCGTACAGCACCAGCGACGCGCCGACCAGCAGCGCCTCGACGCAGAAGTTCCACATCATCCAGTTGGTGGTGGTGTACCAGAACAACCGGTCCCGGTCGGTCATGTCGAGGCCCAGCACAAGCGTCTTCAGGCCGTCCAGGACGACGCCCCCGTGCCCGTGCACGATCGCCTTGGGCACCCCGGTGGTTCCCGAGGAGTAGAGGATCCACAGCGGATGGCCGAACGGCAGGGGCTCGGCACGCAGCGGCCCGGGCGCGGGGTCGCGGGCGGCGTCCCAGTCCAGGACCGGCACCGGGAACTCCGGGGCGTCCAGGCCGAGATGGCGTACGTGCAGCACCGTCCCGACGGAGGGCAGCAGTTCGGCGAGGCGCGCGGCCTCGGCCCGGCGGTCGTGTGTGCGGCCGCCGAAGTGGTAGCCGTCCGCGCAGACCAGCACGGCGGGTTCGAGCTGCGCGAGGCGGCTCGCGGCGGCGCCGGCGGCGTAGTCGGGGCCGCAGCACGACCAGACCGCGCCGATGCTCGCCGCCGCCAGGAACGCGACCACGGCGGCGGCGCAGTTCGGCAGGTACCCGGCCACCCGGTCGCCGGGGCCGACCCCGAGGTCGCGCAGCAGTTCGGCGGCTCCGGCCACCTGCCGCTCCAGGTCCCGCCAGGTCAGGTTTTGTACGCCGCCGTCCTCGGTGACCGCCGTCAGCACCATCGCGTCCGGGGTGCGACCCGTAAACACCCTGTCCACGAAGTTGAGTTCGGCGTCGGGGAACCAGGTGGCTCCGGGCATGTCGGGGTGCGTCAGGACGGTTGCGGGCGCGGGGCCGGGGGCGACCGAGAAGAACGTCCAGACGTCCGACCAGAAGTCCTCGGCGCGGTCCACGGACCACTGCCACAGGTCCTGGTAGGAGTTCAGCTCCAGGCCGCGCCTGGCCGCGACGTCGCGCATGAAGGCCGCGATGGCGGTCTCCGCCACGGCTGCCGGATCGGGGCGCCAGACGGGCTCCGTCCCCTGCCCGGACCCCGGTGTCGCTCCTCGGCCGTTTCCCGCTGTCCCGCTCACGCGCCGCCTCCTGTCGTATCCCGGTCACGCTAGGCCGACTGAGAAACGATTGTCCAGGCTCATAAAATCTTCCGCACAAGAAATCGATTTTGTCTTGACGATGCCCGAAACGAGGCGCAGGCTGACGGCATCCGGCCGTCAGGATGTGGTCACACGGCCGTCACACAACCCCTAGACCGTGCACCGGAGCCCTGAATGCGCATCGCGAACGTCGCCGGACGTGCCACCCTCCTGGACCGGGACGGAGGCGGCCTCGACGTCGAGAAGGCGAGCGGCGGCCGCTTCCCCTCCGACCCGCAGGCCATCTTCGAGTCCTGGGACGCCCTGCGCGACTGGGCAGCCTCCGCCGCCCCCGCGGACTTCGCCGTCGACGAGTCCCAGTTGCGGGCCCCTACGCCCCTGCCGCGCCAGGTCTTCGCGATCGGCCTGAACTACGCCGAGCACGCCGCCGAGGCCAGCTTGTCCCGGCCCGAATCCCCGCCCGTCTTCACCAAGTTCCCCACGTCGATCACCGGGCCGCGCGCACAGGTGGTCCTGCCGAGCGAAAACGTGGACTGGGAGGTGGAGTTGGTGGTGGCGATCGGCCGCACCGCCGTCGCGGTCGACGAGGGAGCCGCCTGGGACCACGTCGCGGGGCTCACCATCGGCCAGGACCTGTCCGAGCGCGTCGTGCAACTGAGCGGTCCTGTACCGCAGTTCTCGCTCGGCAAGTCCTATCCCGGCTTCGCGCCGCTCGGCCCCTGCCTGGTGACCCCCGACGAGGTGGACGACCCGGAGGATCTGGAGCTCGGCTGCGCCGTGGACGGCGAGGTGCTCCAGCACGGCCGCACGGGCGACATGATCTTCGGCGTCGCGGAGCTGGTCGCCCGGCTCTCCGCGGTCTGCCCGCTCCTCCCCGGCGACATCATCTTCACCGGCACGCCCTCCGGCGTCGGCATGGCCCGCGACCCGCAGCGGTACCTGCGCCCCGGAGAAACCCTGGTCAGCCACGTGACAGGTATAGGCGAACTGCGGAACGCCCTCGTCGACGGGCGCACCGCCGATGTACGCGACTGACCGACAGGAGACACGGACATGCCCCTGCACCGGCTGAACCAGATCACCGTCGCGGTGCCCGACGTGGCCGCGACCGGCGCGTACTACACCGACTTCGGACTCTCGGCGGCCCCGGGTGATACAGGCACACCGGCCGGCACAGGCGGTACGGGCACTCCCGACGGTACGGCGGCCTCCGGCGGGGCGGCCCCGCCCCTCGCCGAGCCCACGACGGGCGCCGCGACGTACGCGACCGCCGACGGCGGCGCCCAGCTCGTCCTGGTGCCCGGCCACCGCCGCCGCCTGCTGGAGATCCGCGTCGGGGCGGACGACCCCGACGACATCGACGCCATCGCCTTCCGGCTCGCCCGCCTCGACATCCCCGCCACCCGCGTCCCCGGCGGCATCCGCGCCCAGGATCCGGGGACGGAGGCGGCCGTGGTCGTCGAGGTCACCGCGCGGGTGACGCAGCGCGCGACCCCGACCCCGCCGTACAACGCGCCCGGCGACGCTCCCCGGCTGGACAGCCGCGCGCCCGGCGTGTTGCGCGAGACTCCGGTACGGCCGCGCAAGCTCGGACACGTGGTGGTCGGCTCGACCGACCAGGAAGGCTCGCAGCGGTTCTTCACCGAAGGTCTCGGATTCCGCACCAGCGACACCGTCCCGGGCCTCGCCGCCTTCATGCGGTGCTCGACGGACCACCACAACGTCCTGGTGCAGCAGGCCCCCATCGCGTTCCTCCACCACACCGCCTGGGAGGTCGACGACGTCGACGAGGTCGGGCGGGGCGCGTCCGCGATGCTGGAGGGGCATCCGGAACGCCACGTATGGGGCCTGGGCCGCCATCACATCGGCTCGAACTTCTTCTGGTACCTGCGCGATCCCGCCGGGAACTTCTCGGAGTACTACTCCGACCTGGACTGCATCGTCGACGAGGCACTGTGGAAGCCGGAAACACTGGAAGGCATGCGCGGCCTCTACAACTGGGGTCCACCGCCTCCGCCTTCCTTCCTCGCCCCGGACGATCTGGCCGACCTGATGACCGGCAGCCACGGAGCCGGGGCATGACCGTCGCGGACGGCCTCGACTGCGACGTGGCCGTGGTCGGCTACGGCCCGGTCGGCCAGGCGCTCGCCATCCGCCTCGCCGGACTCGGACACCGCGTCACCGTCGTCGAACGCAGGACCACCCCCTACCTGTTGCCTCGGGCCGTGCACTTCGACGACGAAATCGCGCGGTTCCTGGGCGAGATGGAGCTCGGCCCGCGACTGGCGGACGTCAGCGAGCCGGCCGTCGACTACGACTGGCGCAACGCAGCAGGCGAAACCCTCCTGCACTTCGACTGGTCGGGTTTCGGCCCCAGCGGATGGCCGACCGCCAACATGTTCTCGCAGCCGGCACTGGAGGCGGTGCTCACGGCGAAGGCCGAGAGCCTCCCCGGCGTAACGGTGCTGCGCGGTCACCAGGCCGTCGCCCTCACCGACCGCGGAGACCACGCCGAACTCCGCGTCCGCGCCGCGGGCGCCGACGGTGACCGTGACGGCAGCGACGAACTCACGCTGCGGGCAAGCTACGTCGTCGGCTGCGACGGCGCAAACAGCTTCGTGCGCGACGTGCTCGGCACCACGGTCACCGACCTCGGCTTCCACTACGACTGGCTCATCGTGGACGTCATACCGCACGAGGAGCGCGTGTGGCGGCCGTTCAACCTCCAGGTATGCGACCCGGCCCGCCCCTCGACCGCCGTCTCGGGCGGACCGGGCCGCAGGCGCTGGGAGTTCATGCGCCTGCCCGGCGAGACGATCGCCGACCTCGACGACGCCGGGACCGCGTGGCGGCTGCTCGCGGACTGGGGCATCACTGCGGACAACGCGACGCTGGAGCGCCACACGGTCTACACCTTCGAGGCCCGCTGGGCGGACACGTGGCGGTCCGGTCGCCTGCTGATCGCGGGCGACGCCGCCCACCTGATGCCGCCGTTCGCGGGACAGGGCATGTGCTCGGGAATGCGCGACGTCGCCAACCTGGCCTGGAAGCTCGACCTCGTGCTGAGTGGCAGGTCCGGAGACGCGCTGCTGGACACGTACGGCAGCGAACGCTCCGCGCACGTCCGCAACGCCATCGGCATCTCGGTCGAACTCGGCAACGTCATCTGCCTCACCGACCCGGAGGCCGCGAAGGGCCGCGACGAGTACCTGCTCGGGGCAGGCGGGGATCCGGAGACGGCACTGCCGCCGGTCCCCCCGGCCGTGCTCGGCCCGGGCGTCGTACGGGCCGACGCGCACGGCGCGCCGGTCGGCTCGGCCGGGCAGCCGACGCCCCAGGGCCGCGTCGCCGACGCGGCCGGCCGCACCGGCCTGTTCGACCAGATCGCCGGGCCCGGGTTCGTCATCGCCACCACCGTCGACCCGCGGGACGCCCTCACTGCCGAGGCACGCGCCTTGGTACAGCTGATCGGTGCCCGCGTGGTGCACATCGTTCCGGAGGGGTCGCCTCTCACGGCTGCGGAACCCGTATCGGCGAACGACTCGACAGACTTGGAAATATTGCGAGTTGCCGACGTCGAGGGGTTCTACCTCCCACACATGCGCGCCGTCGGCCACGAGGTGGCGATCGTACGTCCCGACCATTACCTGTTCGGCGCCGCGGCGTCGTCGGCGGACCTCCCCGGACTGCTGGCGGACCTGGCGGCCCGGCTCCACCTCCACCCGCTGGGAGACGCGGCATGACCACGACCACCGGCGCCGCGACCGGCGCGGCCACCCCTGCCTTCCCGGACGCCGCGGATGCAGACGAACTGCTCGCTCGAATAAGGGCCTTGCAGCCCCTGATCGCCGGCAATGCCGCCCAAGGCGAGCGCGACCGCCGCGTCGTCGAGGAGAGCATCGCCGCGCTCACCGAGGCGGGCGCGTTCAGGACCGCCCAGCCGCGGCGGCACGGAGGCTACGAGACGTCCCTCCGGACCATGCTCGACGTCTCCGCGACCGTGGCGGAGGCCGACGGCGGCACGTCCTGGGTCGTCACCTTGTGCAACGTCTGCGCCTGGATGGCCGGGCTGATGTCCGGGCAGGCCCAGGACGACGTCTGGGGCGCCAATCCCGACGCCAAGGTCTCCGGCGTGCTGACGCCGTCCGCCGAGGCCGTCCGCGTCGAGGGCGGGTACCGGATTACCGGGCGGTGGTTCTACAACTCCGGCTCCTGGCACGCGGACTGGGCCGGCGTCGGATTCCCGGTCACCGACGAGAACGGCCAACTCGTGGACCAGGGACTCGCCCTGATCCCGCGCTCGGACCTGGGTCTCGAGGACACGTGGTTCGTCGCCGGAATGGCGTCGTCGGGATCGAACTGCCTCATCGCCGAGGACGTGTTCGTGCCGGACCACCGGATCATGTCGACGGGCGCCGCACTGGGCGGCAAGTACCCGACGGAATACGGTGACGAGGCGCTGTACCGGTCCGCACTGGTGCCCGTACTGGCTCTGGTCCTCGTCGGTCCGCAACTCGGCTTGGGGCGCAGGGCGTTGGAGATCGTGAAGACGAAGGCGGCGGGCAAGAGCATCGCCTACACCCACTTTGCCGCGCAGTCCGACTCCGTGGCCTTCCAACTCCAGCTCGCCGAGGCCGCGATGATGATCGACACGGCACACCTCCACGCGTACCGCGCCGCCGACGCCATCGACAGCGCCGCCCGGGCGGGAACGTACCCCGACGTCCTGGAGCGCGCCCGGATGCGCGCGGACGCCGCCTGGGCGCTGGAGCACGTCACCAAGGCGATCGACATCCTGCTGTCCGCGCACGGCGCGGCTGCGTTCGCGAGCGCCAACCCTCTGCAGCGCATCTGGCGGGACTCGGCGGTGGCCGCCCGGCATGCGGTGACCCTGCCGGCGGTCAACTACGAGATCTACGGGAAGGCGCTGCTGGGTCGGGACGACCAGATCACGCCGATGATCTGAGCGCGCCCCCGACCCTGCGCGCCGGCACCGCGCCACGCCGCGCTTCACCCGTCATCGACCCCACGGAGCAGAACCATGTCCGCCACGCGCCACAGCCTCGACCTTGCCGCGGGACGCATCACCGGGCTGGCCGCCGTGCCCGGCCCGGCCGCCCCCGGCACGGCCCCGGGCAAGCCGCTGCTGGTGTTCGTCCACGGCGGCGGAGCCGGCGCCGCGTCCTTCGACATCCCGGGCCACTCGCAACTCGAGGAGTCCGCGCACAACGGCTTCCCGGCGTTCGCCCTCGACCGGCCGGGGGCCGACGGCAGCCCGCTGCTCCCGTTCGCACCGGATTCGGATGCGGGCCTGATGCGCGCCAACGCGGAGCTGTTGCACGAGGCGATCGCCGAACTCTGGGCGGAGCACGGCCGGGAGCACCCCGGCGTGGTGGTCGTCGGCTGTTCCATCGGCGGCGCCATCACCCTGTATCTGGCCGCCCTATGGGCCGAACGGGCAACTGCCGCATGGCCGCTGCTCGGCGTCGCGGTCGCGGACATCGGGCAGGTCCCGCCGCCGGGTGTCGTCGGCGCCTGGGACGACGGCCCGCTGACGGACTACGGGGACCCCGCACAGCTCTTCGGCCGCGTCGACGTGCCGCCCATGTGGACGCTTCCGGACTACGTACGCGCACGCTTCGCGACCGGCGAGGGCTTCCAACCCCCGGTACGCGCCGAGGTCAAGGAGGTCATCGGCGGCTGGCTGCGGGAGTGGGACAAGGTGGCCGCCGCCGTGACCGTGCCGACGCACTACCGGCTCGGCTCGCTGGACAATCTGTGGGACCCGGCTCCCGAGCACGTGACCGCATTCGCCGCCGCGCTGCGCACGCGTTCGCCGTACGTCGACGCCGCGCTCTTCCCGGGCTCCTCGCACGTGGTCGCCAACAGCGTCGCGGGCTACGAATACCGGTTCCAGGTCCTGGGATTCGCGGAACGGTGCGCCGCGGCGTCGACCACGCCCGAGCTCCTTGGCCCCTGACCACGTGAACGACGTGAATGACGCGAACCACGCGAACCACGTAACGGACGAGAGGGCGCCAATGACCGCCAGGCCCGACCAACTCATCGACGTGCACACGCACTTCGTCACCTCCGAGTACCGCGAAGCGGCGGTGGCGGCGGGGCACGGCCTTCCGGACGGCATGCCGGGCTGGCCGTCGTGGGACGCGACCGCCCATCTGGAGCTGATGGACCGGTGCGGGATCGGCAGGGCCGTGCTGTCCATCTCCTCGCCGGGCACACACTTCGGCGACGACAAGGCGGCCCGCGCGCTATCCCGTGCGGTCAACGAGGCCGGGCGCGGTGTGGTTCTCGCGCATCCCGATCGCTTCGGCCACTTCGCCGCACTGCCGCTGCCTGATGTGGACGGAGCGATCGCCGAAGCCCGGTACGCGCTGGACGTGCTGGGCAGCGACGGAGTCGCGGTCCTGTCCAACGCCGCCGGACGCTACCTCGGAGATTCCGACCTGGCGCCGCTGTGGCGGGAGCTGGACGAGCGCGGTGCCACGGTATTCGTCCATCCCACGTCGCCGATCTGCCACGAGGCGGTCAGCCTGGGACGCCCGCGCCCGATGCTGGAGTTCCTGTTCGACGCCACCCGCACCGCGGCCGACCTGGCACTGGCCGGCGTCGTAGACCGGCACCCGGGCATCAGGTGGATCCTCACGCACGGCGGAGGCGCGCTTCCGCTGTTGGCCGACCGCGTCGAGCTGTTCCAACTCGCCTTCGGCGGAGCCCTCGAAGGGGCGGGTGTCGTCGATCAGTTGCGGCGCGTGTGGTTCGACATGGCGGGAACTCCGTTTCCCAACCAGGTTCCGGCCCTGGTCCGGGCGTTCGGCAGCGAACGCGTTCTCTACGGCAGCGATTTCTGCTGGACCCCGGCCTTCGCCGCACAGGCCCAGGCCGACTCGCTCGCCGCCGCCGAGCAGCCCGACGGTGACACCTGGCGCGCCCTGACCACGCGCAACGCGCAAACCCTCTTCCCCCGGTTCGCGTGACCAGCTCCGGAGCATCGCGGGGAGTCGTCGTGGCCGTGGGTGACGACCTGTACGGCGACGACCGGCCCTACGAGGCTGCCGAGTTGGATCACTGCGTCTTCGCGTGTCTGCACGGCTGATTGACGCCGATTGCGGCTGACGACCGATAGCACCAAAGAACGTCCAAGGGCCTGTGCGCCCGCCGATACGGCGGGGGCACAGGCCCTCGAAGGTTCACCGAATCACCCGGACCACGCGCTCACCCGGTCCGACGCGATCCGACGCGATCCGTGGATCAGACGTACTCGCCCGCCGGCGTGGCCGCGAAGCCCGCGCCGATGCGCAGCGCGTGCTCGTTGGCGCCGCCGAGGGAGAACTCGATCTGCTTGGCGTGCACGAAGTAGCGGTGCACGAAGTACTCCTCCGCGATGCCCATGCCGCCGTGCACGTGCACGACCGCGTGCGCGACACGGTGGCCGCCCTCCGCCGCCCAGAACTTGGCCGTGGAGATGGCCTCGGTGGCGTCCAGTCCCTCGCCGACCTGCCAGGCTGCCTGCCACGTCGTCAGGCGGATCGCCTCGACGTCGATGTAGCAGTCCGCGAGGCGGTGTCCGACGGCCTGGAACGAGCCGACCGGGCGCTTGAACTGCTCGCGCGTGCTGGTGTATTCGGCCGCCGAGCGCATCGCCTTCTCGGTGACGCCGAGTTGCAGCGCGCACAGGCCCAGCGTCGCGCGGTCGCGCAGCCAGACGGCCACCGCCGTGTCGACCGCGCCGCCGAGCAGTGCCGAGTCGGCCACCGCCGCGCCGTCGAGGGTGAGTTCGCCCGCGATCTCCTTGGCGGTGGTCAGCTGCGGGGTCAGCGTGACGCCTTCACCGTCGGGCGAGACCAGGAAGACGCCCACGCCGTCGTCCGTCGCGGCCGGGACCAGGATGACGTCGGCGAAAGTCCCGGCCGGGACCGCGGTCTTGACGCCGTCCAGCTTCCAGCCGCCGTCCACGCGCGTGGCCTTGACCGCCGGCGCGGCGGCGTCGCGGCCCAGGCGTTCGGCGAGCGCGGCGGTGAGGATCTTCTCGCCGGACACCGCGCCCGGCAGCCAGGTGGTCTTCTGCTCGTCGGTGCCGTGCGCGGCGATCGCGGCGGCGGCGACGGAGGAGGCGTACACCGGAACGGGGGCGAGCGTGCGGCCGACCTCTTCGAGGACCAGCACCTGCTCCAGGACGCCGAGGCCCGAGCCACCGTACTCCTCGGGCAGCGAGATGCCGAGGATGTTCGCCTTGCCCAGCTCGGCCCACAGTTCGCGGTCGAAGCGCGGCGCGCCCTCGCCGGTGACCTTCGCCTCCAACGCGGTCAGCGACTCGTGCGTCACGCGCTCGGTGAGGATCTGCCGGACCAGACCCACCAGGTCCTGCTGCTCTTCGGTGTATGCGAAGTCCATTTCGCATCTCCCTTTTCTGACAGTGACAGTGGTTGACGGTGGGTCGGGTTCAGCGCGGCGGACGGGGCATCCGCAGGCCGAACATCGCGATCATGTCGCGCTGGATCTCGTTCGTGCCGCCGCCGAAGGTGAGGATCAGCGCCGAGCGGTACATCTTCTCGATCCGGCCGCGCAGCACCACGCCCGGGGCTTCGGCGGTGAGGTACGCGTCCTCGCCGAAGCACTCCATGAGCAGCCGGTACGCCTCGGTCGCGAACTCCGTGCCGAAGATCTTGGTGGCCGACGCGTCGGCCGGTCCGACCTTCGCGCCGTGGTCGACCGCCCAGGCGATCTTCCAGTTGATCAGCTTGAGGTACTCGACCTTGGCGTGCACGCGGCCGAGGTTGAGCTGCACCTGCTCCTGGTCGATGACCCGGGTGCCGTCCGGCAGCCGGGTCTGCTCGGCCCAGCGGCGCGTCTCGTGCAGCGCGAGCTGTACGGCCGCCGCCGAACACAGCGCCACGCGCTCGCGGTTGAGCTGCCCGGTCATCAGCGCCCAGCCGCCGTTCACCTCGCCGACGACCGCCGAGGCCGGCACCCGCATGTCCTCGAAGGTCAGTTGGCTGACGGTCTGGCCGCCGAGCGTCCTGACCTCGCTCCACGACATGCCCGGCGTGTTCGTGGGCACCAGGAAGATGGTGAGGCCCTTGTGCGCCTTGACGTCCGGGTCGGTGCGCGCGGCCAGCCACAGGTAGTCGGCGACGTGGATCAGCGAGATCCACATCTTCTGCCCGTTGACCACGAAGTCGTCGCCGTCGCGTACCGCCCGCGTACGCAGGTTCGCGAGGTCGGTGCCCGCCTCCGGCTCGGAGTAGCCGATGGAGAAGTGCATGTCGCCGGACAGGATCTTGGGGAGGAAGAAGTCCCGCTGCTCCTGCGTGCCGTACTCCATCAGCGTCGGGCCGACCGTGTTGATGGTCAGGAACGGCACTGCCGCGCCGGCAAGGGTGGCCTCGTCGGTGAAGATCAGCTGCTCCATCATGGAGCGGTCCTGGCCGCCGTACTCCTTGGGCCAGCCGATGCCGAGCCAGCCGTCGCGTCCCATGCGGTTCGCGACCTGCCAGTACGCGCCGTCGCGGCCCTGGAGCGTGGTCTCGCCGGATGCCTGCGACTCGCGGACCTCCGGCGTCATGATCCCGGCGAAGTACTCGCGGAGCTCCCGGCGCAGCTCATCCTGCTCCGGTGTATAGGCGATGTGCACGGTTACCTCCCGGGACCGCGGTCCCTTGTGGATGCGTTCGTCGTACGAAGCGGACGGGTACGGACGGCGGTTCCGCCGGGTTCCGCGAAGTCGCCCCGTACCGGGCGGCCTTGCGGACCCCGACGGCGCCTAGGGGGCCACGGACGTGAAGTCCGCGAACCCGGAGGGATCGTGGCGGCCGAGGCAGCCGTGCTCGAACAGGCCCCAGCCCTCCGCGCCGTCGCAGGTGGCGCGGGCGACGTGGTCGATGATGCTGAACTTGGCGCGTCCGGCGGCGGCTTCGTCGTTCGCGGTGTCGACGACGACGCCCTCGCTCCAGTCCCGACCGCGCCACTGGCCGTGCGTCCAGGTGGGGTCCATGCCGTAGCCGGGGCCGCAGTTGAGGACCACGTGGCCGAGCGGCTCGACCTCGACGACGACCGGCTTGCCGGTCAGGTCCTTCATGCGCAGGGTGGCGCGCACCGGGTTGCGGGTGCCGGAGGCGTACTCGATGTCGAACTCGGGCCAGCCGAGCTGCTCGGGGCGGCGCCCGGTCGCGGCGGGCCAGACGCGGGTGGCCTGGTTGAGGGTGCGGGTGCCGTCCGGCTCCTCCTGCACGATCACGATGATCGCGAAGTCCTCGAAGCGCAGCGGCACGTACGTCCACCACATGCCGCCGTCGGGGTCGCGTTCGGCGGCGGCGCGCCCGGGCGGCTCGGCCTCGCCGCTCGGCCGGATGCCCCACGAGCGGTCGCGGGTGCCCAGCCAGGTGTCGGGCGTGACCGCGTAGTCGGTGCCCTCGACGTTGAGCGTGCCCTCCCAGGTGCCCACCTGCGCGAACCGCTGCGCGTCCAGGATCACCCGGCCGTCGCGCAGCAGGACGTGCGGCTCCTCGTCGACGGCCGGGAAGCTGCCGCGCCACGTGAGGTCCATCGCGATGCCCTGGTCGGACGCGTCGCACACCACGCGCAGTTCGTTCAGCGGCTCCTTGACCTCGATGCGGTACGCGCCGACGGCCGGGTTGAGCCGGTCGTCGTTCGCCGCGTCGAAGGCGTCGGACAGCCGGACGGTGGTGTGCCGCCCGCGCCGGCCGACGGTGACGAACGCGTCCTTGACCCCGAGATTGGGGTAGACGCCGTACCCGGTCACGACGAACACGTCACCCGTGCGGTCGTGCGCGTTGAAGTAGTAGCGGTCGTAGAAGTTGCGGTCGCTGCTGGCGACGCGCGCCATGGACAGCGGCGTCTGGTGGACCGGGAACTCGTCGAGCGGAGCGGGCAAGGCAACGTCCTTTCGGGTGCGGGCCGGTCGCCGGGGGTGCCCCGGCGCCCGGCCCGTGGGTCAGCCGCGCGGCAGTCCGAGGATGCGCTCGGCCACCACGTTGAGCTGGATCTCGCGGGTTCCGCCGCCCAGCAGGACCGCGGGGACCGACAGGTACGCCGTGACCAGTTCGCCCGCGAGCCCGTCCAGGCACTCGTCGGCGAGTCCGGCCTCGGCCACGCGTTCGAGCCGGGCGGTGACCACGGCCCGCTGGTGCTCGGTGACGGCCAGCTTGAGCACGCTGGACGCGGCGCCGGGGTTGAGGCCGGACAGCTGCTGGAGGGTGGAGCGCAGGGTGAGGGCGCGCAGCGCCCAGTTCTCCGCGGCGAACCCGCCGAGCCGGACCGCGGTCGCCTGCGAGGCACCCGCGGCACCGGAGGCCCCGATGTCCTGGAGCAGCTTGCCGAACGCCGCCATGCCGGGGCCGCCCGCGATCATGACGCGCTCGTTGGCGAGCGTGGTGCGGGTGATGACCCAGCCCTGGTTGACCTCGCCGACGACGGACTCGTCCGGGACGAAGACGTCCTCGAGGAAGACCTCGTTGAACTCGGACTGCCCGTTGGACTGCTTGAGCGGGCGTACGTCGATGCCCGGCGTCGCCATGTCGACGATGAAGTACGTGATGCCCTTGTGCTTGGGCACGTCCTGGTCGGTGCGGGCCAGGCAGATGCCGAAGTGCGCCTCGTGGGCCTTGGAGTTCCAGACCTTCTGGCCGTTGAGCTTCCAGCCGCCCTCGACCTTCTCGGCGCGGGTGGCGAGCGACGCGAGGTCGGAGCCGGCGCCGGGCTCGCTGAAGAGCTGGCACCAGACGATGTCGCCGCGGAGCGTCGCGGGAACGTAGCGGTCCTTCTGCGCGTCGGTGCCGTGCGCCATGAGCGTCGGGAGGGCGAACTCGCCGATGACCGTGGACGGCTGGGTCAGGCCCGCGGCGGCGAACTCCTGCTGGATGACGATCTGCTGGGCCGGGTTCGCGGCCATGCCGTAGGGCTTGGGGTAGTGCGGGGACACGTACCCGCACTCGTCGGCGAGGAACTGACGCCGCGCCGGCTCGTCGAGCTCCTTGGCCCGGACCAGGTTGGCGGCCACCTCGGCACGGAAGTCGTCGAGCCCGCCGCCCACTTCGAGGTCGAAGCGGCGCTCCGGGCCGCCGTCGAGCGTGGCCAGCGCGCGGCGGCCCAGCAGTTCGGCCCAGTCGCCGGTGGGGCCGAGCAACTGCGCGAGGAACACGCCGCGCCGCCAGTAGAAGTGGATGTCGTGCTCCCACGTGAAGCCGATGCCGCCCAGCATCGTGATGCAGTCGAGGGCGATCTCGCGGGCTACCGGCAGGCAGACGATCGCGGCCTCGGCGGCGGCCAGTTCGAGCTGGTCCTCGGCGTCCGCGCCGGTCTCGTCGGCGGCCCGGGCGGCGTCCCACGCGGCGGCCGTGGCGACCTGGAGACGGGTGAAGAGGTTGGCGGCCTTGTGCTTGACGGCCTGGAAGGAGCCGACCGCGCGGCCGAACTGCTCGCGGACCTTGACGTACTCGACGGCGGTCTCGAAGCACCAGCGGGCGACGCCGACGGCCTCGGCGGAGGCGAGGACGGCCGCGAGGCGGCGTACCCGCTCCGTGGTGACGCCGGGCAGCACCTGCGACGAGGTGACCTCCAGGGCATGCGCCGTCACGCTGCCCACGCCGCGGGCGAGGTCGACACCGGTGAGCGGCGCGACCTCGATCGCGTCGCGCCCTCCGGGGGCCACGACGAACCAGATCTCCTCGCTCTCGCCGGTACGCGCGCCCAGCAGCAGGTACCGCGCGTTGACGGCACCGGGCACCGGGCCGACCGTGCCGTCGACCTGCCAGCCGACCGGCGTCGCCCGTGCGGTCAGGGTGGGCGCGACGGCCACCGCTCCGGTCGCCCCCTCGGCGAACTTGGGCAGCAGGGCCTTTGCGGGCTCGGGGCCGGCGTACCGCGCCAGCAGCGCGCTGGTGAGCACGGTGGGCAGCAGCGGCCCGGGCAGCAGCCCGCGGCCGGTCTCCTCGAGTGCCACCGCGAGGTCGAGGATCCCGGCGCCGGCGCCGTCGTACTCCTCGGGAAGGTGGATGGCCGGCACCCCGGAACCCACGAGCCCGTCCCAGAAACCGGGCACGGCTCCGGCGGAGAGCGCCTCGATGTCGCGGCGGGTCGACTCGACCGTCGCGTGGCGCTTCGCGAATCCGGCGACCGACTCGGCGAAGGTCCGGTGCTCGGGCGTGTATCCGATGGGCACGTTGAATCCCCTATCTCTGCGGGCTCCGGCCCTGAGGGGGCCAGGCCCGCCGATCCTGATGATCCGACAATATCCTTGTCAAGGTCAAAGGAAAAGACAGGTGACCTTCGCTTATCCCCCAGGCCGAGGCGTCTCGAATGTGCGAGGCAATCCACCGGGGCAATCCACCGAGGCCATCCGCCGAGGGCCCGGCAGATGGCCTCGTGCGCATCAGGCGCCGGCGGGGCGGGTGCTGGGGAGGCCGAGCTTGCGGTGGTCCCAGGAGACGATCTTGTCGGGGATCACCTTGATGACGATGCGCTTGTTGAGCATCATCTCCACGGCCGGACGCATGGCCTCGGTGTACGGCGTGGTGTAGCGGCTGAAGACGTCGACGCCCAACTCCCAGATGCGCTCGGGCTCCTCGACGATCTCGGCCTTGCCGACGATCGAGACGCCGCGCAGTTCCTCGTAGTAGTCGCCGGCCTCGACCAGGAGCGTGATGTTCGGGTTGCGGCGCAGGTTGAGGACCTTCTGCGCCTTGGCCTTGCTCTCCAGGGCGATCTCGCCCTCCAGGAAGCCGTACCACATGCCGATCGAGTGGATGCTGCCGTCGGGATTCAGCGTGGACATCGTCATCGAGTGCCGCTCGGCGAGGAACGCCGTCACCTCCTCGGGGGTCATCTTGACCTTGTCGCGCTGCTTGACGCCGTGGCCCATGTGCTCGCCCATGCCGACCCTCCGGGGAAATGTGGTTGCTTCAGTCAAACAATGCCACAGAGTGCACCGGCGGACGCGTACGCGACAACCCCCGCCGCCACACCGCCCCCTTGCTCCTTGACGGTCCGTCAGATAGTCCTGGACGCATGACTCGCACCGATGACTCCGAAGTCCCCGACTACCCCGGGCGCCTGCGCCTCGACGGCAAGGGCGTCGTCGTCCTCGGCGCGGGCCAGGGCATCGGACGGCAGGCCTCGCACGCCCTCGCGCAGAGCGGCGCGAAGGTCCTCGCCGTCGACCTGGACGCGGACCTCGCGGCCGACATCGCCAAGGAGGTCGACGGCTTCGCGTGGTCCGGGGACGCCACGTCGCGCGAGGACGTCGCGGCGCTGTGGCAGCAGGCGGAGACGCAGTTGGGCCGCGTGCACGCCGTCGTCGACATCATCGGCATGAGCCGCTACAAGGACCTGCTCTCGACGACCGACGAGGACTGGGCCTGGCACCACGACATCGTGCTGCGGCACGCGTTGCTCGCCGTGCAGTTCGGCGGCGCGCACATGGCCCGGAACGGGGGCGGCACCATCACGTTCGTCGCCTCGGTGTCGGGGCTGACGGGTGCGCCGATGCACGCCGCCTACGGTGCCGCGAAGGCGGGGCTGATGTCGCTCGTACGCTCGGCCGCGGTCGAACTGGGCCCGTCCGGCGTACGCGTCAACGCGGTGGCGCCCGGCGTGGTGTGGACGCCGCGCGTTTCGGCGTACCTCGGCGAGGCGGGCCGCGCCGCCAACGCCGCGAACGCCCCGGTGCGCGACGTGGCCCGGCCCGCGGACATCGCCGGCCCGCTGCTGTTCCTGACGAGCGACCTGTCGCGGTACGTCTCCGGCCAGGTGCTGAGCGTCGACGGCGGCGTGGGCGTCAAGTTCCCGTACCCGCTGCCGGACATGGACGTCGCGCCGCACTGACCGCCCGCGATGGTCTTCGGCCCGGATCTTCGACACCTGCCGCAAGGCGCCGCTGCGGTACGCCGCATCACGCCGCATATGGCGCGGCCCCGTCCGCTTCGGGGGATAGCAGACGGGGCCTTGCCGTGCCGCCGCCGTGGGAGCTGAGAAGGCTCGACGGGGCACGCTTTCGGGTGGGGACGACGGGAACGGGAAGAAGCGGGGCCGGACGAGACCGGGACCGGGGTGCCGGGTCAGGTCCGCGGGGCTCCCGCGGCCGCGTCCCGCCGGCTCTCCGCCGCTTCCGAAGGGCTGCTGGCCGAACCGGTGGCAGCTGAACCGTCGGCAGCCGCGCCGTCCGGGACCGCCGCGGCCGAGCCGCCCTGCGCCGGGCCGTCGGCCGCCTGCGCGGCGACCTGCTTGGCGGTCTGCAACGGCTGCTCCTTGATCAGCAGCACGGCAAGCAGGGCCACCAGCCCGAACGGTGCGGCGACCATGAAGATGTCGCCGATGGCGTGGCCGTACGCGCTCTCCACCACAGTGCGTACGCCCGGCGGAAGGTGGCGGACATCCGGGATGCCGCCGCCCGCACCGCCTCCGCCCGCCCCGCCGTCCGCGAGGTAGCCGGCCACGCGGTGCGACATGACGGCACCCAGGATGGACACGCCGACCGCGCCACCGAGGCTGCGGAAGAACGCGACGATCGAGCTCGCGGCGCCCAGTTGGTGCAGCGGCACGGCGTTCTGCACGGCGAGCACCAGGTTCTGCTGGAGCGCGCCCACGCCGACGCCGACGAGGAACATGAACGCGCCGAGCAGCACCAGGTTGGTGTCGTACCGTGCGGTGCCCATGAGGACCAGCCCCGCGGTGAGGGCGACGCCGCCGCCCACGAGGTAGCGCTTCCAGCGGCCGGTCGCGGTGATGAGGCGGCCGACGACCGTGGAGGTGAGGGCGAGGCCGAGGATCATCGGCATGGTCATGAGGCCGGAGACCGTCGGGGACTTGCCGCGGGCGATCTGGAAGTACTGGCTGAGGAACACCGAGGCGCCCATCATCGCGAGGCCGACGGCAAGGCTGCCGATGACCGCCAGGACGACGGTGCGGTCGCGGAACAGCCACAGCGGGATGACCGGTTCGGCGGCGCGCTGTTCGACGGCGAGGGCGAGGCCGAGCAGGACCAGGGCGCCGCCGATCATGGCGCCGGTCTGCCACGAGAGCCAGTCGTACTGCTCGCCGGCAAGAGTGACCCAGATGAGCAGGAGGGCGACGCCGCCGCTGATGAGCGTGGCGCCGAGGTAGTCGATGCGCACGCCTTCGCGGCGGACCACCGGCAGGTGCAGCGTCTTCTGCAGGATCACCAGCGCCACGACCGCGAAGGGCACGCCCACGTAGAAGCAGCCGCGCCAGCCGAGCGCCGAGTCGACGATGACGCCGCCGATCAGGGGGCCGCCGACGGTGGCCAGGGCGAAGGTCGCGCCGAGGTAGCCGGTGTACCGGCCGCGCTCCCGCGGCGAGATCATCGCGGCCATGATGACCTGGGCGAGCGCGGTCAGGCCGCCGACGCCGACGCCCTGGATGACGCGGAAGCCGATCAGCATGCCCGAGCTCTGCGCGAGCCCGGCGAGCATCGAGCCGACGACGTAGATGGTGAGCGCGAGCTGGACCAGCAGCTTCTTGCTGAACAGGTCGGACAGCTTGCCCCAGATGGGCGTCGTGCAGGTCATCGCGAGCAGCGTCGCGGTGACGACCCAGGTGTACGCGGACTGCCCGCCGCCCAGGTCACCGATGATCCGCGGCAGTGCGGTGCTGACGATCGTCGACGACAGGATGGCCACGAACATGCCGAGCAGGAGCCCCGACAGGGCCTCCATGATGCGGCGGTGCGTCATCGGCTCCCCGGAGGTGCCTCCGGGCCCGGCGACGGCAGGTGTCGCGGCTGATGCGGCGGAGCTCGCCATGCGTACTACTTCCCTTCGAGCCCGCCTCCGGCGGATCGCGCCGGGGCCGGGCACCCCTTACCGAGTCTTCTTCGCATGCCTTGGGGGCAACGCGGCAAAGTCGTTGCCGGGTACAACTGTAGGGCACATTAGTTGCGGAATGCAACTTTAACAACTCTTGGCATTCGGGCGACGCCGCGCGTCCGCCCGCCGCGCCTGCGGGGCATACGGCCGGAATCGGACTTAGCCTGAAAACATGTCAGGCACCAGCAAAAGCGGAGGAAACAGCAACTTCCTCGCGCAGATCGACAACCGAACCTGGCTGACGATCGCGATCGTCATCCTCAGCGTGTGGTTCGTGCTGGCCAACACCGCGTCCGCGTCGATCCGGTTCTGGATCCCCACGGTCGAGGCGCCGATGTGGATCGTGCTGATCGGGACCTTCGCGGTCGGCGCGTTCACCGGCTGGATGGTCAAGACGCGCCGCGGCTGACCCCGCGGCCGACCCCCCGCGGCCCGCCGCCCGCTATTGTTCGGGGCGTGTCCACGCAGGCCCGAACCCCCCGTTTGCCGCGCCCGGTACGACGGGCGCCGTCCGCGCGCGCCCTCGCGGCAGGTGTCGCCGCCGCCGCGCTTCTGAGTGCCTGCGGGGTGGAGGGGAAGGCCAAGGCCCAGCCGGTCCCGGCCGAGGTGTGCTCGGGCCTGCTGAACACCGACGAGGTCACCGCGCTGCTGCCGAAGGGCAAGCCCACCGTCCGCGACGAGCAGCGGCCCATCTTCAAGTACCCGTTGCAGCGCTGCGAGGTCACGGTCGACGGCGTCAGCTTCGTCGGCTCCGCCTACCTGCCCAACATGGCCGGCTCCGAACTCGTGCAGCTCGCCGGGTCGACCGGGTCGGTCGCGTCGCCGTTCGTCGGCGACAACTTCAACGGCATGGCCGGGCCGGACGACGTGTGGATCACCACCGAGTGCACGCTTGGGATCACGGACGACGCCGGACGCGCGGTCAAGGCGCCCGTGGTCGTCCGCGGCCGCATCGTCGGCGACCCGGCGGCCGACCGCCGCGAACAACTCGGCGCGGTGACCCAGAAGTTGGCCGCGGGCGTCTACGACGCCTCGCGCTGCGGCCAGACGGCGCCCGCCAACCCCGCGCCGATCGCCCCCGCGCCGCCGCGCGTACCGCTCACCGACGCGCCCATCTGCGAGGTCCTGCCGCCGAGCGCGCTCGGCGCCGCGGCGGCCGGCGACCAGCGGGGCCGGTGGACCGCCGCGCGTACGCCCGGCCGTGAGGGCTACGTGCAGACCTGCGACCTCTACCTCGACGGCGTACGCGCCCTCTCCTTCACCGTGGCGCACGGCTACATCGCGCCCTCCGCGGAGATCCCCGGCGAGCGCCCGCGCCTTTCCCAGCGCCTGCCGGTGCCGCCGGACTCGACGCCCGCACCGCCCAAGGACACGAAGGTCACCACGGCCACGCCGCCCGGCACGGTCGTCGGCGCGGTCGACGGCACCGGCCGCAAGAAGGACGTGGCGACGGGCCAGGAGACGGGCTGCCGCGTGGCGTACCGCATGTCGCGGCACGACGGGCCCGGGCTGCCCGCCGACGCCGCGAAGGTGCCCGTCGAGGCGGCGTTCCGCGCGTTCGTCGCCGGGGCGTCGGTGCTCGACTACACCTGCCCGGTGACGCCCGACGCGGAGTGGACGTTCGCCTGACCGCGAGGTCGCGCCACCCGGTCCGAAGGCGAATTCCCCCGTACGGAGCAGGTGCCAACCTGACCCCAACCGCTCGTAAGGGTGACGTTCCCGGCCAAGGCACGTCACCCAACGTGACTAGACGGTAACGTCCGGGCGCGATACCCGCGACCCTTACCCCGCCATAGCGAGGAGCGAAACCGTGTCACGTTTGCTGGACGTCAGCCCCGAGGTCCGCGCCGAGATCGGCGACGACGAGGCCATCCGTCTCGTGTCCGGGGAGACCGGACCGCAGACCTACGCGTGCGCTTCCTGCCGGGGCGGCGGCGACACCACCGTCGAGGAGACCAGCGCGCTGCTCTACCTCGCCCAGGAGACCGCGGTCCTGGCGTTCGCCCACGCGCGCTGCATCCCGTCGCAGGTCATCCCGGTCTCGGACGCCGCCGTCGAACCGCTCATCGCGGCCCAGCAGGGCGACCCGACCAACGTCCCGACGCCGACCGTGGTGCCGGGCGGACCGGTGCCCATCTCGATCACCGGCAGCATGATGGTCTGCGACGGCATCACGTACGCGGCCCTGGTCGTCGAGCCGGGTGCCGCGGTCGCGCGCCCGGGCACCCAGGGCGCGCGCGACGAGTTCCTCTCGCTGCTGACCGAGCGCGGCTTCAGCTCGGTCGCCGCCCCCGACATGACCCTGCCGCCGCTGCTGAGCGGCTGGTCGGTGGTCCTGGACGGCGGGTTCCTCACCTCGGTGCTGTTCCCAGGCGCCGGCGGCCGTACCGAGGCGTGGTGGCAGGCGCAGGTCCCGGCCGAGGTTCCGGAGGCCTGGCTCAGCGCCGCCCGGTCCAACGGCGTCGTGCTGCTGTACGCGGCGCCCGTCGGCACCATCGGCATCCACACCGGCAACGACGAACTCGGCGCCGCGCTGCGCGAGGCGGGCCGCCGCGGCCTCCTGGTGGCCGGCTCGGTGCCGCTGACCGGCCGCTGATCTACCGATCCAGCGCTGATCGGACGCTGATCGCGCGTCGCGATTTCGGGGCCGTACGCCGGGGTGGGCACCGGCGTACGGCCCCGCCCGCGGTCACCAGAGTGTGACAGCGGTCGCACTGCCGGTCGCCGCCTGCTGCTAGCGTCCGTGCGATGAACGGCGATCACCCTCCCGCGTCCGCAGGCCTCTCCGACCCCGGTTCGGCGTCCCGTTGGGTCGACGCGGAGGAGCTGGTGGCGTACGACCGCCGGCACATCTGGCACCCGTACGCGAGCGCGCTGGGCGACGCCCCGCTCTTCCCCGTCGTGTCCGCCGAGGGCGTGCGCCTGCGGCTGGCCGACGGCCGCGAACTGGTCGACGGCATGGCCTCGTGGTGGTCCGCGATCCACGGCTACAACCACCCCGCTCTGAACGCCGCCGCCCGCCGCCAGTTGGACGCGATGGCACACGTCATGTTCGGCGGGCTCACCCACCCGCCCGCCGTCGAACTGGCCCGCCGCCTCGTCGAGCTGACGCCCGAGCCTCTGCAACGGGTCTTCCTCGCCGACTCCGGCTCGGTGTCCGTCGAGGTCGCGCTCAAGATGGCGTTGCAGTACCAGCGTGCCCGCGGCCAGAACGGCCGCACACGGATGGTGACCGTGCGCGGCGGCTACCACGGCGACACCTTCGGCGCGATGGCCGTGTGCGACCCCGAGGGCGGCATGCACAGCCTGTGGTCGGGCGCGTTGCCGGAGCACTTGTTCGCCCCGATCCCGCCCGCCGGGTTCGCCCGGCCGCTCGTCGACGCGGACACCGCCGAACTCGCGGACCTGCTCGCGAAGCACGGGGACGAGGTCGCGGCGGTGGTGCTGGAGCCGATCGTGCAGGGCGCGGGCGGCATGCGGTTCCACTCCCCGGCGTACCTCGCGCGTGTACGCGAACTGTGCGACGAGCACGGCGTGCTGCTGATCGCCGACGAGATCGCCACCGGATTCGGCCGCACGGGCGCGATGTTCGCCTGCGACCACGCCGGGATCTCCCCCGACATCATGTGCGTCGGCAAGGCGATGACGGGCGGCTATCTCACCATGGCGGCCACCCTGTGCACCGACGAGGTGGCCGAGACGATCAGCCGGGCCCACGGCGCGTTCATGCACGGCCCGACGTACATGGCCAACCCCCTCGCGGCGGCGGTCGCCGTCGCCAGCATCGACCTTCTCACTTCCGGACCGTGGCGCGACCGGGTCGCCGCGCTGGAGGCCGGTCTGCGCACCGGCCTCGAACCGGCCCGCGCGCTCCCGCAGGTGGCCGACGTCCGGGTCCTGGGCGGCATCGGCGTCATCGAACTGCGGACCCCCGTCGACATGGCCCGCGTGCAGCCGGCCTTCGTCGAACGCGGTGTCTGGGTACGCCCGTTCGGCAAGCTCGTCTACGTCATGCCGCCGTACGTGATGACCGCCGACGACCTGGCCCTGGTCACCGCGGCCATGGTCGACGTGGTGGAGAACGTGCACACCGGCTGAGCGCCGACGCCCGCCGACGGCCCGGATCCGACGCGCCCCAGGCAAACCTGACGGTTTCTCAGGTTTGTGGGGTGGTTTGCCCGCATCGCAACGGGCTCTGGGTCGTTGGAGTTTACGTGTTCACCTTCGACGACTCCCCGCTCTCCGGTGCCGCCGGCCAGAACGAGTTCGCGCCTCCGGGTTCGCCCACACCGATCTTCGACCGGCTGTTCGAGGAGTGGCAGCGGATGTTCCGGGCGGTGCCCGGGGACCGCTACGGCGAGGGGTTCGGCGCGGCCGGCGGGATGCACACCGGGATGTCGTCGGGGATCCAGGGCATGCAGTCGGGGATGCAATCGGGGATGCAGTCCACGGTGCACTCCGGCGTTCACTCCGGGATGCAGGCCGCGGTTCAGGTGTACTCGTCAGGGGGCTACTCGACGCCCTCGCCCATGTCGGTTCCGGCCTTCCGGACGGAGCAGGGGCACGGTGCCGGGCAGAACCAGAGCTACTCGCAGTCGTACGGCAGTTCGGGCGGCTACGGCCTCTCGCAGAACCTGCAGTACGGCGGGTCGGGCGGCCAGCCGGGTTCTCCGACGGGCGGTTCCCCGATGGGCAACTCGTCGATGGGAAACTCTCCGATGGGCAACTCACCCATGGGCAACGCCTCGATGGCCAACGCGCCGATGGGCAACTCGTCGATGGGCAACTCGTCGATGAACACGCCGCCGCCGATGCACGCCCAGGGCGCGTACGAGTCGTACGGGCAGCCGAGCCGCCCCTCCCCCATGCCGAACCGGCAGCCGTCCGGGCTCGCGCTGATGCCCGTCGCCGGATATCAGACGCAGCACATGCCGCTGTAGCGGCAAGCGTGACAGCACGAGGCCCGGAACCCCACCTGGGGTTCCGGGCCTCGTCACGTGCTCGGCGGCGCCCGGTCACCGGCGTACGGTCACCGGCGCGGGGCCACGCCTACTTGCCCGGCTTGCGCGAGCGCTTCTCGCGGACCTTCATGCGGATCTCGATCGGGGTGCCCGGGAAGCCGAACTCCTCGCGCAGGCGCCGCTCCACGAAGCGGCGGTAGCCGGCCTCCAGGAAGCCCGAGGTGAACAGCACGAACCGGGGCGGCTTGGTGCCGGCCTGGGTGCCGAACAGGATGCGGGGCTGCTTGCCGCCGCGTACCGGGTGCGGATGGGCCGCGACGATCTGGCCGAGGAAGGCGTTGAGGCGCCCGGTCGGGATGCGCTTCTCCCAGCTGTCCAGGGCGGTTTCGATCGCCGGGACCAGCTTCTCCATGTGCCGGCCGGTCTTCGCCGAGACGTTGACGCGCGGCGCCCACTGGACCTGGACGAGGTCCTTCTCGATCTCGCGTTCGAGGTAGTAGCGGCGCTCCTCGTCGAGAAGGTCCCACTTGTTGTACGCGATGACGATCGCGCGGCCCGACTCGATCGCCAGCGAGATGATGCGGGTGTCCTGCTCGGCCAGGCGCTCGCTCGCGTCGACCAGGATGACCGCGACCTCGGCCTTCTCCAGCGCGGCCGTGGTGCGCAGCGACGCGTAGAAATCCGCGCCCTGGGTGAGGTGCACGCGCCGCCGGATGCCGGCGGTGTCGACGAACTTCCAGGTCTTGCCACCCAGTTCGATCAGCTCGTCGACCGGGTCGCGGGTCGTCCCGGCCAGCGGGTCGACGACGACGCGCGTCTCCCCGGCGAGCTTGTTGAGCATCGACGACTTGCCGACGTTGGGGCGGCCGAGCAGCGCGACGCGGCGCGGACCGCCGGGACCGGTGCCGAAGCGCTGCGCGGGCGCCTCGGGCAGGGCCTCCAGGACGGCATCCAGCAGGTCGCCGCTGCCGCGGCCGTGCACCGCGGAGACGGGGTACGGCATGCCGAGACCGAGCGACCACAGCGCCGCGGCGTCGGCCTCCAGCGCCAGGTTGTCGACCTTGTTGGCGGCCAGCACGACCGGCTTGCCGGCCCGGCGCAACAGCTTGACGACGGCCTCGTCGGTGTCGGTCGCGCCGACCGTGGCGTCCACGACGAAGAGGATGGCGTCGGCGTTGTCGATGGCGTACTCGGCCTGGAGCGCGACCGACAGGTCGATACCCGCGACGTCCTTCTCCCAGCCGCCGGTGTCGACGACGGTGAAGCGGCGGCCGTTCCAGTCGGCGTCGTACTTGACGCGGTCGCGGGTGACCCCGGGGGTGTCCTCGACCACCGCCTGGCGGCGGCCGATGATGCGGTTGACGAGCGTGGACTTGCCGACGTTGGGGCGGCCCACGACGGCGAGGACGGGCATCGCGGCGTGTGCCTCGGCCTCCTCCTCGCCGCCGCCGAGGAGGTCTCCCCCGGCGTCGACCCACTCGTCGGGGTCGAAATCGGCCTCCCACGCCTCGGGGTCGATGCCCCCGGAGAACTCGTCGGCGGATGCGCCGGATCCGGCGTCGTGCTGCATGGGTGGCGTCCTCGTGATCGGTGGTGTTCTCAGGCGCGCGCGTCGGCGGCGGGAAGGTCGGCGGCGGGTGCCGCGGACCGTCCGGTCAGACGCTCGGCCTCGTGCAAGTGTGCGGTCAGTCGCTCGACGATGCGGCGCGACGCGTCGGTGACGGCGCTGCGGGTCCGCGTGCCGGTGTCGGCGGCGGGGAGGAAGGGCTTGCCGTACACGACGTCGATCTTCGCGCGGAAGGCCGGCAGTGCCCCGATGGACGCGCCGCGTTCGCCCGTCCCCAGGCACGCGACGGGCACGATCGGCGCGCCCGAGCGCATCGCGAGGTACGCGAGCCCGTTGTGGACCTCGGAGAAGTCGCCGGAGCCGCGCGTACCCTCCGGGAACACGCCCAGGCAGTTCCCGGCGCGGAGCACGGTGAGCGAGTCCATGATCATGCCGCGGTCGGCGCTGCCCCGGTTGACCGGGATGTGGCCGATGCCGCGCAGGACGGGGTCGAGCACGCCGGTGAACATCTCCTGCTTGACCCAGAAGTGCACCGGGCGCGGGCAGAAGGCGTACAGCAGCGGTCCGTCGGCGAAGTTGGTGTGGTTGCCGGCCAGGATCACCGGCCCGCCGAGCGGGACGTTGTGGGTGCCGAGCGAGCGTACGCGCCAGAACGAGCGCAGCAGCGGGATGCCGATGCGGTGCGCGGCGGCGGACAGCGGCGGCTTGGTGATGTCGGTGGGTACGGGCCAGCGGGTCCGGCTGCCCCCGTTGCCGCGCTGCCCGGGCAGATCGCTCACCGCAGGGCTTCTCCGGCGGGCTCGGGCGCACCCGCGGCCACCGCGGAACCCCCGTCGACGGCCCGCGCGACGAGCCCGAGCAGGTGCTCCACGACCTGGTCGCGGTCCATCTCGGTGGTGTCGACCAAGAGGCCGTCGGCCGCCAGTGTGAGCGGTGCCGTGGCCCGGCCCGAGTCGAGCGCGTCGCGGCGGGCGAGATCCGCCTGCGTGGCGTTGACGTCGGTCGCGGGGTCGTCGCTCTCGGCGTTGCGCCTCGCGGCCCGCGCCGCCTCGGACGCGGTCAGGTACACCTTCAGCGCCGCGTCGGGGGCCACCACCGTGCCGATGTCGCGGCCCTCGACCACGATGCCGCCGGAGCCGATCACGGCCCGCTGCATCGCGACCAGGCGCGTCCGCACCTCCGGGACCGCGCTGACGGCGCTCACCGAGCCGGTGACCTCGGGCCCCCGGATCGGCCCGGCGACGTCGATGCCGTCCACCGTGATGGTCGGCCCGGACGGGTCCGTCCCCGACACCAGCTCGGGCTTGTCCGCCGCGGCGGCCACCGCGACCGCGTCCGTCACCTCGACGCCGTTGTGCAGCATCCACCAGGTCATCGCCCGGTACATCGCGCCCGTGTCGAGGTAGCGCAGCCCGAGCCGCCGGGCGACCTCGCGCGACACGCTGGACTTGCCGGAGCCGGACGGACCGTCGACCGCGACCACGATCGTCGCGAGCGGCGTGCGTGTATCCACGGTCGATGACCCTTCGATTCCTGGGGATGTCACCCCCGAGGGTACCGGGAACCGCCGCACCCGATCATCCCCGAATCCCACCCCATCCCGTCGCCGGCCCCGCCACGCGCCGCGGCCGCGGCGACCGGGGCCTCGCGGTGTCTCCGCAGCCCGCTGTCAAGTCGCCCATGAACCCGTCCTCCGTGCTGCCCGGCCAGGCACCTTCCGCGGTGATCGACGCGATACTGCCCGGGCGGATCTGCCGCTCCTGGACCTCCTCCCGGCCGGACATGAGCATCCCGACCCCGCGGTCCTGGCACAGGCGGTCGGGCACGACTCGGTCGGCGTGCGCCGCGCCGCGGCCGGAAATCCCACGGTCTCGCCGGAGCTGCTCGTGCGGATGACGAACCGCACCGCCGAGTCGGCCAAGACGACGGGCCCGGCGGCGCGGGAGCTGGCGGGTGTGGTCCTGGAACACCGGCGGGCCACGCGCTCGGTGCTGCCGGCGGTCACCCGTTTCGTGGATCGCGCGGGGTCCCCGATGACGTGTTCGACTCCCCCGCGTCCCGCCTCTCGCCGCAGGAGCCGTACGCGACCGCCAAGCCGGCCGACCCCCGCCCGATCGCGTTCGCGGTCTCCGGACTGCGCGACATGGCCGTCGCCGCGTCCCCCGACGGTGCGCACTTCCTTGACGACGACGACGCTCCGCGCGCCCACCCGGTCGGCGTCGTCGCCACCGCATGGCCGGTACATCCGTTTGCGGTCCCGGCACCGAGCGGGAATCCGGTGATCATCCGGGCTGTTGCAGCGACGCGTCAGCAGCAGCCGTCGAAGGGCTCTCAGTGCGTGCCGTACAGATCGATCGCTTCGGTGCACCCGACGTGCTCCGCGTAGTCGACGCTCCCCAACCCGAACCGGGGCCCGGGGAAGTGCTGATCCGGAGCATCGCGACCGGCATCAACCCCGTCGACGACAAGACGCGCGCGGGGGCGATCGGCGAGGGGACACCGCCTTTGCCGATGACACTCGGCTGGGACTTGGCCGGCATCGTGGTGGACGGTGGCGACAGCGGGCTGCGTGTGGGGGAACGGGTCGTCGCGATGTCGCACCAGCTCGACTCCGGCCGGGGCACCTGGGCCGACCTGGTCGCTTTGCCGGCGCGGGCTGTCGCCGCCGCGCCGCAGTCGGTCAGTCTCGTCGAAGCAGCCATCTTGCCGCTCCCGGGACTCACTGCCTTGCAGACCCTGAACTGGCTGGCACTGTCCGCCGGGGAACGGCTGCTCATAGCGGGCGCCGCGGGAGCGGTCGGCGGGTTGGCCCTGCAGATCGCCCGGGCTCGGGGCGTCCGGGTGGACGCCCTCGTCTCTCGGAACGCGCATGCCGGATTCGCCCGCGACCACGGTGCCGACTTCGTCACCACCCACCCCGGCGCCCTCGAACAACGCGGCTACGACGCGGTCTTCGACACGGTCGGCGCCTTCGTGACCGAGGCCGTGGCCGACGGCGGCCGGTACGCGTCGATCGCCACCCAGGCCGGGCCCGTCCCCGACCAGTCCTCCCGCGGTGTGCGCACGGTCGTCAACCAGGTGCGCGAGGACGGCGCGGGACTCGCCGAGCTGGCCGATCTTGTCGACCGCGGTTCCTTGCGGCCGCGCGTGCACGCCGCGTTCGGACTGCACGAGATCCGGGCGGCACATGCACGTTTCCTGCAGGGCGGCTTGGCGGGGAAGGTCGCGATGACCTTCTGACCCTGTACGCCTTGTCCCGCGGCTTGTCCTTTGCGGCATGTCCTGTGCGACTTGCTTCTTGTGACCTGTCCTGTGCGACGACGTCCTGCACGACTCGTCGGCCGACGTGTCCGTGCTCAGGGCGGCGCGAAGCCAGGCGAGGTCAGGTGCTGCGACCTGCCTCGACGTCCATCTCTGCCTCTACCTCTGCCGATGCCTTGGACGATGTCCCTGCCGATGTCTCTGCTTCTGGGAGGTAGGGGCTGAAGTGCTCGGCGACGAGGTCGGTGATTGTGTCGGCGTCCCGCGAGCCGTCGATCTCGATGACGCGGATGCCGAGTCGGTGCGCGGAGCGGACGGCGTCCTCGGCGACGAGGCGGTCCCGGGCGAGCCGGTTGGCCTGCGCGCGGGCGGGGTCCGTGACGCGGTTCCCGAGCGAGGCCGCGCGGGGCAGTTCGCGTACCTGCTGCCGGCGGAACTCGGGTGTGGGCACCATCACGACCATCCGGCGCGGTGAATCGGCGAGGGGGGCGACGAGTTCGGGGCGGAGTCCCCAGCCTTCGGCGATGACCGGGCGGCCGGAGACGAGTGCGCGCAGGTCGTCGAGGGCCCATTGGAAGCGCTCGGGGAAGCCTTCCAGCGTCGTCGCGGCCATCTGTTCCGGGGTGGTGTCGACCCACACCGTGTCGGGGTCGGGCTCGGCGGCGGGCTCGCCTAGAGCGACGCGACGGGCGATCCGGCGGTCGTTGTGGCCGCGGGCGTCGTGGTAGTCGTACTGATAGACGGTGACGCCGTACCGAACGGCCAGCAGCCGGGCGACCGTCGACTTGCCGGCCCATTGACCGCCGCCGATCCACAGCGCGTTGCGCAGGGTGCCGAAGGGATCCGGGACTTCGCTGTCGTCACGAGGGCCAGGGCTGGTCATCTGCGGTCCTCCCGGTCCGGCGAGCGTCTCGACTGCGACAAGGCATCGTCCCGCATCTGCCCGGCTGCTGCCGTACGACGCCCGGGCGGCAGACGTCGGGCAGCACGCCGCGTCAGGTGCGGGCGGGGGCAGGAGCCTCCGTGGGTGCCACGTTGTGCGCCGCGACGGTTCGGGGCCGGTGGCGCGGGAGGCCGGCGAGGGCGACGAGGATCACCAGGCCGCCGGCCACCGCGCCGATGACGAAGGAGGCGGTGAAGGCGCTTTCGGTGGGGACGGCGACGGGGAGGCCGGCGATGAGGTGGCCGGTCAGGAGCGAGGTGACGACGGCGCTCGCCAGCGAGCTGCCGACGGAACGCGCGATGGCGTTGACGCTGTTGGCGATGCCGGTCTGTGCCAGGGGGACTTCGGCGATGATCAGTGCGGGCATGGCGGCGTACGCGATGGCGACGGACGACTGCACGGCGACCGCGACGACGATCAGGTGCCAGCTGCTGCTGTGCGCGAAGGCGACGAAGGCGTACGCGACGAGGCTGATGGCGCCGGCGACGGCGAGGGCGTGGCGGCCGCCGAAGCGGCGTACCAGCAGGCCGCCGACGGGTGCGGCGACGACGGCGCTGAGGGCACCGGGGAGCAGGTAGACGGTGGAGGCGGACAGGACCGACGCGGAGAAGCCGTAGCCGGCGACGCGCTCGGGCATTTGCACGAACTGCGACACGGCCAGGAAGCCGACGAACATGTTCACGCCGACCAGGACGCCCGCGATGTTGGTGAAGGCCACCGAGCGCTTCACGAAGACCTTCATGTCGATCATCGGGTCGGCGATGCGCCGCTCGGCGAGCGCCCAGGCGGCGAAGAGGGCGGCGGCGGCGGCGAACAGGCCGAGGGTGCGCGGCGACGTCCAGCCCCACGTGTTGCCCTGCGAGACGGGGAGCAGCAGCGCCACGAGGGCGAGGCCGAGCAGGCCCGCGCCGATCCAGTCGATGCGCCCGGTGGCGGTGGGCTTGCGTGCCGGTACGACGGCGGCGACCGCGAGCGCGGCCAGTGCGGTGAGGATGGTCGCGGCCCAGAAGACGCGGTGGTAGTCGCCGTGGTGGTTCGTGAGGAGGCCGGTGAGGACCAGGCCGATGCCGCCGCCGATGCCGATCATGCCGCTGACCATGGCCATCGCGCCGGTCAGCTTCTGGGGCGGCAGCTCGTCGCGCAGTGCGCCGAGGGCGACGGGGAACAGGCCGCCCCACGCGCCCTGGAGCACGCGGGCGACGATCAGCAGCGGCAGTGACGTAGTCAGGGCGGCGAGCAGCGACCCGGCCAGGATCATCCCGAGCGCGACCAGCAGCATGCGCTTCTTGCCGAACAGGTCGCCGGTCTTCCCGAACAGCGGCGTCATGACGGCGGCCGCCAGCAGGTTCGCGGTGAGTACCCAGCTGACCGAGCCGGCGTCGGCGTCGAGGCGGGCGCCGATGGTGCCGAGGACCGGGACGACCAGGGTCTGCAGCATCGCGCCGACCATGGCGGCGAACGACAGGGCGGCGATCAGCGCGCCGGGGCGCGGCGTACGGGTTGCGCTCGCTGGCGCGACGGCTGCGGTGGCGGACACGGGCCGGGTCCTCGTTTCCTCGGGGATGCGGGTGGTGCGTACGGGAGACTTAAACTCAACAGTGTGTCGAGTATTCCCGATGATGCGTCGATTGCACGACTCGGGACGCGGCGGGCGCCCCGCATCGGATGCCGTCGCGGAGGCGTGGGGCCCCGGTTGTGGGTAGGAGGACGGCCATGGGCTTCGAATCCGATGGGGTGCGGCCGTGAGTGCGGGTTCGGACTATGCCGAGGTGGCCGGGGCGGCGGGTGCCTGGACGTGCCCGATCGTGCTGCCGTCGGCGTCGTTCGCGCGGGTGCGGGCGGAGGTGACGGCGTTCGTGCTCGCGACGCGGAGACCGCTGGACGCGTTCGCATTCGCGGGCGGCGAAGGCGGCGGAGGCAGCGGGGGCGGAGACGCGGGCGTCGCGGAGTTGCTGGCGTACCGTGATCCGAGCCGGGTGTTCGGTGCGCCTCCGACTGCCGCGTGTGCCACGGCGGTTCGTGCGCTGGCGGCGGCGACGGGTTGGCGGCCGACGCCACAACGGGCCCCGGTGGGCGGTGTGTTGGTCGGTCTCGGGATGCGGGAAGGGTACGTGCGCGGCGCGCCGGGGCAGGATCCGCGCGAGGTGGCCCGGGCCCTCGGGGCGCACCGAGGGTGCTGGAGTGCCCGCGTGGCGCGGATCGTGTCGGCGCGGCGGATCGGGGACTCGGTGCGGTGGTACGACGAGGCCGGTGTCGTCGTGCACGCCCGCACCGGGATGCTGCCGCTCGTCGCCGCGGCGGCGCGCGCGTGCGGGCAGCACCGCTTCGTCGTCACCGACCTGGGCCTCGGCCGTACGTACGCGCTCGCCCGCGGCCCCGCTCGGGGGTAACCCTGAATCGGCGGTGACGGGCGTACCGCAGGTCGGCCGTCCTCCTACATTCGACGTGGAGGGTCGATATCGGGGGGGAAACCTATGTCCGGCAATCACCGCATCCCGCAATCAGGTGGCGGGCCGTATCCACCACCGCCGCCGGGGCCACCGCCGACGGGTCTGCCGCCAACTGGGCCGCCCCCGACGACGACGCCGACCGGGCCGCCGCCGTCCGTTCCGCGTCGGCCGCTGCTGCCGCCACGTGTCCCACCGCCCGTATCCCCCGGGCAGATGAAGGCGCTGAGGGCAGGGATGGTGGTCCTGACCGCGGTCTTCGCGGCGGTCATGCTCGGGAGTGTGCTGATGTTCCTGGTCGACGGAAACGACGACGACAAGCCACCCGCCCGCGCGACACCTGCGCCTACCACGTCGAAGCCGCCGATCACCGACGCGGCGTTCGCCCAGGGCGTGCGCACCTCGTACAAGGCGCTGGCCGGAAAGGAGCCCGTCGTGCTTGGCGCCATGTCGGACGCGGTGCTCGGCGGCGAGGCGCGGACTTCCTGCGGGCGGCTGTTCGACGGGACCGCCGAGCGGATGATCGTCGACGATCTGGTGGCCCGGCACGGCGGCGGCGCTCCGAGCGCGGGGGACGAGTTGTTCTGGCTCGTCCGGCAGTCCGCGTACCTGCTCTGTCCCGATGCGGCGCTCGTCCGCGGGAACTGAGCGGACGCGGCGGCCGGTTGGCGGTCGACCCGGCTCCGCCGGCCAGGGTCGACCCGGCTCGGCGCGTCGGGGGTGTTCAATCTCGACTCAGTGCGGCGCGTCCGGGCCGTCGGCTTCGCCGGGGGCGCCGCCCCGGGGATGGGCGCGGTCGATGCCCGCCAGGAGCAGGTCGATGCCGCGCAGTTCGGCCTCGTACTGGAGTTCGCCCCACTGCGAGACGAGTTCGGGGTACGCCCAGGTGGAGTGGACGGCGGCCAGTTCGCCGAGCTTGCGGACCTCGGGGATCAGCGCCTGGAGCCGGGCGCGGTGCTCCTCCAGGAGTTCGCGCAGGCGTTCGGGGTCGGCCATGTGGCCGAGCCAGATCCGCAGGACGACGGAGTCGCGGATGAGCGTCGGCTCGACCGGGGCCTCCTCGATCCAGCGGGTCAGCTCGGTACGGCCCTCCGCGGTGATCCGGTAGACGCGCTTGCTGCGCGCGGTCTGCCCGGGGACGACGCGCGAGCTGACCAGCCCGGCGTCCGCCAGGCGCTCGAGTTCCCGGTAGACCTGGCTGGTGGCCGGGCTCCAGTAGAAGAACCGCAGGCTGGTGTCGGCCCAGCGCTTGACCTCGAAACCGGACAGTTCGCGCTCGTACGAGAGCAGTCCGAGGATCGTGTAGGTGGTGGTCGGCAACCATTCGGCGGGAGGCACGGGCCCAGCGTACGGGCCCGGGGTACGCGCCCCCGCCGACGACCGGTCGCGCCGAACGGCACGGGCCCGCGCCCGGCAGTGACGTTCGCGACACACCGTTTACTTCGGCGGGCCGCGCCGCCACGATGGCCGAACTTCCCAGAGGGAAGTTATCGGGTCCTCCGAGACAAGCCGTCGCAGAAAGGCGTCACCCATGACGACCGTCGCCCACCTGGTCCGCGGGCAGTGGGGCGACGACCGCCCCGGGTTGTTCTTCGAGGACCGCGTGCTGACCCACCACGAACTGGCCGCGGGCGCGGCGGAACGCGCCGCGTTGTGGAAGGGCCTGCACCGCGAGGGCGAGCCGCACATCGGACTGC
This sequence comes from Streptodolium elevatio, assembly GCF_040649515.1. Taxonomy (GTDB): domain Bacteria; phylum Actinomycetota; class Actinomycetes; order Streptomycetales; family Streptomycetaceae; genus Yinghuangia; species Yinghuangia elevatio. The sequence continues at coordinate 128,352 of NZ_JBEZFP010000003.1, forward strand.
TGCTCGACAACGAACCCGAGTTCGTGCTGTGGATGCAGGCCGCGGCCCTTGCCGGTGCAACGGTGGTGGGCATCAACTCCACCCGTCGCGGCGCCGACCTCGCCCGCGACATCCGGCACTCCGAGTGCGCGGTCGTCGTCACCAACCGGACGCACGCCAAACTGCTCGACGGGCAGGCCGAACTCGCCGACACCCCCGTACTCGTCGTGGAGACCGCCGAGTACGCGGCCCTCCTGGCCGGCCAGCGCGGCGCTCCGCTGCCGCCCGACGACGGCACGGTCACCGAGGAAACCCGGTTCATGATCACCTTCACCTCGGGCTCGACCGGCGCGCCCAAGGCCGTGCCCAGCACCCAGGGCCGCATCGCGGCGTCGGCGGCCGGCATGGCCCGGCAGTTCGCGCTCTCCCCCGAATCGGTCTGCTACATCCCCATGCCGCTGTTCCACGGCAACGCGGTGATCGCGAACTGGGCGCCCGCGCTGCACGCGCGCGCGGCCACCGCCCTGCGCCGCAAGTTCTCCGCCTCCGGGTTCCTGCCCGACGTACGCCGTTACGGCGCCACCTATTTCACGTACGTCGGCCGCGCGATCTCCTACATCCTGGCCACCCCGCCGCACCCCGCCGACGCCGCGAACCCGCTCGTCGCCGCCTACGGCACCGAGGCGGGCGCCGTCGACCGCGCCCGCTTCGAGGCGCGCTTCGGCTGCCCGCTGCGCGAGGGGTACGGGAGTTCCGAAGGCGGGGTGTCGTTCCAGTGGGCACCCGGTACGCCCGACCGGGCCATCGGCCCCGCCGTCCCCGGCCTTGTCGTGCTCGACCCGGAGACCGAACGCGAGTGCGCACGCGCGGAGTTCGACGAGGCCGGACGCCTGCTGAACGGCGCCGAGGCGATCGGCGAGCTGGTCAGCACCGCGCCCAGCCGCAACTTCCAGGGCTACTGGCGCAACCCCGAGGCCAGCGAAGCGCGGCTCAGGCAGGGCAAGTTCTGGACCGGCGACCTCTTCTACCGCGACGCGGACGACTACCTCTACTTCGCCGGACGCGGCAACGACTGGCTGCGCGTGGACAGCGAGAACCTGGCCGTGCACACCATCGAGAACATCCTCGCCCGCCACGACGCCTTCGCCGCGGTCGCCGTGTACGCCACCCCCGACCCGGCGGTCGGCGACCTGGTCATGGCCGCGGCGGTACCGGCCCCGGAGACGGACTTCGACCCGGACCGCTTCGCGGAGTTCCTCACCGCACAGGCCGACCTCGGCACCAAGATGCCGCCGCGGTTCGTCCGCATGCTCGACGCGATGCCGGTGACCGCGACCAGCAAGACGGACAAGAACGGGCTGCGCCGCGAGGGCTGGCGGACGAGCGACACGGTGTGGTGGCGGCCGGAGCGCGACGCGGCGTACCGGATCATGACGGAGGACGACCGCGACGCGCTGGCAAAGGCGTTCGCCGAACACGACCGCTCACACCTGCTGGAGGACTGAGCCGGCGCGGCCGGGCGACTCGCCCGATTCGGGGCGGCCACGGCCCGCCCGCGACCACGTCCCGGACCGCGTCGCGGGCCGCCTCCCAGACCCGCGTCGCGGACCGCGACCCGGAACACCGACCTCCACGTCCCGACGCGCGACAGGCGTGGCCGGCACCCGACGTACGCTGCGGGTATGCGCATCGTGTCCCTGCTCCCCGCCGCCACCGACATCGTCGCCGAACTCGGTCTGGCCGACGCCCTGGTCGGCCGCACCCACGAATGCGACTGGCCGCGGGACGCCGTCGCGCACGTGCCCGTGGTGACCGCCGCCGAGTTCGACGCGGACCGGCTCACCAGCCGGGAGATCTCCGCCGCGGTCGGGGGCGCGGCGCACGGCGGTTCCTCGCTCTACACGCTGGACGTCGAGGCGATGGGCGCATCGGCCGCCGATTTCGTGCTGACGCAGGACCTGTGCGACGTGTGCGCCGTGTCGTACACCGCGGTGTCCGACGCCGTACGCGTGATGCCGAACGAGGCAACGGTGCTCAGCCTGGAGCCGAAGACCCTGCCGGACGTGCTGGACTGCATCGTGCAGGTCGGCTCGGTCCTCGGCGTCCCGGACGTGGCCGCCGAGCGCGTCGCGGCGCTGCGCGCCCGCCTTGCGGCCGTCGGCGAGGCGGTCGCGGCCGCTGCCGGGGGACGCCCGCGTCCCCGGGTCGCGGCGATCGAGTGGCTGGACCCGCTGTGGCCGGCCGGGCACTGGGTGCCCGAGCAGATCGACGCTGCGGGCGGCGAAGCGCTGCTGGCCGCGCGCGGCGAGCACACCGCGGCCATGGACTGGGCGACGCTGCGTGCGGCGGAACCCGACGTGATCCTGGTCCTGCCCTGCGGATTCCCGCCCGAACGCACGCTGGCGGAGGCGGAGGTGCTGACCGGGCTGCCGGGATGGCCGGAGCTTCGGGCGGTGCGCGACAACGCGGTGTGGGTACTCGACGGGCCTGCGTACTTCAACCGGCCCGGGCCGCGCGTGGTCCGCGGCGCGGAGGTGATCGCGAACGTGCTGCACGGCGTGCGGGTGGGCGAGCCGGTCACGCCCGAGGAGGCCCGCCGCCTGCCGCCCGGACGAGGCCCGGCTCCGCGTCCAGGACGCGGACGCCGCACGCCTTGAGGCGTACTGCGACCAGTTCGACGAACGCTTCGGTCCGCCGCGGTCGTTCGTCCTACCCGGTGGCATCCGGGCCCGGCGCGCGCCGGGGCGGTGTCAGCTGCCTCGGCCGAACTCCGCGCGGAACGGCCGGAAGAACGAACGCAGTTCCTTGGCGTAGATCTCCGGCTCCTCGAAGGCCGCGAAGTGTCCGCCGCGGGCGGGCTCGGTCACGCGTACGACGTTTGCCGTACGTTCGAGCCAGGCCCGCGGCGGGCGCAGGATGTCACCGGAGAACAGCGAGAAACCGGACGGCACTTCGACCCGACGGGCGAGCTGCGCGGGCGGGATCGCGGAGTTCGCCCGGTACATGCGCATCGACGAGCCGATCGTGCCGGTGAACCAGTAGATCGAGAGCAGCGTCAGGATCTCGTCCTTGGTGTACGCCCGTTCGATGTCACCCCCGCAGTCGCTCCACGCCCGCAGCTTCTCGACGATCCACGCGGCGAGACCCGTCGGCGAGTCGGTGAGCCCGAACGCGGCGGTTTGCGGCTTCGTGCGGTGCACGGCGGCGTACGCGCCCTCCGTCCCGCCCCAGGCCGCCACGTCCTGGATCCAGGCGCGCTCCTCGGGTGTCAGCTCCGCCGGGTCCCCGGTGAACAGCGGCACGCCCGCGTCCGTTCGGTGCACCGCCACGACCCGCTCGGGCCGGTCCAGCCCCAGGTAGCGGCTCACATGGCTGCCGATGTCGCCGCCCGCCGCCCCGAACCGCGGGTAGCCGAGCAGGTCCATGAGATGGGCCCACAGGCCGGCGACGGCGATGGAGTCGAGCGGCGCGCCGGTCGGGCGGTCCGAGTACCCGTACCCCGGCATGTCGGGTACGACCACGTCGAACGCGTCGGCGGGGTCCGCGCCGTGCGCGCCCGGGTCGGTGAGGAGCGAGACGACCTTCGTGTACCGCCAGAACGAGTCCGGCCAGCCGTGGCAGAGAACGAGCGGCAGCACGGGTCCGCGCGGCGCGACTGCCCGGGCGTGCACGAAGTGGATCCCGAGGCCGCCGACCCGGGTGCGGAAACGTGGCAGCCGGGCAAGCGCCGCCTCGTGCGCCGACCAGTCGAACTCGTCGGCCCAGTAGGCGACCAGCTCGCGCAGGTAGTCCAGGTCGGTCCCGATGGACCAGCCCGCGTCCTCAGGCGCGTCCGGCCACCGCGTCGCGCGCAACCGGGCCCGAAGGTCCTCGATCGCCGCGGCATCGGTCTTCGGAGTGAACGATTCAGGGCGGGGCTGTACGTCCGACATGTCCGGGATGCTAATCGCTCCTCTTCGGATCGGGCCAGGTCAGCGGCGGCGCCGGGCGAGTGCCATGACGGAAGCGCCCACGACGAGCAGCGCCGCGCCGGTGACCGCAAGGACCCTCGTGAGATCGGACGCGCCACTGTGGGCCAAGTGCCCCGATCCCCCGGTGGGCGTGGAATGCGTCGCCGCGGGCCACACGGGCGCGGGAACCGTGGTCGCGGGCTGCCGGGAGGGCTTGGCAGTACGCGAACTCGACCAGGTGGGTCGCGGCTTGGCCGTCGTCGGGCGTACCGAAGTGGTCGGCGGCGTGGTGGACGGCGCGGCGGTGGTTGGTGGGGCAGTGGTCGTGGGTGCGGCGGTCGTGGGCGCGGCGCTGGTCGGAGCGGCACTTGTCGGCGCGGTGGTGGTCGGTGTCGCGGTGGGGGTGACCGGCGTATCCATACAGCTGACCTTGGCCTCGAAGGGGAAGTAGTGCACCTCTCCGGCGCTGTGGGAGGTCTCGGCTCCAGCAATTCCCGCGGCCGTGCCCTCTTCGAGGGATCGGACGATGATGTCGCCCTCGGTGTTGGACGGATCGAGGTCGCGCAGATGGGCCCGAGGGGCGTAGATGGTTCCTTCCAAGGTGTCCCCGGACGCGATGGTGATGTCCGTGGCGTCGGGGAAGTCCCATAGAACCGATCCGATCGACGTCTTGTCGAGGGCCGGCATGTTCGGGGTGTTCCAGGTGAACACCCCGCGCGTAGCGGTGGTGTCGACCACGATCAGCAGCGGTGCGGTGGGCGTCGGCTGGGCAAGCACCTGCAGCTCCGCGATGTTGTTCAGCTGCGCGCCCGTCAGATGGAGGACGTTGGTCACCCCGGACCGCAGCGCGAGTTTCACGGCACTGCCCGGCGGCAGGTTCTGCTGGTCGGGATAGGCCGTACCGTTGCCGTCGAGCATCGTGACGTTGGTCGGGCACGTCGCCATGGCCTCGGCCCTCGTGCGGTAGGTCGCGAACAGCGAGGTGAAGTCGATCAGCCCGGGCGCGGGTCCGACCGAGTCGGCGGGCTGGTGCCTGGCGAGTTCGATCCTCGGCACGGCGTCGTAAGCGGCGCCAGCGGGCACGACGTGGGTGTTCACCCGGGCCCCGTTGCCGTCGACGGCCAAAGGCCGGCTGCCGGCGAGGTCGCCGATCTTCACATAGCCGTGGGACAGGACCTTGAGCACGCCGTTCGGAGAACTGCCGCCGAGGTCGATCTTGCCGCCCACCAGAAGCGCCGTCGGCTGTGCGTCGTCGGCCACCGTGAAGGAGCCGGCGTCGGAGAGGGAGACGTTGTAGCCGGGGCCGAACCGGAGGTCGCCGCCGATCGCCACCGGTCCCTCCGACTCGGTGCCGACGAGCACGGCGTCCTCTTCGACGACGACACCGAATCCGCGTGAACCCTCGACGGGGTTCCCGGTGAACGCGCGCGCCGACGCCGCCTGCGCGTCGAGGGCTCGCTGCACTCCGGTGGCGGTTCGCGAGTCGACGGTCGCCGCAACCATCAGACCTGCGGCGGCGGCCAGGGTCAGAGGGACCAACAATCTGGATGTGCTCGGCATGACGAAGACAGTTGCCGGGCCCGCCTGCGGTCGAAACGGGTTTCCGGGGGGTACGGCCGGACCCGCCCCGTAAATCACACGATCGGCTTAGCCGAACGCGTCGATCCGAGCTCCGGGACGATTCACGCGGCGGCGAGTACGTCCTCGATGAGGTCGGCGGCGCGCCGGGTGCCGCCTTCCTCGCGGGCGGCGGCCCGCAACTGCGCGGACCGGCGTACCCGTTCCGGATCCGCGACCAGGTCGCGCAGCGCCGTGCGAAGGGTCTCGGCGGTGGCATCGGCGGTGTCCACGCGACGGGCGACGCCGAGTTCCACGAGCCGGTCGGCGTTCATGAACTGCTCGGCCCCCTGCGGGACGGCGATCATGGGCACGCCGGCGAGGAGCCCTTCGGCGCAGCCGCCCATGCCGGCGTGGGTGACGAAGGCGTCGGCCTGTTCGAGGATCGCCCGCTGGGGGACCCAAGGGTGCACCTCGATGTTGGACGGCACGGGCCCCAGTTGCTCGCGGTCGGTGTACTTGCCGACCTGGAGCACGACGTGCCAGCCGGGCAGGCCGCCGAAGGCGGCGATGCACTGGCGGTAGAAGGCCGGTTGACGCGTGTACGCCGAACCGAGCGAGACCAGCAGCACATTGTCCGCCGCCTCGGGGCGGGCCCAGGCATCAGTGTCCGCCGGGCCGTCGAAGCAGGGACCGACGAAGGTCACAGTGCCGGTGTCGACTCGTTCGGCGTGTGGTTGCATCGCGCGCGGGATCAGGGCGAGCGCCCGGGCGGGCGGGCCCGAGAACGTGTCCACGTCAGTGGTGGTCGCGCCGCAGCCGGTGAGCCATTCCGCGAACCTGTCCCGGTACGCGTCCGCGCCCGGCAGCTTCCGCAGATGTGCACCGACCTCCTCCTGGAAGCCGTCCCAGGCGACGAACGTCGGGGACAGTTGCACGAGGGGGCGGTTCTGCGCTTCGGCGAGGGCGCGCGCGGCATAGGCGCCGATGTCGTAGAGGTAGAGGTCGGCCGGATCGTCGTCGTAGGCGGCACGCAGTTGCGGGAGCGCCTGGACGGCGTCGTCGAGGAACAGGCTTGCCGCGGCGATGGGATCGTCCGGCCAGGCGTTGTCCGCGACGGGCAACGTGGAGGTGCACGGCACCAGTTCCGCACCGACGGCCTCGATACGTTCGGCCATCAGCGGGTCGTTGGCATAGGTCACCCGGTGCCCTCGGGTCACCAGTTCGCGAACGAGCGCAAGGCTGGGCAGGACGTGGCTGACGATGGGGATTCCGACCATCGCAATATGGGCGCGGCGCGGGGCCATGGGCGATCACTCGTTTCAGGCACGGGTCGGGGGCGAGCCGGGTGACGGGACGCGGACGCGACGTGGGGCCGGCGGTCCTCCTGGTCTGCCGTCGGGGGAACGTGGTGTCAGGACGGGTTGAGCTGCGCGGCGGCCTCCTCCAGCTCGGCGACGGTGCCGGACATGATCGTCCGCACGTGTTCGGTGATGTGCCGCACGGGCCAGTCCCACCACGCCACGGCGAGGAGCCGGGCGACGTCCGCGGCGTCGTAGCGGGTACGGATGAGCCGGGCCGGGTTGCCGCCGACAATGCCGTAGTCGGGGACGTCGCCGGTGACCACGGCCCCGGCGGCGATGATCGCGCCGTGGCCGATGCGTACACCGGGCATCACGGTGGCACCGTGGCCGAACCACACGTCGTTGCCGACTACCGTGTCGCCCCGGCTCGGCAGACCGGTGATCAGGTCGAAGTGGTCGGCCCAGGAGCCGCCCATGGTCGGGAACGGGAAGGTGGACGGGCCGTCCATGCGGTGGTTGGCGCCGTTCATGACAAACCGCGTGCCGGTGGCCAGCGCGCAGTACTTGCCGATGACGAGCCGCTCGGGCCCGTAGTGGTAGAGGACGTTGCGCGTCTCGAACGCGGTCGGGTCGTCCGGGTCGTCGTAGTACGAGAAGTCACCGACCTCGATCAGCGGCGACTTCACCAGGGGCTTGAGCAGGACCACGCGCGGCTGCCCGGGCATCGGGTGGAGCACCGTGGGGTCAGCGGGAACGGGCGGCATGGTGGGCGAGTCCTCTCCGGTGGGCCTGGGTCGTGCCTTCGGGAACTCCCGCGGGCCAACCGCCGGGATCCTGAAGATCGCCCTATAGCGACAACCGTCGCGTTAAGATGGTCGCACAGCCCACCCGCCTCGATCAACCGGATAGTGGTTCGCCGATGACAAACCCGCCGCCCAACACGACGGACCGCCGCCCGGGCGGACGCACCGCCCGCGTCCGCACCCAGGTGCTCGACGCGGTCCGCGCCGAACTCGCCGAAAGCGGTCACGAGGGACTCACGATGGAAGGCGTCGCGACCCGGGCCGGGGTGCACCGCGCCACCGTCTACCGGCGCTGGCGCGACGTCGGCGGCCTGCTCGTCGACCTCATCGGCGCCGCCGGCGAGATTGCGTGGGAGCCGCCGGACACCGGCTCGCTGCGCGGCGACCTGACGGCGCTCAACCGGGAGATCCAGGCGTCCCTGACCGAACAGCCCTCGTTCGCCGTCGCCCTGATGGCCGCCTCGTTCCACTCCGAACAAGCCGCGCGGGCGCAGACGCAACTGTGGGACGACCGCTACGCCCAGTGCGAGGTCCTGGTCGAACGCGCCGTCCGGCGCGGCGAACTCCCCACCGCACAGCGTACGGACGCCCGAAACCTGCTGATCGCCGCAACTGCGCCCGTCTACCACCAACTGGTGCTCCTGCGCGCCGTTCCGGACCCGGACCTCCCGGAACGGGCGGCAGCAGCAGCGGTATTGGCAGCCAAGGCGGGCGCCTTCTCGGTCCCCGAGGACGGGGGAACATGACGAGCCCGCATCCGGCAGGCCGATTCGGGTCGTTCGTCACGGCCGGGAGGACCGAACGGTCAGGCCCGCACCCGGCACTCGGCGCAGTCGCAGTCCGGCCACACCGCGGGCATCGGCCGCAGGACCACGAAAAGGAGATCGACCCGGACGCGTCCCTGTGGCATCTGCTCGCCGCTGAAGTGCGGAAACGCCGCAAGGCGAAAGGCTGGTCGCAAAGCCGGCTCGCCTCGGAGGCGCACTCCTCCGAGACGACCGGGCCCTGGCCGCGGACGGATCACTGGTCAGTATCTACCTGGCCGCCCGCCGGGCGTCGGCGGGCAAACCGCTGTGGTGGGAGGGATACATCCACGCGGAGGAACGGGCTGCGCGCATGCGAATTTTCGAGCCGCAGACCATCCCAGGCGTCTTCCAAACCGAGGGATACATCCGCGAACTGTTTCGTCAGGTAGGCAAGTTGCCGCACGAGATCGACGCGCAGGTCACGGCGCGCCTGGCTCGCCGGGCAACTCTGGCGAAACTTAACCCGCCGAGCACTTGGACGGTCCTGGAAGAAGGCGCGTTGAGTCGCCTCTGCCAACTACCGAGCGAGATCGCCGCAGAGCAGGTGGAGCACCTGCTCGCGATGGCCGAATTGCCCAACGTCACAATCGAAGTTGTGCCGATCAGTTGCGGTCTTCACGCTTGCATGAACGGCCCTATCGTGCTGATCTCGATCCCAGGACGCGGAGAGGTTGCGTACTGCGAAGGCATGGGATCGGGACGCCTCGTCACTGACGACCAAGCCGTCTTGGACGTGGAGTGCCGCTACGATCTGATGCGCGCCGAGGCGCACTCTCCACGTCACTCGGTACAAGTTCTCAGTGACCTCTTGGAGATGCTGTGAGCAATGAGGACGCCGCTTGGCGCAAGTCCAGTTACAGCGGCAACAACGATGTCGGCAATTGCGTGGAGGTAGCCGCCTTGGCTGCGTCCTTCGGCGTGCGCGACAGCAAGGACGTTGGGCGGGGCCACCTCAGCGTCTCGGCGACCGCCTGGACGGAGCTTCTGGCGTCGCTCCGCGACCGGTAGGTCGGCTCGTGGCGCCGGGTCCGGTCGACCGGGGGCAGGCCGGATAATGGCGGCATGGACGAGCGCGGGTCGGGCGACCGCAGGAGCAGCCGCAGGCGCGGCCCGAGCAAGGGCGACCTGCGCGAGGAGGCGATCCTGCGTACCGCGAGCGCGCTGCTGGCGGACAAGCCGCCGGCCCGGATCACCATCGACGACCTCGTCGCCGGGGCCGGGATCTCCCGGCCCACCTTCTACTTCTACTTCGCCGGCAAGCAGGCCGTCTTCGAAGCGCTGCTCGCCCCCGTGGGCGACGCGATCCTGGCGGTGGCCGACAGCTGGCTGACCAGCCCCGGCGGCAGCCGCAAGGAGCTGCGGGACTCGCTCGCGGGCCTGGTCTCGCTGTGGGAGCGGCACGGCCCGCTGCTGAAGGTGGTCCTGCGGGACGACGCGACCGGCGCTCTGCTGGAGTGCCGGGACCGCATGCTCGGCCGCCTGACCGCCAACGCCACCGCCCGCATCGAGCGCGACCGGGAGAGCGGCCTCGCCCCCGACGGGCCCCCGGCCGCGACGCTCGCCGGACTGCTCGTGCAACTGCTGACGCACGCCCTCACCGAAGCCATCGGCCCGTCCGGCACCGACCCGGTGCCCGACGACCTGCTCGACGCACTCAGCGCGGTCGTGGCCCGCTCCATCTACGGCCGTACTTCCACCGAGACCGCCTGACATCCGCCTCCGCGCAGCGCATAGCCCGCTGACGCGGTGGTTTTGCCCCGGGACGCGGGCCACCGGCCGATTCGCGCGGTGCCGACCGCCGTGTGGGCCGCGCTTGCGATCATCGGCCTTCGTGACAGCACGGGGGACGGGGTTCGGTGTGGAGGCGCGTTCACCGCGTGAGCTGTTGGACGTGGTGCTGGGCACACAGCCGGCGCCGCCCCGGGAAGTGGTCGTCCTGGTCGCGTGTGCGGCCACGCTCGGGGTCGTGAAGCGGGAGTCCTGGGGCCTGCTGCGCATCTACGTCACGATGCTGCACGAGGGCGGGCACGCTCTGGTGGCGGTGCTCTCCCGCCGCAGGGTCACCAAGATCCTCCTCAACGCCAACACCTCGGGCGCGGTGCATTCGCTCGGCGAGCGCAAGGGAGCCAAGGCGGTGCTCGGGTCCCTGGCCGGCTACCCGGCCCCCGGCCTGGTCGCGCTGGGCGCGGCCGTGCTCATCGGCCGAGGGCGGGCGTCCCTCACACTGTGCGTCGTCGCGTGTCTGGCTCTGCTGATGCTCGTCAAGATCCGGACCGTCTACGGCGTCTTCGTGACCATCTTCTTCGTGGCCGGGCTCGTCGCGGTCATGGCGCTGGCCGATCCGCGCGCGCAGACGGGTGTCGCGCACCTGATGGCCTGGTTCCTGGCGGCCGGGGCCGTCCGCTCGGTGTTCGAAATGCTCAGGCGGCGCAGGCTCGGCCGGCACAAAACGGACGACGTCGACAACCTCGTCGCGGAGACCGGCCTGCCGGCCGCGTTCTGGATGGCGACCTTCGTCTGGATGGTGCTGGCAACGTACGCGGCATCCGCACTCCTGCTCGCGCCTTGGCCCACCGGATGACGGGTAGTGACGCCCACTAGGCAGGCATTCGTGATCAAAGAGGCAATTCGGGTATTGCCTCCGGGTGTCTCGGTCTACGGTGGAGAGAGCGGCGCGTTCGTGCGGCCCTTCCGGCTTGGCCGTTGTGGCCTGCCCGTCCTGCCAGGACGTCCTGCCCTCGGCGCGCCAGGGACTCCAGAGGCTCGGGGAGACCACGCGAAAGCGGGCACACCATGACCACCCTCGGCCCAGACGCCGCAAAACTCGGCAGCAGCCTGCGCGGCACATTCGGCGGCGACGTCCTGCTCCCCGGCTCCCCCGGGTACGACGAGGCCCGCGTCGTCTTCAACGGCGCCATCGACCGGCATCCCGGCGCCATCGCGCAGTGCACGAGTCCCGACGACGTCGCCCTCGCCCTCGAAGCGGCCCGCGACGCCGAGTTGGAGGTCTCCGTACGCTGCGGCGGGCACGGCGTCAGCGGCAAGGCGCTCACCGACGGCGGACTCACCATCGACCTTCGCCGCATGAACGACGTCACCGTCAACGCCGACGCGCGCACCGTCCGTGTGGGCGGCGGCGCGACGATCGGGGACATGGACAACGCCACCGCGCCGTACGGCCTGGCGACGACCGGCGGGCGGGCGTCCACCACCGGTATCGGCGGCTTCACTCTCGGCGGCGGATCCGGTTGGCTGGAGCGCCGGTTCGGGCTCGCGTGCGACAACTTGCTCGCCGTCGACATGGTCACCGCCGACGGCACCGCCCTGCGGGCGAGCGCCGATTCGCACCCGGACCTGTTCTGGGCCCTGCACGGCGGCGGCGGCAACTTCGGCGTCGCCACCTCCTTCACCTTCCGTCTGCACGAACTGCCCGCCTTCAGCGTCGCGTTGCTCATGTGGCCCGCCGCGTACGGACCCGACGTGCTGCGCACCTACCGCGACTTCTGCGACACCGCACCGGACGCCGTCGGCGGAGGCTTCCTCTACCTGGTCGGTCCGCCCGAGGAGTTCGTACCGGAGCACCTGGTGGGGCGGCTCGTGGCCGCGGCGCTGGTGACCTACACCGGCCCCGAAGCCGAGTGCCGCGACGTCGCCGGCCCCTTCCTCGGCCTCGCGCCGGAAGGCGCGATGATCGCCGAAGTCCCGTACCCCGCCTTCCAGTGCATGCTCGACGACCCGCCCGGAATGCGGAACTACTGGTCGGCCGAGTATCTGACGTCCTTCCCGGACGAAGCCGTCGACATCTTCTGTGCGCGGTCGCCGGAGATGATCATCCCGTCGGCGTCGCTGCACGTGTTCTTCCCGCAGGGCGGCGCACTGGCCCAGGACAACGGGCGGTTCCCGTTGCCGTGGCGCGAAGCTCCTTACGCCGTCCACCCGTTCGGCATGTGGGAGGACCCGGCCGACGACACGCGCGGTGTGCAGTGGGCGCACGACGTATGCGCCGACATGCGGCCGTGGGCAACCGGATCCGTCTACCTCAACTTCATCGGCGACGAAGGCCACACCCGCGTGGTGGACGGCTTCGGCCCCGACAACTACCGCAGGCTGGCCGAGATCAAGGCCGAGTACGACCCCGGCAACGTCTTCCACCTGAACCAGAACATCCGCCCCGCCTGACAGCACGACCCGACGTCCCCGCAGCATCGGTACCGCGGCATCAACGCGACATCAGCACCGCGGCATGGGTCGTCACCGCGGGACCGCTTGTCACCGCGGCATCAGTCGTCCGCGGGCAGGACCAGCCACAGGGTTTCCAGGCGGAACGGGAGCAGGGCCGGGCGGCCGTTGGGCGGCCGCATGTAGAGGCTGTCGCCGGCCATCGCCAGGTGCGCGACCGTGCTGGTCATCGGCTCGCCGTTGTACGCCGTCGCGGCCACCCGTACCGCGCTCCCCCGGTCCAGTGCCTGCGCCAGCACGAGGCAGTCCTCCGGGCCGAGCAGCGGTGCCGCCTCGTGCAGTCGGGCCGCCTTCGCGGTGAGCGGCGGGGGCGGGCGCAGCGCGCTTTCGAGCAGGTCCGCGGCCCAGGAGCGCCAGGCCTCCGACGTGTCCTCGGACATGGGCAGCGCCACGGTGCGGCCTCCGGTACGGCCCGGATCGGCGTTGTCGGGGCTCTCCGCCCGGAACTCGGCGGGGCGTTCGACGAGCGCGCTGCCGGTCTCGGTCTCGGCGGCGGGCGCGTACCCCGCTCGACGCAAGTGGTAGACCGCCTCGTCCAGCGGCTCCGCGCAGAGCAGGACGGTCGGCGCGATCCGCCGCAGGCGTAGCTCGGACAGGCCGCGGTGGTGCAGGAGTTCGGTGACCAGCGCCTCGTCGTCGGAGTAGACGACGCTGGCCGCCGAGGCGACTCGGACCCGGCCGTACCGGCGTCCGACCTCGTGGATCAAGTCCGCGACTTCTTTGGGAAGTTCGCCTATCGCGACTTCGGCCAGGTCGGCGAGCAGGCCCGCGGCGGTGCCCCCCGCGTCCAGGTGGCGGCGGACCGACGCCTCGGAGAACCGCCAGACACGGCCCGGCCCTTCGGGGTCCGCGCAGCCGCTCAGCAGGCGTACCAGCTCCACGGCGGGCGTGCCCACGACCGCGGCGGTCAGGTCGGGGCGGAACCGCGCGCGACGGGTCGCGGGCGGCACCAACTCCTCGGCCACCGCCAGGAGTGCGGCGGCGCTGTGCTGGACCGCCAGTCCGCCGCCGAGGGCGGTGAGCGCGCCGTGCGCCACGAGGCCGAGCGCCGCGGCTTCATGAAGTGCGGTGACGGTGAATGCGACCGCGTCGAAGCGTCCGCGGTACGCCGACTCGATCTCGTCCGCCACGTCCCGGCAGTCCGCACACCCGCAGGGTGCGACCAACGGGAACTCGGCCGGTCGTACGGGCCCCGGATCGGTCGCCACAAGGCAGTTCGCGTCGCCGAGGTCGCCCCCGACCCCGATTTCGGTGTCGGCCTCGGCGTCGACCTCGGTCCCGGCGTCGGTCCCGGCGTCGGTCTCGGGGTCGAGTGCCGAGTCGAAGACGGTGTCCAAGGCCGTCTCGACCGCGGACTCGCCCGCCGCGTCGACCACCGACCCGGCGGCGTACGCGTCCGCCGCCTGGCCGTGGCCGTGTCCCGGCGCGTACGCGGCCCCTTCCGCCGGCTCGAACCCCGCCACCATCTCGTCGATGCCCTGCCGGAACGGCGTCGGGCACACCCACGCCACGCAGCGGGCCAGCGATGCCGGATCGGCCACGGCCCGGTCCGGGCCCAGCGCCCCCAGCGTGCGCAGAAGCGTGCCACGCGCCACCAGGGCCAGCCCACCGCGCGCCGACGTGCCGGACAGCGGTGCCGGAGGCCGGGTGCCCGGGCGGGACGCGGCGTCGACCACGTCGAGCGTCGGTACGTCGGGCATCGTGACCCAGCCCCGGACGAGCACCAGCAGGCGCGCCGCGGGCTCGCCGTCGAGCCACGCGTCGTACGCCGCCGTCGGCAGCACCCGCCCCCGCTCCGCATCCGCGACCAGCAGCCCGGCCGACTCCGCGACATGCAGCCACAAGCGCACGGTGCCCTCGTCGCACACGAGTTCGCGCGCCAGGCGACGCATCTCGCGTACGCCGACACCGCCGCTCTTGAGCAGCCCCGGCGGCGCGACCGCGCAGGCGTGCAGCAGCCGCGCGGCGACGTCGAGGGCCGCGGACGCGGACGCCGCCGAGGTCCGCAGCACCGCCGCCCGATCCGCCGCCACGGTCGCCACCTGCGGCGGGCGCGACTCGAACGGCACCCGGTAGTCGTCCCCGCGCAGCGCGAGTGCCACCTCGCGCGGCATCATCTCCCAGCCGTCGCCGGTCGGCAGCAGCAGGCCGCGGCGGCGAAGCCGGGCGAACCCGTCGCTCCGCCCTCCGTTGGTACGCGGCCCGTAGTAGCCCCACGCGGCGGCCGGGTCACGGCGTATGCCCACCTCGGTGAGCTCGTCGAGGGCGGCCCGCGCGGAGGGGTCGAGGCGGGCGGCGATGCGGCGTACCACCTCGGGGTCGCCGAGCAGGCGCGCCGCGAGCACCGCGTTGTCGTCCTTGCGGCCCGCGGGCAGGCCGCCCAACTCCCGGACGATCGCGTGGAGATCCTCGGGCCGCTGCCCGAGCAGCAGGCCGTACGCGGGCGCGCCGAGGCCCAGCGGCAGCGGGAACACCGAGGCGGCGCCCGGGTGCAGGCGTATCCGCCCGTCTTCCGGCCACGCCAGCACGCGGCCGGTGAGGGCGTCGAGTGTGGGCCCGAGATCGCGCACCTCGCGGCGGTCGGGCCCGCACACCAGCCCGAGCAGCGCCTCGGGGTCCACGACCACGACCGGGTCGTCGTCGAGCCGCGGCCCGGCCTCCCGGCCCAGGCGCGCGGCGCCCCCCGGCGGCCGCTCCTCGGCGACCGCCCAGAGCACTTCGAGCAGTTGGAGTTCGCCCCGGCTGAGGAACGAGCAGCCCAGCAACGCCGTTTCCGGATCCGCGAGGCAAACCGCCACATGGCGCAGCGTCGTGGGCCTGGGCTCTTCGGGCACAGTCGGGGTCATGGTGACGATGCGCGCGAGGTCCGATGCGGAAAGCGAGGCGAGGTACACCGCGAGCGAGTCTGTGGTGGACAGCGTCACGCTTCCAGACTGCCAGATGGCCCGGACGGGAGGACAACTCCCCTGGGGTGGCGCGGGGGTGGCGATGCCCGGTCGGGACGCAACCCGCCCCTCGCGCGACCGTACGGCGACTACCTCTGTACGTTCCACCCCTTGCGGCGCAGTTCCACCACCAGTCCCTCGGCCGCCGCCGGATCCACCATGAGTTCGACGAGACCGGCCGGACGACCGGGCGAGTGGTCGATGGACATGTCCTCGATGTTGACGCCGGCGATCCCGACGTCCCCGAACAGCCGTGCCAGCTCACCGGGTTGGTCCCCGACCACGACGGGGACGGACTCGTACCGCGCGGCGGGCGCGCCGTGCTTGCCCGGAATGCGCGCGTGCCCGACGTTGCCGCGGCGCAGAATGCCGCCAATGCCTTCCTCGCCGCTGCGGCGTTTGGCGTCGTCCTCGGCGGCGAGTTCGCGCAGGGCGGTGACGGTCTCGTTGAGGTCGTCCGCGAACCCGGCCAACACGTCGGCGACCGCGGTGGCGTTCGCGCCGAGGATCTCGATCCACAGGCGCGGGTCGGATCCGGCGATGCGGGTGACGTCGCGTACGCCCTGCCCCGCGAGCCGCGTCGCGGTGTCGGCCGCGTCCTCGAAGCGGGCCGCCATCAGCGCGGACACCAGGTGCGGCGCATGCGACACGAGGGCCACCGCATGGTCGTGCGCCCGTGGCTCCATGACCACCGGAACGGCCCGGCACAGCGCGACCATCTCCAGGGCGCGGTTCAGCGTCTCGGTGTCGGTCTCCTTCGACGGCGTCAGCACCCACGGGCGCCCGTCGAACAGGTCCGCGCGCGCCGCGAACGGCCCGGAGCGCTCGCGCCCGGCCAGCGGATGCCCGCCGATGTAGCGGGACACGTCGCAGCGGAGGGCCTCGATGTCGAGCAGCGGCTGCTCCTTGACGCTCCCCACGTCGGTGTAGCTGTGCGCGAGGCCCTGGTCCTGGCAGTCCTTGAGCGCGGCCGCGATCCGCCCGGGCGGGACCGCGAGCACGGCCAGGTCCACCTCGGCGGGCGGCGCCTCGTCGAGCCCCGCACCGAGCGCGGCGGCGGTACGCACCGCGGTAGAGTCCGCGTCGTGCAGGTAGACGGTGATCCCGCGCGCGGTGAGCGCAAGTGCCACGGAGGTCCCGATAAGGCCGGTGCCGACCACGGCGGCGGTACGCATCAGGGACGCTCCGTTGCTGGTGGGGGTGCCCTGCGGAAACGGCAGGGCTGCCCCCAAGGTTATCCGTGTCCGTCGGTGCCCTCTCGCCGTGCCCACTCTGCGATCACCCGGCCGTCAGGCCGCACTCACCGGGCACTCACCAGGTGCTCACCGGACCCTCGCCAGGTGCTCAGGCACGAACCGGGGCCGTGCCGGCCTTGCCGGTGCCCTCGCGTCGCTACTCCGTCGGCGGCTCCGGCTCCGCGGGCGGGTTGAGCTCGGCCCAGCGGCGGCCCAGCTCCTGGTAGTACGCGGGCTCCCACGACGAACGCCGCAGCACGTCGTCCAGCACCGGGTAGGGCGCGAGGCGGCGGCGGTCGCTCATCAGGTCGAGGGCCAGCGCCCGCAGCGGCCTGGCCGGGTCCTTCTCCAGCGTGAGGACCACCCGGACCAGCCGTTCGAACATGCGCCGCACGACCTTCGCCTCGACACCCGCCTCCACAAGGCGGTCGCCGTACCGCGCCGGGTGCAGCAGCACGTCGCGTACCGCCTGGCGCTCGCGCTGCGTCCACTTGGGCGCGTCGTCCAGGCGGCGCGGGAAGTGCTCGGCGACGTACGGCAGCAGGCGCAGGTCGGCGAGCTCCAGCGCGACGGCCAGGGCGACGACGTCCTCGACGAACGCGACCGCGCGGTCCGCGCCGCCGTCGGCCACCTGGTCGGCGGCGAACTCCAGGGCGTCGATGTCCTCGTCGTAGACGCCACGCCGCTTCCAGCGCTCGCGCTCGGCGTTGCCCGCGCTGGGCGGCGGGTCCTCGGGGCGCAGCGGAACGGCCGCGGGCGGGCGTAGCGGGAACGCCTCGGGTTCCGCCAGGACGGGATCGAGACCGTGATCGGCACCGACCTCGGGGGCCAAACCGGGTTCGAGATCGGGATCGGGATGGAGATGGGGATCGCGGTCCGCTTCCGCCGCTCGCTTGCGCCCCTGGTCGGGCGCCTGAACCGGCACATGGTCGTCTGGCGCCGGTTCGGGTGCCGCTGCGGGCGCTTGGTGGATCGCCTGGCCGGGGGCCGGTTCCGGACCGCCGAGACCAGGCGCGGCGTCACGGTCGGGGTAGGCCTCGGCCCGTCCGGCGGCCGGGTGCGCCTCGGCCCGCTCCGCGGGTACGTCCGGCTCCGGCGCGGCACCGGGGCGCTTCGGCCGCGCGGACCGTACGCCGCGCAGCGGGCGCCGGGGCAGCACGGACCGAGCCGCGGGCGAGGCCGCCGAGGCGGTGTCCCCGGGCGGTGCCTCGGCCTGCGGGACCTCCTCGGCCCGGATGTCCTCGGGGCGGACGTCGTCGCGCCGGTCGTCGTCGGGTGTGGACCCGTCGGGCGGGACCGCCGCGTCGCCCGGGTGCGGCGGCGGCACCAAGGACGCGGTCTGCCGCCCGTCCCTGGTCGTGGGGATCGCCGGGTGGCCCGCGTTCGGGGTACGCCGGGGCAGCGGCGCCCCGGTGATGCGGGGTGCGGCTTCGGCGGCGGCGACCTCCGAACCGGCCGGCTCGGTGAACATCACCGCCGACGTGTCCGAGCGGGCGGGCGCCGCCGAACGTGCGGTCTCCGGAGGGTCGCCGCCGAGCAGTTGGTCCAGCGTCGCGTCGGGCTCGTCGGGCGGCACGTCGCGCACCGGCCGGACGGAGGGCTCGGCGACGCGTACCTCGGCCGCGCCTGCCGTTCCCGGGTCCGCCGCCGTCGGCGGTGCCGCTGTCGTTGTCGATGCGGCATGGGTTCCGTTGTCCGCTCGGGGGCCTGACCCCACGTCGGACCATGCCTCCCGTCCCGCCTCGGCCGTGGGACCGGTGCCTCCGGTGTCCGCGTCGTGACCGGCCTCGGCTGCCGCGGCCTCCTCCGCGAGCCGCGCCTCCTGCCAGGCGGCCGCTCTCGACAGCGCCTGCGTCGACTCGCCCGGGACGACCTCCTCGTTGGACAGCCGGAGCGGCGTGCCCCCGCCCGCGCCGAGGTCCGTGCCGGCCGCGAAGCGGTCACGGATCTCCACGGCCCGGTCGTACGGCTGGTGCCGCCGCAGTCCCTGGAGCCCGCGCAGCAGCGGGTACATCGTGTCCCAGTCGTCCTCGACGTAGCGCCGCACCATGAGTTCGGCCGCCTCGCGGAACACGTCGGTGCGTGCCTCCGAGTCCGGGTCGATGCGGTGGCGCCCGCTCCACGACTGCGAGGGCCAGCGCGGCACCACGACGAAGCGGGGCCTGGTGGTGCCGTCCGTCGTCTCGTACGTCGAGAACGTGAGCGGCCCCGGCAGCGGCACGGTGATGAGGTCGAACAGCCCCCACAGCAGCGCGACCGGATCGCCGACGTCGGCGAGCCGGACCGAGAAGCCCATCGTCGGGCGGCGGAGCACGGCGGCGAGCACCACGGTCAGCTCCTCCGCCCGGGTCCGCGCCGCGTCGCGGAGCGCGAACGCCCGTTCGGCCAGCGCGTCGTCCAGCACGGTGTCGGGTACGCGGGCCAGCCGCCGCCCGACGGGTATCTCGGCCAGTTGCGGCTGCCCGGTGCGCCAGGACCAGCCGTCCAGCGCCAGGACCGCGTGCGGGGTCAGCGCGGCCCGGGTGCCGAGCAGCACGTGTGCGTGGTTGCCGAGCCGCCCCTGTTCGAACTCCGAGGCGACGCGGTGCACAACGGCCGCGAACGAGTCGACGTGGATCAGCGACGTACTGTTCTGCGGTGCGCCGTCGCCGCCGAACTCGGCGGCCACCGCCTCCGACAGATCGGGCACGAGCCGCGCGAGATCGGCGACCGGCAGCGAAGTGGCCGCCGGGCCGAGGCCCTTGCGTCCGAACAGGTCCTGGCGCTGCCACCGGTACACGATCTGGTGCAGTGGCTGGCGACTTGTCGTCGGTTGGGTGGAGCCCTCCATGACTACCCCTCCAAGGGGTCCGCCGGGTCGGGGAGGAGGGACCGGCTGGCTGCCCACAGCCGGCCGATCTCCTCGAAGAAGCGCGCACCGAGGCCGTGCGCGACGGCGGCCCCGATGAGTTCCTGCTGATAGGGACGATAGGTGCCGGGGACGGTGTCGAGGTTGCGGACGACCACAGCAAGATTGTCCGCGGTGCTGTCAGTCTGGCAGCCGTCGAGGACATATGCCGCGAACTGTCCGATGATTGACGCTATCTGATGGCGTGGCACTCCGCAGCGGTCGAGTGCCCGCATCGGACCGTCGAGGCCCGCGAGCACACGTTCGAGGGCCGCCTGCTCGCGTGCCGACGGCAACCGCGGGGACGGCACGACCAGTTCGGCGAGCCGCTCGACGAGTGCGGGCAACAGCGCCTCGTCGGCGCGTTCCAGGCCGACCGCGACCGGTACGAGCCCGGCCCGCCCGACCAGTTCGCGGAACTCGCGGTCGCCGGTGGCGCCGCCGCCGTCGAGCCACCGCGACGCGTCCAGCAGCGGCTGGAGCGCCCATTCGGCGACGCCGTCCTCGGCCCAGCCGGCGAGGTCCCAGCCGCGCGCGGTGCGCTCGGACGGTGGGGCGGGGGCGACGACCGGAGGCGCGGGCGCAGCCGTCGGACCCGCCGGGACCGCGGACAGTGCGGCGGCGGCCCGGGCGGCCGCGGCGGCGGAACCGAGCGGTGGGCCGGGAGGCGTGGCCTCGGGCGGCGCGCTTCCCGGCGCGACCCCGGGCGGCGGGCCGGGCGGGTACGCCGCCACGCGTCCGGCCCCCGGGCCCCCGACCGGACGCCCGGGGCCCCGCGGCTGCTCGGGACGTTCCGGGCGCTCGGGCACCGGCAGTGCCACGGGCAGGTAGCGGGTCTCGGGCTGCGTGGGTGCCGGGCCGGAGGGACGCTCTATGTGCGGCGGCAGCACCGGCGTTCGCTCGGGCCGCGCGGCAGCCGACGGGGCGGGCGGCGCGGCGTGCTGCGCAGGCCGCGCAGCCACAGGCACCTCAGGCACGTCCGGCACGCCCGGCACCTCCGGCAAGTCCTCCTCCAGAGGGCCGGGATCCGCCGCGACGGGGACATCGGCGTACGGATCGTCGACATCACCCGCACGCGCCGACCGGGCGCGGGGCCCGCCGCCGCGCCCGCCGGACCAGGAGTCGTGGGACCGCTGCGGGGGCATGCCCGAGGCCGCGTCCACATCCGTGTTCGGTCTCGCGTGGCGCCCGCTGTGCGGTCCCTCCGGCAGGTACTCGCCCGGATACGTCCCCGTCACGTCCAACTCCGCGGGGACGCCAAGGTAATCGGCGAGACCGTGCCCGAACACAGCCGCCGCGGAAGCCGCCTCGGCGCCGGGGCCCGCCGCCCGCGCGATGGTGTCCCAGCCCCTCGGCGGTGCGGCCTGCCGTGCCTCGACCGCCGGCCGCGCCGGACCGCGTGCCTTCACCAGGGACACCCTTGACGGGAACAGCGTGTCGATGGCGTCCAGGATCGCGATCGCCTTGGGCTCGGGCTCCAGTTCGGCCACCGGCCGCAACTGGCGCAGCAGCGCCCGGGTCTGCTCCCACGGACGCTCCGCGTAGCACTCCACGAGCCTGCGCGCCGCTTCCGCGTACAACCCGGTGCCCGGGGGCGCCGTGACGTCCAGCCGCAGGCGCCCGGGAAAGTCCGCGCCGGGCCAGTCCGGCACGACGACGAAGCGGGGACGGCTCGCGTCGTCGCTCGACTCGTACGTCGAGAAGCTCCAACTCCCCCGCACGAGATGGCTCACCAGATCGAACACGCCCCACAGCAGCGGCGCCGGATCGGGTCCAGCGTCACGTTGCAGCAGCGACAACGCCGCGCGCGGACGGGCGAACAACGTCTCGGCAACGCGTTCGAGCGCGTCCCGCCGACCCCGCGCGGCGGCCCGCAGCCCGGCGGCCCGCTCGTGGGCGAGCGCCACAAGCCCCTCGGAGGCGATGCCCTCCAGGTGGTACCCCTGCGGCATGTCGTCCAGCGGCGGACCGCCCGCTGCCCAGTCGAACACCCCCAGCGCCAGCACCACATGCGGCCCGAGCACACGTCCGGGATCCACGACGACATGCGCCACATTGCCGGGGATGGCCTCGTGTCCGTGCAGCGCGAACTCCCGGTGCACAAGCGCCGGGCCGGCGGTCGTACGTGCCCAACAGACACTCGTGTACGGGCCCGTCTCGACGTCGACCTTCATACCGACGTACGCCTGCAACTCCCGCGCCCACCCGGGCAACCGGTCCGGCGCCAGCGACGTGGCGACCGGCCCCAGCCCGCGGGCGCCCAGCAAGTCCCTCTCCTGCCAGCGGTAGACGATCCTGTCGAGGACCGCACCGCCCGTCTTCGCCCCCACGCCACCCCCACACCCCGGTCGGCCTGCCGCGCCTCGTCGCGGGGCAACGCCCTGGGCAACGTTCTAGCAGCCCCCGCCCGGTGCCGCAGCCACGCAAGCCCCTCCCCGCACGAACCGACCCCCCGACATCAGCGCTCCGCTTCGCCCGGCAAACCCTTCGACGCCCCGCTCGAACCCCGGTTCGAAGCCGACTTCGACGCGGACTCCGCGGCCGAGTGCGCGCCCGGCCCCGGCGAGACGCCCTCCTCGCGGGTGCGGAAATCCCGGGGGTGGCCTTCGGCGTGTCGCGGGTTGGGGGCGGGGCGCAGTGTGCGGTCGCCGTAGCGGAAGGCGAATCCGAGGGCGACGACCAGTACGCCGACGAGCACGATGTTGCGGACGACGACGGCATATCCGTGGTCCACCACGTCGGTGAACGGGTAGGGGTACCAGTCGGTGATCGCGCCATGGACGAGGGTGTAGATCGCCCAAAGGAGCGGAAGGGCCAGGATCTGCACGGGAGTCGCCCGGCCGATGCGGGGGCGGGGGCCGAACAGGAGCCAGCCGAGCAGCGCGAGTACCGGCATCGCGTAGTGCAGCAGGTAGTCGGCGACCAGCCCGGCGCCATGGAGGTCCAGCAGGCCCGCGAGGACGGTCGCGTACACGATGCCGGTGGTGGTGATGCAGACCAGGGCGGTGAGCCGCAGCATCCGCCACAGCGGTCCGTCGCGGTCGGGGCGCAGGGCGAGTTGGGCGGCGGTCACAGTGACCAGGATGTTGCTCTGAATGGTGAAGTAGCTCAGATAGCGCAGGATCCGCACCCCGGCGTTGTCCGAGGTGAACTCCGGTCCCCCGCGCGCGCTCACCACGAACTGGATGACGAGCCCGGCCACTCCGACGAGCGCCGTGAGCCCGTGCCACCCCCGCGCCGACGTACGCCGGTCCCACGAGCCAAGCCTCTGGCGAATACCGCCCAAACCAGCCGAATTCATACCCATATCGTAGAAAGACGCCGCCGCGCATCCGCGCCGCGGCGCCTCCGACACCTTGCTTCGCTTGCGGCCTCACACAGCCGCGCAGATCAAGGGAGGACCAGCATGGCGGGGTCCAGGTCGACCGGGAACGGGCGCTCGACCCGCACCAACTCGCCCTTCTGGATCACCCTCCTGGTCATATAGCGGCCCTTCTCAAACTCGTCGATCGTGACGCAAGCGGTGGGCTGCAAGTCCACACGCCAATACGACGGGATGGCGGCTTCCGCATAGAGCTTGGGCTTGAGCACGAGATCCGAACGCCGGTTGAACGGCGAGATCACTTCGACCACCAGCAGGATGGCATCGGCATCGACGGTCAGCTCAGCCTGTGCCGCGGCCTCCGCATCCAAGACGACCACGTCCGGAATGAGCAGGCCGCAGGGCAACAAGATGTTGACGTCCGAGAACACCTCAACGTCGGCACCCGCGTCCTCGGCAGCGCGATCGAGCAGGTTGCGAAGCTTGTAGACAGCTCGCTGATGGGGGATTCCAGGACTCGGAGACACAGTCAGCGCACCGTCCACCAGTTCGATGCGCTGATGCTTGTCCTCCGGCAGCGCGAGAACCTGCTCCACCGTCCACGGGCCCTCATGCCCGACAACGTCGTGACCCTGGCCAACGCTCATGACCCCCTCCATCCGGTCGTCCTCGGCGCGCTCAGTCTCATCGCGTCGGTCCACCATGTCAGGGAGTCACCGCCCAATCACCCATTCGGCCTATCGGGCCATGGCCTTACAGCCCTACCTCGCGGAACAGCAGGCCGATCTCCTCGTTGGACAGCCGCCGGGTACGCCCCGGGCGCTGGTCGCCCAGCTGGATCGGCCCGAACTTCGTACGCACCAGCCGCTCCACCGGGAAGCCCAGCTCCGCCAGCATGCGCCGCACGATGTGCTTGCGGCCCTCGTGCAGCACGACCTCGACCATGTACGTCTTGCCGAGCTGGTCGATGATCCGGAAGCTGTCCGCGCGCGCGAGGCCGTCCTCCAGCTCGACGCCCTCCTTGAGCCGCTTGCCCAGGTCGCGCGGGATCGGCCCCTGAATCTGCGCGAGGTACGTCTTGGTCACCTCGTAGCTCGGGTGCGTCAACCGGTTCGACAGCTCGCCGTGGTTGGTGAGCAGGATCAGGCCCTCGGTCTCGGTGTCCAGCCGACCGACGTGGAACAGGCGCTGCTCGTGGTCCGTGATGTACTCGGCGAGCGTGGGACGGCCCTCGGGGTCGTACATCGTCGACACGACGCCCGCGGGCTTGTTCAGCGCTATGTAGACCTCGCCGCTGGAGGTCGGAATCCGCAGGCCGTCGACCTTGATCTCGACCTTGGTCGGGTCCACCCGCAGGCCCTGCTCGCGCACGACCTGTCCGTCGACCTCGACGCGGCCCATGTCGATCAGCTCTTCGCAGGCCCGGCGGCTGCCGATGCCCGCCTGCGCCATGACCTTCTGGAGGCGTACGCCTTCCTGGGTCTCGCGCGTGTTCCGCTCACCCTCGCGGACGGTGGTCGGACGACGGTCGGGACGGCTCGTCCCACCGCCGCTGCCGCGGCGCGGGCCCTGCGCACCGGAGCCGCCGGAACCCGAGCGGGAACCCGCACCGGAACCGCCGCGGCCGCCGCCGTAGCCACCGCCCTGGCTGCCGCCTTGGCCGCCGCCGTAGCCCTGGCCGCCGCCGGATCCGCCGCGACCGGCGCCGGAGCGGCCCGCGTCACCGCGGCCCGTACCGCCTCCGCCACCTCGGCCGGCGTCGCCCCGTCCCGAGCCGCCGCGCCCGGCGGCGCCGCCCCGCGGTGCGCCGGACCGCTCGTCGCGGTTGTTGCCCGCGCCGCGGAAGTTGCCGCGGCCGGAGCCCTGCCTGCCTGTGCCAGCCATCAATCGTCCGTAGTCGTCTGACCGGTCTCGTCGGCCGCGTCCGGCTGTGTGGCGGACGCGGACCCGCTCCCGGTGTCGGTGGGGTCGTCGGCCGCGGGGGCGGGGTCTGCGGGAGCGCTGTCCGCGCTGTCCTCGGCATCCGCCGCCGCGGAGTCTTCGCCACCAGTATCCCCGGTTTCCCCGCCCTCGGCTGCCACCGGCCCGGGCACCTTCGCGGACGGGCCCCCGGACACGTCTTCAGGCACGTCTTCAGGCACGTCCTCGGCCAGGTCGTCAGGTGCGCCTACAGGTGCGTCGTCGGACGGGCCTTCGGCCCCACTCTCGAAGTCGCTCCCAGCCCGACCGTCGGACAAATCAGCCCCGACTGCGTCGTCCGAGTCCTCGGCCTCGTCCGTGGTCCCGGTCTGCTCCACGCCTCCCCGCGAGCCGCTCGGGGAGCCGCCCAGCGGGAAGCCCTCCAAGCCGCCCTCGGTCTCCGCCTCCAGGGCCTCCACCTCGGGCAGGAAGGGCGCAAGCTCCGGCAGCTCGTCCAGGCTCACGAGGCCCATGCGCTCCATGAAGAAGTCCGTCGTGCGGTACAGGAACGCCCCGGTCTCGGGCTCGACGCCGTACTCCTCGACGAGGCCGCGGGCGAGCAGCGTACGCATGACGCCGTCGCAGTTGACGCCCCGCACCGCGGAGATGCGGCTGCGGCTGACCGGCTGGCGGTAGGCCACCACGGCCAGCGTCTCCAGCGCGGCCTGCGTGAGCTTCGACTGCTGGCCGTCGAGCACGAACTTCTCGACCGCCTCGGCGTGCTCCGGCCGCGTGTAGAACCGCCAGCCCCCGGCCACCTGGCGCAGGTCGAAGCCGCGGTTCTGGGCCGTGTACTCCGCGGACAGCTCGCGCAGCGCCGTCACCACCGCCTCGGTCGGCTGTTCGAGGACCTGGGCGAGCACGATGTCCGGGACGGGACTGTCGACGACCATCAGCACGGCTTCGAGCTGCGGCTTGAGGAGTGCGGGGTCCAGCCCTGACACGATCTCGGCCGGTGGCCCCGCCTCGGGCGCGCGGCCGTGCTCGGGCTCCGGCTCCGTCCGGTCGCCCGGCGTGGTCTCGTGGCCCTCGTCCGCGTGCGCGTGCTCGCGCTGCATCGGCAGAGCGGCGGTCTCCGTCGCGGCGGCGTCGGGCGTACCGCCAGGCTCGTCCGGCGGCTCGATCCAGAACCCCTCGTCACTCATGCCGGTTCCTCCACGTCGACCGCTTCCGGTTCCACCGCGTCCGCGTCCTGGACCTGCTCGCCCTGGTCCCGGTCCGGCTCGTCGTCTTCGTCGTCTTCGTCGAACTGCGCACCCACCTGCGGTGCGTCCTCGTCGCCTCCGGTCCACCGCACATGCAGCTCGCCGAGCGCCTCGACCTGGTCGAACCCGACGGCCGCCTCGCGGAACAGCTCCAGCAGACACAGGAAGCGCGCGATGACGTGCAGGTTGTCCGGGCAGTCGGCGGTCAGCGCGCGGAAGGTCAGCGCGCCGTGCCTGCGCAGGCGTTCGACGACGATGGCGGACTGCTCGCGTACGCTCACCCGCTGCACGTGGATGTGCTCGATCGAGACGACCTTGGGGCCCTTGGGCGTCATGGCCCGCGCCGCCAACCGCGCGAACTTCTCCAGGTCCATCTTGATGACCAGTTCGGGCAGCATGCCCGTGTACCGCTCCTCGAGCGGCACGTCGCGCGGGTACCTGCGCGCCTCGACCGCCCAGCGCTCGTCGAAGATCGCGGCGATCTGCTTGTACGCCCGGTACTGCAAGAGCCGCGCGAACAGCAGGTCGCGCGCCTCCAGCAGCGCGAGGTCTTCCTCGTCCTCGATCTCCGCGGCGGGCAGCAGCCTCGCCGCCTTCAGATCGAGCAAGGTGGCCGCCACGACGAGGAACTCGGTGGCGACGCCGAGGTCCCACTCCGAACCCTGCGCCCGGATGTACGCGATGAACTCGTCGGTGACCTTCGAGAGCGACACTTCGGTCACGTCGAGCTTGTGCTTCGCGATCAGGCCGAGGAGCAGGTCGAACGGACCCTCGAAGTTGTCCAGGTGGACCGCGAAGCCCTTGTGCTCCTCCGCCGGAACGTCGGCGGGAGCCTCGTGCTCGGGGGCCTCGTGCTCAGGAGCCTCGTCCTCAGGGGCCCCGTCCGCGGGAGCCTCGTCCCCTGGGGCCCCGTCCGCGGGAGCCTCGTCCGATGCAGCCGCGGCGTCGGCGTCGGCGTGCGCCGCATCCTCGGCAGCGCGGTCCTCCGGAACGGAGGCGGCATCAGCACCCGAATCGTCCAACGGCACCCCGGCCGGGTCGCCCGTCCCGCCCCCCGGCCCGCCTTGCGCGGGCAGCGCGCCGACGCCGCCCCGGCCGAGCGGGCGGCGGGCGGGTGGGACCGGGTTGGCAGTGGACATCGGGTTCCATGGTGCTGGGCGGGGACGACGGCGACGGGTTGCCCCGCCGGTAGATGCCGGATTTTCACGGTTTGACCGAGCATTGCGCAAGGGGCTGCGTCCGATCGGCCGCCCGCCAGGATCTCCGCCGTACTCGCGGTACACCCCCCGACACGCCGAACGGGGGCGGATCCACGGCCAAGTCCCGGGACTTGGCCGTGGATCC